>PMNA01000031.1 GCA_003162055.1 Actinomycetota bacterium | reverse complement strand
GTGGGTGGGGGGTGGTGGGTGGGCAAGGAGGCGCTCCTACTCCGGAAAGTGAGCTTCTAGAACAGGAGGCGAGCTAGATCGCTACCTAGCCAACGGGAGGAAGCTCTTTGGCCAACTCGGCTATGCGTGCGTTCACGTCGCGGCCTGAATAGACGCCGCCGTGGTAGCAGACGACGGTCTCGATCTCGTATGCGGCCAGCTTCTTCAGCGAACGGGTGGCCTGGCCGAGGTCGGGGGTCATCCGGGGGCCGGGGCCGGTCAGGCGGCCCTCCGAGATGTTCAGCCCGTCGCCGGCCACGAGCACCTTGCTCGACTCGAGGTAGAGCACGACGTGTCCGGGGGTGTGCCCGGGCGTGTGAATGACGACGATGCCGCCGCAGTAGGGAAGCCTCTCGCCGTCCGTGAGCGTCCGGTCGACTCTCGAGTTGGGGTGTTCGAATCCTTCGAGGACCTTCCGGCGCTGCTGCTCGGGTAGGGACGACATGAGCTCGGTTATCTGGGCCCGCCGCTCGGGGCTGAATTTGATCAAAGGCTTCTCGCCGAGGATGTAGGGCGCGTCCTGCTCGTGCGCCAGCACCTCGATCCGCTCATTCAGGGCGAGTAGAGCATTGCTACCGCCGATGTGGTCGATGTCCTGGTGGGTGAAGATCAACCTCGTCAGGCGCTCGGCGGAGACTCCGGCTCGCTCGATCTCTTCACGCAGTTGCTCGAGCTGGCCGGGAAAGCCGGCGTCGATCAGAACGTCCTCCTTCTCGTCCCACACAAGCGTCGGATGCACCCAGCTGGGCGTTCCGAACTGATCCCATTTGAGATCAAGCACCTCTACTCCAGCTGCGACCAGCACGTCAATCATCCCCTTCGAGAGCGGTTATCTTCTTGCCCAGACACAGCTTACGAAACGGCCGGCAGCCAGGGGCCGGGCTCGAGACCGATCGCCTTGATCACGTCGTCGCTCCTGGCGACGCTTTCGATCGCGTAGTCCGGGCGACCTGGCTCTTCGATCAGGAACTGCCTCCTCCCGGGCTCGTTCTTCTCGGCCAGCGCCGCGAAAAAGTCGCTCTTCGCCTGCTTGCTCCAGTAGTGCATCGGAATGACCGTCTGCGGTCGCACCAGCTCGACGAAGGCGGCGGCTTTGGCCGCGATCGGATGCGTCCAGTCGATCGGCAGGAAGAGGAGGTCGATCCGCCCGGGGAAGATTGTCTCGAGTCGCTCTAGCTCCGCCGCCTGGTCAATCGCCTCGATCTCGCCCTGGCAGTCGCCGGCGAAGAGAATCCTCAGGCCTTCGAATCCGATCAGGAAGCTCGTGTTGTCGCCCGGCGCGTTCTCGCGCGTCTTGATCGGCTCGAAGACGATGTCGTCGAAACCGACCTCCTCGTGCAGGTGCGCCCCGTCGAGAATCGTGGCGCCGAGGAACTCGTCGCCACGGTCGTGATCTTCGTCGTGGTGCGAGTAGAGGACGACATCAGGGTGGAGGTCGCCGAGATCGTGGATCGGGCTCTCGAGCCCGAAGGCGTTCGACTTGCCGTAGTCGGTGAGAACCGAGACGCCGTCCGCGAAGCGCAGAACGAACGACGAATGGCCGAGGTAGTGAAATCGGAGCAACGGTTCGAGCATCCGTTAACTAACAGTAACGGCACCTGCCGACGGAAAAAGCGAGTATTCGTAGAGCATGCGCCTGAACGCCTATCTCGCTCGCTCCGGTATCGCCTCGCGCCGCGGCGCCGACGAGCTGATCAAGGCCGGTCGCGTGCTCGTGAACGGCGCGCCCGGGCAGCTGAACACCTTCGTCGCCGCGCGCGATCGGGTGGAAGTGGACGGCAAGCCGGTCGCGAAGCAGAAGCTCACCTATTTGCTCCTGCACAAGCCGGCCGGTGTGGTGACGACGGCCAGCGATCCGCAGGGCAGGCGCACGGTCGTCGAGCTGGTGCCGGGCGATCCGCGCGTAGTTCCGGTCGGCAGGCTCGATGCCGATACGACCGGGGCGCTTCTGCTCACCAATGACGGCCAGCTGGCGCACCGCCTCGCCCATCCCCGCTACGAGGTCGAGAAGGTCTACGAGGCGGAGGTCGAGCGCGAGCCGACGGGCGAGGCGCTCCGCGCGCTGGCCGAAGGGATCGAGCTCGAAGACGGGCGCACCGCGCCGGCCAAAGCGCGCCGCTTGGGGCCGAAGCTGATCGAGCTCTCCATCCACGAGGGTCGCAAGCACCAGGTCAAGCTGATGTGTGCGGCCGTCGGCTGCCAGGTCGTGCGCCTGCGCCGCAGCCGCTACGCGGGGCTCGACCTGAGCGGGCTGGCGCCGGGGAAATGGCGGGCGCTCGACCGGAGTGAGGTCGAGACTTTGCAAAAGCTGACCGGGCTCGCCTCCGAAGCGGGTTGAGACGCAATCTCTAGCCAAGTCGCGCTAACGAAAGGCGCCCGCTCAGCGCGGGCGCCCAATCTCACCTATCGCTTCGGGCTGCGGGCCTAGCTGATCTTCACCGCGGTGCCGTAGGCGCAGATCTCGCTCGCCATCGTATTCCCGCCGAGATCGGAGACATCGAAGCGCATGGCGAGAACGCAGTTCGCGCCCATCGCCTCGGCCTCCTCGGTCAAGCGGGCGATCGCGTCCTGGCGGCTCTGGACCAGCTGCTTGGTCATCCCCTTCAGCTCGCCGCCGAGGATCGATTTGAGTCCGGCGCCGATCTGGGCGCCGATGTTGCGTGCCCGCACCGTCAGCCCAAACACCTCACCGAGCACCTCGGTGACCTGGTGACCTGGCACATCGTTCATGGTCGAGATCAGCATCTCGTCACACTCCCTTTGGTCGGGTGAAACCCATCCGGTCGTACATCTTCTCCAGTGTTGGGGCCGAAACCTCTCTCGCCTTGGCGGCGCCGATTGCCAGCATCCGCTCGAGCTCGGCCGAATCGTCGCGCAAGGCGCGGAAGCGCGCCTGAATCGGCTCCAGTAACTCGACCAAGGCATCGCCGACGTCGCTCTTGAACTGTCCGTAGCCGGCGCCGACGTAGCGCTTCTCGACCTCGGCGATCGTCTCACCCGTGGCTACGGTCATGACCTCGATCAGGTTCGAGATGCCCGCCTTCTCGTTCGAGTCGTGGACGATCTCGCGCCCGGAGTCGGTCACGGCCGTCTTCAGTTTCTTGCGCACTACCTCGGGCGGGTCGAGCAGGTAGATCGTTCCCTGCGGGTTGCCGCCGGTAGTGGACATCTTGTTCTCGGGCTGCTGCAGATCCATGATCCGCGCCCCGGCCTCGGGGTAGACGCCCTTCGGCACGGTGAAGGTCTCGCCGAAGCGGGAGTTGAAGCGCTCGGCCACATCGCGCGTGAGCTCCAGGTGCTGGCGCTGGTCGTCGCCGATCGGGACGATGTCGGTCTGGTAGAGGAGGATGTCCCCGACCATCAGAACCGGGTAGATGAACAGGCCGGCCGAGACCGACGTCTGCTTGCCGGCCTTGTCCTTGAACTGCGTCATCCGTTGCAGCTCGCCGTAGCTGGCCACGCAGCCGAGCAGCCAGGCCGCCTCGGCGTGGGCCGTCACGTGGCTCTGCACGAATACGGTCGAGCGCTCGGGATCGAGCCCGGTGGCGAACATCAGCGCGGCCAGGTCGAGCGTTCGCTCCCGCAGGTCCTCCGGATCGTGGGCGACGGTGATCGAGTGCAGGTCGACGATGCAGAAAAAGGCCGTACCCTGATCTTGGGTGGCGGCGTACTGGCGAAAGCCGCCCGAGTAGTTGCCGAGGTGCTTGGCGCCGGTGGGCTGGATGCCGGAAAAGATCTTCATCGTCGGGGATTATTCCTGAGAAGCCGGAGCACCCGGGGACCAACCTGGTATCGCCACTAGACTTGCTGGAAATGGGAACATCAGCGGCATCGCGAGAAGGCCAGGCGGGAACGAGAATCTCGCGCCTGGCGATCGTCGGCACGGGCCTGATCGGGGCTTCGGTCGGGCTGGCGGCGAAGCGGGCCGGCGTCGAGCAGATTGCCGGCTTCGATCCGGACTCGGATGCGCTGCGCATCGCACTTCAGCGCGGCGCCGTCGGTCGCGCAGCTACGACGCTCGAGGAGGCGGTCGCCGACGCCGAGCTGGTGATGGTCGCCGCGCCGGTGGCCGACCTGCCGGGGCGCGTGCTCGAGCTGCTCGGGCTGGTGAGCGAGACCTGCACGGTGAGCGACGTCGGCTCCACCAAGAGCTCCGTCTGCGCCGCCGCCGCCGACGACAATCGCTTCATCGGCGGCCATCCCGTCTGCGGGTCGGAGACGAGCGGGCCGGGCTATGCGAGTGCCGACATCTTCGCGGGCGCGACCTGGTTTCTGACTCCGCTGGCCGGCACCGATCCCGACCGCTACCGCGTGCTGCACGGCTTCGTGGCCTCGCTCGGCGCCCTGCCGGTGGCGATCGACCCCCTAGCCCACGACCGCCTCGTCGCGCTCACCAGCCACCTGCCGCACGCGCTCTCTAACCTGCTCGTCAATCAGGCCGGCGAGACTCGCATCGATGGTTACGAGCCGCTAGCCAGCGCCGGCGGTTCGCTCCGCGACATGACGCGCGTGGCCGGAGCCAACCCGAACATCTGGGTTGACATCTTTCTCGAGAACGCAGACCCGCTGCGCGAGGCACTGGCCGAGCACCGGCGCCTGATCGAGCAGCTGGAGGACGCACTCGCCTCCGCCGACGCGGATTTTGTCGCCGAATGGATCAGCGAGGCCGGGACTTACCGCCGCAACCTGTTGGCCGACGTCTATCCAAACGCGGGTGGGCTCTTCCGCCTGCGCGTGCACGTGGCCGACCAGCCGGGGGTGCTGGCCGGCATCACCCAGGTGCTGGGCGCCGAGCGGATCAACATCGAAGACCTGGAGATGCAGCACGTCTCGCCCGACCGCGGCGGCTCGCTCTCGATCGTGATCGCCGGTGAGAGCGAGGCGCACAGGGCGGCCGATCTACTCACAGGCCAGGGATACGGCGTCGTCATCTCGGACATCCTCGAGGAGGACGCTTGAGGCGGGTGGAGCCGGCGGCGGCGCTGGTCGGCGATATCGCCGTGCCGGGCGTCAAGGGGCTCTGTCAGCGGGCCGCACTGCTGGCCGCGATTGCCGACGGTGTGAGCGAGATCCGCGGCTTCGGGCACGCGGCCGACACCGACGTGGCGCTCGACGCCGTGCGCGAGCTCGGCGCCGGCGTAAGCGAGCCCAGCCCGGGCACGATCAGGATCGAAGGCGTCGGCCTGCGCGGACTGCGCCCGCCCGACCATCCCATCGACTGTGGTAACGCCGGCACGTTGCTCAGACTCCTCTCCGGTGTGCTCGCCGGTCAGGAAGATCGCTTCGTCCTGACCGGCGACGAACAAATCACAAGCCGACCACACGAGCGCGTTGCCATCCCGCTCAGACAGATGGGCGCGGAGGTAGAGACGACGAACGGCTCGGCGCCGGTGACCATCACGGGCGGATCGCTCGAGCCGACCAGCTACGTGCTGCCCGTGGCCAGCGCCCAGGTGAAGTCGGCGATCCTGCTCGCCGGCCTGTTCGCTCATAGTGGCCCGACGACGGTGGTCGAGCCGGTGCCGACCCGTGACCACACCGAGCGCATGCTCACCTCGCTTGGCGTGCGCGTGCGCCGCGAGGGCAGCGAGATCAGCGTCTGGCCGGTCGAGAGCATACCGCCGCTCGACATCGACATCCCCGGCGACTTTTCCTCGGCGGCGCCCTTCCTGGTCGGTGCCTTGCTGCTTGTCGGCTCCGAGCTGCGCATCCACGACGTGAATTTGAACCCGACGCGTATTGGCTTCCTCGATGTGCTCGAGCGCATGGGCGCTCGAACGACGGTCTACGATCGCCGCTCTTCGGGCGGCGAGCTGGTTGGCAGCCTCGGGATTCGCTCGTCTGAGCTGACGGCGACGACGATCGAGTCGCACGAGGTTCCGAACGTGGTTGACGAGCTTCCTTTGTTCGCTCTGGCAGCGTCGATGGCGCACGGCATCAGCCGCGTGCGCGGCGCCGAGGAGCTGCGGGCCAAGGAATCCGACCGGATCGAGACGACGACCGAGGCTTTACGTGGGCTCGGCGCCCATGTCAACGCAGAGTCCGATGGCTTCTGGGTGCGAGGTGTCCCGACACGGTTCAAGGGTGGGCTGGTCGAGAGCCGTGGCGATCACCGCATCGCCATGCTGGCCGGGATCGCCGGCGTGCTCTCGCGCGAGGGAGTCGAGATCGATGATCCCGATTGCGTCGCAGTAAGCTTCCCCGACTTCTTCGAGCTTCTGGACGAGGTCGCCAGGCGCGACTTCGTCCCCGAGGAAAGCTGAGGCGACGACTGTGATCATTGCGATCGATGGGCCGGCCGGGGCCGGAAAGAGCACCGTGGCGCGCTCCCTCGCGGCCGAGCTCGGCTACCGCTATCTCGACACTGGCGCCATGTACCGCGCCCTGACCTGGCTGGCCTGCGAGCGCAGCGTCGATCCCGAGAACGGAGTAGCGCTGGCAGAGCTCGGGCGCGCCAACCCGATCGACTTCGACAGCGCGGGCCACACGGAGATAGGTGGAATCGACGTAACGGAGGAGATCCGCCGGCCCGAGGTCGATCGCGTCGTCTCACCGGTCTCGCGCCAGCCCGAGGTGCGCGAGCTGATGCGCGAGCGCCAGCGCGAGCTGGCCGCGCTCGGCGACTCGGTGATCGAGGGCCGCGACATCGGCCGCGTGGTCGTACCGGGCGCAGAGGTCAAGGTCTATCTCGTCGCCGACGAAGCGGTGCGTGCCGGGCGCCGGCTGGCCGAGCGCCCGGGCAGCGTCGCCGAGACTCTGGCCGCCGAGATGCACCGACGCGACGATGCCGACGCGCCGCAGATGCTGCCCGCTCCGGACGCGGTGCATATCGATACCACCAATTTGAGAGTCGAAGAGGTCGTGGCGAAGATCGAGACGCTCGTGACTGAAAAGCTTTCGAGCCGGAGGTGACCGTGGCGGAGAAGAAGGAATACCTGTGGGGCTACACGCCGCGGCGCGAGGCGTTCGGCAAGGGGACGGTCGGGAGGCTTGCTTGCGTCTTGGGGCGCGTGCGCTCCTACGGGGAAGAGAACGTGCCGCTCGAGGGTGGGCTCGTTCTTGCCGCCAACCATTTTTCGATGATCGATCCACCGGCGTTCGGCGGCGTCTGCCCCCGCCGCTGCTACTTCCTGGCCAAGAGGGAGGTGATGAGGGTGCCGGGCCTGTCCCAGTTCCTCAGCCTTTTCGGCACCTTCCAGGTGCGCCGCGGCGAGTCCGACCGCGAGGCGGTGCGCCGGATGCGCGAGGTCGCCCGCGCCGGCGAGATGCTTGGAGTCTTCATCGAGGGAACGCGGCAGAGCACGGGCGTGCCCGGCGAGGCGATGCCCGGCGCCGCGATGGTCGCGCTGCAGGAGAACGTGCCGGTGCTGCCCGCGGCCGTCCGCGGCAGCGAGTCCTGGAAGGGCTGGAACTTTCATCCGGTGACTCTCGCCTGGGGCCAGCCGATGAGCTTTACCGGGCTTCCCGCCAACAGCAAGGGCTACCGCGAGGCGACGGCGGAGATCGCCCGCGAGATCCATCGTCTCTGGGAGTGGCTGGGCGAGGTCCAGGCTCAGGGGCGGCCACGCGGTTTGACCGTGCCGCCGCGGGACTGAGAGCGGTGAGGTAGGCCTGTGAGAAGAAGAGACAAGAGCGACCAGCCGGCGCCGGAAGGTAGCGCGCCCTTGGCCGGCCGGGTGGCCGTTGTCGGCTTTCCCAACGTCGGCAAGTCCACCCTGGTCAACCGGCTGACCAGCAGCCGCGCCGCGGTTGTGCACGAGACATCGGGCGTCACGCGCGACCGCAAAGAGCTGCTCTGCGACTGGAACGGACAGAACTTCCTGCTCATCGACACCGGCGGGGTCGATCTCGGCGACTCTTCGCCGCTGACGCGAGCCATCGCCGAACAGGCGCGGGCGGCCATCGCCGAGGCCGACGTGGTCGTCTTCCTGGTCGACGCGACTCTCGGAGTCACGGCCGGAGACGAGGAGGTGGCCGAGATCCTGCGCACTGCCCGCAAGCCGGTTCTCCTGGCCGCGAACAAGATCGACGATCCCGCTCAGGAGATCCGCGCGCTCGAGTTCCACCGGCTCGGGCTCGGCGATCCGCTCCCGATCTCGGCACTGCACGGGCTCGGCTCGGGCGACCTGCTCGATCGCATGGTCGAGCTCCTGCCCGGCGAGACCGCGCCGATCGCGGGCGAGGAGGCGATCAGGGTTGCGATCCTCGGGCGCCCGAACGTTGGCAAGTCTTCGCTTTTGAACGCGCTTCTCGGGCAGGAGCGGGTGATCGTCTCCGACCTTCCCGGCACGACGCGCGACGCCATCGACACCCGGCTGATCCGCGGCGAGCAGGAGTTCCTGCTGATCGACACCGCCGGGCTCAGGCGCAAGCGCAAGCACCGCCAGGGAATCGAGTACTACTCCGAGCTGCGCGCGCTCGAGGCGGCCGAGCGAGCCGACGTGGCGCTGGTGCTGGTGGACTCGGAAGAGGGCCTGGTCGAGCAGGATCTGAACGTCGCCGACGTCGCCCGCAAGGCGCAGTGCGCGACTCTCGTGGTGCTGGCCAAGTGGGACATCTCCCACTTCGATACCGACGATCTACGCCGCGAGATCCAGCGCCGCGTTCGCCAGCGCCCTACGGTGCGGGCCGTCTCGGCCAAGACGGGCAGAGGAGTCGGCAGGCTGCTCGACGACATCGAGGAGCTCTTTTCCCGCTATGCGGGCAGGGTGACCACGGGCGAGCTGAACCGCTTCCTTGGCGAGTTGACGGAAGCACGCCAGCCGCCCGGCCGTGACCGGCGCAGGCTCAAGATGCTCTACGGCGCCCAGGTGCAGGTGCGCCCGCCACGCTTTCGCATTCACGTCAACGACTCGACGCTGGTGACGCGCGACTACGGTTACTGGGTCGAAAACGAGCTGCGCGAGCGTTTCTCGCTCGAAGGAGTGCCGGTGACGATCGACTTTATTGGGCGGTGAGGGTATGAAGGTCGGAGTGCTGGGAGCGGGGACCTGGGGAACGGCATTCGCCCACCTACTCGTCGGTCGCGGCCACGAGGTGACACTCGTCGACAGCGACGAGGAAGTCGTTCGCTCGCTCAATGAGAGTGGCAGGAATCTCCGTCACCTGCCCGAGCTCGAGCTCAAAGGCGTCAAGGCGCTCATCGTTGCCGAGGCCGAGGAACTGTTCGAGCGAGTCGATCTCGCGGTGGTGGCGGTGCCAAGCCGTGCCTTCGCCGCGGCGGTTGCCGCCCTGCCCGGGTCGTCGCCGCTGCTCAGCCTGACCAAGGGACTCGATCCCGTCTCGAACGCCAGACTCTCGACGCTTGCCGAAGGGCGGTCGGTCGCCGTTCTCTCGGGCCCCAATTTCGCCGAGGAGATTGCCGCCGGCCTGCCCGCCGCCGCCGTCATCGCCAGCGAGGACGGCGAGCTGGCCGGCAGGCTGCAGGCCGAGATCGCGTCGACCGCCTTTCGCGCCTACGTGAACCTCGATCTGATCGGGGTGGAGCTGTGTGGCGCCGGCAAGAACGTGATCGCGCTGGCCGCCGGCGCGGTTGACGGGCTCGGTCTGGGCGACAACGCCAAGGCCGCCCTGATGACTCGCGGCCTGGCCGAGATGACCCGTTTCGGATTGGCCTCGGGCGCACGGGCCGACACCTTCGCCGGCCTGGCCGGAATGGGCGACCTGATCGCGACCTGTTGGCATCCACACGGTCGTAACCGCCGCGCCGGCGAGCTGATCGGTCGCGGCGTCACGCCCGAGCAGGCGCGCGAGCAGATCGGCACGGTCGAGGGCATGGTCGCCGCGCCCGTCCTCAACGAGATGGCGCAGCAGGCCGGCGTGGAGCTGCCGGTCACCGAGGCGGTTTGCGCCATTCTGGGTGGGGGAGAAGTGAAAGATCTTGCCGTGGAGCTGATGGGAAGAAAGCTGACCGGGGAGTGGTCAGCTTCGCCCGTCTGATCTAGGCTTAACAGACACCGTCTACTCAGCCTCGGAGGTTCTATAAATGCGTCGTATCTCTCTCTCCCTAGCTCTCGTTGTTACCTGCCTGCTCGTGCTGGCGGCGTGCGGCGGCAAGAGCAAGAGCAGTTCTGCCAGCTCGAACAGCGGCTCTGGCATCGCAGGTGCCGAGATCGCGCCGGCGAGCGCGACTTCCTTCGCCTCGATCAACACCGACAGCAGTAGCGCCCAGTGGAAACAGGTCATGGCGTTGATGGCCAAGGTTCCGGCGCTGCAGTCGAGCGTCAACGACAGTCTCTCGAGCTCGGGCATCACGCTCGCGGACGTCGAGAGCGCACTCGGTCCGACAACAGATGTCGTTGAGCTCGGCACGTCGGCGACTCCGACCGAGGTGTTCTTCACCAATCCGAAGGATCCCGCCACGCTCAAGAGTCTTCTGGCCAAGGACAAGAGCCAGAAATCCGTTACTGACGAGATCAACGGCTGGGTGATGGTCGCCAAGTCGCAGGCCGCACTGGCCGAGTTCAAGACTGCGGTTGCGAGTGGAAAGCTGTCCGATGACAGCGCCTTCAAGACCGCCACCAAGGGCCTCCCGGCCGACGCGCTAGTGAAGGCCTATCTGAAGGGCTCGGCGATCAACTCTTCAGCACTCTCCTCGCTCAGCTCCAGCTCAGCGTCGAAGACGCTCGAGAAGGCGATGTCGAAGAGTCCAGTGGACTGGATGACGCTGGCCGCCAGTGCCGTTCCCAAGGGGCTCTCGATCGACGGCGTCGTCAAGAGCAAGACAAACGCGAGCAACTCCAGCCTCTCCCTGGTCGATGCGCTTCCGAGCGGAGCCTCGTTTGCGGTCGACTTCAACGGGGCGTCGCTGGGGCTCGACAAGGGCGTGAAGAACCTGCTCAGCAGCTCGAAGAACGCGAGTCAGGTTGCGCAGGTGGAGGCGGCGCTCGGGATCAAGTCCAGCGATCTGGTCTCCCTGGCCGGGAGTGAGATGTCGGTCTACGCGACCGGCTCGGGCATCGGCATCCTGATCAAGGCGGCGGATGCGACCGCCACCAAGGCGATGCTCGACAAGGCCGTCACGCTCCTTTCCTCGCAGCTCAACGGCTCGAGCAAGGCGACGACGGTGGGCGGTGTCCAGGCCACCGAGCTGACGTTCGGGACGACGACTCTGTACTACGGCGTCAAGGATGGAAACCTCTTCATCGTTACCGATGCGAGCGCGCTACCGGGCAACGCGAAGCTCTCCAGCGATCCCGGTTACAAAGCGGCGGCGGCGGAGCTGTCCATCCCGTCGAGCAACCTGGGAGTCGCCTACATCGACTTCGCCAAGCTCGCCGCGCTCTCAAAGAGTGGTAGCTCCGTCATCAAGAGCCTCGGCAGCTCGAGCGGTGTGAACGCGAACATGAGCAACCTCGAAGGGCTGTCCTCGCTGCTTGGCTACGCGACAGCCAACGGCGACAAGATCGAGTTCAAGGGACTGCTCTCGACCACCGGATAGGGAAACGCGGATCAGGCGCCGCTGCACAGCTAAGCGCGGCGGCGCCTGATCTCAACACGTCGGCGCCTCGGTTTTATAGATTTGTCCTGCCGACCACCGGCCGGTTTCGCCAACGACTCGAAGGGAGATTCGGTAGTGTCAGCGCCTGTGAGTGAGTTCCTCTTCACCTCGGAATCGGTCACCGAAGGCCATCCGGACAAGATCGCCGATCAGATCGCCGACTCGGTGCTCGATGCCGTGCTCGCCAGCGATCCCACGGGACGGGTCGCCTGCGAGACGATGGTCACGACCGGGCTCGTAATCGTGGCGGGCGAGATCAGCACCGACACCTACGTCGATATCACCAAGCTGGCGCGGACGAAGATCGCCGAGATCGGTTACACGCGGGCCAAGTTCGGCTTCGACGCCGAGACCTGCGGTGTCATTACCGCGGTTGACGAGCAGTCGCCGGATATCGCCCGTGGCGTCAGTTCCTCCTACGAGACCCAGCACGGCGACGAGGATCCGCTCGACAAAGAGGGCGCCGGCGACCAGGGCATGATGTTCGGCTACGCCTCGAACGAGACAGAAGAGCTGATGCCGTTGCCGATTCTGCTCGCGCACAAGATCTGCAAGAGGATGGCCGAGGTGCGCAAGGCGGGCGTGATGCCCTACCTGCGCCCGGACGGTAAGTCTCAGGTGACGATTCGCTACGAGATCGACGAGCACGGCGCCCAGCGCCCGGTCGAGATCGTGCGCCTGCTCGTCTCCAGCCAGCATGCCGATAATCTCGACGTCGAGACGCTGATCAAGCCGGACATGATCGAGCACGTCCTGCACCCGATCTTGCCCCACGACCTCTACGACGAGAAGCGCCTCGACGAGCGTGACTTCGTGCTCGTCAATCCGACCGGTCGCTTCACCGTCGGCGGCCCGATGGGAGACACGGGCGTGACCGGGCGCAAGATCATCGTCGANNTCATCGTCGACACCTACGGTGGCTCGGCCCGCCACGGCGGCGGCGCCTTCTCGGGCAAGGATCCGACAAAGGTCGATCGCTCGGCTGCCTACGCGGCTCGCTACGCGGCCAAGAACCTGGTCGCAGCCGGGCTCGCCGATCGGCTCGAGCTACAGGTCGCCTACGCGATCGGCGTCGCCCATCCGGTCTCGATCAACGTCGATACCTTCGGCAGCGAGAAGATTCCGGTTGAGAAAATCGAGGAGCTCGTGCGCAAGCACTTTGACCTGCGCCCGGCAGCCATCCTGCGTGACCTCGACCTGCGCCGGCCGATCTACGCCAAGACGGCGGCCTACGGCCATTTCGGTCGCGAAGACCACGACTTCACCTGGGAGCGCACCGACAAGGCCGAGGAACTGCGTAAGGAAGCCGGGCTCGGCTAGTCGTCCTCGCCTCGGCGGCTACACATTTACGACGTCGGAGTGATCGCCTGCGGGGACGGAGGCGGCGGCCTGCTCAGCGCTCGACCGGACGCCGCAGCTCGTGCCGATGTTCGATACAAAGGCTCCAGGCGCCGATCGTGGTGAGCACGAAGCCGATCACTACGGCGATGTCGGCGAGATTGAAGGCGACCGTCCAGCCGTCTTGCGAGACCGTGAACGGGTTGGGAACTCCGAGCGGAAAGATGACGATCGAGAGAGCATTACCGAAGCCGCCGCCGACCATCAATCCGGCGCCCACGCTGATCATCTGCGAGCGGGCGTACGGGACGATGTAGATGACGGCGGCCGTGATGGCGAGAATGAAGGCGAGCTCGTAAGAGGTGCGCCTGTGATAGAGGCCGGTCTCCGTTGGCTTGACCAACTTGACAATCAGGTCGCAGGCGCTGAGCCAGGCGGCAAGGACGATCAGAATCAACCGAGCCTGGCCGATCTCGAGGCGGAACGCGGCCGTATTCTGCGTACCTGCCGGGAGTCGTCGATCGAGCGGCCGAGCGACCATACCTGGACGAATACCCTTCTCGGCGGTTCTCACGCCTGCCCGGGAGGGCGACCCGTAGGCTTGACTGCGTGAGCTTCAAACCGGCATCGGTCTTTCCTCTCGCGACCGCGCGGGCCTTGGCGCGCGAGTTCACCTATCTGGTTCCGGACGAGATCGAGCCCGGCCAGGTCGTGCGCGTGCGCCTCGGCGGCAGGCGTGTGCGCGGAGTAGTGAGCGCGGTCGGCGTGCCTCCGCCGCCCGGAATCGAGCTGTCGCAGGTAGAGGAGGTCGCCGAGCGGATTCCAGCCCCTCTGGTCGAGCTCGCACTCTGGTTGTCGGCCTACTACGGCTCCACGCCCGGCCGCGCGCTGGCGCTGGCGGCGCCGGCTAGCCCCAAGCGCCGCGGTGAGCGCGCCCGCCCGCTGGAGCGCGAGGCGCTGGTCGCCGAGCGGGCGCCCGAAAAACTGACCCAATCGCAGGAACGCGCGGTCGCGCGGATCGTGCAGTCACTCGACGAAGGAGGCAGTCCCTTCCTTCTCTACGGCGCAACCGGCAGCGGCAAGACCGAGGTTTACCTGCGCGCCTGCGCCGCCGCGCTCGAGCGCGGTAAGGGCGCGATCGTGCTGGTGCCCGAGATCTCGTTGACGCCGCAGACGCTCGGTCGTTTCCGCCAGCGCTTCGGCGAGGAGATCGCCGTGCTGCACTCGCGCCTGACCGTCGCCGAGCGCCGCGACGAGCGCGAGCGGATCGCCTCCGGTCAAGCGCGGGTGGTGATCGGCGCCCGCTCGGCGGTGTTCGCGCCGGTCGCAGGCCTCGGGCTGATCGTCTGCGACGAGGAGCACGACTCGTCCTTCAAACAGGAGTCCGACCCGCGCTACGACGCCCGCACTGTCGCCGTCAAGCGCGCCGCGCTGGAGGGGGCGGTCGCCGTTTTCGGTAGCGCCACGCCGAGACCGGAGTCGTGGCAGGCGCTGGAACGGCTCGAGCTGGGTGGAAGGATCGGCGGGAAACTGCCGCCGGTGCGCGTCGTGGACATGCGCCGCGAGCGCGGTTTTCCGCTCTCGGCGCCGCTGATCGAGGAACTGGACGCCGTCGTCAAGGCCGACGCCAAGGCGATCCTGCTGCTCAACCGGCGCGGCCTCGTCTCGGCTCTGCACTGCCGCGCCTGCGGCCACACGCCGCGCTGTCCGTCCTGCGACGTGGCGCTGGTGCTGCACAAGGACGGTTCGCTGCACTGCCATCACTGTGGCCACTCGGAGCCCGAGCCGGAGACCTGTCCGGCCTGTGGCTCGCCCGAGCTGTCACGCATCGGCGCCGGCACCCAGAAACTCGAGCGCGAGCTGGCGAGACTCTTTCCCGGCCTGGAGCGGATCCGCCTCGACTCCGACACGACCGCCCGGCCGGGCGCTCTCGCCGAGGCGCTCGCCCGCTTCGCCGCGACCAGGAGCGCCGTGCTGCTCGGCACGCAGATGATTGCCAAGGGCCACCACTTTCCGGGCGTTGCGCTGGCCGCGGTGGTCGACGCAGACGCCGGGCTCGCCCAGCCCGATTTCCGCGCCGAGGAACGCACCTTCCAGCTTCTGACTCAGCTGGCCGGACGGAGCGGCCGCGACGCGCCCGGGCGAGTGGTGATCCAGACCTTCCAGCCCGACAGCGAGTCGGTTCGCTTCGCCGCCCGCCACGATGTCGAGGGCTTCATCGCCGCGGAGCTGGAACGGCGCCGAGAGCTCGGTTATCCGCCCTTCAGACACCTGGTTCGCATCGTTGCCTCGGGCCCCGACCAGGCCGAGGCGATGCGCCTGCTGGAGGAGATTCGCGACGGCAGCCCGGGCGAGGACTTGATCGGGCCGGCGCCCCTGCTGCGGCTCCGTGGTCGCTACCGAGCTCAGCTGGTGGGCAAGAGCACCCGCCCGCGCCGTATTGCCCAGCGTGCCGCCGAGCTGCTGGCCGCCGCCGCTCCGGCCATGCGCCGCGCCGAGTTGAGCGCCGTAGTGGACGTCGATCCGCAGGGGTTCTGAGAGCTAGCTCGTTCCCGGAGAGCTCTGTTCGGGGCAATTCTCTCTTCGCCCGCCACCGAACCACCCGCCCGCGGGGTCGTTCGAAGATACCGGCTCGAAAAGCAAAGCGACGCGTTTCGCCGTAACGGTTCCGTGCCGGTTTGCACACCGTGCTGCCCGCGCCCATCAACGGCCAAAGCGCTCTCTACGCGTAGAATCTCTCCCGATGGCAGACGGCGGTCAGGTAAAGAACATCGAGCACGACGCCGAGCGCGAGGCTCGGCGGCGGACGGCGCTGGCGCAGATTCGCCAGTATCCGGATCCGGTGCTGCGCATGCGCGCCCGCGAGGTCGAGGTCTTCGACGAGGCGCTGGCGCGGCAGGCCGCGCGGATGATCGCTCTGATGAACGATGCCTCCGGCGTCGGGCTGGCCGCGAATCAGGTCGGCAGCCTGCTCAGGATGTTCACGATCGAGCTGGGCGAGGACGAGCCCGCGCAGGCGATCGTCAATCCCCGCATCACTCCGCTCAGCGAGGAGCTCGAGAGCGACGAGGAAGGCTGCCTCTCGCTGCCGGGCGTGCTGGTGCCGGTCGAGCGCCCGATCTCGGTTCGGCTCGAAGGGCAGGGTGTGGACGGAAGGGAGCTCGCACTGGAGCTCGACGGCCTTTCCGCGCGGGCCGTTCAGCACGAGGTTGATCATCTCGACGGAGTCCTGACCTTCGACCGCACAACGCCCGAGGCGCGCCGCGAGGCGCTTGCCACGCTGCGGCCGCGGGTGGTCATCGCCGGCTCTCGGTGAGGCATGGCTGAGCGCCTCGCAGTCGCCGCGACCGCCCCCTTCGGTGCGGACGTTCTAGAGGGACTGGCCGCGCGGCGCGAGATCGCCTTTCTCATCACCCGTCCCGACCGCCCGGCCGGGCGCGGGCAAAAGCTCCGTCCACCGGCGGCGAAGGTCGTGGCAGGTCGCCTCGGCATTCCCGTGCTCCAGCCCGAGAAGCTCGACGCCTCCTTCGTCCTCGAGGCTGACACCGTCGTCCTGGCCGCCTATGGCGTTCTGATCCCGGAGGCTCAGCTCGAGCAGGCGCTCTGGCTCAACGTCCATCCCTCGCTCTTGCCGCGCTGGCGCGGTGCCGCGCCCGTCGAGCGGACGCTGATGGCCGGCGACGCCGAGACCGGAGTGACGATTCACGAGACGGTCAAGGAACTGGACGCCGGCCCGATCGCCGCCCAGGCGGCCTTCCCGCTCGGCGCGGAGGACGACGCCGGCACGGTCTACGAAAAAACCGCGTCGCTCGCCGTTACGTTGCTGGATGGAATCCTGCCCGAGCCCGTCTTCCGGCCCCAATCCGAGGAGGGCGCCTGCTACGCGGCCAAGATCGGGCCCGAAGACCGTGAGCTCGACTGGAGCCGCCCGCCCGAGGAGAACCTGAACCGCGTCCGCGCGCTGTCGCCGCACATCGGCGCCCGGGCCGAGCTGGACGGCCGCCGCCTGCTCGTCTGGCGCGCCCGCCCGGCCGAGCCGGAATCGGCGCTGGTCGCCGGAGGGCTCGAGTTACTCGAGGTACAGCCCGAGGGCAAGAAACGAATGGCCGCCGCCGACTACCTACGCGGCCTCCGGCAGTAGCCATGTCTATCTCGCCGGCACGCCGCGCCGCCTTCAAGACGCTCCTGCGCGTCTTCGAGCAGGAGGCCTACACCGATCGAGCCTTCGCCGCCGAGGCAAGGAGGCTCAACGATCGCGACCGCGCGCTCGCTCAAAGGCTTGCCTACGGCACCGTGCAGCGCGTGCGCACCCTCGACCATGCGATCAACGAGCTGGGCAAGAAGTCGCCCGGCACCTTCGATCCTCCCGTGCGTGCTGCGCTCAGGCTCGGTGCCTATCAGCTCGCCTTCTCGGCGGGTATTCCGGCGCACGCCGCGGTCAACGAGTCGGTAGAGCTGGTGCGCGAATACGGGCCCCCGTACGCGATCAAGTTCACCAACGCGATCATGCGCCGCCTCTCCGAGGGCGCCCGCGCTCTAATCGAGAACCTGCCGGAATGGACGCCGCGCGAGGCCGCGCTGCGCTACTCCTATCCCGACTGGATCGCTGAGACCTTCTGGCGCGAACTCGGCCCCGACGACGCGCCGGCGCTGATGCGCGCGCAGAACGAGCCGGCCGAGACGGCGGTTCGCCGAAACACGCTCAAGCAGGGCGAGCTGGAAGGTGATCCCGACCCTCTCATCCCGGGCGCGCTGGTGGTCAAGCGGGTGGACGGGAAAGCCCTGGCCGACGGCCTCGTCTGGCCGCAGAGCCGCGGCTCGCAGCTGGCTGGCCTGGCCGTGGGCGCCCGCGCCGGCGAGCGCGTGCTCGATGTCTGCGCCGCGCCGGGTGGCAAGACAACCCAGCTGGCCGCGCTCGGCGCCGAGGTGACCGCGATCGAGAAGCACGAGGGCCGCGCACGCGAGCTGGACGAGAACTGTCGCCGCCT
>PMNA01000014.1 GCA_003162055.1 Actinomycetota bacterium | reverse complement strand
GCCAGCTCCATTCCGCGCAGCGTCGCTTCCTGCCCGGCGGCGTCGGCGTCGAAGCAGAGGTAGAGGCGGCGACAAAGCCGCCCGAGCTCCTTTAGCTGGCGCTCGGTGAGGGCGGTGCCCATCGAGGCCACAACCGGCTCGAGCCCGCTCTGGCGCACGGCGATCACGTCGGTGTTCCCCTCCACCACCACCGCCCGCTCCTGCTTGGCGATCGCGCGCCGGGCCAGGTGCAGGCCGTAGAGAATGTTCGACTTGTGGAAGAGGGCGCCCTCGGGCGAGTTGACGTACTTACCGCGAAGGGGGTCGTCGTCCAACAGCTTGCGCGCGCTGTAGCCGAGCACTCGACCGCGCGCATCGGCAAGCGGGAACATCAGGCGGAAGGTGAAGTAGTCCTTGCCGCGCCGGTTGGCCAGGCCGGCTGCGGCGAGCTCCTCTGCCGTAAAGCCCTTCTGCCTGGCCTTGGGAACCAGGCCCGAGCCGCCCGGTGAGAGCCCGAGGCGAAACTCCTTGCAGACCTCCTCGCCGAGCTTGCGCGATGCGAGGTATTCGCGCACCGAGGCGCCCGCTTTCGTCTCCCAGAGGTAGCGCTCGTAGTAGTCGGTCGCCAGCTCGAGCAGCTCGAGCAGGCGGCTGCGCCTCTCGCGCTCCCGCTCGGCGGCGGGCGAGGATTCTTCCCGCTCGATCTTGACGTTGAAGCGGTCGGCTAGCCACTCCACAGCCTCGTTGAAGTCGAGCTGCTCGGTCTCGCGCACGAAGGTGATCACGTCGCCGCGGGCGCCGCAGCCGAAGCAGTAGTAGAGCTTGTCGGCGGCGTTGACCGAGAAAGAGGGCGTGCGCTCCTCGTGGAAGGGGCAACGACCCGTGTAGCGACCACCTACCTTGCGCAGGGCGGTGCGCGCCGAGACCAGCTCGACCATGTCCGCGGCGGCCTTGACCTCGTTGACGGTCGTGTCCGAGATCCTGGCCATCAGACGCGGTCGAAGAGGGTGAGCGCGAAGCGATCGGTCATGCCCGCAAGGTAGTCGGTGGCGTTTTCGACCGCATCGCTTCCTCGCCCCTCCTTCTCGGGAATCTCCTCGGGATGATCGAGCAGGTAGGCGAAGAGAGAGCGGACGACCAGCACGGCGCGCTCGTTCTGGGCGCGGGTGAGATCCGACAGGTAGACGCGCTCGAACATGAACTCGCGCAGCGACAGCATCGCCTCGGCGACCTCCTCGCTCTGGCGGATGTCGTCGCTACCAGTCGAGCTCTCGACGATGTCGTGCACGAGCCGGTCGATCCGGCGCGAGCCGGAGTTGCCGAGCACCGCGATCTCCTCGCGCGGAAGATCTCCCACCTTGAGGGCGCCGGCTCGGATCGCGTCGTCGATGTCGTGGTTGATGTAGGCGACCCGGTCGACCAGGCGCACCACCTTCCCCTCCAGCGTCGCGGGCTCGCTCTCACCGGTGTGGTTGAGGATGCCGTCCCTGACCTCGACGGTCAGGTTGAGGCCGCGCCCGTCGCGCTCGAGCACGTCCACGACCCTGAGCGAGTGCTCGTTGTGGCGGAACGAACGGCCGTACTTCTCGCTCAGGATGGCGTTGAGCTCCTTCTCGCCGGCGTGCCCGAAGGGTGTGTGGCCGAGATCGTGGCCCAGGCCGATCGCCTCGGTCAGATCCTCGTTCAGGCGCAGCGCACGGGCCACGCCGCGCGAGATCCCGGTCGTCTCGAGCGTGTGCGTGAGCCTGGTGCGGAAGTGGTCGCCCTCGGGGTCGATGAAGACCTGCGTCTTGTGCGCCAGACGGCGGAAAGCCTTGGAGTGGAAGATGCGGTCGCGGTCGCGCTGGAAGGGTGTCCTGAGTAGGCACGGATCCTCCGTTTGGACACGTCCCCTCGTCTCGTACGAGCGCACGGCGAGCGGTGAAAGCGAGCGCTCTTCGAGCTCCCTGATGCGGGTTTCGAAAGAGTCGGCAACCTTCCCGGAAGACTCGGACATCGTAAAAGTCAGACTAACCGCAACAGCGGTCAAACGCTGCTAGCGATTCACCGTGGACATGTCCGGGTAGCGCTCGCCGTGCGCGGCGCCGGGCGGGAAGGCTTCGTCGATCCGGGCCAGGTCTTCGCTCGTCAACTCGATCTCGAGCGCCTTCAGGTTCTGCTCGAGGTGCGAGGCCTTAGTCGTGCCGGGGATCGGGACGGTGTCGTCGCTACGGGCCAGCACCCAGGCGAGCGCGAGCTGCGCCGCTGTCACTTTCTTCTCGCCGGCTATCTCGGCCACACGATCGACCAGCTCGACGTTGCGCTCGATGTTCCCTTCTTGGAATCGCGGGTTGTGGGCGCGGAAGTCGCCTTCCTCGAGATCCTCGGGGCGCCGGATCTGCGCAGAGAGAAAGCCGCGCCCGAGCGGGCTGTAGGCGACGAAGCCGATCCCGAGCTCGCGCACGGTCGGCAGGATCTCCTTCTCCACCTCCCGCGTCCAGAGCGAGTATTCGGTCTGCAGCGCCGTGATCGGATGCACGGCGTGGGCGCGCCTGATCGTCGCCGGCGCCGCCTCCGAGAGACCGAGAAAACGCACCTTGCCCACCTCGACGAGCTCGGCCATCGCGCCGACCGTTTCCTCGATCGGAACTGTCGCGTCGACGCGGTGCTGGTAGTAGAGGTCGATCACGTCCACGCCGAGGCGCTCGAGCGAGGCGTCGCAGGCCGAGCGCACGTACTCCGGCCGGCCGTTGATACCGACCCAGCTTCCGTCCTCGCGGCGCTCGTTGCCGAACTTGGTCGCCAGCTGAACCTCGTCGCGCCGCGCGCCGATCGCCTTGCCGACCAGGCGCTCGTTCTTGAACGGCCCGTACATATCGGCGGTGTCGAGCAAGGTAACGCCTAGATCGAGTGCACGCCGAATGGTGGCGATCGCCTCGCCTTCGTTAGTCGCGCCGTAGAACTCGGACATGCCCATGCAGCCGAGCCCGAGCGCCGAGACCTCAAATCCCTGCCGACCTAGTCGCCTTCGCTTCATTTCGTCCCCCTTACTCAGATGATGATTGGCACCGTGCCGCCGTCCACGCTCCAGGCGGCGCCGGTCACGTAGCTCGAGCGCTCGGAGCAGAGGAAAACGATCGCCGCCGCAATCTCTTCGGGCTCGGCCAGGCGGCCGAGCGGGCGCCCGGCGCCCACCGAGGCGAGCATCTGCTCGCGCGAAATCTCCTTGCCCGCGCGCGACTGATCGGCCAGGCCGCCTTCGCCCAACCAGGCCTCGGTGGCGGTCGGGCCGGGGGCCACCGCGTTGCAGCGGATGCCATCCTTGGCGTAGAGGTCGGCGACCAGGCGCGAGAGCGAGAGCACCGCGGCCTTCGAGACGGAGTAGTTCGGCATCCCGGTCGAGGGGCGCTTACCCGACGTCGAGGAGACGTTGACGATCACTCCGCGCCCGCGCGAGCGCATGCCCGGCAGCGCCGCCTGAATCGCCCGCACATAGCTCATCACATTCAGATTCCAGATCGAATTCCAGTGCTCGTCGGTCAACTGGTCGAAGGCGATCTGGTACGCGACCCCGACGTTGTTGACTAGAACGTCAACCTGCCCGAGCTCCTGCTCCGCCCGGCGGATCAGCTCGCCCGGCGCGGCCGGATCGGAAAAGTCGAGCGCCACGGCAAGCGCGGCCCCGGCCTGCTCTCGAGCCTTCTCGGTTCGCTTCTCGTCGCGGCCGCAGACGACGACGCGGGCGCCCTCTTCGGCGAGCATGCGCGCGGTCTCGAAGCCGATCCCCGAGCGCGAGCCGGTAACGACGCAGACGGTACCCTCGAGGCCCAGATCCATGGCACGTATCGTAGGGGCTTCGCCGTGGGCCCGCCGCGGCGCCGGTCAACCCGATAACCACCCCGAGTAGACTGGCTTTTTGGTGGACGGCAACGTCGGCAAGCACAGGAACGAGCCGCAGGGGAGCGTGGCTTGAGCGTTCGACTGTCCGCTACGCGTAATTTGCTCAAGCTCTGGCTCCTGTTCGCGGTTTTCGCGCTTCCGGTAGCGGCGATCGGTTACGCGGTCGGTAGCTGGAGCGCGGCCACGCTCTTTCTGTTCGCGGCGCTGCTCACGGCGGCAACCATCTATGCCTACTGCGATCGCTTCGTGCTCTCGATGCTGGGAGCAAGAGAGCTCGTCATCGGCGAGCGGCCGGCTCTTCACTCGACGGTCGAAGCTCTGGCCGCGCGAGCCGGCGTCGTCAAACCACGGCTCTATCTGATCGCGGACGGTTACCCGCGCTCGTTGTCGGTCGGGCGTGGGCCGACCTCGAGCAGCTTAGTGCTCAGTCTCGGCCTGCTCACCGCCGCGTCTCCCGGCGAGCTCGAGGGATTGATCGCCCATGAGCTGGCGCACATCCGCAACCACGATGTGGCTGTCCAGACCGCTTCAGTGGCGGTGGCGGCCACAATCGTCGAGCTGACGCGCTTCGCCGGCTTCTTTCAGCGCGGCCTGCTCTTTTTTGTCGCGCCGGTCGCCGCCGCGGTCGAGAACCTGCTCCTCTCGCCGAAGCGGGAGTACGTGGCCGACCTCAGCGCCGCCCAACTCTGTGGCTCGCCGCACGGGCTGGCCGACGCACTGCTGCGACTCGAAATCGCAAGCGAGCTCGTCTCCTTCGCCGCCAGCCCGACCACTGAGCCTCTCTATCCGATCAACCCGTTCGACCGCAGTGACCAACTGGCTCGCATGTTCGAGACGCATCCGCCGCTGCCGCAGAGAGTCGCACGCCTGCGCGAGCTCGACCCCGATTGGCGGGCGAAGCTACTCGTCGCCTGAGAGACGGCCGATCTCTCTGGGCAGAAGCGAGTGCATGATCACGTCGGCGCGCTCGCCGCGATTGTCCATCCAGGCGCGGAGCACGCCTTCGCGCCTGAAGCCGACCTTCTCCGCCAGTCGAGCCGAAGCAACGTTGCCGACTATCGTGGTCAGCTGCAGTCGCGCGAGCTCCTCGAGCGCCCAGCGACTGACGAGCCTGAGAGCTCGCTCGCCGATTCCGCGGCGACGATGACCGGCGAACACGAAGTACCCGACCTCGCCGATCGCCTCGTTGAGTGCCACTCCGATTGATCCCACCGTGCGCCCGCCCGCTTGCTCGGTGATGGCGAAGCTGCAAGAAGTACCTTCCTCCCAGCCGTTATCGGCATGGTCCAGAAACTCGCGTGCGTCTTGCTCTCTGTAAGGCGTCGGAATACGTGGTATCCAGCGGATCACTTCGGGATCGGCGCAGGCGGCGATGCTGTCGGCGATATCTATCTCCTGCCAGCGACGAACTACGACGAGCTCGTCTTCTATTCTCGGCGCGGGGCGGCTCACAAAGCGATTGTAGTGATTGGTCGAAAAAGAAAAGGGCCGCTTTCGCGGCCCTAAGAAAAACTGGCGGCGACCTACTCTCCCGGGAGGTTGCCCCCCAAGTACCATCGGCGCGAACGGGCTTAACTTCTCTGTTCGGAATGGGAAGAGGTGTATCCCCGTCGCTATGACCGCCAAACTGTCAAAGGCGCAACCGTGCACCCTCAAAACTCCATAGCGACTCACTTGTGTTCAAGTCAAGACCTCGGGCAATTAGTACGGGTCCGCTGAACGCATTGCTGCGCTTACACGTCCCGCCTATCAACGTGGTCGTCTACCACGGCCCTTACTCCTTCTAGAGGATGGGGAGCCTCATCTCGAGGTGGGCTTCCCGCTTAGATGCTTTCAGCGGTTATCCCATCCAGACGTGGCTAATCAGCAACGCCGTTGGCACGACGACTGATACACCAGAGGTCTGTTCATCTCGGTCCTCTCGTACTAGAGACGACTCCTCTCAAGCTCCCAACGCCCATGGCGGATAGGGACCGAACTGTCTCACGACGTTCTGAACCCAGCTCGCGTACCGCTTTAATGGGCGAACAGCCCAACCCTTGGGAGCGACTTCACCCCCAGGATGCGACGAGCCGACATCGAGGTGCCAAACCGCTCCGTCGCTGTGGACGCTTGGGAGCGATAAGCCTGTTATCCCCGGAGTACCTTTTATCCGTTGAGCGACGGCAATTCCACTCTCTACCGCCGGATCACTAAGGCCTGCTTTCGCACCTGCTCGAC
>PMNA01000030.1 GCA_003162055.1 Actinomycetota bacterium | reverse complement strand
GCCAGCGACGGCTCCTGGGTGCAGACGCTCTCGGGCGGCTCCTACGGGTTCAACGAGCCCGTGGGGGTGGCGTTCGATGGCAGCCACATCTGGGTCACCAACGAAAGCGACAACTCGGTGACGGAACTGAACGCCAGCGACGGCTCCTGGGTACGGACGCTCTCGGGCGGCTCCTACGGGTTCAACGAGCCCGTGGGGGTGGCGTTCGATGGCAGCCACATCTGGGTCACCAATAACAACGACACCTCGGTGACGGAGCTGAACGCCAGCGACGGCTCCTGGGTACAGACGCTCTCGGGTGGCTCCTACGGGTTCAACAACCCCTTCGGGGTGGCGTTCGATGGCAGCCATATCTGGGTCACCAATTGGAGCGGCAACTCGGTGACGGAGCTGAGCATCCACTGACCGATCGGCCGGCCCGTCCAGGCGAGAGGACCCCGCGTGAAGAAGGCGGGGGACTCTCGCCGCTCGGCGCCCGTCGAGCGGCGAAAGATGGGAGTTGATGAAAAAACGCCGGCTACAGAGGTCGAGGTTCGGAAGTCGACTGTTAGTTGTCCGTGTTCACACCGGAAAAGCGGGCTTTGGGCCGTACCTTGCACAATGCGAACCATGTGCTTGTCGGCTTCGAGCCTCTTCCAGTGACGGAAGTCCAAGGTTCTGCCCGGGCTCGAACCTGACGTTGACGACTTTCCGTGAGGGCGTTAGGTTCGGCTGAGCATCTGTAGCTCTCAACGCCGCGACCTATCCGGCGGCCCTCCGAGAAAGCGAGAAACTCATGAAACCGAAGTTCCGGCGGCCATCACCAGCGATGGTCGTAGCCTGCCTGGCGCTGTTCGTGGCCTCGACGGGAACGGGCATTGCCGCGAACCACTACCTGATCACCTCGACCAAGCAGATCAAGCCAAGCGTGCTCCATAAGCTCAAGGGCGCTAAGGGAGCGAAGGGCAACACCGGAGCCGCAGGAGCGACAGGAGCTAAGGGAGACGCAGGAGCCGCAGGAGCGACAGGAGCTAAGGGAGACGCGGGAGCCGCAGGAGCTGCCGGCGCCGCGGGCGCACAGGGCCCCAGCGGTGTCGTCACGACCGGGGCCTTTAGCGGCGGCGGTACTACTAACATTCCCGGGGGTAGCTTGGTCTATGTCTTCGTCGACGCCACCGCCACCGTCACCACCACGGCGAGCCAGCGGCTCACCGGTGCCGCCGAGGTGCCGCTTGAGTCCGCGGCAAGCACAAGCGGGCAGGCCTTCGACTACGGCCTCTGCTATCAGGCGAGCGGCGGAGGCGCAGTCATCAATTTCGCGGGCACCTTGACGTACTCGACCTCAGCCGTGTTTCCAGATCGACGGACGTTCGCGGCGGCGGCGTCCGTGGTGCCCGGTGCGGGAACCTGGAAGGTCGGGTTCTGCGTCCGGAACGGGAACGCCAACGCGATCACCTACGCCGATTATGTGAACGGCTGGGTGCAGGTCACGAACTGATCGCTAATTGTGCAACGGGCGCCTTCTCTACGTCGGGAGGGCGCCTGTTTGGCTCTTGGCTACCAACGTGGCCGCGAGATGGGCCGTGCAGGAATCGAACCTGCGACCTTGGGATTAAAAGGAAGCCGCTGGGACCTCGGCCGGTCTCGGTCTAGCTGGAAAACGAGCGATTTCACACCGATTTCGCGCGCTCGATCTCGGCGGATCTCGGTGGGTCTGGTTGCCCCATTGTCGCCCCTACGGCGCCAGGCGGCAGCTGCCCGCGTCCGCACCCGTCCGGCGCGCGGATTTCTTGGTCGACGAACTCGAACTTCAGATCGATACCGGGTCTCTCTCGGAGACGAGTTCGAAGCGAGAGCTGCCTAGTCCGTCCCAGCGTTGGTCCGCTGCCGCGAGCTTCGCCCGGAAGCGAATCGCCACCAAGCGGAGCTCGCCATGATGGAGAGTGCGGCCAGGATCGGTAAGAAGAAGGCAAGTTCCGCCGTTAGCCCAACGCCGAGGATAGATGGGCTGAGCTGACGTCCGCTCGAGATACGGTCAATCCATACGTCGGGACTTATCCTCGGGGCAATAAGCGGCTGCGCAACAGTGGCGGCGGTCATCCAGAAGGCCGAGATGATAGCGGCCGCGATAGTCACCAGCTTTGCGATCATCCCGCCGCGGAGAAAGGCAGCGATTGGCAACGAGAGGAACGGTAGTAACGGGATGAGGAAACGCGGCCCCGGGGAGTCGCCGCCGAATGGCAAGAAATAGGCTGAATCGTAAGCCAGAAGTGCCAGCGCGAGGCCGCCGACAAGAAGTGCCTCGCGCCGGTAACCACGGCGAGCTAGCGAGGGCAGTGCAAGCAGCCCTATGAGTGTGAGAGGAGCGAGAACGAAGAGGCCTCGGTGCGAGAAGAGCAGGTCGAATGCCGTTCCCAGGTGTGGATAGGTGAACCCGAAGAAGCCCTGGCCGTTAGTGCCGACCACTTCATGCCCCGACGCCCCGAGTTTCTTGACCGTGTATGAGTAACCGCTATTGAGCGGCGAATGAAATGCCCATGTGTTGTAGAGAGCCAGAGGAACCAGCCCGGCTAAGAACCCGCCGCCGTAGCTGAGAGCACGGCCTAGACGAGGGCGATCGATGATCGCATATACGCCTAGACCGACCCCGACGATGAACAACGGCATCTCGGTGAAAACGGCGAGGCCGGCCAACGCCCCCGCCACCAGCGGCGCGAGGCGCGACGACTTCCGGCGCTTGCTCAACAACACGAAGGCCGCGAAGGCGAAGGTGGTCGAGAGGATATGTGAGAAGTACTGGGTTGCGAAGGGCAACAACATCGTGCCCAGGCCGAGCATCACGGCGACAGGCGTTCCCGTCCCGGGGAAACGCGAGTCGGCAACCGAGCGCATGAGTAGAAGGAGCGCGAAGAAAGCCGCGACCGAAACCAGGTTGACCATCCATATCGCTCGCCGCGTAGCCAGGTGCGCTCCCGGTGGACCGTACTTCGTCGCCGGTTCCTTGGGCACAACTCCGGCGAATCGATAGGCGAGGTAGAGCGGTAGGCTGAAAGTCGCCAATCCTGGCGATTTGGCCGCGTAGTAATGGCCGTCTACGTAGGCGATATCGCCGCTCTGGTTGAGATGACGGTCGATGCTCGGTGAGCCGTCGGCGAGTGACTGCACAAGCGCGTAGTGGGCGGGCGCATTCCAACAACGAGCCTCCGGGAGCTGTGTCGCCGCGGCCAGCGCGATAAGCGCGAGCACGATGATCTTGCTTGATCGGGACAAGCCGATGGCCCCTCTGATATCGAACACCAAGACAGCTAGTAGAGAACACTATCCACGAACTACCTGCGACACGTGAAGGAGAGGTTGTCGTTGGAGATCGCTTGCACCGGCGACCGTAGCGGCGATCCCGAGCGCTTAGTCGCCTTCTGCGAGGCGCTTGGCTTTGAGAATCGGCGCGAGTTGCGACGCGTGAGCTCATAGCCAAGAGCTAGATAACGAGATCCAGAACGAACGAAGACTACGGCGCCCGCTACTACTTTCTTGATAAGAAAAGGCTTATCCGTCGCACCTATACGCTCGATATTGCCATCGTCGCGGTGCTCGCACTGGCCGCCAGGCTGCCCTGGGCGCTGATTGTTCACACCGGTCCATCCAGCGACTCGCTCTTCTACTACCTAGGCGCAAAATCGATAGCGGCCGGGCACGGCTACGAAATCCTCCACCACCCGACGGCGTTCTTCCCTGTCGGCTGGCCTGCCTTCCTCGCCGGCGTCTTCCTAATTACCGGCCCTTCGTTCATCGCCGTCAAGGTCGCCGTCCTGGTGCTCTGGATGCTCACGACAGCCCTCGTCTACCTGCTCGGACGGCGCCTCGGAGGTCGGAGCGTCGGACTCGTTGCAGGAGCACTCGTTGCTGTCGCCCCGGCCTTGACCGTCTACGCCATGCGCGCTTCGTCCGAGCATTTGTTCATTCCGCTCCTGCTTACCGTCTGCCTGCTCGTCGTGACAACGGATGGGAAAACGCCATCGGTGCGCCGGGCCACTCTCGCCGGCTTATTCCTTGGCTTGGCCATCCTCGTTCGCTCGACAGGGATCCTGCTTCCGCTCGTAATTCCTCTCTGGTTACTTCTACGCCGTCCGGCCCGCGAGTCGTGGCGCGCGGCGGTAACGATGTCCGTGGTCTCGGTGCTCGTACTAACTCCTTGGATGGCACGGAACGCCGTCGTAATGCACACATATGGGCTCTCCACCAACGGCGGCTACACGATCTGGATCGGAGCCCATCCGGGCGCGAGTGGAGGTTTTGATAGCGGCGGTAAGACCTGGAAGATCGAGAGTGTCGCCACTGAGACGCGCCAGAACTCCGTCCTACTTCGCGAGTCGATCCACTACGTAGTACACAATCCGCTCGACTGGCTCGGGCTGATTCCAGCGAAGTTCGAGCACCTGATGACCTGGCAGCCGGGGCCGCTTCAGGACGCGCGCGATAGGCAACACGGCATCGACCCCAGGGTCGGCATATACGGACGACAACTCCACGGCGCCGAGGCCACTCTAGTCAACGGCTCACTTCACCACCTATGGCTGTTCGAGCTCTGGCACTACTCGTACTGGGTCCTCGGCGGGCTCGCTCTGGTGCTCACCGCACGAAGGCGCCTTCCGGGCGCCGGCCTCGCCGCGCTCCTGGTCGGCTTCTGGATTGTTTTTCACGTGACGCTCGTACACGGAGAACCGCGCTACATGCTGAGCGTCACACCAATCGTCGCGCCGGCGCTCGCCTGGCTGCTGGTCGCCGGCGCGCGGCGAATAACGGCGAGCATGTCCGAGTTGACGGGCCGCAGTAGCTGAATTAGCCGCGCCGGGCCGCGCTGGGCAGGTCAGAGCCTGTGCGTTTTGCCGAGTCTTTGCCTGCCCAAGCTAACCTGAGCTGATCCCAGCTGACCGAAGAGCGCTCAACCACGCGGTTCTGGCTCGAGCAGACCTGGGTTGGGCGCCCTGTTAACCGGAGGGTTGTAGGTTCGAGTCCTACCCGGGGAGTATTAAGGCGGGAAATCTAACGATTTCCCGCCTGTTTTTATTAAGAAAGCCGAGCCGCGCCCTCGGCGCGAGATCGGCTTCTTCTCCTAGTGAGCGAGGCGGGCTTCCGTCGATGTAGACGGGGTTCTGGCGTGGAGGAGAGTCGAACGGGCGCCGAGGGTGGGGGCCGCCTCTAGGTCAGTGATGGGAGCAATTGCAGGTGGGTTGGCCGCTGTAGCGCTGCTTGAACGGCCGTCCGCAGTGCGCGCATAGAGGCGGCACGACTCTCGCCCGAATGAGGATCGCCTGCATGGAAACGGCCCAGAAGACGAGGTACGGAAGGAATGGCAACCAACTGTTCATAGTTTTTCTATCGGACGCTCCTAGAACGAGATTAGCCCCCGAAGGTAAAAGTAAGGTGAAGGCGGAGTAAGAAAAACCGCAGCATTTTAGGTTGTTTGCAGAGAACCTGAGGGCGGTACAATCGTATTCGTGAGCTGGCTCGTATTCGGCCTTTTCGCTACTGCTGTAGCTGTGCTGGTGGCTTCCGAGTGGCCGCGCCTGCTTGGGCGCCTCTCGAGGTCTCCGTTCGGCGATCGTTATTCGGCGCGGAAGCGGCGTCGCAGGCACGAGCACTCGCATCTGTCGCTGGTCACAGACGAGGACGACGATTCCGATGAGGACCGCGAGGCCTTCGCCGAGAGCGTGGCGAGAGACCTCGACCGGCTGCCCACGATCGACGACCGCGACTGAGACCGCGTCGTCAGCTCTTATTTAGCGATCGAGATCTTCTTCTCGCTGGTGTTGCCGAGGTAGCGGCGCGCGTTCTCGTCGTTCTTCGACTCCTGGTAGTCGGATGCGCTTACCACCAGCTCGTGTGTCCCGGCCGTGAGCGATTTCGCGTCGATGACCGTCCTGCCCGTGGACGGGTCGAAGGTGACGGGAAGTCGGCGTGTTCCGGCGCTTGCAGAGATCGAGCTCGCGTCAACGCCCGAGCCGAGGTCGCTGATGCAGAGGGTCAACAGGCCTGACCGGCGCGAAAGCACCTGTATGCGCGGCGGCTTGAGATCGTCAACCCAGAAACGGAAGCGGTAGCGGCCGGAGTGCGCCTTGGAGGCCGTGTCGAAAACGACGTAGTAGACGCCCGCCGCCGGGCGCAGGACACCGGCGACCGGCTCGGGCATGTCGTAGTTGTCGACGTACGGGTTGACGTTGATCGGCAAGGCGGCGAGCCCTGCGAGCTTGCTCTCGTTGTCGCCGCGAACGATCCGCGGAGAGACCGAGACGCCAGCGGCGTGCGAGGTTACGACTACACCAAAGTTCTGGTGCGCGCGCGCGAGCGAGAGACGAAATACCTGTTCGGGGCCTTTCAAGAGGCGGCGCACTCCGGGAGCGCGCTCGGGATACAGGTAGCTGTCGACGAGCGCTGTCTGACCCTTCGTGTCGCCCTGGTAGACGCCCGCGTGAGTGAGCTTGGTCTTTCTCTTCTGGCTCAGGTGCGAGGCGAAGACGTGGCCCCAGAAGGGAATGTGCCGCGTCTGCCCGGCGCAGGTCAGCTCGATCCAGCCGTCGAGGTCGCCCTGTTTGGCCTTGCTCGTCGCTCTCAGCTCGAGCGACAAGGTGCCTGGGACGGTCAACGATGAAGGAGCGCGTAACGAGGCGCCCGTGACCGACTCGGAACGGCGCACTCGCACCGCGCACGATCCGACAGCCGCGCCGGCATCGACGAGCTTGACCATTCGCGTAACGCGGCGGCCGCGCTTGACCAGCCCGAAGCCCACAGACGATGGAGTGGCGAAAACGAGCGGCTGGCTTGCAACTCCAAGGTCGATCCGGCCGCCGCCTTCGCGCAGCGGCGAAAGCTCACGCCCGTTCGTGCTCTTCACGGGCGTGGCGGTGAGGACGAGCGCCGACTTGATCTGCGAGACCGTCCAGGTGGGGTGGAGCTGGCGTAGTAGGGCGGCGCCGCCAGCGACCTGCGGCGTGGCCGCGCTGGTGCCGCTCTCGTAATCCCAGTAGCCCTCGCTCTTGGCGGTCGAAGACAGGATGTCGATTCCGGGGGCGGTTACGTTCGGCTTGAGTAGGAGACCGTACGGCGTTGGGCCCGCAGAGGAGAAGCCGGCGATCCTGACTTTCCCCGAGGCCGTGCTAGCGCTCGAGGAGGCGCCGACCGTGATGGCGCTGGCCGCGCTTCCGGGCGATCCGATCGAGCCCTTTCCATTCTCGCCGTACTCGTTCCCTCCCGCCACAGCCACGACCACGCCCGCGGCGCTCGCAGCGTCGACCGCCCGGGCGACGATGTCGTTGCGAGGAGAGATCTCCGGCTCGCCCAGCGAGAGGTTGATCACGTTCATTCCGTCGGAGACTGCGGCCTCGATCGCGGCGACGATCTCGGGCGAGTTCCCGTTCAGCCCGAAGTTTTCGGTCGGGATCGTCAAAGCCCTGTAGTTGCCCAGATAGGCGCGCGGCGCCACTCCCGAGATAGTCCGCGTCAGATCGGAGACGGTCGCGACCGTATTGACGTTTCCAGCCGCGATTCCGGCGACATAGGTGCCGTGCGAGGTGTACTTGGGATCGACGGGTAGAGAGGCGTATGCGTAGTCGAGACCGGATGCGGCGAAGGCGCGAGCGACGATCACCTTGGCCGTCGTATACGAGCTGTTTCCCTTCGGGTAGCCGCTCGGGTAGGTGTATCCCGTCGGGTTGAAGAAGGGATGAGTCTGGTCGATGCCGTCGTCGATGATGCCGATCTTGATTCCCTGGCCTGCGTTCGACAGGTCTGATTTCCACAGCGCAGGGGCGTCGACCGCCGAGACGTTGCCGCTTGCGCTGGTCTCCAACGCCCGATAGCGATAGGAGGGATAGACGTGCGCGATGCCCGGCAGGGCGCTGAGGAGCGGCAGCTCGTCGCTCGGGAGCGTGACCGCCAGTCCGTTGGCGACGATGCGGTAGTGCCGGCGCACGTTCGCGCCCCGGACGGTCCTCTCGATCAGGCGCGAGAGATCGGCCTGACTCAGGGCGAGGCGGGCGAGATAGCCGCGGCTGGCGCGGGCGTGAAGGTCGAGCCGCTTGGCCCCGAGCATGCCAAGTTGGCCACTGTGGAAAGCAGCCGCGAGCGACGGAGAGGTGAGAGTCACGACGACTTCGGCCTCCGGCGCCGCGCTGGGAACCGTCGCCGAGCTGCCCGCCGTTGCCAGTGCGAGCAGGCAGAACAGAGCGACAAGCGAAACCTTCAAGCCTGCGAATCCTACGTTCAATGCGCGATCGAGGTGGCGGCTCACGATCGTTTCGACGCGCTGGCTAGAATGTCTTGCCGCGCGGATGTGGCGGAATTGGTAGACGCGCACGGTTCAGGTCCGTGTGGGCGAAAGCTCGTGGAGGTTCAAGTCCTCTCATCCGCACTACCGGCGCGCCGGAACGCCGCTGGACTGTTCTGTCAGCACCGCCACGACGCGCGAAAACTTCTTTGGGCGAGCGCTCTTCGTTACTTGAGGCCCTGCAGCGCGCTCAGGAGCTCTCGGTGTCGGCGCTCCTCGTCGCTCAGCTCTTCCTCGCCGGGCTTGGCGAAACGCGCTTTAACCGCGTCAACCGGCTTGACGACGAAGAAGAAGACTGCTGCGGCGATCGAGACGAACGCGATCAGAGCAGATATGAAATCACCGTACTTGAAGACGGATTTGTGAATTGTGAAGGTGAGCGAGCTGAAGTCCGTCTTCCCGACGATCGCGGCGACGATCGGCATGATGAGATCGCCGACCAGTGCATTGACGAGTGCGACGATCGCCGCGCCAATCACGAATGCGACGGCCAGCGCGATGAGATTTCCTTTTAGAAGGAAATCCCTGAACTCCCTGAGCATTGTTTCCCCTCCCGGCTAGGTACGACTGCGACGTCCGGCGGGATACTGAAGGCTTGCCGGCGCCGATTCAAGACAACCGCAATTCGGGCGCGCTACTCCGGCAGTTCCGCCAGTACCCAGTCGGCGTGCTTGGACGGATCGACCTTGGGCCAGACCCTGGCCACCTTGCCCTCGGTGTCGATCAGGAAGGTCGCGCGAACCATGCCGAGGAAGCTCTTTCCGGCGAAGTGCTTCGGCTGCCAGGTGCCGTACAGCTCGGCGACCCTGTGCTCACTGTCGGCGAGGAGGGTGAAGGGGAGGTGGTACTTGGCCTTGAAGCGCTCGTGCGAGGCGACGCTGTCGGCGCTGACTCCGAGCACGGCCGCGCCACGGCGCTCGAACTCGCTCCAGGCGTCGCGGATACCGCAGGCCTCTTTCGTGCAGCCGGGCGTGTTGTCCTTGGGGTAGAAGTAGAGGACTACCGGCCGGCCTCTGAAATCCGAGAGCCGGACGCTCTCTCCGCTGTCGGTCTCGAGCTCGAAGTCTGGTGCTGTCTCTCCCTCGGCAATCATCTCGCATGGCCTCCTCATGGCAGGTAGCTTTTTCTTCATGAGCCTTCTACCCGCCCCCGCTCAGAAGAGAACTCGAGCCGTAGCGCCGCGCGCTCACGCGCAGGTGGGACGGGCATGAGATTGCGTCGCGGAGACGAGCACCGCACCCTTCGCGCCTTCGCGATCATCATCGCGATCGTCTGCGTGGTGATGATCTTTCAGCTCTACGCGACACTGGTGGTCGTCTCCGCCTTGGTCCAGATCGCCTTCTTCCTCGCGATCGCGTTCGCTCTCTTTCTCTTCTGGCGCGAGCGGCGAGGTGAGATCGCACTCTGGCCCGCGCGGGCTCAGTGGACCTTTTACGGCGGGTCGCTCGTCATCCTCACAAACCTTGGCCTCTACTTCGGGGCGCGCCTGTTCGCTGCTCACCCGCTCAAGATCAACGGCTTGACGGGCGTAGCCTGGCTGCTCGTCTTTCCGCTCTGCGGCTTCGCCGTCTGGCGCACCTGGCGCGACCAGCACACGTACTACTGAGGCGCGACTACGCTGGCAGCAGCATGACCAGACCGCTCAGCGAGCAGCTGCGGTCGCTTCCGACCGCATCCGGCGTCTACCTCTTCCACGACGAGAAGGGGAGCGTTCTCTACGTCGGCAAGGCGAAATCGCTGCGCTCGCGCGTGCGCAGCTACTTCCGCCCCGGCGGCGACGGGCGCGCCGGCATTCCCCAGCTGGTCGAGCGGGTGGCCGAGATCGAGACGATCGCGACCCGCAACGAGGTCGAGGCGCTGCACCTCGAGCAGAACCTGATCAAGCGCTGGCGTCCGCCCTTCAACATCCGCCTGCGCGACGACAAGTCCTTTCCGTACGTGGCTGTGACCGTCGAGGACGAGTTTCCGCGCGTCATGTTCACCCGTGAGCGCCACCGCCGCGGCGTCCTCTACTTCGGTCCGTACGCGAACGCCAAGAAGGTGCGCAGCACGCTCGACGTGCTGAACAGGGTCTTCCGTTTCCGTCCCTGCGAAGGGCCGAAGCCAGGCCGGCGCTCGGGCATTCCGTGCCTCGATTACCACATCGATCGCTGCTATGCGCCCTGCGTCAGGCTGATCTCGCCCGCCGACTACCGTGTCCTGATCGACTCGGTGGTCGAGTTCCTTTCCGGCCACACCGATCCGATTCAGCGCAGCCTGGAGCGCTCGATGCAGCAGGCGGCCGACGAGCAGCAGTTCGAGGAGGCGGCCAGGTATCGAAACAGGCTCTCGGCGGTGCAGCACCTGCTCGAGCGGCAGGCAGCCGACCTTCCCGGCGAGGGGAGTGTGGACGTACTGGGGCTCGCGATCGAGGGCGAGCGTGCCGCGGTTCAGGTCTTCCCGCTTCGCGGCGGCCGCATGGTCGATCGCTACGGATTTCATCTGGAGAGCGTTGCCGGGCAGGACGAGGCGGCGATCATGGAGGCCTTCTGCCTCGAGTACTACGGATCGACGCCGGTGATTCCACCGCTGATCGTCGTTCCGCCGCAGGCCGGCGGGCTGCAAGGCGTGGCCGATTTCCTGAGCGACTTACGCGGCTCGAGAGTCGAGTTGCGAGCGCCGGCGCGGGGTGAGAAGCGGCGCCTGCAGGAGCTGGCGAGCGAGAACGCCAGGCTGGCGCTGGACTCCGAGGCTCGCGCCCGCGAGACGGGGCGCCTGCGCCGAATCGAGGCCCTCGAGGAGCTGCGCGAGGCCCTCAACCTGGAGAGCCTGCCACTCAGGATCGAGTGCTTCGACATCTCCAACCTACAGGAGGCCTCGCCGGTGGCCTCAATGGTCGTCTTCCGCGACGGGATGCCGCTCAAGGCTCACTACCGCAAGTTCTCGCTGCGCACGCTGGCCGGTCAGAGCGACGTCGCCGGTATGGAGGAAGCGCTCGGCCGCCGTTTCGCCCGCCTCGGCTCACCCGGCGAAGGCGACATCGACATCGACGAGAGCTTCACGGCGCTGCCGAACCTGGTTCTCGTGGACGGCGGCAAGCCCCAGCTGGGCGCGGCCCTCGAAGCGCTCGGCAAGCTGCCCGAGACGGAGCGCATCGCCGTCGTCTCGCTGGCCAAGCGCGAGGAAGAAGTATTCGTCCCGGGTCGCTCCAAGCCCGTCCGGCTCGATCGGCACTCGGCCGGGCTCCAGCTTTTACAACGCCTGCGCGACGAGGCTCACCGCTTCGCTATCGGCTACCACCGGCAGCGCCGCTCGAACGAATCTTTCAGCTCGCTTTTCGACGAGTTGCGCGGCGTGGGACCGGCGCGGCGTCGCGCGATCCTCAATCACTTCGGCTCGCCCGAGCGCTTCCTCGCCGCGGGCGCCGACGAGCTGGCCGCGGTGCCCGGACTGCCCGAGAAGACGGCGCGCCAGGTCTACGCGCAGCTGCACAAGACGGGCGGAGCCTAAACCGTGCCGAGCGCCTCAGGGCGAGCGGGAACGGGAGTGTTTACCTGTTGAAGTCGACCCGGTGCCGTTCCGTTCCGCGTCGACGTAGCGGCGGAAGCGGAGGGTGTGGAAGAAAATCAGAATCGCGCCGAAGCCGAGCACGACGTTGATCAGGCTGGTGATCAGCCTCGTGCCGACGCTGTAGGCCACGATCAGCGTGCCCGGAGCAACCCCGTGCAGCACGGTCACCAGCAGCGCCTGCTCGGTGCCGATCCCCGAAGGGCTGATCGGCAGAAGGGTGGAGAGATTCGATGTGGCCTGCGCGAGCAGGGAGTTGTGCACCGTCGCGGGCATGTTGAAGGCGCGCAGGGCGAAGAAGACGATCACGATCCGCAGCACCCAGTCGGACAGCTGCCAGGGGAAGATGCGGCGCAGGTAGAAGCGCCAGTCCAGCAGGCCGTTTATGCCCTGGCGCACGCGCTGCTTGAACTCGCTAATCCTCACCCAGGCCCAGAGGAACAGAGCCGTCAGGATCAGGACGATCGTGGAGAGAATGATGATCGCCTCCATCGGGTGGCCGAAGAACCAGCTGAAGTCGAAGGCCGGGCGGTGGGGGAGAAGCGAGCGGCCGGGCAGCACGCCCTGCTGCAGGAGGAAGACGAAGAAGACGACTGCCATCAGCATGTCGAAGGGGGCGCGTACGAGCAGCGTCGAGGTGATCGTCGTGTAGGTGCTGCTCGGGACGCGGCGCTTGACCATCACTATTCGAACCGCGTCGCCGCCGTGCGCCGGCACCACCGTACCCACCGCCACGCCCGCGCTGAAGGCTCCGAAGATCGTCGGGAAGTGGACGCGCTTGCCCGGGTAGGCGGCGACGATCGAGTTCTCCCAGGCCTTCGCGGCGCAACCGATCTTGACCACTTGCAGACCGGCAACGATGGCCAGATACCTCCAGTCGACGTCAGCCAGGTGATTGAAGAACATCCGACCGCCGCGAACAATCGCGTGGATCGAAAAGGCGAGCGGAAGAAGCACGGCGGCTTCCTGGTGCTCCGTCCGACCTAGTCGCCGGCGTCCATGAACGGATAGCGGTAATCGCTGGGCGAGACGAAGGTCTCCTTGACCGCGCGCGGGCTGAGCCAGCGGATCAGGTTCCAGATCGAGCCGGCCTTGTCGTTGGTGCCCGAGGCACGGGCGCCGCCGAAGGGCTGCTGCCCCACGATCGCGCCGGTCGGCTTGTCGTTGATGTAGAAGTTGCCCGCAGCGTGCCGCAGCGCCTGCTCGGCCTCGGCGGCGGCCGCGCGATCGGTCGCGAAGACCGAGCCGGTCAGGGCATACGGCGAGGTGCTGTCCACCAGCTCGAGCGTTTCAGCCCAGCGCCGCTCGTCGTAGGGATAGACGGTAAGGATCGGGCCGAACAGCTCCTCGCGAATGTGCCTGCAGTTGGGGTCGCTCGTCTCGATCACCGTCGGTTCGATGAACCAGCCGACACTCTCGTCATAGCCACCGCCGGCCACGATCCCCATCTCCTTGGCCGCTTTCGCCTCCTCGATCGCGCCCGAGAGCGAGTCGAAGGCGGCCTGATCGATCACGGCGCCCATGAAGTTCTCCAGCTCGGCTACATCGCCCATCTTGATCTTCGGAACCTCCGCGGCGAAGCGCTCGCGCAGAGCGGGCCAGAGGTTCGAGGGGACATAGAGCCGCGACGAGGCCGAGCACTTCTGCCCCTGATACTCGAACGATCCGCGCACGGCCTGCGTGAAGAGAGCATCCGGATCGGCCGAGGGATGGGCGAGGATGAAGTCCTTCCCACCCGTCTCGCCGACGATGCGCGGGTAGCTCTTGTAGCGCTCGATCTGGCCGCCGATCGTTCGCCACATGGCCTGGAACACGGCGGTCGAGCCCGTGAAGTGCACCCCGGCAAGATCGGGGCTGGTAAGCGCCGTCTCGGAGACTGAGGCGCCGTCGGCGAAGACCAGGTTGATCACGCCGTCCGGGAGTCCGGCTTCTTTCAGTAGCAGCATGACCTGGTAGGCCGAGAAAGCGGCGCTCGAGGCCGGCTTCCAGACCACGGTGTTTCCCGCCAGCGCCGGGCTGGTCGGGAGGTTGCCGGCGATCGAGGTGAAGTTGAAAGGCGTGACGGCGAGCACGAAGCCCTCCAGCGGCCGGTATTCCATCCGGTTCCAGAATCCGGGCGCCGATGCGGGCTGGTCGTCGTAGATGCGCTCCAGGAAGTGGACGTTGAAGCGCCAGAAATCCGCCAACTCGCAGGTCGAGTCGATCTCAGCCTGGTGCGCCGTCTTCGACTGGTTGAGCATCGTCGCCGCGTTCAGACGCTGGCGCCAGGGTCCGGCGAGCAGCTCGGCGGCGCGAAGAAAGATCGCGGCCCGCTCGGTGAACGAGGTGCGCGACCAGGCGGGCCAGGCCGCTGCGGCCGCGGCGATCGCCTTGTTCACTTCGCTGCCACCGCCGCGCTGAACATTCGCCAGCACATGGGCGTGCCTGTGCGGCATCACGGCCGGATAGGGGTTGGAGCCGCGGATTTCTTTACCGCCGATGATGCAGGGAACGTCGATTACCTGGGTCGAGATCTCGTCGATACAGGCGCGAATCTCGCGGCGCTCGGGCGTCCCGGGCGCGTAGGAGAGGATGGGCTCGTTGAGCGGCGAGGGAACGTGGAAGCTGGCGTGATTGGACATGGTTAGTGATTCTACGGCCCCAAGAGCTCGGATCAATCGACTGGTAACGCATGCCAGCTCTTCCGCTCACCACTCCCGGCCCTTACGCTTCGCTGGTTGCCGCTTTCAGATCAATTGCACGAGGAGCTTGCCCACGTCGCCCTGAAGCGCGACTGCGATCGCCTGGCCGAGCTCTCCGCTCTCTTTCACAGCGCCGGCAGAGCGCATCTCGAGGGCAAGGGGAAGATCTCCGTCCATCTCGATCTGGGAGGCGGAGCGGTGGCCCGACGAGCCTTCTCCGCGCTGCGTGCCTTCGGCGTCTCCTCGGAGATACGCACCTACCGTCAGCGCGCCTTCAACCGCGACAACCGCTACCAGCTGCACGTTCCCGGCTCGCCGCGGGCGCTTCAGCTCCTGAACGAGGCGGGCGTGCTCGACGCGGGCCTGGCGCCGATCGAGACTCCGCCCGCTCGGGTGATCGCCCGCGCCTGTTGCCGCGCCGCCTATCTGCGTGGGGCATTGCTCGGCTCGGGCTCGCTCAGCGCGCCGCCTTCACTCCATCTCGAGATTCGCACGACCAGCGTCGAGGGAGCGATCTTTCTGACCGAGATCGCGGCCCGAGAGGGAATCGAGCTGCAGGTCGCCGAGCGTGATCGACACGCCGTCGCCTACGCCAAGGGCGGCGATGCCGTCACCGGCCTGCTCGCGCTGACCGGCGCCTCCGAGGCTGCGCTTTACCTGGCCGAGCGCTCAGTCATCGGTGAGGCGCGCGCAGGCGCCAACAGGCTCGCCAATGCCGACCAGGCCAACATCGCCCGCGCCAGTCAGGCGGCTCTCGCTCAACTTCGCGCAGTACGCCGCCTCCAGCGCAGGGGAGAGCTGGAGCGCCTCTCTCCGCCACTGCGCGAGGCGGCCCAGCTACGGTTAAACAACCCGCAGCGCTCGGTTGCGGAGCTCGCACAACGAGCCCAGATACCCAAGCCGACGCTGCACGGCCGTCTCCGCCGGTTGCAAGAGCTTGCGACAAAGAGCCACTAACGGCCTTTAAGCGGCCTCGGAACCGCTCTGATCAACAGATATCAGTCGACCGCCGCTACACTCGACAACGAGCTTAAAGACAGAAAAAAGACGAAAGGGAATTCGAATGGCGACTCGCGTAGGAATCAACGGTTTTGGACGTATCGGGCGTGCTTTCTTCCGCGCCCAGGCACAGATGGGTGCCGACATCGAAGTCGTCGCCGTGAACGACCTCGGCGACCTCAAGACGATGGCTCACCTACTTAAGTACGACTCGGTCGAGGGAAGGTTCCCGGGCGAGGTCAAGGTCGAAGGCGACCGCATCCATGCCGGCGGCGAGTCCTTCCCCGTCTTCGCCGAGAAGAATCCGGCGGATCTGCCCTGGAAGAAGCTGGGCGCCGACGTGGTGCTCGAATCGACGGGTGTTTTCCGCAGCCGCGAGCAGGTTCAGCCGCACTTCGATGCCGGAGCGAAGAAGGTCGTCATTTCGGCGCCCGCGACCGATCCCGACATCACGATCGTGCTGGGCGTCAACGACGAGCTCTACGACGCCGAAAAGCACCACATCATCTCCAACGCCTCGTGCACGACCAACTGCATCGCGCCGATGGCGAAGGTGCTGCACGAGAACTGGGGCATCGAGCAGGGCTTCATGACGACGATCCACGCCTACACCAACGATCAGCGCATCCTCGACTTCCCGCACAAGGACCTGCGCCGTGCCCGCTCGGCCGCGATCAACCAGATCCCGACCTCGACCGGAGCCGCCCGCGCGATCGGTCTCGTTCTGCCCGACCTGAAGGGAAAAGTTGACGGCATCTCGATGCGCGTTCCGGTTCCGACCGGCTCGATCACCGACTTCGTCGTGCGGCTGAGCAAGGAAGTGACCGCCGAGGAGATCAACGCCGCCTTCAAGCAGGCCGCCTCCGCCGGCTCGCTCAAGGGCTACCTGGAGTACACCGAGGATCCGATCGTCTCCACGGACATCGTCAACTCGCCCTACTCCTGCATTTTCGACAGCGGGCTGACCATGGCCAGCGGCAAGATGGCCAAGGTGTTCGGTTGGTACGACAACGAGTGGGGCTACAGCTGCCGCCTCGTCGATCTCGTCGGCAAACTGATCTAGGCCGGGAGGTCGAAAACCGTGCACAAGCCACGTTCCGTACGTGACGCTGACGTCGCCGGCAAGCGCGTCCTCGTTCGCGTCGATTTCAACGTTCCCCTCGAGGAGGGCAAGGTCGCCGACGACACGCGCATTCGCGCGGCGCTGCCGACGCTCCGGCTCCTGTTCGAGAAAGGTGCTTCTAACGTCATCTGCTGCTCGCACCTCGGGCGGCCGAAAGGCGTCGCAGATCCGAAGTTCTCACTCAAGCCCGTTGCAGCCCGGCTCGCCGAGCTGCTCGGGCGCGAGGTCGCCTTCGACGACCCGAGTGCGCCGATCTGCGTGCTGGAGAACACCCGCTACGTAGCGGGCGAGACCAAGAACGACCCCGAGTACGCGAAGCAACTCGCTTCGCTGGCCGACGTCTACGTCAACGACGCCTTCGGTTCCGCGCACCGGGCGCACTCCTCCACCGAAGGAGTCGCCCACCTGCTGCCGGCCTACGCCGGCCTGCTGCTCGAGAAAGAGCTGGACGAGCTCGGCAAGCTGCTCGGCGAGGTCGATCGGCCCTTCGTCGTGATCGTCGGCGGGCTCAAGGTCGAGGACAAGATCGGCGTCCTGCGCAAGCTGGGCGAGCGGGCCGACGAGCTCCTGATCGGTGGCAAGATGGCCGAGCAGGTGCACGCCGACAACCCGGTCGGCCGCGACGTCGAACTGCCGGACGACACGGTAATCGCCGATGACTTCTCGCCCGACGCCAACACCAGGGTCGTCGACTACTTCGACGTTCCCGAGGGCTGGCAGCGGCTCGACATCGGCCCCCGCACCCGCGAGCGTTTCTGCTCGATCATCGCCAAGGCCAAGACGATCTTCTGGAACGGCCCGATGGGCGTGTTCGAGTTCCCGAAGTTCGCCGAGGGCACCCGCGCGATCGCCGAGGCAGTCGCGGACTCCGGTGCACACTCGGTCGTCGGCGGCGGGGACGTAGTCCGCGCCATCGAAGAGGCCGGAGTCGCCGACAGAATCTCCTGGGTCTCGACCGGCGGCGGCGCTTCGCTCGAGCTGCTCGAGGGCAAGGAACTTCCCGGCGTCCTAGCAATCCCAGAAGCGTGAGGAGAGACGAATGCTGATCGCCGGTAACTGGAAGATGTTCAAGACCCCGTCGGAGGCGAAGACCTTCTGCCGCTCACTCCGCGAGTCGATCGGCGACGTCGAAGGCATCGACATCGCCGTCTGCCCGCCCTACGTCTCGCTTGCTAACGCGATCGAGGAGCTCGCCGGGAGCGGTATCGACGTCTACGCTCAGAACGTCCATTGGGCCGAGAACGGCGCCTTCACCGGCGAGATCTCGACCGGGATGCTGACCGAGCTCGCTGCCGCCGGCTCGATCGTCGGCCACTCCGAGCGGCGCCAGTACTTCGGCGAGACCGACGACACGGTGGCGAAAAGAGCCAAGGCCACGATCGACGCCGGCCTCAAGGTGATTGCCTGCGTCGGCGAACTGGAGAGCGAGCGTGACGCAAACGAGACCGAGGCCGTGCTGGCGCGCCAGCTGGCCCCGATCGTGCAGCAGGTCGGCGTGCACGAGCGGCTGGTCATCGCCTACGAGCCCGTCTGGGCCATCGGCACCGGCAAGACGGCCTCACCAGCTCAGGCCGAGGAGGCGCACGCCTTCATCCGCGGCATCATCGACGTGCCGCTTCTCTACGGCGGCTCGGTCAAGCCCGACAACGCGGGCGAGCTGATGAGCCAGCCCAACGTCAACGGCGCTCTCGTCGGCGGCGCTTCGCTGGACGCCGACACCTTCGCCTCGCTCTGCGCGGCCGCTTCGGTCGTCGCATGAACAAATCCGCGCCTGCTACGGGCGACGGGGGACCGAAAGCTCCCGCGTCGCCCGGGCCGGTGCCGCTGGTCGCACTGATCATCCTGGACGGCTGGGGCGCGGCGCCTTCCGGCCCGGGCAATGCCGTCTCGCTGGCCGACACGCCTGTCTACGACAAGCTCTTGGCCACCTATCCGCACGAGACCATCAAGTGCTCCGGCGCCGCGGTCGGCCTGCCCGAGGGACAGATGGGCAACTCCGAGGTCGGCCACCTGACGATCGGCTCGGGTCGCATCCTCAAGCAGAGCCTGCAGCGCCTTAACGACGACGTCGAAAGCGGAGAGCTGCTCGAGAACAAGGTGCTCCTGGCCGCTTTTCGGCGGGCGCAGGAGCGGGGCGGAAACGTCCACCTGCTCGGTCTGGTCTCCTATGGCGGCGTCCACTCTCACATCAATCACCTGCGCGCGCTGCTGGAGATGGCCAAGCGGCAGGGGATGTACGAGAAGACTTTCGTCGACGCCTTCACCGACGGGCGCGACGTATCGCCCAACGCGGCGGTAAAAGACATCGCCGAGCTCCCATCCGAGCGGATCGCCAGCGTAATGGGCCGCTACTACGCAATGGACCGCGACAAGCGTTGGGATCGAATCGAGATCGCTCTCGATGCGCTGATCGACGGTACGGGAAAGCACGCCTCCGACCCCGCCGCGGCGATCCAGGAGAGCTACAACGAGGGCGTCAGCGACGAATTCATCAAGCCGATCGTGCTCGACGGGCGGCCGCGCATCGGCAAGAAGGACGCGCTCATTTTCTTCAACTTCCGCCCCGACCGGGCGCGCCAGCTCTCGAGCAAGCTGCTCGAGCGTGGCTATGACCTGACGACGATGATGCGCTACGACGAAGAGCTCGACTGCCCCGTCGCCTACGGCGAGGAGGAAGTTCCCGACACGATGGCCGAGGTGATCGCCGAGAACGGGCTCAAGCAGCTGCACATGGCCGAGACCGAGAAGTACGCTCACGTCACCTACTTCTTCAACGGCGGGCGCGAGGAGGAGTTCCCCGGCGAGGATCGCATCCTGGTGCCTTCGCCGCGCGAGGTCCCGAGCTACGACAAGAAGCCGGAGATGTCGGCGCCGGAGGTGGCGCGGCGCTTCTGCGAGGCGATCGGCAGCGGCAAGTACGCCTTCGCCGTCGTCAACTTCGCCAACGCCGACATGGTCGGTCACACCGGAGACATCTCGGCCACGATCAAGGCCGTGGAGGCGGTGGACAGGTGCCTCGGCGAGGTAGTGGCGGCCGTCCAGGCCCAGGGCGGTGTCTGTCTGATCACCGCCGATCACGGCAACAGCGAGAAGATGCTGGACGATGACGGCGTCTCTCCCTTCACGGCTCACACCACCAGCGACGTACCGCTGGTGGTCACCATCGAGGGCGCCTCGCTTCGCTTGGGCGGCGAGCTATCGGACCTCGTACCGACCGCAATTGCCCTGCTAAATCTTACGAAACCCTTAGCTATGACAGGGGTTTCGGTCATTCAATAGTCGAATATACGGGACTATACTCAGGCTGCCATGGCCATTCAGCAGCCCGATATGGCAATCATCCGCAGAGCGCAACACGGCGACGAGCGCGCCTTTGCCCTGATCGTTCAAGCCTACGAGGCGCCGATCTTCAACTACGTGCTTCGCATGGTCGGCGATCGCACGCTGGCCGAGGACCTGACCCAGGATGTCTTCCTGCGCGTCTTTCGCGGGCTTCGCGGCTACTCGCGCCGCGCGCGCTTCACGACCTGGCTCTTTCAGGTGGCCAAGAACCGCGTGATCGACGAGATACGCGCCGTGGAGCGCCGGCCGCGAACCCTCGTGGCGATCGAAGACGCGCCCCAGCTCGAAGTCGTAGACGCTCCGATCGAGCAGAACGAGGCAATCGAGATTCTCCTCGACGAGGTCGAGAAGCTGAGTCCCGATCTCAAAGAGGCGCTGCTCCTGCGCGACATTGCGGGGCTCTCCTACAACGAGATTTCCGACACGCTGGACGTGACGCTGGCCACCGTCAAGTGGCGCATCTTCAAGGCTCGCGAAGAGGTTCAGCAGGCGCTAGAAGAGCAAGGCGTCGGGCTCTCGACCATGGGCGAGAGCGAGACGACAAGCGCCGACCTGAACTGAGCGCGCGACGACTTCCTAAAGACCGCGCGAGAGCCGCCTGGCAAGCTGCTCCGGTAGTCCAGCCGCTCGAATCTCGCTCTGCGTCCGTTCGATCTCGTATTCGACTCGTCTGAACTCGGCCCGGCCCGTGTCCAGGTCGAGCAGTAGGTAGGCCGCCCTCGGTTCGCCGTCGCGGGGCTGACCGACCGAGCCGGGATTGAGCAGCCGGCGGCCGACGGTAAGGTCGACGACAGTTCCCTCGGGCGCCAAGTCAAACTCCAGCTGCCCGTCAATCAGCGAGGCGGCCAGAGCGAAATGAGAATGGCCGACGAGCACCAGCGGCTCGCTGCTGAGCGAAAAGGCGTCGGCGGCGCCGGCGGCTCTCAGCACGTAGGCCCAGACCGGCTCCCGCGGACTACCGTGGTAGAGCTCGCAGCCGACCAGCTTGCTCGAGGGCTCCGGGCCCGTCAGGTAGGCGGTCGCGCTCTCGCTGAGATGCTGCTGCGTCCAGGCCGCCGCCGCGGCGGCAACCGGTGAGAAGCCGGCCAGCGAGAGCCGCCCGATCGCAGCCAGATCGTGATTGCCGACAAGAGAGTGGGTCGTCAGGCGCGCGAGTATCTCGCAACACTCGCTCGGCCTCGCACCGTAGCCGACGCTGTCTCCGAGGTTCCAGACCTCGTCCGGCCGCTCACGCTCGATCTCTCGCCGCACCGCCTCGAGCGCGTGCAGGTTGGAGTGGACATCGGAGATGACGGCGACGCGCATGCGCTTCGCTCGCTCCTAGCTGAACTCGGAAGAGGGCGGCGTCTCGGGAAGATTCTTGATCCCCTGCGTCGTCGTCCACTTCGACCAGTTGTCCTCCATCGCGTCGAGCAGCTCGCGCATGAAGGTGTGCGAAAGGTTCACGCGCGAAACGACTACGCCCGGTACGTCGCCTTCCTCGACCTCGTGATCGATACGGGCGAAGGTGATCGTGAACTCGTAGTCGGAAAAACTGACGTTGGCGAAGTTCGCGTAGACGCCCGCCAGGCGCTCCGGATCGAGATGGATGTTCAGGTGCCTCTCTGGTCCCTCGCCGTCCATACCTCTACGATACAGGCCGAGATCATGAAGAACCTAAAAAGTGTCGGCTTGCGGCGCTTTGCGCTTGCCCTCGTTGCCCTTTTCTGCGTACTGATCGTGGGCACGTTCGGATTTCATGGTTTCGGAGAGGGCTGGGTCGCGTCTTTCTACCGCTCGCTCGTGGCCGTCTCGCTGAGCGGCTTCGACACGGCTCCCCACTCGAACGGCGAGAGGATCTTCACGATCGGCATGATCCTCCTGGGCGTGGCAATCTTCCTCTACGTCGCGGGAGCGATCGCGGAGGCGATCGCGCGTGGTCTCGTGACGGGAGCGTGGCAAGAACGGAGGAAACGCTTGACGATCGGAGCGATGCACAACCACTTCATCATCTGCGGCTACGGGCGCGTCGGTCGCCGCGCCGCGCGCGAGATCCGCGAGTCGGGCGAGCCGTACGTCGTCGTCGACTTTCACGAGGATGCGCTCGAGGCGGCGCGAAAGAACGGCGACGTGCTGATCGAGGGCTCGGGCACCGAGGACGTGAATCTGGTCGCCGCGGGCATCGAGCGAGCAAAGGGCCTGGTGGCCTCCGCCGACTCCGACGTCGACAATCTCTACATAACGCTGTCCGCCCGCGCCACCCACCCCGAGCTGCTGATCGTTGCCCGGGCTTCTGATGACGACGCCGCCAAGAAGCTGCGCATGGCCGGCGCCGACCGAATCGTTCAGCCCTACTCGACCGCCGGGCGCGAGATGGCCAAGCTGGTGCTGAAGCCGCAGGTCGCGGCCTACCTCGACGCGGCCTCCACGGTCGGTGGAAGCGCGATTCAGTTCGAGGAGATAGTCGTCACGCCCGGTTGCCGCCACCTCGGCAAGACGATCGCCGAGCTGCGCGTCCGCGACGCTACCGGCGCCAGGATCATCGCCGTCCGCAAGGCCGACGGCTCCTTCGACGCCACACCGTCACCGACGCTGCCGCTGGAAGAGGCCGACGTCATCATCGGAGTGGGGAACGCGTCCGAGCTGCGCGCCCTGGAAGAGCTGTTCACCCCTAAAGAGCGGGAGCCCAGATGAGCCTCGCACTCGAGCGTCTGGCCGGCGAGTTGGCCGGCGTGGTCGGCGCTGCGGTCGAGCTGGAGCGGCCGAGCGATCCCAAGCACGGTGACTTCGCTACCAACGTCGCCCTTCGTCTGGCGCCCGAGCGCCGGACGAGCCCGCGCGAGCTGGCCGAAGAGCTGAGGCAGGCGGCCGAGCAGATCAACGGGGTCGAGCGCGCCGAGGTCGCCGGCCCGGGCTTTCTCAACCTCTTTCTCGATGCCGGCTGGTACGGCGAGGCGCTGGCGGAGATGCTGGCCGCTGAAGGCCGTTACGGCGCTGCCTCCTCGCAACATCTCGAACGAATTCAGGTAGAGCTCGTCTCGGCCAACCCGACCGGCCCGCTAACCGTCGGGTCGGGGCGTAACGCCGCCTACGGCGACTCGCTGGCGCGCCTGCTCACCTTCGGCGGCAACGAGGTCGAGCGCGAGTACTACGTCAACGATCACGGCACACAGATCGATCTCTTTCGCGCCTCGGTCGAGGCCAGGCGGCACGGGGAGGAGCCGCCCGAAGGCGGCTACCTCGGCGACTACGTCTTCGAGATCGCGAAGAGTCAGGGAGACCCGGTGCCGTCGATGATCAAATCGATCGGCCAGACACTGGAGCATTTCCGTGTTCAGATCGACAACTGGGCCTACCAGAGCGAGATGGAGAAACGCCTGCCCGCGCTGCTCGAGAAGCTCGATACCTACACCTCAGAGGGCGCTCTCTTCGTCCGCTCGAGCGCGCTCGACGACGAGAAGGATCGCGTGCTGGTGCGCTCGCCCGAGCGCGGCGGCAACCCGACCTACGAGGCGGCCGACCTCGCTTATTTGGCCGACAAGTTGGAGCGCGGTTTCGAGCGGGCGATCTACGTGCTCGGAGCCGACCACCACGGAGTGCGCGAGTGGTTCCGTGTTGCGGCGCGCCTGCTCGGCGACGATCCCGGGAAGGTCGAGGTCATCCTCTATCAGCTGGTGCACATCGTCGAAGGCGGCCGTACGAAGAAGATGTCCAAGCGCCGCGGCGACGTTGTTCTGCTCGACGAGCTGATCGAGTTGGTCGGGCTGGACGCCGCCCGCTGGTACCTCGTCTCACGCGGCCCCGACCAGACGATCGAGCTCGACGTCGAACTGGCGGCCGAGCACTCGCAGAAAAACCCCGTCTACTACGTTCAGTACGCACACGCCCGGATCTCGAGCATCCTGGCCAAGGCGGGGGGGACGATCGAGGCCGACGCGGAGCCGCCGCAGGAGCTGTCGGAGGAGGAAAAGGGGCTGCTTAAGCGCCTCGTCGAGTTCCCGAACGTAGTGCGCGAGGCGACCGAGCGGCGCTCGCCGCAGGCCATTCCCACCTACGCGATCCGCCTCGCCGACGACTTCCACCGCTTCTATCACCACCGCCGCGTAATCGGCTCGCGCGCCCAGTCCTTCCGGCTCGGTATCTGCCAGGCGACCCGCGCGGTGATCGCCCGCTGCCTCGACCTGATCGGCGTCGAGGCACCCGAGACGATGTAACCGGCGGCTGATCGACGGACCGGAGAGGTTGGGCAAGAAGGGTCGGCGGAGTCCATGTAGCCTCAGTTTCATGGCTACCAACCGCCAGGCCCGCGCAGCGCTCTCCGCCATCTTCGCCTCGACGGGCGTCTTTATCGGTACCTGGTCGGCGCGAATTCCGGCGATCAAGAGCGCTTTCCACCTCTCGCCGGCCCGCCTCGGCTTACTGCTCGCCTGCACGACCATCGGCTCGATCGTGGGAACGCCGTCCGCCGGCTTTCTCAGCGCCCGCATCGGTAGTCGTCTGCTGCTCAAGATCTCGGCGCCGCTGACGTCTTTGTCCTACGCCTTCATCGCACTGGCGCCCTCGGTCTCGCTCCTGGTTCTGGCGCTGATCGTCATGGGCGCCTGCAACAGCCTCGTGCAGGTAAGCATGAACGCGCAGGCGGTGGCGCTCGAGACTCGCTACCGGCGCACGATCCTCTCGACCATGCACGGCGCCTTCTCGATCGGAATGATGGTGGGCGCCCTGGTCGCGGCCGCGGTGGTGCACTTCGGCGTCCCCTATCGGATCCACCTCCTGGTCATGTCCTGCCTCCTGCTGGCGCTTGCGTTCGCCATCGGCTTCTTCCTGATCGAGACCGAGCGTACGCCGCGGGCGCAGCGCCAACGCGCCCGCCTCTCGCTTCCGCTTGCGATCATCATCGTGGTCGCCTTCTTCGAGCTCTTCTGCGAGGGGACGGCAACCTCCTGGAGCAGTGTCTACATGAAGGACTCGATCGGCGCCTCCGCCGCGATTGCCGCCCTCACCTTCGGCGCCTACTCGTTGACCATGACGGTCGGCCGTCTGCTGGGCGACAAGCTCGTCCTGAGGATGGGAGTGGGCGGGCTCGTTCGCTTGGGAGGATCCATCGCGGTCTGTGGGCTGGCGCTGGCGTTGGTCGTCCACTCAACGCTCGCGGCGCTACTCGGGTTCGCTCTGTTCGGACTCGGACTCTCCTGCCAGTCGCCGACGCTGTTCAGGGCCGCCGGCCAACTACCGCTGCCCGAGGGGCAGGGTCTGGCCGCAGTCATGTTCACGGCCTGGCCCGCCTTCCTGCTCGTCTCGCCGATCGTCGGCGGACTGGCGAGCGTCACTTCGCTGAGGCTGGCGCTCACGGTGACCCTCGGCGCCGCGGCCGCATTGATCGCGCTCTCGGGCGGGCTGGGACGGCTCGCGCCGGCTCCGCTCGCTTCGCTCTCCGAGTACGAGCCACCCTAAAAAACTGCTCAGCCTTCCCACAGTCGCTGCCAGGCGCTACTCTTGCCGAGGCAGCCTTTAACCCGGTCCAGAGAGGCCGGAAAGGAGAAGAGATGATCTACCCAGCCGTATGTAGGCCCGCGACCCGGTGCGTGTCCTGAATTCCGCCGGCGGCGTGGTCGGGAAGATCGTTCTCGACGCCGAGTCGATCGAGCGCACCCTGACGCGCATCGCGCACGAGCTGATCGAGCAAGCCGACGATCTCGAGCGTCTTGCGCTGGTGGGCATTCACTGCCGAGGCGTTCCGATTGCCAAGCGCCTGCAACGCCTGATCGCCGAGCGGACCGGTCACACGATCGCGCTGGGCGTGATCGACATCACCTTCTACCGCGACGACGTACAGGTGCGAGGCGGCGAGGCGCCGCTCCATCCGCAGCCGGTCGTGCGCGCGACGGCGCTCGACTTTCCGCTCGAGGGAAAGACCTGCGTTTTGGTGGACGACGTCCTTTACACCGGTCGCACGATCCGAGCGGCGATCGAGGCCCTGTTCGACTACGGGCGGCCCGAGCGCGTTCAGCTGGCCGTGCTGATCGACCGCGGCCACCGCGAACTTCCCATCCGTCCCGACTACGTGGGCAAGAACCTGCCCACCTCGCACAGAGAGAGCATCCAGGTTCGCCTCGCGGAAGTCGACGGCGAGGACGCCGTCCTGCTCATCCCCTCGCTCGCGGAGGTAGCGCAAGATGGCTGAGATACGTGTGATCGCGGGCGAGACGAGCACCGTCTCGTCGGCACCGAAGAGGCACCTGATCTCAATCGACGACCTGAACCGCGAGATCGTCGAGCGGCTGCTCGCCACGGCACGCAACTTCTCCCGCTCGCTGGAGCGCGAGATGAAGAAGCTGCCGACGCTGCGCGGGCGCACGATCGTCAACGTCTTCTACGAGTCCTCGACTCGGACAGCCTCCAGCTTCGAGTTGGCGGCCAAGCGGCTCTCGGCCGACGTGATGACGATGCGGGCCAGCGGTTCTTCGGTCGAGAAGGGCGAGTCGCTGAAAGACACCACCCGAACTCTGACCGCCTTTCAGCCCGACGTGATCGTCGTCCGCCATCCCCAGATCGGCGCGCCGAAGCTGATCGCCGAGACGACGAGCGCCCACGTCGTCAACGCCGGCGACGGCAAGCACCAGCACCCGACCCAGGCACTGCTCGATCTCTACACCATGCAGGAGGCGTTGGGGCACCTCTCCGGATTGCAGGTGGCGATCGTCGGCGACGTCATGCACTCGCGAGTCGCCCGCTCGCTGGTGCAGGCGCTCAACCTGGTCGACGCGCGCTCGATCTGCATCGGGCCGCCGGCGCTGATCCCGCGCGGTTTCGAGCAGATCGGCTGCGAGGTCTCCAGTGATATCTCCGGGATCGAGACAGCCGACGTGGTCTACGTGCTGCGGATGCAGCAAGAGCGGATCGCGGCGGGCGCGAACTTCGTGCCCAGCCTGCGCGAGTACACGGCCCGCTGGGGCATCACTCCCGCGCGGCTGCGGCCGGGGCAGGTCGTGATGCATCCCGGCCCGGTCAACCGCGGCGTCGAGATCGACGCCCGGGTCGTCGACTCGCCCGAGTCGCTGATCACAACGCAGGTTCGCTCGGGGCTAGTGGTGCGCATGGCGGTGCTCTATGACCTACTGACGCAAGGCCCCGTCTCACTGGCGCCCACGGTGGACATGAACGAGGTCGCCTGATGATCCTGCACAGCAAGGCCGCCGCGCACGGCTCGCTCACGATTTGCGGCGCCCGCGTGCTCGACCCCGGTGCGGGAGTGGACGCGCTGCTCGACGTGAAGATCGAGAAGGGCACGATCACAGAGCTCGCCCAGCCGGGCGGCAAGAAGAGCGCGGGCAAGGCGGTCGAGGCCGAGGGATTGATACTGGCTCCTGCCTTCGTCGATCCGCACGTGCACCTGCGCACGCCCGGCCGCGAGGACGAGGAGACGATCGCGTCGGGCAGCGCGGCCGCCGCAGCCGGCGGCTACTGCGCGATCCTGGCCATGCCCAACACCTCGCCGACGGTCGACAACGCGGCCGTCCTGGGAGCTCTGATCGAGCAAGCGCAGGAGGAGGCGCAGATTCCCACCGGCTTCATGGCCGCGATCTCGCGCGGGCTCAAGGGCGAAGAACTGACCGAGATGGGCGAGCTGGCAGATGCCGGCGCCGCCGCCTTCAGCGACGACGGGCAACCCGTGCGCTCGGCCGCGTTGATGCGCCGCGCGCTGCAGTACGCGGGCTCGACCGGGCGCCGGCTGGCGCTGCACTGCGAGGAGAAAACACTCTCGAGCCGTGGCCAGATGCACGAAGGCGCCGTCTCGGCCGAGCTCGGCCTGGCTGGATACCCGTCGGTGGCCGAGAGCGTCGCGGTTGGGCGCGACCTGGCGCTGGCGGCTTACGAGGGACAGCCGATCCACCTCATGCACCTCTCTACGAGCGAGTCGGTTGAGCTGCTTCGCCGCGCACTCGTCGACGGAGTCCAGGTGAGCGCCGAGGTCACTCCGCATCACCTCTGCCTCACCGATGAGGCCGTTCGTACGCTCGACACCAATCTGAAGATGAACCCGCCGCTCGGCTCCGAGACCGATCGCCTGGCCCTGATCGAGGCGCTCAGGTCGGGAGCGATCTCCTGTATCGCCACCGATCACGCTCCGCACGCCCGCCAGGAGAAGGACGTTCCCTTCGAGGCGGCGCCGTCCGGCGTTACGGGCCTGGAGACGGCCTTCGCCGCGCTCTACACACACTTGGTCGAGCCCGGGCTACTTCCGCTCGAGACGCTGCTCGATCGCATGTCGGCCGGCCCGGCTCAAGCCTTCGACTTGCCGGTGCCGCGCATCGGCGTGGGCGAGCCGGCCAACCTGGTGCTGCTCGACTTGGAAGCGACATGGCTGGTGCGGGAGGAGCGCTTCCGCTCGCTTTCCGCCAATTCCTGGCTGCTCGGAGAGGCACTCCGGGGAGAGGTGGTCCTCACCGTCGCGGCCGGGCGCGTGGTCTGCGGATCCGAGAGGGTGACCGCATGAGAGAGCTTGCGACCGAAGGCTACGTCTTGCTCGAGGACGGGACGGCCTTTCGCGGTGAGTCGGTGGGCGCCGACGGAACAGCCTTCGGCGAGGCGGTCTTCGCCACGGCGATGACCGGCTACCAGGAGATCCTCACCGACCCCAGCTACGCCGAGCAGCTGATCTGCTTCACCGCGCCGATGGTCGGGAACTACGGCGTCGCCCGCGGCCGCTCGGAGTCGGCGCGGCCCCAGGCCAGGGCGGCGATCATGCGCGAGGCGCGCGGACCGGCCTGGACGGATTGGCTGAGCGACAACGGCATCGTCGCGCTGACGGGAATCGACACCCGCTCGCTCGTGCTGCACCTACGCGAGCGCGGGTCGATGCGAGCGGCGGTGGCCGCCGGGGCGAGCTCCTACGACGAGACCCTCGAGACCGTGCTCGAGCAGCCAAAAATGGCCGGCCGGGCGCTGGCCGCCGAGGTCTCCACGACAGAGCCGATCGTCTACTCCGACGCCGGGCTGGTATCGGTCGCCGTGATCGACTACGGCACCAAGCGCTCGATCCTGCGCCGGCTTGTCAGCGCGGGCGCCAAGGTGACGGTCATGCCGCACGACGCGGACTCGGACACCCTGGCCGGATTCGACGGCGTCCTGCTCTCTAACGGCCCCGGCGACCCCGAGCCGCTCGTCGCCGAGATCGCGACGATTCGCGAGCTGCTTGGGAATGTCCCCGTCTTCGGCATCTGCCTCGGTCACCAGCTCCTTGCCCTGGCGACCGATCACCAGACCTACAAGCTGCCCTTCGGCCACCGCGGAGCGAATCATCCGGTGCTGCATCACGCCAGCGGGCGCGTGCTCGTCACCAGCCAGAATCACGGCTTCGCAGTCGCCCCCTCCGACGACAAGGAAGCGACTTACGTCTCGCTCTACGACGGCACCGTGGAGGGGCTCTCGTACCCCAAGCTCGACGCACACTCGGTGCAGTTCCACCCCGAGGCCAGCCCCGGCCCGCACGATGCGCGGCCGCTGATCGAAGACTGGATCGCCGAGCTCTGCCGCAGGAAGGGCGCCGAGCGTGCCTAGGCGTAAGGATCTGAAATCGATCTGCGTGATCGGCTCGGGCCCGATCGTGATCGGGCAGGCCTGCGAGTTCGACTACTCCGGCTGCCAGGCGCTGAAGGTGCTGCGCGAGGAGGGCTTCCGCACGATCGTCGTCAACTCCAACCCGGCCACGATCATGACCGATCCCGATTTTGCCGACTGCACCTACCTGGAGCCGCTCGACGTGGCCGGAGTGACCGCGGTGCTGGAGCGCGAGCGGCCCGATGCGCTTCTGCCGACGCTCGGCGGTCAGACGGCGCTCAACCTGGCCATCAAGCTGTCCGAGGCGGGAGTGCTCGACGAGCTGGGGATCGAGCTGATCGGAGCGCCGGTGGAGGTCATCCGCCGCGCCGAGGATCGCCTGCTCTTTCGCGATGCCGTCCAGGGCGTCGGCCTGCGCGTGCCCGAGTCGCGCATCGTCACTCAGCTTTCTGATCTGGTCGGAGTGAGCCTGCCGGCGGTCGTTCGTCCCGCCTTCACCCTGGGCGGGCACGGTGGCGGCTTCGTCTCGACCCGCGCCCAACTCGAGCGCCAGGTTGCGATCGGCCTGTCCGAAAGCCCGATCACCCAAGTCCTGGTGGAGGAGTCGGTGCGAGGCTGGGACGAGTTCGAGCTGGAGGTGATTCGCGACCGCATCGACAACGTGGTCATCGTCTGCTCGATCGAGAATCTCGACCCGATGGGCGTCCACACCGGCGACTCGGTCACCGTGGCGCCGCAGATGACGCTCAGCGACGAGGCTTACCAGGAGCTGCGCGATGCCTCGATCGCGATCATCCGCGCGGTCGGGGTCGAGACCGGAGGCTCCAACATCCAGTTCGCGCGCGAGCGCGAGACGGGCGAACTGCGCGTGATCGAGATGAACCCGCGCGTATCGCGCTCCTCGGCGCTGGCCTCCAAGGCCACCGGCTACCCGATCGCCAAGGTGGCCGCGAAGCTGGCCATCGGCTACACGCTCGACGAGATCCCCAACGACCTGACCAAGACGACGCCGGCTTCCTTCGAGCCTACGCTCGACTATGTAGTGGTCAAGTTCCCGCGCTTCGCCTTCGAGAAGTTCCCCGGTGCCGACTCGACGCTGGGCACGCAGATGAAGTCGGTCGGCGAGGCGATGGGCATCGGGCGCACCTTCGGCGAGGCCTTCCTCAAGGCGCGGCGGTCGCGCGAGCTCGATGTCGGCGTGATTTCGCCCTGGCTCGAGCTGGACGATATTCCCGACGGAGTCCATCCCTGGTTCAAGAACGAGATCGAGCACATCCGCCTAGCGCTGGCGCGCGTGCCGACGCTCGAGCACCTCGACGCCGGCGAGTTGCTGCGACTGAAGCGCCTCGGCCTTTCGGATGCCGAGCTCGCCGACGCGGCCGGTTGCGACGAGCTGGAGCTACGCGCCAAGAGGCACGAGCTGGGCGTCGAGCCAAGCTTCCGTCGCGTTGATTCCTGCGCCGGCGAGGTCGAGGCGGCTTCTAACTACTACTTCTCGACCTGGGGCGAGATCGACGAAGCGCCGCCGGAGCCCGAGCGCGAGAAGCAGAGCGTCGTAATCCTCGGTTCGGGCCCGAACCGGATCGGCCAGGGAATCGAGTTCGACTACTGCTGCGTCCACGCCGCGCAGAGCTTCCGCAAGCTCGGCTACGAGGCGGTGATGGTCAACTGCAACCCCGAGACGGTCTCCACCGACTACGACACCTCCGACCGCCTCTACTTCGAGCCCTTGACGATCGAGAACGTACTCGCGATCTGCGAGCGTGAGCGCCCGGCCGGAATCGTGATCCAGTTCGGCGGGCAGACGCCGCTCAAGCTGGCGCGGGCGATCGAGGCGGCCGGCTTCAAGATCATGGGCACTCCCTTCGAGGCGATCGACCTGGCCGAGGACAGAGAGCGGTTCGGCGATCTGCTCGCGCACCTCGCCGTTCGTTGCCCGGAGTGGGGCATGGCATCCTCGTCCGAGGAGGCCAGCGAGGTCGCCGACCGGATCGGCTACCCGGTGCTGGTACGACCTTCCTACGTGCTCGGCGGCCGGGCGATGCGTGTCTGCTACCGGCCCGCCGACGTGAAAGCCGCTTTAGTAGCGGCTCACCGCAAGGTGCTGATCGACCGCTTCCTCGAGAACGCGATCGAGATCGACGTCGACGCGCTCTCCGACGGCGAGGCGACCTACATCGGCGCGATCATGCAGCATGTCGAGGAGGCTGGAGTGCACTCCGGCGATTCCTCCTGCGTGCTGCCGGCGCCGTCGCTCACGCCCGCGGTGTCCGAGGAGATCACGACGATCATCCGCCGCCTCGGCCCGGCGCTGGGCGTCGTCGGCCTGCTCAACGTTCAGTTGGCGGTCGTGAACGACGAGGTTTTCGTGCTGGAGGTCAACCCGCGCGCCTCGCGCACGGTTCCCTTCGCCAGCAAGGCGACGGGCGTGAATCTGGTCGCGGCGGCCTGCCGGCTCGGCGACGGAGCCAAGATTTCTGAGCTGGGGCTGCCGCCCGAGCGACCTCCGCGCCAGTACAGCGTCAAGGCCGCCGTGCTGCCCTTCTCGCGCTTCCCGGGCGCCGATCCGGTGTTGGGCCCCGAGATGCGCTCAACCGGCGAGGTAATGGCGATGGCCGACGACCTGCCCACAGCGCTGGCCAAGGCCGAGCGAGCCGCCGGGCGCGAGCTGCCCGCCAGTGGACGGGCCTTCTTCTCGGTCCGGGATGCCGACAAGTCGTTGGCCGTGCCCGTGGCGGCGGCGCTCGCCGGCCTCGGCTTCGAGCTGGTCGCCACGCGGGGAACGGCAAGGGCCTTCGCCGGAGCCGGGATCGAGGTCGGCGAGGTGCTGAAGGTCTCGGAGGTCGAAGACAAGGAAGGTACGACCGTCGTCGACCTGATTCGCCGTGGTCGCTGCGATCTTGTCGTCAACACACCTCAGGGCTCGGGCGCCCGCACCGACGGCTATCTGATCCGCGAGGCTGCCCAGATCGCCCGCGTTCCCTGTATCACTACGATTTCGGGGGCGGCGGCGGCCGTGCAGGCGATCGCCAACGCCCGCCGCAGCGAGTCCTACTCGCTACAGGAGCGAATCGCCGCCGGCAGCGGCACGGTAACGAACGGTCGCAGTAGCAAGGGAGAGACTTCCTGATGGCGTCGCCGCGCCGCGAGAGCCGCCGCATCAGCGGCAGCGAGAGGATCGGCATGTACACGCTGCTCCGGCTCGAGCGCGGTGGGCTCGAGCCCGGGCTCCCGGGCCAGTTCTTCATGCTCGACGTGCCCGGTCACATCGTGCCTCGGCCCTTCTCGATCTGCCTCGCCGAGAAAGGCGAGCTTGCCTTTCTGGTCAATCCGGTCGGGCCCGCAACGCGCGAGCTTTGCGAGCTCAAGCGGGGTCAGACGATAGGCCTCTTCGGACCGCTCGGAAACGGCTTTCGCACCGACGTCGAGCGACCTCTGCTCGTCGGCGGCGGCATCGGAATCGCGCCCTTTCCGTACGCCGCGCAGATAATGGGAAACCCTCCGATCGTTCTCGGTTTCCGCACCCGGCGGCAAGCCGAAGCCGCCAAGCTCATCCCCAGGGCCGAGGTTTGCATCGAGCCCCAACTCGTAACCGAGCTGATTCCGGAAGGCCCCATCGACGTGCTCGCCTGCGGGCCCGAGCCGATGCTGCACGCGGTGCGCGCACTCGCCCCTGACGCTCAGCTGGCCTGGGAGGCTCCCATGGCCTGCGGCTTCGGCGCCTGCTACGGCTGCGTGGTCGAGTTCGAGGGAAAGTCCCGGCGGCTCTGCGTCGAGGGGCCGGTGCTGAACGGCCGTCCTCCCGTCCTGCCGCTGATCGACGATCAAGAAGAAGAAGAGGCCGGATCATGATCCTGAACGCCTCGGGCTGTCTTGACGCCCTGACTGCACCCAGGGTCGCTCGCAGCCTCGACGCTTTCGTGGCCAAGACAATCACGCCCGAGCCCAGACCGGGCAACGCGCAGCCGCGCCTGGCCGAGTCGGACTTCGGCCTGCTCAACTCGATCGGTCTGCAGAACCCGGGGCTCGATGTCTTTTACGCCGAGGTTCTGCCGCTCCTCGAGGAACTGGAGATGCCCCTCTGGATCTCGGTCGGCGGCTCGAATGCCGCCGACTACGCCCGGATCTGCGAGCGCATCGGCGAGCGCGACTCGGTGGACGTTCTGGAGCTCAATCTCTCCTGCCCCAACGTCGACCCGGCCGCCGCGGGAGCAGCCGAGATCGTGGCGGCCTGCCGCGCCGTCAGCGGCAAGCCGCTGTACGCCAAGCTCTCGCCGCAACTGCCCGACATTGCCGAAGTCGCGACGGGCGTGATCGAAGCAGGGGCGAGCGGTCTCTCGCTCGTCAACTCCCTGCGCGGGCTGGTTCTCGACGAATGGACGCTTGAGCCCCGGCTCGCTCGGGCGGTCGGGGGATATTCCGGTGCGGCGCTCAGACCGGTCGCTCTGGCGGCCGTCTTCAGCTGTTACGAGGCGACGAAGGGAACCGTCCCGATCGTCGGCATGGGCGGGGTGCAGAGCGGAAAGCATGCGCTCGACCTGATCGCAGCCGGGGCCTCGGCAGTAGCTCTCGGCTCGGTTCTTTTCGGCGACCTCGAGGCGCCCGAGCGCGTGCGATCGGAGCTCGAAGAAGAGGCGCGCGCCCGTGGTTTCGAGCGCCCGAGCGAGGCTCGCGGAGCCGCCCACCAGCCCTTCGCCGCCTAGCTCGCCGGCCGCGGATCTGCGCCCGATCCGAAAACTCCTGTAAAACGCCGAGAATCTAACTACTTGACCAAGCCCCGCGAATTGTTAGTATGGCCGCCCATGGTGCTTTCTAAGGGGCAAGCGCAAGCGCCCGCACGTTCACTCGATCAACGTATGGAAGCGTTGCAACGAGCGAACGAGATCCGTGTCAGGCGAGCGAAACTCAAGCGTGACCTCAAAGACGGGGGCGTGCGGATCGAGGACATCCTCGGCCAGCCGCCGGAATACGTCGAGACCGCCAAGGTTCTGGACATCCTGATGGCGGTGCCCAAGTTCGGTCGCGTCAAGGCAGCGCGACTTCTCAACCAGTGTCGTATCAGCCAGTCGAAGACCGTCGGTGGCCTGTCTGATCGCCAGCGCGGCGAGCTGATTGCTCTCTTCAGTCGCGGTTGAGAGTCGTTATACGTCCACATTTTCACAGGCCGAGGCAGTAGGTTTCCGGCAATGAGTCCCGCCCCGGTCATCGTCGTCACGGGCCCTTCGGGCGCCGGCAAGGGAACGCTGATCGCCGAGTTGCTCCGCCGCATTCCCCGGCTCGAGCACGCCATCTCGGCCACGACGCGCGAGCGGCGCCCCGGCGAGCAGGACGGGCGCGAGTACTGGTTCCTGAGCCCCGAGGAGTTCGAGCACCGAGTCCAGGCCGGAGGGTTCCTCGAGCAGATCACCTACGTGTCGCAGAAGCGCTACGGGACGCTTCGTACCGAGCTGGAGCGAGTTGCTCGCAACCGCCGTATTTGCGTGCTCGAGCTCGAGACCGAGGGTGCCCTGAACGTCAAGCGCACCGTCCCGGGAGCGGTCACAATCTTCATCCGCGCCCCGGTTGAAGAGCTCGACCGGCGCCTGACCCAGCGAGCCACCGAGACCGAGACCGAGATAGCCGAGCGACTCGAGCTTGCCCACCGCCAGCTCGAGCAGGCCGGCGAGTTCGATCACGTGGTCGACAACGCCCAGCTCGACCACGCCTGCGACGAGCTGGAGCACGTGGTTCGGCGGGAACTTGCGCTCACAGCTAGGATTGAGTCGTGATCGACCCACGCGTAGACACTCTGCTCGAAAGCGTTGACTCGCGTTATGCGCTCGTCGTCGTGGCCGCAAAAAGGGCCCGGCAGATCAACAACTATCACCACATGCTCGGCGAGGGCTCCTTCGATGAGGCGCCGCCGCCGATGATCGAGTCGCGCTCCAAGAACTACCTGACGATGTCGCTGGAAGAGATCGCCCAGAACAAGCTCACTTACGAGTACAAGCAGTACTAGGGCGAATCGACCTAAACGGTTCATTGGACCGCAATCTCCTTCCGCAGCACGGGCGCCTGATCGCTCGAGCCTGCGAGCGCTTCTCTACCGACCCCGAATTGCTCGCGCTGGTCGTCGCTGGCTCGGTTGCGCACGGGCTGGCTTCGCCCGCGTCGGATCTCGACGTGATGCTGGTCTATCCCGACGCCGCGGCCGAGGCGCGCTACGAGCAGGGCCGGCTGACGTTCTTCGACGACACGCTGGCCGACTACGAGGGCGGCTACCTCGACGGCAAGGTGATCTCGCCCTCCTTCATCGACGAGGTGGCGCTTCACGGCAGCGAGCCCGCGCGCTGGGCCTTCGAGGATGCCTTCGTCGCCTTCTCGCGGGTTGAAGGGCTGGAAGAGCGGATCGCCGCCGCCGCGACCTACCCCGAGCTGGAGCACGAAGAGAAGCTGCGCGACTTCGTCGCCCACGTGATGCTGATGGAATGGTTCATGTCGGAGGCCGAAAAGCGGCACGACCGCTATCTCGCTTCTTTCGCCTCATCGCGCCTGGCTCTGTACGCGGGGCGGACAGTGCTGGCGCTGAACCACATGCTCTACCCGCACCACAAGTGGTTTCTCTGGCGGCTAGAGCGCGCTCCCCGGAAGCCCGACGACCTATTGGCGCAGATCGACGCCCTGCTGGCCAGGCCAAGCAGCGAGACCGCCGGAGAGCTTGCCGCCAGCGTCACCGCCTTCGCGGGGCTCGAGATGCCGATGTCGGAGGCGGTCTCGTGCTTCATGCGTCGCTCGGAGTGGAACTGGCGCGATGGTCGCCCGCCGCTCGAAGACGCATAGTCACCCCCCCGGGAAATCCGCCCCCTGACGGGGAGCTTGACGATCCCCGGGGGTTACGACCTCTATGCGACGCACCGCATCGGGAAACGCAAAACTGGCGTCCGGCACCGGAACGAGCCGCGTTACGGCAGAATCCAGTTCAATGGCTCGCATCCTCGTCGGCGTAAGTGGAGGCATAGCCGCCTACAAGGCGTGCGAGCTGGTGCGCTTGTTCGTCAAGGCCGGGCACGAGGTCGTGCCGGTTCTGACGCCGGCGGCGGAAGGCTTCATCAGCTATCAAACGCTCAACGCGCTGGCCCGACGCTCGGGCGGCGCCGGTCCCTATCCACACCTCGAGCACGCCGACCTGTTCGTGATCGCTCCGGCCACCGCCAACACGCTGGCCAAGCTGGCCGGCGGCATCGCCGACAACCTCGTGACCGAGTCCGCGCTGGCACACAGCGGCCCGCTTGTCCTGGCGCCGGCGATGAATGCGCGCATGTGGGCCAACCCGGCGACTCAGGAGAACATGCGCGTGTTGCGCGAGCGCGGCGCCCGGACTGTCGGGCCTGAGGAAGGCGAGCTGGGCGAAGGCGGCAGCGGCGTGGGGAGGATGAGCGAGCCCGAGGCGATCTTCGCCTGCTGCCAGGAGCTTCTGGCTGCGTTTGATTCGCTCGCCGGGACACGGATCCTGATCAGCGCCGGCGGCACGCGGGAGCCGCTCGACTCGGTGCGCTTCCTGGGTAATCGCTCTTCCGGCCGGATGGGCGTGGCGCTGGCCGCCGAGGCGGCGCGACGCGGGGCCGAGGTGACGCTTGTTGCGGCGAACCTCTCCGTTCCGGCGCCGGGCGGAATCGAACTGGTCGAGGTGGCCAGCGCAGCTGCGCTGGCCGACGCCGTGCTCGGCGCTGAAGCCGACGTGATCGTGATGAGCGCCGCGGTTGCCGACTACACGCCGGCCGCGCCCGAAAGCGGCAAGCGACACAAGACCGACGAGAACTGGACGCTAGAGCTGGAGCCGACAACCGACGTGCTGCGCGAGCTCGGCCGGCGCAGGCACAAGGGGCAGCTGTTGGTCGGCTTCGCAGCCGACGAGGGGGACGCCGGCCTGGAGCGCGCACGGGAGAAGCTGCGCGAGAAGAAGGTCGACCTGATCGTCTTCAATGACATCTCCCAACCCGGCATCGGCTTCGACGCCGACGAGAACGCCGCCGTCTTGATCTCCAAGGCCGGAGAGGTCGTACTGAGCAAGGCGCCAAAAAGCAAGATCGCCGCCGGCATCCTGGACGAGATCGAGCGGCTGCGCAGATAGCGGCGCTTGACGCGGTCAGGCGAGCTTGAATGTGCTTTCGATCGTCTTACAACCGCGTTTGATCTCGGCCTTGCGCGAGCCGTTTGTCCGATATTGGCAGTTGAAGAAATACTCGGTGTGGCCGTTCCAGACCATGAGCACATCGCCGTCGAGTGTCTCGCCGCCTTCAGCCGGGAAAGTGGTCTCGAAGCGATAGCCGGCCATGTCTCCGATCGTGGCCGACTTCGGTCCGCTGAGCAGTGTCCCACCGGCGGACCTAAAGAGGCTCTTTACCGCGACGGTGACTTTCGGCGCATACTTGCCGGCGTTCTTCTGCGTGACGGCGACGTTCGTTGCGTAGGCGGTGACGGCGACAAAATCCACGCTCGACACGGGGCCGAAGCCCTGCGACCAGATCTCGTTTCCGGTCTCCGCCGTTGCCGAGCTCGCGGATTGGACCCAGCCATCGGGAACCGTCAAGGAGATCCCATGGCCGCTGTACGTGCCTCCCGTCTTCTTGTGGCCGATCGAGACCGATGCGGAGCAGCCCGCGCTGCAGCCCGTTGCGATCGTCACCACGACGATCGCCGCCACGGCCGGCACTGCCCGTCGCAACTTTCCCAGGAGCGATTTGGTCATCATCTCCATCAATCGTACTTTCTCCGATTCACCGTGTCAGTCACGCTGACGAGACCGCTGTCGCGACATTCAACATTACGTAGTCCTACTCAGCCGGGTGGCAGGTCTCCGTTTCCACCCCTACTCGTTTCTCTACGCTAGATCTCAACAGATACGTCTCGCCTAGCAGCGAAAGATGTCCGAGACCTACGAGCTGTTTCAAAAAGGGAAGCGGCACCTTGCCGCCGGCCTGCCGGCGCAGGCAACCGCGTCGCTCGAGCGGGCGAAACGCTACGAGCCGCGCAAGGCCTCGATCCGCGAGGCGCTGGGTATCGCCTACTTTCGGCTCCGTCGCTTCGAAGAAGCCGAGGCCGAGTTTCGGGCCATGATCGAGATCACGCCGACCGATGCCTACGGCTACTACGGGCTCGGCCGTTCGCTCGCCCACCTGGGGCGAAGCGCCGAGGCGGGGGGGCAGCTCAAGCTGGCGCGGATGCTCTCGCCGCTGGAGCCGACGCCGGACGATCTCTCAGACGATTCCAGGCGATAGAGCCCTCAGCGAGCGTCCCCGGCCACGCGCCGGATCTCCTCGAGCGAGGTATCGCCGGAGAGAACGAGTCGGTAGCCGTCTTGCTTCAGCGTGACCATTCCTTCCTCGACCGCCTGATCGTGGATCTTCTTGGTCGAGCCGCCGATCAACTCGCGTATCTCGTCGGTCATCGGCAGCACCTCGTAGATCGCCCTGCGCCCGAGGTAGCCAGTGTCGCTGCAACGCTTGCAGCCCTTCGGGCGGTAGATCGAGAGCGGTGCGCTCTGACCCAGGCCGAGCTCACTGCGCTCTTCGGTAGTCGGCGCCGACTCGATCCGACAGTTCGTGCAGAGCTTGCGCACCAGGCGCTGCGAGACCACGCAGTTGACGGCGTTCGCGAGCATGAACTCGGCCACGCCTATGTCCTGCAGACGGGCAAAGGCACCGGCCGCCGTCTGGGTGTGCAGAGTCGTCAAGACCAGATGTCCGGTTAGAGCCGCCTGCATCGCTATCTCGGCCGTCTCGGCGTCCCGCATTTCGCCGACCAGGAGCACGTCGGGATCCGAGCGCAGGATCGTGCGCAGGCCGCGGGCGAAGGTCAGTCCGCGCTTCACATTCGCCTGCACCTGCGAGATGCCCGCGATCTCGTACTCGACCGGGTCTTCGATCGTCGTGATGTTGCGCTCTTCGCTGTTCAAGTGCTCGAGCGCCGCGTACAGCGTCGTCGTCTTGCCGGCGCCGGTCGGTCCGCAGGCGATCACGCAGCCGAAGGGCTGCTCGATCGCTCGCCGGAAGAGCTGAAGCGACTGCTCGCTCATGCCCAGATCGCTCAGGGAGACCCGCGTGGATGAGCGCTGAAGGATTCGAATCGTCACCTTCTCGCCATGAGTCGTCGGAATGACGGCAATGCGCAGGTCGACCGTCTCGCCGACGACCCTGACCGAACAACGCCCGTCCTGGGGAAGCTGTCGCTCGGCGATGTCGAGCTTTCCCATCACCTTGAGTCGGCTGATCACCGGCTGCTGCATCGCCTTCGGCAGCGAGGCCAGCTTGCGCATGACACCGTCCACGCGGATCCGCGCAGTCATCTGACGCTCCCCGGGCTGGAAATGAATGTCCGACGCGCGGTTGCGAATTGCCTGGCAGAGAACCTGGTTTACTAGGCTCACGGCCGGCGCAGTATCGATTACGACGGCGCTCAGGTCGAACTCTTCCGTGGCCTCTTCCTCGATCTCGACCGTCTCGTCCGCGGCGGGCAGAATCGGCTGCTGGGTGTAGACCTGATCGATCGCCAGGTCGAGGTCGCTCGAATCGGCGACGCAGAACTTGAGATTGATACCGAGCGCGAGCTTGACGTTGTCGAGAGCGACGATGTCGGTGGGATCGGCGCTCGCGATCAACACCGAGTTCTTACCGAGGTACTTCACCGGTAGGAGGCGGAAACGGCGAACGAAGCGCTCCGAGAGGAGCTTGGTCACCCCGGGCTCGATCGTAGTCTCGAGGATCTCGATGAACTCGAGGTTGTACTGCTCGGCCAGCGCGTGGGCAAGGTCGCCCGTCGTCGCCCAGCCGTGCTCGACGAGAATGTCACCGATCCGGCGCCCGCTTTGCTCCTTCTCGTCAAGCGCCTGCTGGAGCTGTGTCTCAGTGACCGCGCCCTTGTTGAGCAGGAACTTCCCGAGCGCGTGCTCACGACTTGGGTGGGGTGTCTCTTTTTCCGTCACTCCGGAAGCCTTTGCTCGAATTCGCGCTCCGCGCCAAGCAGAGAGTATCGCGCCGGTCGCGACGGGCGGCCAAAGAGTCGAATCAGGGCGGGCTCGCTACAGGCTCTTCCCGGCCACGCGCCGTACTTCCTCGAGCGAGCTGACGCCTTCGAGAACGATCCGGTGACCATCTTGCTCCAGCGTGATCATGCCGTCCTTGACGGCCTCGCTGTGGATCTCCTCGGTGGTGTGACCGATCAGTTTGCGAATCTCGCTGCTTACCGGCAGGACCTCGTAGATCGCCGTACGTCCGTGATAGCCGGTCTTGTCGCAGGCGCGGCAGCCAACCGGGTGATAGATCTGGGCGGGCGTGCCCGGATCGAGCCCGAGCTCGGCGCACTCGGCCTCTGTTGTCTCGGTTGCGCTGCGGCAGGAGGTGCAGAGCTTGCGCACCAGTCGCTGCGAGACGATGCAGTTGATCGAGTTGGCGAGCATGTAGGGCGCGATGCCCATGTCCTGCAGGCGCGCGAAGGCGGCGGCTGCGGTCTGAGCGTGAACGGTCGTCAGCACCAGGTGCCCGGTCATAGCGGCCTGAACGGCGATCTCCGCCGTCTCGGTGTCGCGAATCTCGCCCACTAGCAGGGCATCCGGATCGGCGCGCAGGATCGTGCGCAGGCCGCGCGCGAAGGTGAGCCCGCGCTTAGAGTTGACCTGAATCTGCGAGACGCCGGCCAGTTCGTACTCGACCGGATCCTCGATCGTGGTGATCACACGCTCGGTCGAGTTGAGTCGATCAAGCGCCGCATACAGCGTCGTCGTCTTGCCGGCGCCGGTAGGCCCGGCGGCGACAATACAGCCGAACGGCTGCTCTACCGCCCGGACGAAGGTCTCGTAGGCCTGATCGCTCATGCCCAGGTCGCCCAACGAGACGTGAGTCGAGGAGCGCTGCAGGATACGAACGACGACCTTCTCGCCGTATGTCGTCGGCAGCACGGCCACGCGCAGGTCGATCGACTCTCCGTTCAGCTTCACCGCCGAGCGTCCGTCCTGCGGAAGCGAGCGCTCGGCAATGTCGAGCTCGGCCATCACCTTGAGCCGGCTGATCACGGCCTGCTGCATCGTCTTGGGAACGTTCGTCAACTCGCGCGTCACTCCGTCGACGCGCACGCGCACGAGCATGTACCGCTCCTGCGGCTCGAAGTGAATGTCGGAAGCGCGATCCTTGATCGCGTTGAGGATCACCTGGTTGACGAGACCGACGGCCGACGAGCTCTCTTCGCCGCTGGGCGTGAGGTCGAAGCGCTCCTCGCCCTCTGCTTCCAGCTCGAGCGCTTCATCGACCACTCGAAGAGCCGGACGCTGGCTGAAGATCTGCTCGATCGAGCGTTCCAGATCGGAGGGATCGGCCAGGCAAAACTTGAGGTTGACGTCGAGCGAGAGCTTGACGTTGTCGAGAGCGAGAATGTCGGTCGGATCGGTGATCGCAACCAAAACCAGGTTGTCTGACAGATAGCGAATCGGAAGTGCTCGATAACGGCGCACGACGGTTTCCGAGAGAAGCTTGACGGCCTCCGGCTCGATCTCGGTCGTGAGAATGTCGACGAACTCGAGGTTCCACTGCTCGGCGAGAGCATGCGCCAGGTCGGCGCTCGTCGCCCAGCCGCGCTCGACGAGGATGTCGCCGACACGCTGCCCGGTGCGATCTTTCTCGGCCAACACCTCGTCAAGTTGCTCATTTGTGATTACGCTGTCTCTTATGAGCAGCGAACCGACTTGCATCCAGGGGAGTCGCGAAGCTTCCATAGTCCGGTTTTCGTCTTTTTCGGAGGCCGCATGAGAGCCGTCGTGCAACGGGTAGCCGGGGCGCGCGTTTTGGAGGATGGGCACCTGCTGGGAGAGGTTACGGGCGGCCTCTGCGTACTTCTCGGCGTGGCTCGCGGCGACGATAAGCGTACGGCCGCAGCGCTGGCACGCAAGCTGGCGCGGCTGCGCATATTTCCCGACGACGAGGGTCGTTTCTCGCACAGCGTCAGGGATGTCGGCGGCTCAGCGCTCGTTGTCAGCCAGTTCACGCTGATCGCCGATACGAGCAAGGGCAACCGCCCGAGTTTCTCGGATGCCGCCCCGGCCGATCTGGCCGAGCCGCTATACGAGCACTTCTGCGACACGCTGCGTGGGCAAGGAGTGCAGGTCGCAACCGGTCACTTCGGCGCCTTGATGCAGGTCGAGCTGGTCAACGATGGGCCCGTCACCATCGTTCTGAGCTCATAGGAATCGAGTCGCCCGCCCGGCGTCGCCGCAGGGCTTTCCCGCACCCCTCCCGCGCTCGGCGTTCGCGCCACAGGCTGCTATCCTGGGATTAACCACATTTCACCAGCAGGCGAAATGGGCGCTTCGGGCGCCTGTTTTTGTGAGAGGGCAATTTGGCAAGCACCTACGACAAGGAAAAAGAGTTGACCAGCGAAGTCTCGCTCCTGGTCGAGCGTGCTATGCCCGAGGTCGACGTGCTTGCGGTCGAGCTGACCTCGCCGACGCGCTTCTGCGTCTTCGTCGACCATCCGGGCGGAGTCGACCATGCTCTCTGCCAACAAGTAACCGACTTGCTGCGGGACTATCTCGATCGTTACGCGGTCGAGGTCTCCTCGCCCGGCACGGAGCGCCCGCTACGAAAGCCCGACCACTTTCAGCACGCGCTCGGCCGCAGTGTCGCCCTGCGCACGGCGACCCCGATCCACGGCAGCAAGCGCTTCCGCGGCCGCGTCGTCGCCGCCCGCGACAAATCCTTTCGTCTGGCCACCGAGACCGACGAATTCGACATTCCCTACGAGAATCTCGTACGGGGCAACCTGATCGACGAGGAGTAGGAGCCAATGAGCCAGGAGATCATCGACGCCGTCCGCGAGATCGAGCGAGAGAAGGGCATCGAGAGTGGTGCGCTCGTCGCCGCGCTTGAAGACGCGCTCCTCGCGGCTTACAAGAAGACACCCGATTCCGCCCGCCACGCCGCGGTCGAGCTCGACGACGAGGGCGATTTCCGCGTCTTTGCAATCGAGATTCCTCCCAAGCTGGAGGAGAAGCTGCTCGACGAGGCCCGCGAGAAGAAGCTGCAGGAGCTGGAGGAGCTCGAAGCCGAGAGCGGCGAGCGCTCGCACCTGCTCATCTCCGACGACGACCTGGAGCTCGACTGGTCGCAGGTGCCCGAGGGAAAGATCAAGCGCACCGACGTCACGCCCGATAACTTCGGGCGGATCGCCGCCCAGACGGCCAAACAGGTCTTCTTGCAGCGCTCCCGCGAGGCCGAGCGCGAGATCATGTACGAGGAGTACGTCGACCGCGTCAACGAGGTCGTGACCGGGATCATCCAGCAGGCCGGCGACCGTAACAACGTGCTGGTCGACCTGGGCAAGGTCGAGGCGTTGCTACCGCGCTCCGAGCAGGTCGATGGCGAGCGTTACGAGCAGGGGAGCCGCATCAAGGCGGTCATCACCGAGGTTCGCTCGGGCACCAAGGGCCCGCAGGTCATCCTCTCGCGCCGCGATCCCGAGCTGATCAAGACGCTGTTCGAGCTGGAGGTTCCCGAGATCGCAGACGGTCTGGTGGAGATTCGCGGTGTCGCGCGCGAGCCCGGCTACCGCTCCAAGATTGCCGTCGTCTCGCACACCCAGGGCGTCGATCCCGTCGGCGCCTGCGTCGGCCCGCGCGGTTCACGCGTGCGCATGGTCGTCTCGGAGCTGCGCGGCGAGAAGATCGACATCATTCCCTGGAACCCCGAGCCGGCGCGCTTCATTGCCAAGGCACTGGCGCCGGCGCGCGTGCGCGAGGTCTTGGTAGACGACGACACGCGCGAGGCAACGGTGGTCGTGCCCGACGACCAGCTGGCCCTGGCGATCGGCAAGGAGGGCCTGAACGCCCGCCTCGCCGCGCGGCTGAGCGGCTGGAAGGTCGACATCGTCTCCGACAGCGAATTCGCCCGCCAGGAGTCCGACGCGGCCTACGCCAGCGGCGAAGAGGAGTTTGTCGGCCGCTGCGCTGCGAATCTCGCCAACGGTAAGCGCTGCCCCAACGCCGCGTTGCCCGGCTCGCACTACTGCGGTGTGCCCGCGCACCAGAAGCTCGAAGGTCTTTCTCCTGAGGAGCTGGAGGCTGCAACCGTCGCCGCAAGCGACGAGACCGAAGTAGCCAAGGCCGAGGCAGAAGCGCCCGAAGTCGAAGAGGCGGAGGCGCCCACGAGCGAAGCGGAATCTACGAGCGAGCCCGAGGCCGAGTCGGAACCGGAGCCCGAGGCTGAGGCCGAACCAGAGCCGACAGCCGAGTCGGGACCAGAGCCGCAGGCCGATGCTGAGCCCGAGTCGCCGCTCGACGAGGGGGACGGTGCCGAGGCCAGCTGATGGCCGCCCCGATCCGCATCTGTGCCGGTTGCGGGCGGAAGGCGCCACGAATCGAGCTACTGCGCTTCGCCGCTCTGGACGGAGAGCTGACAGCCGTGCCCGAATCGCACGGTCGGGGTGCGTACACCTGCCGCCTGGCGTCGTGCTTCGAGCGGGCGCTGGTCGCCAACTCCTTCAGCCGAGCCCTGCGAACGGCAGTCCGGGTCGATCCCGCGCTGCGCGACCTCTACACTGACGCCGATGGCTAATTCAGGCTCACAGCGTCCCAACCGACCGATTCGCCCGCGACAAGGCGCCGTGGGCCCTCGCCGCAAACGCCGCGTCGTGATCGACAATCAGGCTTCGCGCGGCGGCGGCGCCAGGCCCGGTGCCCCCGGAGCGCGCGATGCGCGCGGCGGCGGCGAAGGACGCGCACCTTCGAAGGCCGCGCCGGCCCCGACCGGCCCGATCACCGTTCCCTCCGGCGGCAGCGTCCGAGACCTCTCGCAGGCGCTCGGCATCCCGGTGGCGCAGATCATCAAGATCATGATGGGTATGGGCGAGATGGTCACGATCACGCAGTCGCTCACCGACGAGGCCGTGATACTGATCGGCGCCGAACTCACTCCGCCGCGCGAGATCACGATCAAGCACGCCGCCGACGAGGAAGGCGAGGCAGAGCCGGAGGAAGAGACAGACGCGCCCGAGGATCTGAAGCCGCGACCGCCTGTGGTCACGATCATGGGCCACGTCGATCACGGCAAGACGACGCTTCTCGACGCGGTACGTAAGACCGCGGTCGCCGCCGGCGAGGTGGGAGGCATCACGCAGCACATCGGCGCCTACCAGGTCGAGCACGGCGCCCGTCGCATCACCTTCATCGATACGCCGGGCCACGAAGCCTTCACCGCGATGCGCGCCCGCGGCGCCAACGTCACCGATATCGCCGTGCTGGTCGTCGCAGCCGACGACGGCGTGATGCCGCAAACCAAGGAGTCGATCGCGCATGCCCGCGCGGCGGACGTTCCGATCGTCGTCGCGATCAACAAGATCGATCTTCCCGACTCCAATATCGATCGCGTCAAGGGAGATCTGGCCAACGAGGGCCTGCAACCCGAGGAGTGGGGCGGAACGACGCAGTTCTCCGAGGTCTCGGCCAAGAAGAACATCGGCCTCGACGATCTGCTCGAGAAGGTGCTCCTGGTGGCCGATCTCGAGCTGGATCTGAAGTCCAATCCGAACGCCGAAGCTTCAGGGCCGATCATCGAGTCTCGCCTCGACGTCGGTCGCGGCCCGGTCGCCACGCTGCTCGTGCGGCGCGGCACGCTACGAGTCGGCGACGCGGTGGTCGCCGGCGATACCTGGGGCAAGGTCAGAGCTCTGTACGACTACCGCGGTATTCGCGTCAAGGAAGCCCGCCCTGGCGATCCGGTGGAGATTCTCGGCCTCGAGAAGCCACCCGCCGCCGGCGAGCGCGCCCACGTCGTCGCCAACGAGCGCCAGGCCCGCTCGCTTGCCCAGCAGCGCGGCCTGCGTCTGCGCTCCGAGCAGGTGGCGCAGCGCTCGCGCCGCCGCGCCTCGCTCGAGACCCTGTTCAGCGAGTTGCGCGCAGGAGAGGTCAGTGACCTCAACCTGATCCTTAAGGGCGACGTCGTCGGCTCGGTCGAGGCCGCAGTCAGCGAGCTGCAAAAGATCCACCACTCCGAGGTGCGCGTCAACGTGATCCAGTCGGGAGTGGGCGGCATCACCGAGAGCGACGTGATGCTCGCTTCGGCCTCCGACGCCCTGATCATCGGCTTCAACGTGCGCCCTAGCTCGGAGGCCCGTGCGCTCGCCGACCGGCAGGGCGTGGACATCCGCACCTACCGCGTCATCTACCAGCTCACGGAGGACATCGAGAAGGCGCTCGTGGGCATGCTCTCCGCCGTTACCAGCGAGCACATCCTGGGCGAGGTGGAGGTCCGGCAGACCTTCCGCGCCTCTCGCGTGGGAACAATCGCAGGCTGCTACGTGCGCAGCGGCGTCGTTCGCCGAGGCTCACTCGTGCGCCTGCTGCGCGACGGATCGATCGTGCACGAGACGACCATCAGCCAGCTCAAGCGCTTCAAAGACGACGCCCGCGAGGTGGCCGAGGGATTCGAGTGCGGCATCCTGCTCGAGGGCTACAACGACGTCAAGGAAGGCGACATCTTCGAGGTCTACGAGATCCGCGAGACCGAGCGCACCAGCCTGGACGAGACCGTCCCGGCCAAGAGCAAAGAGTCGAGCGAGAAGTAGTCGCTTTCGGTCTCCGCAGGCGCTTCAATACATCGGGTGGCAAAGGGATTCGTCGGCATCCTTGCTGTTGAATTGCGCTTCTCGGAGGCGGGCTCGCTCAAGGACAAGCGCCAGTACCTGCGCTCGGCCAAGGCTCAGTTGCAGAACCGCTTCGGCGCCTCGGTAGCCGAGACCGAGCTCCAGGACGTCTGGCAGCGCGCCCGATTGGTGATCGCGCTCGTGGCGGCCGAGGTGGGCGAGCTCGAGCACCTGCTGGACGGCGCCGCGCGCTTCCTCCACGGCCAGCTTTACGAAACAACGGTGATCGAGCGACGCGTCGTCGCGCCCGGCGACGAATGAACCGCGCGGGCCCGGCTAGAGCACCGAAGTCTCGAGCAGCTCGCGCACCTGCTCCAGCGAGGGCGGATTCACGCAGCCGGGCGTCGTGGTGCAGACCAGCGAGGCCAGGGCGCTCGCAAAGCGCACCTTCTCGTCGTCGCCCGAGCACTGGAGAAAACCGTAGATCAAGCCGCCTCGGAAGCTGTCGCCGGCGCCGGCGCTGTCGACGGTCTGCACGGAAATCGGGGAGAGCTGCCTGCGCTCGCCGGACGGAACCCGTCCGGGCCCGGTTTCGCCGCCGCGGCCGCGCGAGTACCAGAGCGGGCGCGAGCCCGCCGTGAACACCACCAGCCCCGGGCAGTGCTCGAGATAGCGCTCGAACAGCTTTTCTCTCTCTTTTTCCGACTCGAGCGCCTCGGGGTAGTCGCGCGCCATCAGCTCGCCTGAGATCGCGATCGCGTCGGCCGCCGCGGCCAGCTCGGAGTCGTAGGGAGCATCTGAAGTGACGAGCGGCTTTGCGGCAACCTTGGCCGCGCGGGCGACGGCGAGCGTCGCCGCGCCGAAGGAAGGATCAACGCAGACGACCCGCGCTTGCTCGATCCGCTCGACGCTTGGCATCTCCCACTGCCGCGTCGTCGAGAGCAGATCGATGTAGCGGCCGAAGACGGTGCGCGACTCGCCGTCGGAGATGGTGATCTCGGTCGCGCCCTGGTAGCCGGGCTTGACGACCAGCCCCGAGCAGTCAATCCCGCGCGACTGGAGCAGTTCCAGCGTGCCGCGACAGGCCGGGGTGTCCCCGATCCAGTTGCCCTCGAGCACGACCGAGGCGCCCAGGCGGGCCAGCACGAGCGCGCTGCCGGTAGCCTCGCCGCAGTGGTTTTCAAGCGTCTCGACGATCTCGCCGTAGCCGTCAGGGTCGGGATAGCGCCCCTCTATGCGGACGATGATCCCGCTCGAGACGTGGCCGAATAGATAGACGTCTGTCATCGCATCTCTCCCTGGCCCGCGAGCCTAGCGAACCTTCAAGACACGCGTCATCATCCGAAAACGCTTGAATGGAGAGCGATGTCCGGACGAATGCGCCGAGTAAACGAGTCGATACTGCAAACTCTGAGCGAAGCTTTGCCCTCGCTGAAGGATCCGCGCATCGGTTTCGTCACGATCACGGCGGTGCGAACGACCCCGGATCTGCACCAGGCGCGCGTCTTCGTCAGCGTGCTGGGGCCGAAGAAGAAGATCGCCAGGACGATCGAGGCGCTGAACGCGGCGCACGGCGTGCTTCAGGCCACGCTCAACCGCGAGTTGAGAATGAAGCGAATTCCGCAACTCACCTTCGAGTACGATCCGATCGCCGAAGAGGCGCTGCGAATGTCAAAACTGATCGACGAACTGGTTCCTCCGGATGACGACCACGAAAGCTGATCTAAAAGCCGTCGCGCAGGGGATTCGCGACCACGACGATTTCGTCATCTCGGTGCACGAGAGCCCCGACGGTGACGCGCTCGGCTCGATGCTCGCGCTCAAGCTGGCGCTCGACCAACTCGGCAAGCGCAGCACGATGTTCCTCCCTGGCGCGGCCCCGCTTCCCTTCGAATACCGCTTCATGCCGCTGGACGACCTCGTCCGCGGCGAGCCGGACAAGCTCCTCGGCCGTCCGCTGCTGGCCCTCGACGCGGCGAACGAGAATCGCATGGGCGCCGATCAACGCCTGCGCACCGAGGCGCCCTTCGTCGCCGTGATCGACCACCACCACGACAACAGCCGCTTTGGCAACGTCAATCTCGTGGTCGCCGAGGCCTCGTCCACGAGCGAGGTGCTGCGCGACATATTCACGGAGTTGAAGGTGCGCCTGACGCCCGAGATCGCCGCGGCGCTGTATATCGCGCTGGTCACCGACACCGGCCGCTTCCAGTACGAGAACACCTCGCCCAAGACTCTCCGCCTGGCCGCCGAGTTGATCGAGGCCGGTGCCGATGCCCACCGCATCTTCCAGCACGTTTACGAGACGGTCGAGTTGTCGAAGCTGAAGCTTCTGGCGCACGCGCTCGAGCACGTCGAGGTGCACGAAGGCGGACGGCTGGTCATTTCCTATCTCGAGCGCAAGGACTTCGAAGAGACGGGTGCCTCGAGCGGAGCTTCCGACGGCGTCGTCGAGTCGCTACGGGCAGTGGCCGGAGTTGAAATGTCGGCGCTGATCTCGGAGCCACCGGAACGCGGCGGCCGCCGCGTCAGTCTTCGTTCATCGCGTGATCGGCTCGACGTCTCGGAAGTGGCTCGTGCGGGCGGTGGCGGCGGACATCGGCAGGCAGCCGGGTTTGGCAGCGACCTCAGTATCAAGGAGCTGATCGCCTTTCTGCGCAAGGAGTTCGTCGCCAAGACGTCGGGCGAGGCGGGGTAGCGGTGGCGATTCCGCGGGCGCTCGAGCCGTCCGGGCTCGTGCTCGTGGACAAGCCCAGCGGGCCGTCTTCGTTTGCGCTGGTGCGCGATCTGCGCTCCAAGACCGGTGCCAGAGCCGGCCACGCCGGAACGCTCGATCCCTTCGCCAGTGGGCTCCTGCTCGTGCTGCTGGGCTCGGCGACCAGGCTGGCTCGCTATCTCGTCGGTCTCGACAAGCGTTACTTGACCGAGATCGACCTCTCCTCGCGTACTGCGAGCGGCGATCTGGAAGGTGAGATCATCGAGACGAAGGAGGCGCCCGCGCGCGAGCTGTTGGAGGAAAGCCTGCAAAAGATCCGCGGCGAGGTCGAGCTGCGTGTTCCCGCGCTCTCCGCAATCAAGATCGGCGGCGAGCGCGCCTATCGCCTGACCCGGCGCGGCGAGGCGCCGGAGATGCCGCTCAGACGCTCCCGCATCGACGAGCTACAGCTGCTCGACTACTCGAACGGCATAGCCAGGCTCGATCTACGCGTCAGCTCCGGCACCTACGTGCGTGCGATCGCCGACCGCCTGGGCGGTCATTGCCACAGCCTGCGCCGGCTCGAGGTGGGCCCCTTCTCGGTCTCGGGCGCCGACAGCGAGCGCATTCACCCGGCGGCCGACGCAGTTCCATTCCTTCCCGCGCTGGAGCTGAGCGAGGAGGAGACCGACAGCGTGCGGGCCGGAAGACAGCTGCAGCGAGACGAGCCGGGGTTGCTGCGACTGTGCCGGGAGGGCAGATTGATCGCCGTCGGGCTGGGCAAGAACGGTACGGTGAGGCCAGAGACGGTGATGCCCGTATGAAAGTCGTTCGCAATCCGATAGACCTGCCGCGTTCCGCGCGCGCCGTCGCCGTCGGCTCCTTCGACGGCGTTCACCGGGGCCATCGCCGCGTTCTGGACACCGCTTTCGAGTCCGGCCTACCGGTGGCAGTGCTCACCTTCGACCCGCATCCGCGCGTCTTGCTTGGGAAACCCGTGGAGCTTCTGACCACGCTCGAGCGCAAGGTCGAGCTGCTGGTCGAGTACGGCGTGGAGGAAATCGTGGTGCTGCGCTTCGACGAGGAGCTGGCCGCCATGACGCCCGGTGAGTTCACGCTCCGCTACTTGAATCCGCTCGGCGCCCAGGTCGTCGTCGCGGGGCCCGACTTCCGCTTCGGCCACGATCGCTCGGGCGACCTCGAGCTACTGCACGACGAGGGCTTGCTCACGCGCCTGGTCGAGCCCGTCGCGGGCGTCTCCTCGACCGCGATCAGGGACGCCCTGCACAAAGGCGACGTGATCACCGCAGCCTCGCTGCTCGGCCACCCCTACGAGCTCGACGGACGCGTCGTCCCGGGCTTTGCGCGCGGCGCCCGGCTCGGCTTCCCAACCGCCAACCTGGTCTTTGCCCCGCACCAGCTCGTCCCGCTCGACGGGATCTACGCCGGCTTCTCCGATCGGCACCGGGCGGCCGTCTCGATCGGCGTCAACGTTCACTTCAAGGGAGCGGAGCGGCGCGTCGAGGTTCATCTGATCGATTTCGCAGGCGACCTCTACGGCAAGCGCCTGGTCGTCGAGCTCTGGCAGCAGCTGCGCGACGAGCGGGCCTTCGAGAGTGACGAGGCGCTGATAGAGCAGATCGCCCGCGACGTTGAGGCGGTGCGAGAGGCCGAACCGCCGGGGCAACCGCTAGGCGCCGAGGGCTAGTCCCACGCCGCTCCGCCTGGGATCTCCCGCCGCGCCCGCTCGACCGATCGCACTCACGCCGCCGAAGTAGTGGTGGAGCGAGGCCCAGCGGCGAACCTGCCAGCCGTCCGCTTCGAGCTCGCTCAGGGCTTCTTCGTCCACCCCCGGCTCCGCGTTCAGGACCGAGTCCGCGGGATGGAAACGAGGGCGCTCGATCGCCGCGCTCGGAGCCAGCCCCTCGTCGAGGATCCCGGAGGCAACCTGCACCAACGCCGAGCGCAGGCGCGTCCCGCCGGCGGCGCCGATCGCCAGTGTCGGCCCGCGCTCGTCAACCGCGACGCTCGGCGCCGTCATGCTCATCACCCGCTCGCCCGGAACGAGCTCGCCGCTGACCAAATCCCTCTCGCCCAGCATCGAGTTCAGGTGCAGGTCGAGCCCGGGCAGGTAGTCGCCCGAGCCGAGGCCGAGGCTGGTCGTGAGCACGCAGGCGTTTCCCTTCTCGTCCACTGTGACGAGATTGGTGGTGTGCGAGCCGGCGCCCTCTGTGCTCAGAGCCGCCAGCAGCGCCAGCACCCGCTCGCGCCCGGACAGGCCGGCCAGGGGTTGGAGCCGCGCCAGCGCTTCGGGCACGCCCGAGAGCCCGCCGCGAGTGAAGAAGCTAGTGCCGGCGTAGGCGCACTCGACGGGCTCGCGCCAGAGTGGGGTGTAGGAGGTGAGGTCTTCCTTGGTGATCAAGCCGCCTCGATCGCGCACCAGCTCGAGCAGGCTGCGCGAGAGAGCACCGCCGTAGAGCGAGCGCGGATCCTCGGCTATCAGCTCCAGCGCGTCGGCGATGCCGGGTTGCAGCAGAAGCTCGCCCGCTTCGAGCAGGCGCCCGTCCGGGGCGAAGAGTTGCTCGCCGCGATCGAGTGTCATAACCGGCGCGAGCATGCGCAGGCAGGCGGCGTGCGCGGGCGGCATCGGTACGCCTTCGCGCCCGAGGCGAATCGCGGGGGCGAGCAGGCACGCCCAGTCGAGCTGCCCCTCGCGGCACCAGAGCTCGTACAGCCCGGCCGGGATGCCCGGAACGGCGCAGGACTGCGGACCGATCTCGTAGCGGACTGTTTCCTCACCGAAGCGAACATCTAGCTCCACAAGTTGGGGACGTAGATGCGAGGCGGTACCGATCCCGGGCACGGTAGTGAAGAAATCGAGCTGCTTAGCGCGTCCCTCGGCTGCGTTCCAGATCATGCCGTGCCCGCCGCCGAGAAGTCCGGTCATCATTACCTCGCAGACACACGACGCGAAGCAGGCCGCGATGGCGGCGTCGGCGGCGCTACCGCCTTCTTCCAGCACTTCGAGCCCGGCCCGGGCCGTTGCCGGATGCCCCGCGGCAACTCCCGCCGGTAGCGCGCTCGTCAGGGCAGCACTCCCAGCTCGTCGAGCGAGTCGTTCAGCTCGGCCGGATCGTGGTAGACGCGGTAGGCGCCTGCGCGCGTCAGCTCATCCTCGCCGTAGCCGCCGCTGAGAAGACCGATGCTGAGCATCTCCGCCCGCCTCGCCGCGAGCAGGTCCCAGACTGCGTCGCCGACGACGTAGCACTCGTGCGGGCTGACTCTCATCCGCTCGGCGCAGACCAGAAAGAGATCGGGCTCGGGCTTGGCCCGGGCCACGTCACCGCGCTCGATCACAACGGTCTCCGCCCCGATCCCTAACGCCTTCAGCGAGTCGTCGATCAGCGGCCTGGCGCCCGAGGTCGCAACGCCGTGCACGACCCCGGCCTCACGTAGGTGCCGGAGCAGCTCGACCGCGCCGAGAAGGGGGCGACAATGCGGCATCATCTGCTCGAACAACTCGGCGTGACGCTTCTGAAGCGCATCGGTCTCGCTCGTCGAGAGCGGCCGGCCCAGCTCACGCGCGACGGCGCGGGCGAACAGCCCTCCGCTCATGCCGATGCGGCGATGTATGCGCCAGCTGTCGATCGGCATCTCGGCCTCGGCCAGCGCCTGCTGCCAGGTGAAGACGTGCGCGTAGACGGTATCCACCAGCGTCCCGTCGAGATCGAAGATGAGCGCGCGCACAACCGGCACGATACAAGCCCGCGTCGGCTGCCAGCTTGGGTCCTCGGGCGAAACCGGGCCTGCCGGACCGTGAAACGACTCAGCCGGCAGATCGGCACGACTTAGGCGCTATTCCGTGATGCTTCGACAGCGGAAGAGCAGTACCGTATTACGACCCCGCGGGTGGGTGGATTCGGCGGGGGGCTGCGTAACGCTGTGCCAGGTGGACGAGGAGCAACACCCCTCTCTCGGCGCCGCCACGTCCCCCGCAAAGTTCCCGCACTGGTAGTCTTTCGATACCACGATCTCGATCGTTCGAGGCGCTTCCGACGGCGATCTGGGATCAGTGGCAAAGAAACAGGCAACGGGAGGAACTACGTGTCCCTGACCAAGGAAGCTAAGAACGAGATCGTCAAGCGCTTCGGCGAGTCCGAGTCGGACACCGGCTCGGCCAAGGTGCAGATCGCCCTTTTAACAGAGCGCATCAACCAGCTGAACGGGCACCTGCGCATCCACTCCAAGGATCACCATTCTCGGCGTGGACTGCTCAAGCTCGTCGGGCAGCGCCGGCGCCTGCAGACCTATCTGCAGAAGAACGACCTCGAGGCATACCGCGAATTGATCAAGGAGCTCGGCCTAAGGCGCTAGAGCTCGTTTTAGAGAAGGGGAGTGGAAGTTTGAGCGAGCCCGTGACGAAAAGCCGGTTCACTCAAACTCCCGCTCTTCCTGACAAACAGAGGAGTTGGAGATGACCAGTACTGGAACCGGGCGGATTGAGTCCGTATCGGTGACCGTCGGCGACCACGAGATCGTCTTCGAGACCGGGAAACTAGCCAAGCAAGCGGGCGGCGCAGTCGTGGTTCGCTCGGGCGAGACCATGGTGCTCGCGACGGCACAGGGAAGAGCGGAGGCCCGCGAGGGCGCCGACTTCTTCCCGCTGACAGTCGACGTAGAAGAGCGCATGTACGCCGCCGGCAAGATCCCCGGCGGCTTTTTCAAGCGTGAGGGGCGCCCGACCGAACGGGCGATCCTGACCGCCCGCATGACCGACCGCCCGATTCGGCCGCTCTGGCCGAAGGGCTTCCGCAACGAGGTGCAGTGCATCGCAACGGTGCTCTCCGCCGACCTCGTCACGGCCCACGACACGCTTTGCATCAACGGCGTCTCGGCCGCGCTGATGATTTCCTCGCTGCCCTTCCTGGGCCCCGTGGGAGCCGTTCGCGTCGGTCTGATAGACGACGAGCTGGTCATCGACGCGCCGATGCAGGAGATGCAGGAATCCAAGCTCGATCTGCTTGTGGTCGGCACCAAGGAGGCGCTGACGATGGTCGAGGCGGGCGCCGAAGAAGTTCCCGAGGAGAAGATCCTCGAGGCCTTCGCGTTCGCGCACAAGGAGATCGGAAAGCTCTGCGACGCACAGGAAGAACTACGCAAGCGCGTCGGTAAGCCGAAGTGGCTCGACGCCGAGCTGACCAGCGAGCTCGAGAAGTCGCAAGGAGGTCGCCTTCGTTCGCGCATCGCCGAGCTCGGCCTGCGCGAGGCATCCGCTCTCGTCGAAGAGATCACAGGCGAGCTGGCGCCGCAGCTGTCGATGGATTCCAGCGAGGAAGACATCGTGCGACGCTCACAGGTGCGCACCAGCCTGCACGCCATTCTCGAGCGCGAGCAGCTGGCGGCCGTTCAGAAGCCGGTGCAGGAGCAGTTCGGCAACGAACTGCGCGCCCTCACCGACGCCGAGCAGGATTCCAAGGAGCTGCGCGCCGCCAAGCGCCAGCTGCTGGTCGATCGGATCATCGAAGAGGTCGAGCTGTCTTTCCCGGCCGGCCCGGCGCCCGCCGAGGGCGATCCCCCGGTCAAGGACCAGCTGACGAAGAGCTTCATCCGCAAGTCGATCGACGCCATCTATAAGGATCTCGTCAGGCAGAAGATCGCCGTCGACAAGCGCCGCCCCGATGGACGCTCGACCGAAGAGATCCGCCCGATCACGTGCGAGGTGTCGGTTTCGCCGCGCACGCACGGCTCGGCGCTCTTCACGCGAGGCCAGACGCAGGTGATGACGCTGCTCACGCTCGGCACCCAGAAAGAGGGTCAGCGCATCGACGATCTCTCGCTCGAAGACGAGCGCCGTTACATGCACCACTACAACTTCCCGCCCTACTCGGTTGGGGAGACCGGATTCATGCGCGGTCCCAAGCGCCGCGACATCGGCCACGGCGCACTCGCTCAGCGGGCGCTCGAGCCGATGATCCCTTCGGCCGAAGAGTTCCCCTACACGATCCGGCTCGTCTCCGAGACGCTGGAGTCGAACGGCTCCTCGTCGATGGCCTCGGTCTGCGGCTCGACGCTGGCACTGATGGACGCGGGTGTCCCGATCAAGAGCCCTGTCTCGGGCATCGCCATGGGTCTGGTCAAGGAGGGCGACGAATACGTCATCCTGACCGACATCCAGGGCGCCGAGGATCACCTGGGCGACATGGACTTNNTGGACTTCAAGGTCGCCGGGACGCGCGAGGGCATCACCGCGCTGCAGATGGACATCAAGATCACCGGTGTAACACACGAGATCATGAGCGCAGCGCTGGCGCAGGCCAAGCGGGCGCGCGAGGAGATCCTCGACAAGATCGTCGCCGTGATCCCCGAGCCTAGGAGCGAGCTGGCCGACCATGCGCCGCGCATCTCGACGGTCTCGATCGACCCCGAGATGATCGGCATGGTCATCGGCAAGGGCGGCGAGACGATCCGTTCGCTGGAGGCCGACTACGAAGTGCAGATCGACATCCAGGAAGACGGCACTGTGCTCGTCTACGCGACCGAAGGTACGAAAGCCGACGCTGCAGTCGAGGCCATCCATGCGATGACCAAGAGCCCCGAGGTCGGCGACGAGTACACCGGACGCGTCGTCAAGCTGACCCAGTTCGGCGCCTTCGTCGAGCTGAAGAAAGGCACCGACGGCCTGCTCCACGTCTCCAACGTCGGCCCCGGACGGGTCGACAGGATCGAGGACGTGCTCGACCGTGGCGACGTGATCGACGTGGTCGTGCAGGAAGTCGACAAGGAGCGCGGCCGCATCGGTCTAAAGCTCCTCGCCAAGCACGAAGGCGACACGCTCGTAATGCCCGAGGCGCTGATCGAGGTCGCCAAGGAGAAGGCGGCCAACCGGCCCGAGGGCGAACGGCAAGAACGCCCGCCCCGCGACGGCGACAGAGGACGGCGCCGCTCGTCAGGGCCCAGGCGCTAAGGCGAGGAGAACGACCCAGATGCGCTGGAGCAAGAAAAGCAGTGAGAAAACACCGGGCAGCGACGTCTGCATCGACCTGCCCAAGCTCCAGCGCGAGCTGGGCGTGAGAATCGGCGAGCGAGGCGCAGCCGCGATCAAGTTCGCCTGTCAGGAGATGCACCGTTCCAACCATCACGCCCTTGGAGCGGAGCACCTGATCGTAGGAGTGTTGCGGGAGGGCGGCCCGGCCGCCCAACTCCTACTCGAGCACGGCATGACGATCGAGGACGCCAGGGCTCAGATTTCCGAGGCGCTCTGGGAGGGCGACGAGGAGCCAGGAAACGTGGAACCTACTGCGGAGGCGGCGAATATTCTCGCCACCGCCGCCGAGGCCGCCGGGGTGCGCGGCCACAAGACGATCGAGCCCGAGCACATCACCTACGGTTTCGTCTGCTCGGGCTTCGACATCACCAGCCGCATCCTGCACATGGTCGGCGTCGATCGCCCAAAGCTCCTACAGGCGTCGGAGCAGTTACTTAGTAACGGTCACTGAGCTTCCTTCGCGCCACGACTCGTTCGTAGCCGCGTCGAGCAAGAAATCACCCGCGGGCCGAGCGCCACTCGCTAGGATCGCGGCGTGCAGAAGGTTGTTCTCTCGGAGCTCGCCTCGGGCGAGCGCGTGATCTCGGAGCGGATGCCTTCGGTGCGCTCTGTCGCCTTGGGCTTTTGGATCGGCGTCGGCTCCCGCGACGAGACGCCCGCCAAGGCCGGCCTGACGCACTTCATCGAGCACCTGCTGTTCAAGGACACCCGCTCCTTTGACGCACGTCGCATCGCCGAAATCTTCGACGAGCTAGGCGGCGAGCTGAACGCCGCCACCTCGCGCGAGCACACCGTCGTCTACGGACGCGTGCCCTACGACCAGCTCGAGCGGGCCGTCGACGTGATGACCGACATGGTCTTCGTGCCGACCTTCGCCGACCTCGACGCCGAGCGCGAGGTGGTGCTGGAAGAGATCGCTATGGTCGACGACGCTCCGCAAGATCGTGTTCACGATCTGGTCAGCGAGGCCGTCTTCGGCGATCATCCACTCGGGCGGCCGGTGCTGGGGCGCTCGGAGGTGATCTCCTCGGTCAGCAGGCGCACGATCGCCGCCTACCACGAGAGCATGTACCAGCCCGGCAACGTCGTTGTCTCGGCGGCCGGGAACGTGGCCCACGAGCGGCTCGTCTCGCTCGTCACCAGGGCCGCCAACGCGCGCGAGCATGCCGCCGCCAAGCCGTACGTGCGCAAGCCGCTCGTCAAGACGCCGCCGGCAACCGCAAGTTTCCAGAGCAAGGAGACCGAGCAGTACCACGTCTGCGTCGCGGCTCCGGGCATCGCCCGCTCCGACCGGCGCCGCTTCGCCGCCACGCTGCTCGACTCGATTCTCGGCGGCTCGGCCTCCTCGCGGCTGTTCCAGGAGATCCGCGAGAAGCGCGGCATGGCTTACTCCGTCTACAGTTTCGTCGCCCAGTACTCCGACACCGGCATGATCGGCGTCAGCCTGGGAACCCGCGAGGACAACCTCACCGCCTGCCTGGAGATCGTGCTCGAGCAGATCACCGAGATCGCCGCCGGGCACTTCCAGGGCGGCGAGCTCGAGCGCGCCAAGGAGCATGCGCGCGGCCGCATCATGCTCTCGATGGAATCGACCGCGACTCGCATGACGCGGCTCGGGCGCTCGCTGATCAGCGACACCGAGCTGCTCTCACCCGAGCGGATCATCGCCGAGCTGGAGGCGGTCGAGCCCGACGCGGTCAGCGAGCTGGCGAGCATATTGCTGGCGCCCGAGAGCCTTTCGGTGGCCGGGATTGGCCCCGACGAGGAGCGCTTCTATACTGCCGTCGACGCGATCAACCCCGGTTTGGCGAGGAGGTCAGCGGCATGAAAGTTGCATTCTTCGGCTCTCTGGGAAAGGTCGGCCGTGAGATTTGCCCGGCGCTCGAGGGCGCCGGCTACGACGTGCTCGGCGTAGACGTCGGCACAACGTTCGACCTGCGCGACTGTGACGCGGTGATCGACTTCACCGAGGCGGCCGCCGTCGAGAAGAACGTGGAAGGCGCGCTGGCACACGGCGTTCCCTGCATCGTCGGAACAACCGGTTTCTCTGACAAACAGCTGGCGAAGCTGGACGAGATGGGGCGTAAGGCCGGTCAGCCGGTCTTCCTGGCGCCCAATTTCGCCATCGGCGCGGTGCTGATGATGCGCTTCGCGCGCGAGGCCGCTCATTACATGGACCGAGCCGAGATCATCGAGTTGCACCACGAGACGAAGAAGGACGCGCCCTCGGGCACGGCCAAGGCAACGGCCGAGGGGATGGGCACCAATCCACCCATCCACTCGGTGCGCCTGCCTGGGCTCGTCGCTCATCAGGAGGTGCTGCTGGCGAGTCTCGGGCAGCTGCTCACGATCCGCCACGACACCTTCTCGCGCGAGGCTTTCCTGCCGGGGATCGTGCTGGTGCTGCAGAAGATCCACTCTCTGCCGCCCGGCCTGACCGTCGGGTTGGAGACGTTGCTGCGCTAGCCGCTGCCTGGCACCTGTAGCCCTGCGGCGTCCACCGCGCTCTGCCTGCCTGCGCTCGCTAGGCTGACGTAAGTCCGCGGATAAGGAGAAAGGCGAAATGCGCAGCGATCAGATCAAGCAGGGAATCGAGCGAATGCCGAACCGGGCGCTTCTGTACGGAACCGGCGTCACGGCGAATCAGATGTCGAAGCCGTTCATCGGCCTCTGCTCGAGCTTCACCGATCTGATTCCCGGTCATATCGGCATGCGCGCGCTGGAGCGGAAGGTCGAGTGGGGAATCGCGGCCGGCGGCGGGGTGCCGTTCATGTTCGGAGTGCCGGGCATCTGCGACGGTATCGCGATGGGCCACACCGGCATGCACTACTCGCTGCCTTCGCGCGAGCTGATCGCCGACCTGGTCGAGTCGATCGTCCAGGCCCACCAGCTCGACGGCCTGGTTCTCCTCACCAACTGCGACAAGATCACTCCCGGCATGCTGATGGCGGTCTGCCGACTCGACATTCCGGCGATCGTCGTCACCGCGGGACCGATGCGCGCGGGTCACCTGCACGGGCAGCGTCTGGCGCTCGTCCGCAACACCTTCGAGGCCGTCGGCCTGCGCCAGGCCGGGAAGATGAGCGAGGCCGAGGCGGGGGAGATGGAGCTCGAGACCTGCCCCGGCGAGGGCTCCTGCCAGGGCCTCTACACCGCCAACACGATGGCCTGCCTGACCGAGACGATGGGCATGAGCCTGCCGGGAACCGGCACCGCGCTGGCCGGCTCGGCCAAGAAGGTGCGCCTGGCCCAACTCGCGGGCGAGCGCGTCTGCGATCTCGTTCGCGAAGGCGTGACCACGCGCCAGATCGTCACCAGGGAGTCGCTCGAGAACGCCATCCGCGCCGACATGGCGCTGGGCGGCTCGACCAACACGACGTTGCACATCCCGGCCATCGCGCACGCGGCCGAGGTGGACATCACGCTGGCCGACTTCGACCGGCTCAGCCGCGAGACGCCGCAGCTGACCCTGATCGAGCCCGCCGCCGAGACGGTGATGGAAGATATCGAGTTCGCCGGCGGCATCCCGACCGTACTCAAGAACCTCGAGCCGCTTCTGAACAAGGACTGCCTGACCGTCTCGGGACGCAGCGTAGGGGAGATCCTGGCCAAGGTGCCGGCGGGAGACGGAAGCGTGATTCACTCCCTCGACAACCCCGTCGCCGCCGAAGGCGGAATCGCCGTGCTCAAAGGCTCGCTCGCGCCCGACGGCGCCGTGGTCAAGCAGGGCGCCATCTCGGCCGGGATGATGAACTTCACCGGCAGCGCGCGCGTGTTCGAGAGCGAGGACGACGCGATGACCTACCTGCGCGAGGGCAAGATCGTGCCCAAGGACGTGCTGATCATCCGCAACGAAGGCCCCAAGGGCGGCCCTGGTATGCGCGAGTCGCTAGCCCTGACCGCAGCGGTCGCCGGTTCGGGGCTCGGCGACAAGATCGCCATCGTCACCGATGGGCGCTTCTCCGGCGGCACGCGCAACCTCTCGATCGGCCACGTCTCACCCGAGGCCGCCGACTGCGGCCCTATCGCGCTGGTCCAGGACGGCGACGAGATCGCGATCGACCTGCCCGAGCGCAAGCTCGATCTGCTGCTGAGCGACGAAGAGCTGGCAAGGCGGAAGGCCGCCTGGGTAAAGCCGGCGCCCAAGTTCACGAGCGGCTGGCTCGCCCGTTACGCCCGCCAGGTCTCGAGCGCGGCCAGCGGCGCGGTCCTCGAATAAGCGCCTGCGACCTTCATCTACAATCGAGGCATGTCCACCCCCGGCAAGCAAAACGACTTCGGCACGATCCTGACCGCGATCGTCACTCCGTTCAGGGCGGACGGATCGGTCGATTTCAAGGCCTTCAAGGCGCTGGCGCGCTATCTCGTCGAGCACGGCTCGGAGGGACTGGTCGTCACCGGCTCCACCGGTGAGGGGACGACGCTGTCGGATCGCGAGAAGCTGATGCTCTACTACGCGGCGGTGGAGGAGGTCGGCGAGCGGGCGACCGTGATCGCCGCCACCGGCACCTACGACACGCGACATTCGACCCATCTCACCGCGCAGGCGGCCGAGTTCGTAGACGGCTTCCTGATCGTCACGCCCTACTACTCCAAGCCGCCGGCCCGGGGCATCGTCGAGCACTTCAAGACGATCGCCGACGTGACCGAGAAGCCGATCGTCGTCTACAACATCCCGAGCCGCGTGATCGTCAACATCGAGCCCGAGACGCTCGTCGAGCTGGGCGAGATCCCGAACGTCGTCGCCGTGAAGCAGGCCAATCCGGATATGGAGCAGGCCCGCCGCATCGTCGAGGACACCGCGCTCGAGCTCTATGCCGGTAACGACGACCTTCTACTGCCCTTCCTCGAGCTGGGCGGCGCTGGCGGAATCTGCGTCTATACGCACCTCGCCGGGCCGCGCGTACAGGAGATGGCGCGCCGCTTCCGCTCCGGCAACCTGGTCGGGGCACAGGCAATCGACGACGAGCTGAAGCCGCTAATCGACGCGCTGGCGGTCTGCGTCAACCCGATCTCGACCAAGACGGCGCTCAACCTGGCCGGCTTCGAGGTCGGCGGCCTGCGCCTGCCGCTGGTCGACGCCACGCCCGAAGAGACCGAGAAAATTCGCGAGCTGCTCGAGCAAGCCGACGTACTAGAGCCCGCGGTTCGCGCCTGATCCCGCCTCCTCGGGCGACAGCGTACGACGGATACCGCGGTCGGTCGCCTCGCGCCGCCACGTGCCCAGCGGCGCCCCGAGAAAGCGGGAAGCCGGAACCGTCGCCGGCCCTCTGCGACTAGACTCGGGTCGATGCCATCTACAAAGACCTGTCGAATCATTCCGCTGGGCGGGCTCGGCGAGGTCGGCAAGAACATGACGGTTTACGAGCACCGCGGCGAGGCGATCGTGGTCGATGCCGGCATGGCCTTCCCGCGCGACGAGCACCTCGGCGTCGATTTGATTTTGCCCGACTACAGCTACCTGATCGGGCGCGGCAAGCCGGTGCGGGCGGTGATCCTCACCCACGGGCACGAGGATCACGTCGGCGGGCTGCCCTATCTCCTGCGCGAGATCGAGGTGGAGGAGGTCTGGGCGACCAGGCTCACGCTCGGCTTCGTCAAATCGAAGCTGGACGAGCATGGGCTCTCGCGCGCGACCACGTTGCGCGAGGCTGAGCCCGACAAGGGGCCCGTCGACATCGGTCCCTTCAAGGTCGATTTCGTACGCGTGGCGCACTCCATTCCCGACGCGATCGCGGTCGTGATCGAGACGAGCGCCGGCCGCATCGTCTACACCGGCGACTACAAGATGGATCACACTCCGGTCGACGGCATCCGCACTGATGTCGGCCGCCTGGCCGAGCTCGGCAATCTCGGCGTCGATCTGATGCTCGGCGACTCGACCAACGCCGAGCGCCCGGGCACCACGCCGTCCGAGCGCAGAGTGGGCGAGGCTTTCCGCCAGATCGTGCCGCTGCGCGACGGGCGCGTGCTCGTGGCCTGCTTCGCTTCCAACATCCACCGCATTCAGCAGGCGATCGATGTCGCCATCGAGACGGGCCGATCGGTGGCCGTGATCGGCCGCTCGATGCGCAAGAACGTGAACATCGCCCGCAACCTCGGCTACCTGGACGTTCCCGACGAGATCCTGCTCAAGCCCGAAGAACTGAGCCAGCTGCCTCCTTACGAGCAGATGATCCTCTGTACCGGCAGCCAGGGCGAGCCGCTCTCGGCGCTGACCAGGATCGCCTTCCACGACCACGCGAAAGTCAAGATCGAGCGCGGCGACACGGTCATCATCTCGGCCAAGCCGATCCCCGGCAACGAGTTGCGCGTTCACGATGCGATCAACGGCCTGGCCAAGGCCGGCGCCGAGGTGTTGCACGAGGAGATAGCCGAGGTGCACGCCTCGGGTCATGCCTGCGCCGAGGAGTTGCGCACGATGCTCGCGCTGCTCAGGCCGAAGACCTTGATGCCCGTGCACGGCGAGTTCCGGATGCAGGCCGCCCACGCCAGGCTGGGGCTGGAGGCGGGGATTCCCGAAGAATCGATCCTGATTGCCGAGAACGGAGCGGTGATCGAGCTGACGCCCGATGGCGCGAGCATCGTCGACGAGGTCGAGACCGGCGTCACGCTGGTGGACGGGCTCGGCGTGGGCGACGTCGCAGACGTTGCACTGCGCGATCGGCGCCACATGGCCGAGGATGGGGTACTGATCGTGGTTGTGACCCTGACCTCGAGCAACGGCGACGTCGTTGTCAGCCCGGAGCTCGTCGCGCGCGGCTTCGGCGAGCAGGACGCGCTCCTGGACGAGGTCAAGAGCGAAGTGGTGGAGATCATCGAGGATCTACTGGCCGACAAGATCAGCGAGATCAAGCTGCTGCAGGAGCACCTGCACGACGGGATCGGGCGGCTCGTCTACGACCGCACCCGCCGCCGCCCGATGATCCTGCCGGTCGTGCTCGAGGTCTGAGCTCCTCCTACTCCATCGCGGGCGGTCGGAAGTTCGCCTGCTCGCGCGAGATCATCTCAACCTTGAGGATGTGGCGGCGCATCGGCACTCCGGTGCTCGACGTCATGACGGACGACTTCTCGACTACCGGCAGATAGGAACGCTGATCGAGCGCTATACGCTCCATGCAACGAAAACCCGTCGAGAGATCAGCAGCGTCCGTGGTCGAGCAGCGGAACCTTACCCAGTACACCGGCCTTCCGAAAGCTCTGCCCCGACCGACTACGATGACCTTTTTGTTTTCGAGAGCCTTCCTGTATTCCCCGATCAAGTTGACGAAGGAGGTTCCGGCGATACCCCCGAGGTAGCTCGCACCAGAGCCTTTGCCTAGCAAGGTGTTTTTCACGACATGACCTTTGCGCGCAGACTCTGTCCACATGTCGAGCACCCGGCGCCCCTTTCTAATGATCATGTGATCGACACCGCTCGAGCGATCACGCCATTCCTCGTATCGAAGCGTCATCTTCGAGCTGTTGGAGTTGTAGTAGTCCGGTTGCCGCCAGACGACGTGAACGATCGGCCCGTTATCTGGCATGGCTGCTGCTGCCCGCTCGAGCAACGTTAGCTTCACCTTGCCGCCACCACCACCGCTGCCGTCGCCAAACGGGAACGTCACCGAGAACACCAGCGCAAGGATCGCTATTGCGCCGACGACGGCCGCAGTCCTGACGAGGCGCGGCGGCGCGAGCGTGCTCAGGCGCTCTGCGAAAGAACGAGACGGTTCCTCGGCGAGGATCGAGGCGAGCAGACGTTGCGCGCGCTCTTCGTGCACGCTCCCCGCGGTCTGTTCGGGCGAAACCGGGTTGGCCTCTTTGAGCAGATCGACGCTCATGGCAACTCCTTTGCGGTTGATGCGACTGCGCCTTTCGGCGCTTCGGGTCGATCGAGCTCCCGCGCGAGCCTGTGCTTAGCCCGATGAAGCCGCACCCGGAAAGCGGCCGGCGAGATATTGAGAGCAGCCGCGGCGCTCGCGCCGTCGAGTCCCTCCCAGGCGGTCAGCATCAGTGCCTCGCGCTCGCGACTGCTAAGCCGGCCCAACGCATCTACGAGCGGAGAGTTGCCGACCTTCGGTTCGGTTGCGACCATTTCGGCGCGATCGCGAGCAAGCCTGGAGAAGAGAGACAGGCGCCGGCGCGACGAGCGGCGCTGATTTGCGAGGACGCGCCGAATCACCCCGTACAGCCACGGCAGAGCATCCTCGGGAACGTCCTCGAGCCGCCTCCAGACGACCAGAAACGATTCGCCGACTGCGTCGTAGGCGGTTTCTCTGTCCATCCGCCGGAGTGCGTAGGCGAGCAGTGCGTCGAAGTGCTCCTCGTATAACGCCTCGAAGCGCGTCCGCCGTCCTGTTTTTGCTTTTTCTTTTTCGCCTAACACCGTTTCCTAATTCCGTTCCTGTCCGGATAGAGGGCCAGTGTTACATCGCCGTCGACAGCCGGTCGCGAGCCGTAGGAGTGTCGCCCGCTTCGTCGAAGCTCACTCGGGTGAGCAAGAAGCGCTCCAAGCGCAAGCTGAAGCCGCGCCAGCCGGCGCGCATCCGTAAGGCTGCCAAGACCCGTAGTCATCACCATCCAGAGCTCTACGGGCTGGGGCTGATCGCGGCCGGGATCTTCCTTGGCAGCGTGCAGTACCTGGGCTGGAACGGTGGCGTCGTCGGTGCTGCGCTGGCGCGCGGCGTGCTGGCCGTTATCGGTGTCACGACCTACGCTCTGCCGCTGGCGGCGCTCGCCTACGGAACTCTCCTGCTCGTGCGCAGCGAGCTGATCGAGCTCAGGCCTTTCCGGCGCGGACTGATAACTCTCTTTCTCGGGCTCGAGCTGGCGCTCGGCCGCGCCCACGGTGGCTATCTCGGGCGCGGGCTGGAGGTCGCTTTCTCCAAGCTGCTCGGCGGCACCGGCACCACGATCGTCGCGGTGCTCTGCCTGATCGTCGGCGGCCTGCTCCTCACCGGCGCTTCGCTAGGTTCCTGGCTCAGGCGCTCGGGCGAGGCGATTCGCCAGTCCCGTCCCGCGCGCGAAAGGCGCACGAAACCGGAACCGAGCATCGAATACCCCGAGCCGCTGGTTCTTCCGCTCAGCCACGACGAGCTGGCGCCGCACGGTGCGCTGGTCGACGGGGCTCGCGTATTTCCCGACGTCGTCGGGGACGAGACGGGACCGCCGCCGCTCCTGGTCGACGAGCACGATTCCCACGAGGCGCAGACCCTGTTCGACGTCACTCCCACGAAGAGCGACTACGAGCTTCCCGATGCTAGCCTCCTGCACCGCTCGCCGCCGGTCTCGCAGAAGCTGGCCGATTCCGGTGAGCGCACCAGCGAGGTGCTCGTGCAGACGCTCGCCAATTTCGGCATCGAGGCCCGCATCGTCGGCCAGATCTCCGGCCCGCGCGTAACGCGATACGAGCTGCAGCTCGCTCCGGGAACCAAGGTCTCCAAGGTCGCCAACCTGAAAGACGATCTCTCCTACGCGCTCGCCACGACCGAGATTCGCATCCTGGCGCCGATTCCCGGTAAACAGGCGGTCGGAGTCGAGGTTCCCAACCAGACTCCCAACCTGGTCACGCTCGGTGACGTCTTCGACGAGCTGCCCGCCACGGCCAGCCCTCTGGCCGTCTGGCTGGGTAAGGACATCGCCGGCAACGCGGTCTGGACAGACCTGGCCCGAATGCCGCACATCCTGATCGCCGGCACCACCGGCTCGGGCAAGTCGGGCTGTATCAACGCCATCCTGAGCTCGATCCTGCTTCGCTGCACGCCCGACGAGGTGCGGATGATCCTGGTCGACCCCAAGCGCGTCGAGCTCGGCTTCTATGAGTCGATCCCGCATCTGCTCACACCGGTTGTCTCCAATCCCAAGGAGGCCGCCGCGGTGCTGGCCAACCTGCTCGCCGAGATGGAGCGTCGCTACGACAAGATGAGCATTGTCCGTGCCCGCGGCCTGCCCGAGCTGAATCGCGCACTCAGGCAGCGCGGGGAGGACCCGCTTCCCTATCTGCTCGTCGTGATCGACGAGCTGGCCGACCTGATGATGACCTCGCCGCAGGCCGTCGAGGACGCCGTCATCCGCCTGGCGCAGAAATCCCGCGCGGTCGGCATCCACCTCGTGCTGGCCACCCAGCGCCCGTCGGTCGACGTCATCACCGGCATGATCAAGACGAATATCCCGTCGCGCATCGCCTTTGCCGTCTCCAGCCAGACCGACTCTCGCGTGATCCTCGACGCCTCGGGCGCCGAGAGCCTGCTCGGACAGGGCGACATGCTCTTCAAGCCGCTCGGCACCTCGCGCCTGCAGCGCCTGCAGGGCGCATACGTAAGCGAGGAAGAGGTCACGCTGATAGTCGAGCAATGCCGCTCTCAGCGGGGACAGGAGTTGGACGAATCGCTGCTCGAGCTGCCCGAGGCCTTCGCCGAAGACGCGCTCGAAGGCACCGACGGCGTGTTCGACCCCGACGAGGATCCGCTGCTGGAAAAGGCGATCGAGGTTGTCGTCCAGTCGCAGTCGGCCTCCGTCTCGCTGCTTCAGCGCCGTCTTCGCGTCGGTTACACGCGGGCGGGAAGGCTGATCGACATGCTCGAGCGACGGGGAATCGTCTCCGGTTATGAGGGCTCCAAACCGCGCCGCGTGCTGGTTGACGAGAACGAGCTCGACCGCGTGCTGGCGCTTTAGTCCTCCCGCCAGTCCTCCCGCCGAACACTGCTTGTCGATTCCACCGGCGCGCTCGACGTGAAGTAGCGAGAATACGGATGTGCTGCCTTACGACGACTACGAGAAACAGCGGAACATGGGCGCCCGCTTTTCGCTCCTGTTCGGCCTGCTCGGCGCCGCCTTCGGGCCCGCCGCGATCCTCGTCCATCTCCGCGTTGCCGCGATAACGCTGCCGATGGCGGTCGGGGGCATCGCTGTCGGATGCACCATCCTGGGCTTCAGCGCGCTCTTTCTGGCGAAGCGAGCGCGTCTGCGACGACGCGTCTCGCTCGAGCGAATGGGCGGGGCCAAGCAGGCGGCGCTCGGGCGCCTGCTCGGAAAACTCGTGCTGGGAATCGGACTGGGCGCCTGTATTGCGCTGGCCGTCTACGCGCTTCTGTCCCGTCTATGAGCTCGCCGCCGCAGTCCGGGATCCAGCCGCCCGGCTCCGCATAATCTGCGGCGAATCACAATCTCCCTCTAGAATGCGAACTCGTGTTTGAGATCGGCAACAGCCTGCGCGAAGCGCGCGATCGTCAGGGTCGCTCATTCCCCGACCTGGAGCGGAAAACACAGATTCGCTCTCGTTACCTGAGAGCGCTCGAGGAAGAGGATTTCGACACCATCCCGGCACTTGCCTACACCAGGGGTTTCCTGCGTGTTTACGCCAACGAGCTGGGCCTCGACGGTCAGCTCTACGTCGACGAGTTCAACTCTCGCTTCGCGGTCTCCGAGGAAGGGAATGCCCCCTTTCGGAGGCGTGAAAGCCGCGCACCTTCGCGCCGCTCGCGCCAAATCGCCTCGCTGGCCGTGGTCCTCGCGCTCGGGACGATAGGCGTAGTTCTCGCTCTCTTCGTCGCCGCCTTCTCCTCGAACACGTCCAAACCTCAGACCGTCAGCCGCCCGAGCAGCAAGCTCGCGCAGACGATGACGCTGAAGATCACCGCCATGCGCGGAGACGTCTCGGTCGAGGCGCACAGCGGCAACCAGGGCGGCGGCCTGCTCTTCGGCGGGACGCTGGTCAAGGGACACAGCCAGACTTTCAGGGCGGCCCGGCTCTGGATCAAGGTCAGTGCGGCTCAGAACATCCGCTGGACACTGCCGGGCGGAACATCCGTCGACACCCGAAATCGATTCGGGCCGGCGACCGTCATCTTCACCCCCGGCGAGCATACGTTCCTTCGCGGGTAGCATCACACCCGTGGAGTTGAAGGCGCCTTCCTCGAATAGGCCCGAGGCAGTGATAGTGGTGACGGGCAGCGAGCTCCTGCGCGCCGAGATAGCGGACGAGAACGGTCCTTTCCTGGCCCGCGAGCTGGCTCGGCTCGGTGTTCTTTGCAGGCGCATCATTGTCGTCGGCGACGATCCCGAGCTGCTCGAAGCGGCGCTAAAGGACGGGCTTGAAGCCGATCTTTGCCTGATCTCCGGCGGTCTGGGACCTACGCACGACGACCGGACGATCGAGTTGCTGGCCAAGGTCGCCGGTAGGCAGCTGGTCGTAGACTCAGAGCTCGAGCGTGCAATCGATCTGGTCGGGCGGCGCTATGCCCGTAACGTCGGTACCGCCTACCACGCCTACGACGAGGGTGTGCGCAAGCAGGCCAGCATCCCCGAGGGCGCACACGTGCTCGGCCTGGCCGGGACCGCGCCCGGAGTTGCGCTCGGCCTCGACGGTTGCGTCGCGGTCGCCCTGCCGGGCCCGCCGTACGAGCTGCAAAAGCTCTGGCCCGCTGCGCTTGAATCGGCGCCGCTACGCGGGCTGCTCGCACGGGTTCCTCCCTTCGAGCAGCGCACGCTTCGTTTCTATGGCCTGTCGGAGTCGATGCTGGCCGCAGCGCTCCAGGAGGCCGGCGGCGACGGGAACGGCGTCGCGGTGACCATCTGCGCCCGCGACCGCGAGCTTCAGGCCGAGTTGTTCGTCGATCCCGGCGCCGAGGCCCGCGCCGACGAGCTCGTGGCTGCACTGACCGCGGCCGGCCCGGACACGCTGTTTGCCCGCGACGAGCGTCCGATCGAGCAGATCGTGCTCGGGCTGGCGCGCGAGCGGGGACTCACGCTGGCGACGGCCGAGTCCTGCACGGGCGGCCTAGTCGGCGCCCGGTTGACCGAGGTGCCGGGCGCGAGCGAGGTGTTCCTGGGCGCAATCGTCGCCTATGCCAACGAGATAAAGCAGACGCTGCTCGGGGTCGCTTCCGAGACGCTGGGCCGATACGGAGCCGTCTCGGCTGAGTGCGCGCTGGAGATGGCCCGTGGAGCGAGACGGGCGCTCGCTGCCGATGTCGCGCTGAGCGTGACGGGGATAGCCGGGCCCGACGGCAGCAGCGCCGACAAGCCGGTCGGCCTCGTCTTCCTCTGCGCGACAGGCGAAACAGAAACCCTGGGGCAGGAGATTCGATTCTCGGGCGACAGAGATCAGATTCGCCGCTACGCGACGGTGGCCGCGTTGCACCTCACGAGGCGTCTTTTAGAGTCAAGCGATTTCGAGTCCAAGACTCTCGCGCTCTCGGGGCGTCGCTGAGCGTACGAGCCCGGAGAGCACAGTGTGGGCACACGGGCTCGGAGAGGATTGTGCGCTCAGCGGCGTCAGGTAGCTCCGGGCAACCGGCCGCGCCCGGACGGTCGGAGCCACCGGCCGAGTGCGCGAGATGGAGCAAATCGGGCACAGTTAGGTATGGATTCGAGCGCTAGCGTGAGCGGCGATGAGCGAATGCGCCTCTTCGTCGCCTACACACTTGCGCCCGACGACCGTGAGCGCGTCGCCGCCTGGCAGCTGGCGAAGTTGGCTGAGAGTCGCGCGCGCCTCGTTCCGCCCGAGCAGCTCCATTTCACCATCGCCTTCCTCGGATCGCGCCCAGGTGCGGAGATCGAGTCGATCGCCGAGGTCATCCGAAGCGCCGCCGCCGGCGCCGGGCCGATGCCGCTTGATCTCAGCCGCTATCGCGAGACGAGAAGCGTCGGCATGCTCGTATTCGAGGACTCGAGCGGCGAGGCGGCACGCGTGGCGGAGGCCATTCAGCAAGGACTCGAAGAGATCTGCAGCTACCGGCGCGAGGCTCGCCCCTGGCTTCCACACATCACTGTTCTCCGTTTTCGCAGGCCGCCGCGCTTGCATCCCGAGCTGCCCGCCCTGGGGCAGATCAGTCCGTCCGAGGCTGCTGTCTACCATTCAGTGCTGCGCCGCGACGGGGCGCAGTATGACGTTCTCCGATCCGTCGCGCTAGGAGGTCGATGAACTTGGATCGCGAGCAAGCACTCGAATCCGCTCTCGGTCAGATCGAGCGGCAGTTTGGCAAGGGCTCGGTCATGCGCATGAGCGACAGGCCGGCCGTGTCGGTAGGCGCGGTCTCCACCGGATCGCTCCCGCTCGACCTGGCGCTAGGGGTCGGCGGGCTACCGCGCGGACGCGTGGTCGAGCTCTTCGGGCCCGAGGCTTCGGGCAAGACAACGCTCGTCTACCACGTGATCGCCGAGGCTCAACGCCGCGGCGGCATCTGCGCCTTCGTCGACGTCGAGCACTCGATGGATCCCGCCTACGCCAAGCGAATCGGCGTCAACATCGACGAGCTCCTCGTATCCCAGCCCGACACGGGCGAGCAGGCGCTCGAGATCACCGAGCTTCTCGTCCGCTCGGGTGCGCTCGACGTCGTCGCCGTCGACTCGGTCGCGGCGCTGGCGCCCAAGGCCGAGATTGAGGGAGAGATCGGAGACTCCCACGTCGGCCTGCAGGCCAGGCTGATGAGCCAGGCTCTACGCAAGCTGGCCGGCTCACTCAACCGCACCGACACCATCTGCCTGTTCACCAACCAGTTGCGCGAGAAGATCGGCGTCATGTTCGGCTCGCCCGAGGTCACGCCGGGCGGTCGTGCGCTCAAGTTCTACGCCTCGGTCAGGCTCGACATCCGTCGCATCGAGACGCTCAAGGACGGCGCCGAGGCGATCGGCAACCGGGTCAGGGTCAAGGTAGTCAAGAACAAGGTCGCGCCGCCGTTCAAGCAGGCCGAGTTCGACATCATGTACGGCCTGGGCATCCCCTGGGACGCGACGGTGCTCGACGCGGCCGTGGAGCGGAAGATCGTGCAGAAGTCGGGCTCCTACTTCTCCTTCGGTGACGAGCGCCTCGGCCAGGGCCGCCAGAACGCGGCCGCATTCCTGAGCGAGCACCCCGAAGTCACCCAGCAGATCCTGGGCGCCATCCAGGAGCTCGTCGGGGCCGATCAGATCGTCTCTGCTCGCCTAGGAGAGAAGCCCGTGGAATCTCCAAACGGCTCGGTCTCCGAGGAAGAGGCGCAGGAAGTCGTCAGCGCCGCCTAGGACGGAATCGAGAAGATGCCCGAGATCACCGGGCTGCGTGAAGTATCGAAGAGCGCCGTGCTCGTCGAGCTCGACGGCGAGTCTTGGCGCAAGATCCCGCTGACAGCCGCTGCTCGCAGCGGTCTCAGCGTCGGAAAACGGCTGGAGCGAGAAGACCTGCGCTTACTCGGGCGCGAGATCCGACGCGCCGAGGCCCTGAACAAGGCGACACGCATGCTCGCGCGGCGCCCGCTTTCGCGCGCCCTGCTCGAAGACCGTTTGGATAAAAAGGGCGTCGCTCCGGTCGCCCGCGAAGAGGCGATCGAAGCGCTCGAGCAAGCGCAGTATCTGAACGACCGTTCGTATGCACTCGACCGCGCCCTTTCTCTTGCTGAGCGCGGCTACGGTAACGCGGCTGTCCGCTACATCCTTGAGCAGGAGCGCGTCGGCTCGGAGCTGATCGAGGAAGCGGTCGGCTCGTTAGATCCGGAACTCGGACGAGCTCAGACGATCGCAAGGACGATTCCCGATCGCAAACGGTTACTCGGGCGCCTGGCGCGGCGCGGCTTCAGCGCCGAGACGATCGAAGGCCTGGCTGGATATGAGAAAGGAAGCGCTTAGGAAAGACTCGGTCGCGCCTTGCCGCTAACTTCCATATCAGCGACCAGCGTGGCCCAACCGAAATGATCAGCGCCGAGCGGATCGCCGCTCTCTGCGGAGAAAAACTCGTTGAAGCCGCTGCGCTCGACCACAGACAACGAGCGCTCGACCAGATGAGAAGCGAGCCCTGGCTCCCGGTGGCGCAGAAGTCCCTGCCAGAGAAACCAGTTGGTATTCATCGAGAACGGGCCGCGCCAGATCAGCCGGGTTCTGCCGAAGTTGCAGCCGTCGCTGTAGCTCGGTTCGTCGAGCGCGACGCTCGGCACAGGATAGGGAGCTCCGAATTCCTTCGGGTTGGTCAGGTGCTCGAGCAGGCGCTCGACCATCTCCGGCGGCAGATCGTCCAGAAGTAGCGGCATCAGGCACTGGATCGTCTTGACGTCGGGCCGTTTCTCCTCCGAGCCGTCCAGATTGAAGAAGAGCCCCCGGTTTACGTCCCAGGACCGCTCCAGGAGTGATTGCAGCGCCTGCACCGCCTTGGCCTCGGCCCAGGAAGCCAGCTCCTCCTCATTCGCGCGGCGGGCCAAGCGAGCCAGGGCCTTGAGATTGTCGATCCAGATCGTGTTCACGAGCACGTCCTCGACGTGTCTCTCGCTGGCGAAGATGCGTTCAAGGTCGTATCCAGTCAACTTGTTGGCCAGCTTGACGCGGCGGACGGCCATTGAGATACGAAGCGGTTGATCGAACCTGACGCTCAGGGATTGGTCGTAGGCAGGGCTGTAGTCGAGGCCGGTCTCGAACTGGCAGATAGTCGAGATCAGCCCGTCGCTGTCCGGATCGCGGTTAGTGGCCAGGTAGCGGTAGTAACGCTCGAGTCTGGGCAGGGTCTCGGCGAGAAAGTCTTCTGCACCCGCCAGGACGAGGCGCTCGACGGTCGAGGCCAGCACCGGCGGCTGGGTGAGAACCGTTGTCTTCGGCCGTTCGCTCCGGGTGAAGCTCCAGGCATCGGTGCTCTCCAGGTGATGCCAGAAGCGCCTGGGCAGGCTCTCGGAGTGCCAGAACACGATGTGGGGAATGAGACCGTCCTCGTGCTGCCAGAGGAGGATCGAGCGTAACTCGTCGCAGGCGCGCGGCAGGTCGAAGAGCGACCAGATCGTGGCGTGGAAACAGGAATCCCAGAGCCACTGGTGCGGATAGGTGCTTCGCGAAGGGACAGAGTAGCGCCAGGTCGTTCCGCCGTATTCGACGCTCTCGGTGTTTTTCTGGAGAAGTTCGTGCGCGGCTGCGAGCAACGATTCCACTTCGCCAATACTAGGGGCCCGGCACGCGGCGGCTATGCGAGCCGCTTCCTGATGAGCGCTCGTCGCTACGCTTGAACCTTGCGCCGCTACAACGTCACCACCTTCGGCTGTCAGATGAACGCTCACGACTCGGAGCGGATCAAGGGCATGCTCGAGGAGCTGGGCCTCGGGGAGGCGCCGCGACTCGAGGATGCCGACCTGATCGTCTTCAACACCTGCACGATTCGCGAGAAGGCCGAGTCGCGCCTGGCGGCGCATCTGGGACTGGCGAAGGCGCTCAAGGACGCCGATCCGGGTCGCCTGCTCGCGGTCGGCGGCTGCTTCGCCGAGGTTCAGCGCGAGCACCTGTTCGAGCAGTTCCCGCAGGTGGATTTCGCTTTCGGGCCGGGCTCGATCGCCGAGCTGGGAGAGTGGCTGAAAGCCGAGCGTAACGGCGCCAGAGGAAGCTTCGGCAGCGGCGGCGAGCGCAGGTTTGCCGCCGAGTTGCCGTTCAGGCGCGAGCGCCCGTTTCAGGCCTGGGTGCAGGTCTCGATGGGCTGCAACTCCGTTTGCTCCTACTGCATCGTGCCGACCGTGCGCGGCAAGCAGATCAGTCGCCCGGCGGAGAAGGTCTTGGCCGAGGTGCGGGCGCTGGCCGCGGACGGCGTGCGCGAGATCACGCTGCTGGGGCAGAACGTCAACTCCTACGGTCGCGACCTGCCCGCGGCCGAGCGCGTGACCTTCGCCGAGCTCCTCAGATCCTGCGACCGCGTCGACGGGGTCGAAAGAATCCGCTTCACCAGCCCGCATCCAAAGGACTTCCGCAGCGACCTGATCGCCGCGATGGCCGAGTGTGAGTCGGTCTGCGAGCACGCGCACCTACCCGCGCAATCCGGCTCCAGCCGCATCCTCAAGGCGATGCGCCGCACCTACGACCGAGAGCGCTTCCTCAGCCTCGCCGCCGAGATGCGCGAGCGTATTCCCGACCTGGCGCTCACGACCGACCTGATCGTCGGCTTCCCCGGCGAAACAGGCGAGGACTTCGAGCAGACGCTGAGCCTGGTCGAGCAGGCCGCTTTCGACGGCGCCTACACCTTCGTCTACTCGCCGCGTTACGACACCGAGGCCGCTTCGCTTCCCGACCAGGTGCCCGAGGAGGTCAAGCGCGAGCGGATCGAGCGGCTGATCGAGCTGGTCCAGAGCATCGCGGGGGAGAGGAACCGGGCGCGGATCGGCTCGACCGAGCAGGTGCTTGTGGAAGGACCCAGCCGTACCGACGAGACGCTTCTACGCGGGCGGACGCGGCGCAATACGACCGTCAACTTCGCCGGCACGGCCAAGGCGGGAGAGCTGGCCGAGGTGCGGGTGGAAAATGCGACCTCGACCACGCTACGCGGGGCTCAGGTCGTTTCCTCGCCAGCGTGACGCTTTGGTCGTAATCGCGCACTGTTTCGGCGCAGATCAGTCTTCCTTTCGAGCCGGTTTCCTCTGTAGGCTGAAACCAGGTAGGGGAGGGGTTATCCCGACACACGCGCAAAGCAACAAAAGGCCCGAAATGAGCCCCCGTCATCGCAAGGCGATCGACGAGTTGGTTCTCCTACGCGGAGACGATCCGAACACCCTCGCGCTCGTTATCTGCGGCTCGCTCGCCAGCGGCAAGGCACGCGACGACTCGGACGTCGATCTGTACCTGGTCGTGACCGACGAGGAGTTCGAGCGAGTGCGCGCCGAAGAGGGGTGCTTCTACGGCAGCTGGGATCCGAACAAGTTCTCCGGCGTCTGGATCGACGGGAAGGTCGTCGGTAAGAAGTGCCTGCAAGAGGCGGAGGTACGCGGTAGCGAGCCAACTCGTGCGTCATTCCAGAGCGCCTATACGGAGTTCTCGCACGATCCGGAGATCGATGCTCTGATCGAGCGGATTGCCGCCTATCCCGAGTCGGAGCGCGCGCAAAAGATCAAGACTTTCTACGCCTACACAAAGCACTACCGCTACGTGGGTGAGCAGGCCTTCGAGCTCGAGAACGACTACCTCGCTCGCCGCTGTGTGATCGAGATCGTCTTCGCCGCCGCCCGGCTCGCGCTCGCCCACAACCGAGTCCTCTTCCCCTGCGACAAGTCCCTGTTCGCGGCGCTCGAAGAGTGTGAAGATCTTCCGCCCGGGTTCGCCTCCTCGTCCCAGCGCCTGCTCGAGAGCGAGAGCTTGCCGGCGCTGATCGATTACTACGAGATGGTGTCCGGCTCCTTCAGCCAGTACGACCTCCCCGACCGGGAAAGGATCAGCATGATCCTCGAGAACGAGTGGAGCTGGTTTTCGGGCCTGCCGTCGCTCGAGAGCTGGTGAGCGTGAAGAAAGGGACGGTGATAGCGATCTTCGGCCCGACGGCGAGCGGCAAGAGTGCCGTCGCCGAGGCGGTCGCTGCGAGCCTGGATGGAGAGCTCGTCTCGGCCGATGCGATGCAGGTCTATCGCGACCTGCCGATCCTCACCAACCAGTCGCCGGCGCGCCTGGCCGGCATCTGGCCGCTCGATCACGAGGCCTCGGTCGGCGAGCACGCGCGGCTCGCCCACCAGGCGATCGACGAGATCCTGGCCTTCGGACATACCCCGATCGTCGTCGGCGGCACGGGCCTCTACCTCAGAGCAGCACTCGCCGAGATCGAGCTACCGCCCGCGCCGGCGCCCGGCGCCCGCGAGCGCTGGCAAGCGACCTACGACGAACTGGGGCCCGAGCGGGCTCATGCGCTCTTGGCCGAGCGCGATCCGGTCGCGGCCACGAGAGTTCACGCCAACGACAGGCGCCGCGTCGTGCGGGCGCTCGAGCTGAACGAGGCCGGGCATTCGCTGGTGCGGACGGACAGCCGGCTCTGGGCGGGGCCGCTGCGCCACCCGACGCTCGTCTTCGGCCTGGAGATCGAGCGCGGGTTTCTCAACGCCAGAATCGAGCGCAGGACGCGCGAGATGTTCGAGCGCGGCGTCTCCGAAGAGGTGCGAAGCGCGCTCGAGCAGCCGCTGTCTTTCACCGCGCGTAGAGTGATGGGCCTGCGCGAGGTGGCCGAGTTGAGCCCGGAGCAGGCGATCGAGGCGATTGCGCTGCAGACCCGTCGCTACGCCGCCTATCAACGAAAATGGATGCGCCGTGTCCCCGCGCTCATTAAAGTCAATGCCAACCGTTCAACCGAAGAGGTAGCCGATGAGATTGTCGAAGTGGCACGGACTGGGAAATGACTACCTGCTCCTCGAGCAGTCCGAGCCGGCGCTCGAGCTCACGCCCGAGCGCGTAGCCAGGCTCTGCGACTATCACTTCGGCGTCGGCTCGGACGGCATCGTCGAGATCGTCTCGACCAGCGCCGACGAGGCCGAGGCGCGAATCTGGAACCCGGATGGCTCGCTGGCTGAACTATCCGGCAACGGTGTTCGTATCGCGGCTCGCTGGCTCGCGCGCCGTAATATGCGCGCCGACGTGCGGATTCGCGTTGGCAAGCGCACGGTCGAGGCGCACATGCTCGGCGGCCTCGAGGTCGAGACGGAGATGGGTGAAGTCGAGGTCGGCAAGCCCGAGACGCTCGATCTGGGCGGCGAAGAGATCGAGTTCATCCCCGTCTCGGTCGGCAATCCGCACGCCGTCATCCCGCGCGAGCCCGAGCGCGCGGAGCTGCTGCGGCTCGGCCCGCTTGTCGAGCGCCACCCGCGCTTTCCCGAGCGCACGAACGTGCAGTTCGTTTACGTGGACAATCGCCATGAGATTACGGTCGCCGTCTGGGAGCGGGGCGCCGGCGAGACGCTCTCCTCGGGGACCAGCTCAGTCGCAACCGCGTCGGCCGCGATCGCCCAGGGCTGGTGCGAGAGCCCGGTCACAGTGCACCTGGTCGGCGGTGACCTGATCGTCTCGCTCTCGGAGAAGCAAAAAGCGACCCTAGTCGGCGAGGCGCAGGAGATCTGCGCCGTAGAGCTCTCACCCGAGCTGCTTATCTAGACTTTTTGTTAATAATCCTCCGACCAACTACGTAAAAGAAGCACTCGGTGTGGGGGAAAGAACTTGAGAGTCTGGTTAGCGTTGGCGCTCGCCTTGCTTTGCAGCGTTCTGCTGCTCGGCTCGAGTGCGGTCCGGGCCGCCACCTCGCCCAGCCCGGTCGGCACGAAGTGCTATGGCTACAAGGAATTTCGTTCCTCAAGCACGATCTGTGAGTACCGCTATGGGCAGCCGTTCGTGCTCAAGGGTTACTCCAAGGGCGGACCGAGCACTCTCTCCTACGCCGTGAAGTGCGGGAACGGCCCCGCCTGGCCAATGAAAAGCGCAGCGATCGATCGACGGGCCTGGTACAGGCGCTCGACCATAGTTAGAGGCGCCTTCAGCGTTTACGGCGCAAAGGGCACCCCTCTGGCAGCCAAGCACTGTGTCGCCGCGAACGGGAAAGCGCCCCTTCTGACCGCCAAGCTCAAAATGAGCAAGACCGTCACCAGGACGAATCTCGTGGTCAGGATGGATAGCAGCCTGCCCTGGGGCGACTAGCCCGGCCGAGATCAGTTCTTGTTTTGATGTAGCGCGGTGTTCAGAGCGATAGTGTTACCGCGCTCCTTCACCTCGATGGCGCCGGTCTGACTGTTGCGCCAGAAGAGTAGTCCGGAGCGGCCGCTCAACTCGCGCGCCTTCACTACCGAGCCGTCCGGCATCGTCACCCGGGCTCCAGCGGTGACGTAGAGCCCCGCCTCGATCGTGCAGCCGTCTCCGAGCGAGATGCCACAACCGGAGTTGGCGCCGAGCAAACAGTGCGAACCGATGCGAATCACCTCGCCGCCGCCGCCCGAGAGCGTGCCCATGATCGAGGCGCCGCCGCCGACGTCCGACTCGGGCTCGACCACCACGCCGGCCGAGATCCGTCCCTCCACCATCGACGGCCCAAGCGTACCGGCGTTGAAGTTGATGAAACCGGCCGCCATGACCGTCGTTCCAGGCGCCAGATGGGCGCCCAGGCGAACGTTGTCGGCGTTGGCGATGCGGACGCCGGAGGGCAGCACGTAATCGGTCATGCGCGGGAACTTGTCGACCGAGCGCACCTTGATCTCGATTCCCTGCGCGATCAGCTCCGAGCGAGTGAGCTCGAACTCCTCGCTGTCAAATGCGCCACGGTTGCTCCAGACGACGTTGGGCAGGATGCCGAAGATGTTCTTGAGGTTGCAGCCGTGCGGCTTGATCTTCCGCTGCGAGAGCAGATGAAGGCGCAGATATACGTCGGCGACGTCCACCGGCGGATCGGCGAGATCGCCTATGAAGCTGATAACCGCATGGCGTGAGCGATGCGAACGGAACGACATGTCGTCCTTTTGCAGAGCGGCGAGCGCCATCTGCAGCGCTCTGAAGTTGGGGCGCGGCTTATCGTCGTCCGGGCGCGAAGCGAGGAGTCTGATCGACTCCTGCAGTTGCTCGGACTCCAGCTGGAAGCTTCCGCCACCGCTCTTCCGCCCCGTGACCCGGGAGAAGACGGCGGCGACGTCGAGCTGCTCGCCCAGATTGGTGATCGGATAGTAGGTGTCGAGCACGCGCCCGAAGCTGCTGACAGTGGCCAGCCCGACTCCAAATGCTGCCGGCTGCTCGTAGCCGCGCTCGGCCTCGATCTTGCCGACCAGAGAATCGAATTCGTCTTTGCTCATCGGCTTCAATGGTGTCACAAGAGGCGACCGAGCAGTTCCGCTGCCTGCTCGCATTCCTCCAGCGTGGGCACCAGCGCCATGCGGACGTAGCCTTCGCCGTACTCGCCCAGATACGAGCCGGGAGCAACCACGATTCCGCTGTCGAGCAGGCGCTTCGCAAACTCCTCCGCTGTCTCAGCGGCCGGTACCGCGACCCAAAGGAAGAAGGTCGCCTCGCTTCCGGCGATGCGCAGCCCGGCGCTCTCGAGCGCCGCGGCGATAATCTCTCGCTTGGCGCGGTAACGCTCGCGCGTCCTCTCGACGTGTGTCTCGTCACGCCAGGCTTTGATCGAAGCCAACTGGATGAACTCCTGGGGGGTCGTGCCGAGAGTGGGGCGGAGCAGCCGGAGAGCGCCTATCACCTCATGGTCGGCCGCGATGAAGCCGGAGCGATAGCCGGGCATCGAGGAGCGCTTGCTGAGCGTGTTGAAGACGACGACGTTTCGCCGGTTGGGAACCTGTAGCGCCGACGGCGGGCGCTCGTCGAAATAGATCTCGCTGTAAGCCTCATCCGAGCAGAGGAGAAAGTCGTGCTCGAGCGCCAGCTCGGCCAGCCGCTCGAAGAAGGAAAGCGGCGCAACCGCTCCGGTCGGGTTGTTGGGGTAGTTCACCCAGAGGAGAGCGACCCGCTGCCAGGTCTCCGCCTTCACCGCGTCGATGTCGGGGAGGAAGCCGTTCGCTTCGGTCAGCGGCAGCCGCATCACCTCGGCGCCGGCGAAACGAGCGCCGCGCGACGGAACCGGGTAAGCCGGATCGGCGACCAGCACCAGGTTTTTCGGCGCTCGCAGGTCGATGATCTGCGCGAACGAATAGATCGCCTCCTTGCTGCCGTAGGTCGGCATCACCTCGTACTCCGAGTCGACCGGGACGCCGAAGCGCTTGTCGCACCACTCCGCGATCGCGCGCCTGAGCTCGAGTAGCCCGATTGCGCGCGGATACTTGCAGCGCTCGGGCAGGCTGGCGGCTACCGCCTGGCGGATGAAGGGCTCGGTTGCTTCGTTCGGGTCGCCCATGCCGAAGTCGATCACCTGGATACCGCGGGCCGCGGTCTCGCGCCTGGCTTCGTCGAGGCGTACGAAGGGATAGGTACCGCATTCGTCGAGTATGGGAGTGAAGCGCATCAGATCTCCTTGGAGAGAAAGCTACGAAGGACTTCGAACGAACGCTCGAGTTGCCGCACTTGGGCGCACTCGTCGGCTCGATGGGCAAAGCCCGGGTCGCCCGGACCAAAGTTGACGGCGTCCAGCCCGCGAGCCGCGAACTCCGCCACCGGCGTCCAGGCCTGCTTCGGCTCGAGCGCCAGATCGCCAACTCGGCGCAGACGTTCGAGCAGCGCCGAGGAGGCCGGAACATGGGCGGGGGGTGAGTTGCTACTCAACTCGAGCTCGCCGGCGCCGGTGACGAGCTCGCGCAGGCGCGCTTCGGCCTGGGCTGGCGTGCGGGCGGGCGAGTAGCGGTAGTTGACGTGGGCGACGCAGCGATCGGGAATCACGTTTGCCGCGATCCCCGCCTCTATCCCGGTCACGCTCACCACCTCGGTGAAGGCCAGACCACCCTGCTCGAGCTCGAGCGGCTCGACTTTGAACAACGGCTTCAAGCCCTCGATCGCCACGCTGATCGCGTTCGTTCCCAGCCAGGGCCTGGCCGAGTGGGCGCTCTCGCCGTGAAAAACGACGTCCGCGTACAGGTTGCCGAGGCAGCCGGCCTGGATCTCGTTGTCGGTTGGCTCCAGCACGATTACCAGCTCCGCCTCGTCCAGCTCGGGCAGGGCGGCGAACAAACCCGGTAGGGAGCTCTGCTCCAGTGGAAGCTCCTCGCGCGGGAAGAAGAGAAAGCCCGGATCGACCGTCAGCGCCGGCGACTCCGCGGCGATCCAGCGAGCCAGCTCGATCATCACCGCCAGCCCCGACTTCATGTCGCTCGAACCGCATCCGATCACTGCGTCCCCATCGATGCGCCCCGGTAGGTTTTCCTGCATCGGAACCGTATCTAGGTGCCCGGCGAAGACGACGAGCGGCTTCCCGCTTCGCGGCGGCCGCGCATAAACCGCTTCGCCGTCCGAGTACACGATCTCGAGCCCGTCCGATAGAAGCGAGCTCAGATGCTCGGCCAGAGCCCGCTCGGCCCCGCTGGGCGAGGGTACGTTTACCAGCTCCAGCGTACGCTCAGCCAGGCGCTGAGCCGGATTCGAGCTGTCGGCCGCCATCTCTCAAGGCAGCCTAGCTACCGGCTCGGTTGCTGGCAGGGCGAGCGGGCATACTACGTGCCGTGACCGAGCATCAGCCCGATCCTGTTCCAGGCGCGGAGCCAGAACGTGGCTTCGCGCTAGCGGTCTTCGCGCAGGGCGCCGACACCGCCGCCGAGCTGGCCGAATTGAGCGAATTGGCGCGCACCGCCGGTGTCGTAATCAGCGCCGAGCTCGTGCAGCACCGTGCCCATCCCGACCCTCGCTCCTTTGTCGGCAAGGGCAAGCTGGTGCAGCTGGAGAGCACGTTCTCCGCCTCCGGCGCCGAGGTCCTGATCGTCGACGACGAGATCTCGCCCGTTCAGCAGCGGACGCTCGAGAACGCGCTCGACGGGCGCGTCGTCGATCGCACCCAGCTGATCCTCGACATCTTCGCCCAGCACGCCGTCAGCGCCGAGGGCAAGCTGCAGGTCGAGCTGGCCCAGCTGGAGTACAACCTGCCGCGCATGCGCGGGATGTGGAAGCATCTCGAACGGCTCGGCGGCGGCGTCGGTACACGCGGCCCCGGCGAGACTCAGCTCGAGAGTGACCGCCGCGAGGCGCGCCGCCGCGTCGCGCTACTGAAGCGGCGGCTGAAAGAGCTTTCCAAGCGGCGCGAGACGGGGCGTAGGGAACGCCGCCGCAGTGACAAGCCGACGATCGCCCTGGCCGGGTACACCAACGCCGGCAAGTCCACGCTCCTGAACGCTCTCGCCGGCGCGGGCGTCTCGGTCGAAGACCGCCTCTTCGAGACGCTCGACCCCACCACACGCTCCTTCGAACAGGAGGGAAGGCAGTACCTGGTGACCGACACCGTCGGCTTCATCCGTCGCCTGCCGCACCAACTCGTCGAAGGATTCGCCGCCACCCTGGAGGAGACGCTCGTCGCCGACCTCGTCCTGCATGTCGCCGATGCCTCGCTCCCGCCGCAGGAGATGGTCGATCAGATCGACGCGGTGGCTTCGGTGCTGAACGAGCTCGGCGCCGACGAGCTTCCCGTGGAGCTCGTCCTCAACAAGGTCGACAGGGTCGACGCCGTCTCGCGCAAACGTCTCGCCAATCGTTACCCCGATGCTCTCCAGATCTCTGCGCTTAGCGGCGACGGGCTGGATGCCCTGCGCGCCCGCCTGGCCTCGCGCTTCGCCAATCGCTTCGAGCCCGTGCACCTGCTCATACCCCACGCTCAGGCCGGCGCGCTGTCCGAGTTATACGAGCTGGGGGCACCGATCGAGGAGCGCCGCGACGAGCCCGAGGGCGTCTACATTCTCGCGCGCCTCTCGCCCAGCACGCTGGGTCGCCTCTCGCGCTTCGTGCTCGCCGACGCAGAGCGGCCGACCGACAAAGGGCAGTCGGGCGAGACAGAGCAGTCGAGGCAGGCCCACTGATGGAGCTCAAGATCTGCCGGCTCAGGCCCGAGGCTGTGATTCCCGAGCGGGCCTACAGCGGCGATGCCGGGCTCGATCTCGCGGCCTGCGAACGGCTTGAGCTGGCGGCGGGCGAGCGGGCCACGGTCGGAACCGGGCTGGCAGTGGCAATCCCCGCAGGCTATGCCGGCTTCGTCCAGCCGCGCTCGGGCCTAGCCGCGCGCCACGGCATCGCTCTCGTCAACTCACCGGGGCTGATCGACTCCGGCTACCGCGGCGAGCTGCGCGTCGTCGTCCTGAATACCGATCGCGACAGCTCTTTCACGATCGAGCCCGGGATGCGGATCGCCCAACTGGTGATCATGCGCCTGCCCGAGGTCGAGCTGGTCGAGGTCGAGGAGCTACCCGCCAGCGACCGCGGCGTGCGCGGATTCGGATCGTCGCGGGTGTAAGAGAGATGAGAGAGCCCCGTATCCGTGTCTCGGCCCTGCTCAGCTGGCACGGACGCATCCTGCTCTGCCGGCAGGAGAAGCCGGGCAAGGAGTACTGGCTGCTTCCCGGCGGCGGCGTCGACAGCGGCGAGACGTTGGTGGAGGCGCTGCAGCGCGAGCTGGCCGAGGAGCTCGGCATCGAGTACGAGTTTCCGATCGAAGGCCCGATCGCGCTGGCCGACTCGATCGCGCCCGGCCGCCGCCCGGTGGCCAAGCACGTCGTTCACATCATCTTCGCCAGCGACCTGAGCGAGCATTCGCTGGAGGAGGTCTCCTCGATCGACGACGCGGTGCGCGGTCACCGTCTGTTTACCCCCGACGAGCTGGGCGACGTGGTCATCCACCCGCCGATCCAGCACTTCCTGCGCAACTGGCAGCCCGGCGACCCGACCGTTTATCTCGGTTCGCTCTGGGTTCCCTGAGCAGGAAGATGGGTTCATTCGGAGGAATCGGTCTGACTTCGAGCTCGCGCAGCCTTCTTCGCCTCTCTTATCCCCTCGTTCTTTTTTGCCTGCAAATAGCCGAAGACTCCTCCGCAAGCGATCACTGCGATCTGAATTAGGGCGATTGCGAAAGTCGGAAGACCGAGACGATTGGTGACGATGAGGGAGAGAAAGAAGAGAACGAACGCTGTTCCGACTATGTAGATGAAGTAGACAACGCTCCGCATAGGGGCTCCTTTCTGACGGTCTCGGCAGATATCGGTGATATGACCCGCTCCCTTGACATCGGGAATTGGTTCCCGTCGAAAGCACTACGTTGAGCTTCCTTCGCGTTTAGCGGAACTTCCCGCCGCGCACCCGCGCGCGTCTCAGCGCCACAGCATGGGCCTCGTACTCGAGCTCGTCGTCCAATGCCTCGAGCTCGGGCGGCTCGCCGAGCTGCCGCGCCAGCGCCTGGCCGAGCAGCCAGTCGGCCAGCCAGGGGTTGCGAGGTAGGAGCGGTCCGTGCAGGTAGGTGCCGATTGCCTTGCCCAAACGACAGCCCTCGAAGCCACTCTCGCCGTTGTTACCGAAGCCGTGCACGACGCGCCCGAGCGGAATGGCGCCCGGGTCGAGCAGCGTGCGACCGCCGTGGTTCTCGAAGCCGACCACGGTCAGCATCTCGCCGGGATCGAGCTCGCAGTCGATCGAGACGTCGCCGATCATGCGTCTGTCGCCGGCGACCGTCTCGAGCGGCAGCACGCCCGCGCCGGGCATCTCCACGCCCGAGCGGTCACGGTAGCCGCGCCCGAGCAGCTGGTAGCCGCCGCAGACCGCAAGCAACGCCGCGCCGTCTTCGAGTGCGGAGGAGATCTCGTCGCTGCGCCTCGCCAGGTCGGGCGCGATCAGCGCCTGCTCACGATCCTGCCCGCCGCCCAAGTAGATCAGGTCGCAGTCGGGCGCGAGTGCCTCGCCGACGCCGATGCCGATCCACTCCAGCTCGTAGCCGCGCCGTTCGGCTCGCCTGCGGAGAACGGCGATATTGCCGCGATCGGCGTAGATGTTGAGTTGGTCGGGGTATAGGTGGCAGAGCCGGATCCGGGTCGTCATCTCGGTTTCCTCGCTTCCCCGGACTCCTCGCGGGCGCGGGCGGCACGCTGCCAGTACGGGTCGGCGTGCCCGCGCGCCACCAGCACGTCTTGCAGCTCGAGCATCGCGGTGTAGGTCGGGCAGACGATCAGCTCGCCCTTCTCATCCGTCAGCTCCAGCCCACGGTCTAGCGCCTCGGCCGGCGAGGGGACAACTTCGATCCGGTCTTCGGGAAAGCCGGCGTACTTGAAGCGAAGCGCCAACTCGGCGGCGCGGCCGCCGCTCGCTATCAGACGCTCCAGCCCGCCCAGCAAGGGCTCGAAGTCGACGTCCCAGATCCAGGACGTATCCTGCCCGTCGGCGATCTCGTCGTTGAGCGCGATCACGAGCGTTTTCGGCGTGCCGTCCGCGACGAGCGTGCGCACGACCTCGTTGGCTCCGGTCGGGTTCTTGATCAGGAGCAGCAGCAGCTTCTGCTCGCCGATCGCGATCCGCTCCGAGCGGCCGAACGCGGCCTGCGTGCTCTCCAGCCCGCTCACAATCTCCTCCGCCCGGGCGCCGAGCGCGTATCCGACAGTCGCCGCCGCAAGCGCGTTGTAGATGTTGTAGACCCCGGGCAGGCCGAGCTTCACGGTGACCGTTCGCTCGGGTAAGCGAAGTCGGAAGGTCGACCCGGTGAGCCCCGCGAGCTCGATCTCCTCGGCCCAGATGTTCGGCCTCATGCGCTCGAAGCCGCAGCCGGGGCAGGAGTATTTGCCGAGGTGACCGACGTAAGCCAGCTCGTAGCTGTAGGCGGCGCCGCAAGCGCTGCAGTAGCGGGCATCGGCCGCGTGGGGGAGGGGGCCGCCGTAGCGCTCATCCTCGATACCGAAGCGGATAACGCTCTCGCGCCCGCGCGCGAGCTGCGCCAGTTGCGGGTCGTCTTCGTTCACGGCCAGGGTGTTATCCGCCGGCAACCCGGAGACAACGCCGCGCCAGCGCTCCGCCAGTAGCTCCAGCTCGCCGTAGCGATCGAGTTGATCGCGGAAGAGGTTGCCGAGGCAGAGCACCCGCGGCTTGAGCGCTTCGGTCACCTGCGGCAGCGCCGCCTCGTCGACCTCGAACAGGCCCAGGTCGGCTCCGCGCGTATAAAGAAGTGCGGTCGAGATGCCCGAGGAGAGATTGGCGCCGGCGGGATTGCCGGCCAATCTGAAGCGAGAAGCAAGGATCGCCGCCGTCATCGCCGCGGTCGTCGTCTTGCCGTTCGTGGCCGAAATGATGGCCGAGCCCTGTTCGAGCCGAGCCGCCAGTCGAGCCATGCCTGCGGGGTTGAGCGCGTTCAGCACGCGCCCGGGCAGGGTTGTGCCGCCGCCCTTACCGCTGCGGCGCGAGGCGGTGCCGACAGCGCGGGCGACTAGAGTGCTGATTACGAGCGGAATTCGCACCGTGGTAACGAGCCTACAGTACGTCCTTCCGTCCGACGCTTGAAGTAACCGTTACCTTGAAGGGTGATGCCATCACTCGCCTACCGTCGATAGCGTGGAGAGTTAGTAACAGCCGTGTCTTGTTCGTGTGCCCCTATATTCCACGCGCTCTTCGTCAGGCCGGCGAGCATGCCCGCCCGAGGGCTCCGTTGACGTGAGCATCACCGCGAACGAGACCAGCCAGAACGACGGCCCCAGGCCGAAACCGGCGCTTCGCCGCCGCAATCTGGGCACGCGAATCTTCACCTCGCTGCTGATCGCCGGCGCGATCGGCGTGGATGTCGCCCTGTTCGTTCACCTTCGCTCGGGTACCAGCGGCTGGAGGGCTTTCGCCTGTTTCGCCGCTGCGGCCGCGATCACGCAGCTACTCGTAACCCGCGGTTCGTCCTCTCGTAACGCCCACGAGTCGCTGGCCGTCTTCATCGTGGCGGCCGCGCTCGTGCTGCCGCCCGAGCTGGTCGTGCTGGTACCGATCGTGCAGCACATACCGGAATGGCTCAAGCAGCGCTACGCCTGGACGGCTCAGGCAGCCTCCATCGCCTGCGCCACTTTGGCCGCGTTCGGCGCCTGGGGCGCTGCCGATCTCATTCTCAACGGTCATGGGCTCGCCGCAAGCCGAACCGGTGAGATCGCGCTGGCCGGCCTGCTGGCAGCGGCAACCTTCGTGCTCGTCGATCACTGCCTGATCGCGATCATCAAGCACGAGCTGGGTGGCTCGCTTAGCGTCTGGCGATCGACGGGTTCGCTCTCCTCGCTCGGCTACAACCTGGCCCTTGCGGTACTCGGCGTCGTGATTGCCCTGATCTGGGCCTACGACTCCTGGCTGGCGTTGTTCGCAATCGCTCCGCTCGTGCTTGCGCAGCGCTCGCTCACGGTGCCTCGCCTGCAGGAAGAGGCCCGCGTCGACCCCAAGACCGGCCTCTACAACGCGCGCCACTTCGGCCGTGTCTTCGGCGACGAGCTGGCGCGCTCGATCCGCTACGGCCACCCCCTTTCGGTGCTGATGATCGACCTCGACCTCCTGCGCGAGATCAACAACACCTACGGCCACCTGGCCGGCGACGCCATCCTCTGCGCCGTCGCCGATGTCTTCCGCTCGCAGCTGCGCCACTACGACGTGGCAGCTCGTTTCGGCGGCGAGGAGTTCAGCATCTTACTTCCGGAAACGCCCGTCGAGAAAGCGCTCGAGATAGCGGAGAGGATCCGCCGAGCCGTCGCCGAGCGCTCCGTCGACGTCTCGACCTCGAGCGAGCCGATTCACGCAACCGTCTCGATCGGAGTCGCTTCCTTCCCCAGCGACGGCGCCGACCAGAATGCGCTCATCCATCAGTCCGACCTGGCCGTTTACCGAGCCAAGCTACAGGGACGCAACCGCGTCCAGGCCGCGAGCGCCGAGGAGACCGTGCTCGCGCCCTCCCTCTCCGGCCACCTCGAGGTCGCCGCTCAGATCGCCGAGCACGACGAACGCACCGCTCTTTCGGCCGAGGGCAATCCGCGGCCCCGTGCGGCCCAGAACCCGTACTTCCTCTCGCTCTCCTTCCGCCTTGCCACGATCGTTGCGCTCATCAGCACAACCGGCATCGCGGCGGGCGTGGCAGCCGTGGTGTTCTCGCACGGTCAGATCGACTGGGGTGGAATCGTCGCCGTCACCGCGTTGGTCGGAGTGGGGCAGGCGCTCGCCATCCAGGTCGACGACGGCTCGATCTCGGTCAGCGCGGTCGGCACGATCGCCGGCGTCGCTCTGTTCGACGTGCGCGTCGCACTTCTGCTCGCGGTTACGACCAGCGTGGTGGAGTGGAGCGCGCGCCGATCGGCGTTGCACCAGGTGCTCTTCAACATCGGCGGGCTGAGTCTCGCCGGGCTGGCGGCGGGCGGCGTCTTCGCACTGGGCCGCGAGCTGAGCCCTCGTCAAATTGTCTTCGACCTGGCCGGGATCGCAGCCGGCGGCGTCTACTTCCTCATCAACACCGGACTGCTCGCCGGAGCCTTGGCGCTCGAGGGCAATGAGAACTGGCTGGCAGCCTGGCGCGAGCGCTTCAGCTGGTTGGTGCCCTACTACCTCGTCTACGGCCTCGTGGGAGCTCTGATCGCGGTCGCCTACCACGCGATCGGCAGCGAGGCGCTGCTCGTCTTCGCCCTGCCGCTTTTGATCATGCGCAAGACGCAAGAGGACTACCTCGGGCATGCCCAGAAGAGCGCGCACAAGCTGCGTCAGGCCGCCGAGACGATCCAGAAGCAGAACCTCTCGCTCGAACAGGCGAACCGACTCCTACGCGAGCGCTCGACAGCCGCCATGGAGAGCCTGTCGGCCACCGTCGATGCGCGCGACTCCTACACCGCTGGCCACTCGCGCCGCGTCCAGCAACTCGCGCTCGCGATCGGGCGCGAGATCGGATTCTCTCCGGCAGAGCTGAATATTCTCGGCCAGGCCGCCCTTTTCCACGACATCGGCAAGCTGGCCGTGCCCGACTCGGTGCTGCTCAAGCCCTCCGAGCTGAACGACTATGAATGGGAGCTGATGCGAAGGCATGCCGACGAAGGCGCCCGCATCATCGAGCGGCTCGGCTTCCTAGCCGACGCGGTTCCGGCCATTCGCCACCACCACGAGCACTTCGACGGCTCCGGCTATCCGGACGGCCTCGCCGGGGAGGAGATCCCGCTCGGCGCCCGCATCATCCATGTAGCCGATGCGCTCGATTCGATGCTCACCACGCGCACCTATCGCTCGGCCCGCCAGGTCAAGCAGGCGCTCGTCGAGCTGCGCGAGAACGCAGGCGAGCAGTTCTGCCCGCGCTGCGTCTCGGCGCTCGAGAACATCCTGCCGGCCGAGGCCGGTGGGGGAGGGGGCGGCACCTCCGAAGGCGAGTCGCCCGACAGCGCGCTCGAGCTCGCGCACTGAGATCCTCGCCCGTTAAGCCCGGGCGCCGAGCCTGGTAGAGAAGGTGGGCAGCTCAGCGCCCGAGCGCAGCTGAAGGCATTTCCTGATCGAGATCGAAACATGTTGCAATTCTCGCATAATGCTCTAGACTCTTTGCGATGGCGAAACAGCCTCCTTTCCGCGCTCTGAGCGCGATCGACCCGCAGGCTCTGGCCAGCTTCCAGGCAAGCATTCGCAAGCGCTATTCGAATGAGCGCATTCTGAACGAGCTACGAGCCTGCGCCGAGCGACTCGGACGCTCGCCGACGATGCGCGAGTTCGCTAGCGACGAAGCGAGCACTATCCATCCGCAAACGGTGATCGAGCACTTCGGTAGTTGGAACGCAGCCAAGCGCGAGGCGGGCCTCGTGCCCAGACGCTTCGCCACGCGCGACGAGCTTCTTCGCGCCCTACGCGACCTGGGGGAAGAGCTGAATCGCACACCGACCGCGCGAGATCTCGATTCGCGCAAGGGACGAGTCCCGTCGAAGTCGCTCTACTGGCACACCTTCGGCTCGCTGCGCGAGGCGCTGCGCCAGGCCGGGTACGACCTGCCGGTCGGCGAGGAGCGCCTCGAGCGCGCGATCGAGCAAGGCGCAGAGCTCGCACAAGAACTCGGCCGTCTACCGCGGTTCGCCGACTGGGCCGGCAAGCACGCACGAGACCCGAAGGTCATGAGCGAGTGGCAGGTCTACCGTTTGTTCGAGGCTCGGCGCGGTGCCTGGTCGACCTTCCAGTTCCTGATCCGCGAGCGCCTGCGTGAGGAGGGTACGGAGGTCGAGGCGGGCGGCATACTCGTCGCGCCGGCCGAGCCGAGCGGCAGTAGAAACGGCGACTGACCAGCGCTTGGTAGGCGTGCCTCCCCCTAACGGGTAGTTTCGACCATAGAAAGGGGGGAGTTGCGTAAAGCCCCCTCCACTGAGGGCCGATACAGTGAGCGTGGCACAGCCGATCCTCCCGCATCCACTCCCGGCATCGAGGCCCGCTCCGCCAAAGCTGGAGTTAGTCCACGATGTCGAGCAAGAGGATCCGAAACTCGTAGCGGCAGTCGAAGAAGAAGCCGAGCTAACCGAGCTGGTGCAAGAGGAAGAGGCCGACGACGAAGAGATCGCCGCCTACGCCACTCAGACTTCCGACCCGCTCAAGCTCTACGTTCGGCAGATAGGTGACGGGCCACTCCTCACGCCCGCCGAAGAGCGCGAGCTGGCCAGGCGCAAGGACGAGGGCGACGAGGACGCCAAGAGCAAGCTGATCGAGTCGAACCTGCGCCTCGTGATGTCGATTACCCGCCACTACACGAAGGCGGGCGTACCGCTGCTCGACCTGATTCAGGAGGGTAACCTCGGGTTGATTCGCGCGGTCGAGAAATTCGACTACCGCATGGGCTACAAGCTCTCGACCTACGCCACCTGGTGGATTCGCCAGGCGGTCACGAGAGCGCTGGCCGATCAGGGCCGCACCATTCGCCTCCCCGTCCACGTGGCCGAGCAGGTGCGCCGGCTGATGCGCACCCGCCGCGTGCTGGCGCAGAAGGTCAACCGTGATCCGACCATCGAGGAGCTGGCGAAAGAGAGCGGCTTCCCGGTCGAGCGCGTGATTCAGCTGCTCGATCTGGTCGAGGATCCGGTCAGCTTGGAGACCCCGGTCGGGGACGGCGAGAGCCTCTACGGCGACCTGATCGAGGACACGAAGACCGAGTCGCCGGACGGCGCCACCTCCGACCGTCTTCGCTCGGTCGAGCTGGGGGTTGCGCTGGACAAGCTGAACCCGCGCATGCGTCACGTTCTGAGCGCGCGCTTCGGCCTCGACGGGCAGCAGTCGCGAACGCTCGAGGAGGTCGGCTCCGAGCTCGGCATCACGCGCGAGCGCGTGCGCCAGCTCGAGTCCCGCGCGCTGCGCGAGCTGCGTATGGTCGCCCCCGACCTTGAGCACTACCTGCGCACGTAGCCAAGCTCCTCTTCAGTTCACGAGCGTTAGCAAAGACCGCTACGTAAACTCGCCCCGTGCGAGTCACCGACGCCGACGGAAACAAGCTCGGCGGCGTATACCTGGCGCTATTCGACGATGAGGCGTCAGAGCTGAACGACGCACTCGACTATCCGGGAAAAGTCGTGAGACTATTACCGGGAAACCGACTGCATCTCGCGCAGGCGCGAGAGCTGACGTAGTGCCTCGACCTCGATCTGGCGCACCCGCTCGCGTGTCAGGCTGAGGCAGCGACCGATCTCCTCGAGCGTCCGGGGCTCGTTGCCCTCGATGCCGTAACGCATTAGAAGCACGGTCCGCTCGCGCTCGGGCAAGACGTGCAGCGCCTGCGAGAGGGCCTGAGAGCGTAGCGAGACTTCCACCTCCTCCTCGGGCAGCGGCCCTTCCCCGGGCACGAAATCACCGAAGACGGCGTCCTCGTCGTCGCCGACCGGCTGGTCGAGGCTGGTCGAAGCGCGGGCGGCGGCCTTGACCTCGTAGGCTTGCTGGGCGGGAAGACCGGCCTCCTCGGCGACCTCCTCGAGCGTCGGCTCGCGCCCCAGCTGCGTCCAGAGCGTGCGCTCGGCGCGGTTCATCTTCTGCAGCCGCTCGACAATGTGCACAGGCATTCGAATCGTGCGCGCCTTGTCGGCCAGCGCACGGGCCACCGCCTGGCGTATCCACCAGGTGGCATAGGTCGAGAACTTGAAGCCGCGGCGCCAGTCGAACTTCTCGACGGCACGGATCAAGCCCAGCGTTCCCTCCTGAATCAGGTCGAGGAAGGGGAGACCCTGATTGCGGTAGTTCTTGGCGATCGAGACGACCAGGCGCAGGTTCGACTGAATCATTCTCTGCTTCGCACGTCCGTCGCCGCGCTCGATTCGCTTGGCCAGCTCGACCTCCTGGCAGGCGGTGAGCAGCGGATGGCGCCCGGCCTCGCGCAGAAAGAGCTGAAGCGCGTCGGTGGTGGTCTCGTAGGAGAGCGCCGCCGCTGGATTGACCGGCGCGGCGACCTCGGCCTCATCCTCGGTTACCTCGATTCCGCGCTGCTCCAGCTCGCGGTAGAGGCCGTCAATGTCGTAAGCGTCGAGGTCGAAGAGCTCGATCAGGTCGAGCACTTCGCCGGCGCGGATCGAGCCCGCGTGCTCAGCGGCGTCGAGAAGGTGTCGTACCTCCTCACTTTCCAGGAAAGTGTCGATATCGATCGTCATAGTTCCAGGCGCGAGCCCGCGCGGCCGTCCTGCCCCTTATGGAAGCAAACACCATTCCCGCCGTAAATCAATGCTAATTATGGGTTTTTCGCTCGAAAGGGGGTGATTATCGAGCCACGGCAGCTGCGCGAGCCTGCCGTGAGCGAAATATCGCGAGTCGCCATTTGGCAACCTTCGACAGAAATAGTGTCTGGCACCAGCGCCAGAAAAGGGGTTGAAGAAACTAGATTAGGCCCGTCATGGTAGGGCCACCTTCGCTCTTCGCGATTCAGGGCGACCCCGAGGCGATGCACTACACGTACTGCTCGCCGAGCCGCGAGGCGACCGCCACCCGTCTCGAGGAATATGCGGCCCGCTTCGCCGAAGACGGCTTTGAGTCCTGGACAGCGGTTCTGGCTACCGAAGACCGGGTTGTCGGCTGGGGCGGCCTGAATAAAGATCCCGGCGAGCCGGAGTGGGGGCCCGAGATCGCCTACTACTTCGATTGGGCTTGTTGGGCTCGCGGGCTCGCCACAGAGCTCGTGCTCGAGTCGCTCGCCTACGGCTTCGACGATCGCCGCCACGGCCGGCACTGCCCGTCGCAAGGCGCGGGAACCTGGCCTCGATTCACCTACTGCAAAAAACCGGGTTCGCCTGGGTTCGTTTCGTTCCCGAGTTGGAGCGCAACGAGTACCGGATCTTCAAGGATTCCCGACCGCAGCTCGATGGCTACGCGCGTGCACGATAACCAGTGTTATGTCAAGTAGCTGAATTTCACGACCGTTCGACGACCGTACGGCTACCTCCCACCTCGCGGCGGCGGAGAAAAACTGCCTCTACTTACGAACGCTCTAGAAGGTCGAGCCGCGCACTCCCGAGATGATCAGGATCAACACGGCCAGCGCCGCGAGCAGCCTGTAGATGACGAACAGCGAGTAATCGTGGCGGCGCAGGTAGCCGAGTAGTCCCCAAATCGCCACCAGGCCGCTACCCGCGGCGGCAAGGATGCCGACGGCGAAGGGCCCCGCCCAGCCGGCCGGAAGCCCCGAACCGAGCACCTTGACGGTCTTGAGTAAAGCGGCGCCGAAGACCACCGGAACCAGCATCAAGAATGAGAACCGCGCGGCTGAGTCGCGATCGAGCTTGAACAGCCTTGCTCCGGTGATCGTGATTCCCGAGCGCGAGACACCGGGCACCAGCGCGAGCATCTGCGCGAGACCCAGCGCCAGCGCGTCGCGATAACGAAGCTTCGTCATCGGCTTATTCTCGGGCAGACGATCGGCGAGCCAGAGCGCGACGGCGAATAGCGCCAGCGCGATGGAGATCTGCCACGGCTGGCCGAGGCGCTTCTCGATGAAGGTCTCCCCTACCGCCCCGCCAAGCGCAGCCGGAATCGTCGCGATGAGTAGCAACCACGCGAGGCGCTCGTCCTGGCTCGTGATGCTCCGCCGCCTGATGCTTCCAAACCAGGCGCGCAGGATCGCCACGATCTCTGTCCAGAAATAAGCCACGACCGCGATGAGCGTGCCCACGTGCAGGGCGACGTCGAAGGTCTTGTTGAAGACTTCGTGGTTTTCGAGGTAGTGCCAGTTCCCCAACCAGGGCACAAGAATCAGGTGCCCCGACGAGGAGATGGGAAGAAGCTCGGTTAGTCCTTGGGTGATACCGAGAACGAACGCCTGCCAGTCGGAGAGCGCTCCGCTCTTCTCCCCCACCCCCAGTAGAGCCAGCAGGACGGCCGCTACGAGAGCGATTCCGGCGAGTACGAAAAGTAGGCGCCGCGAGAAAAACGACGACCCTTTGGATTCAGGATCCGATATATCCACAGAACTGTCCACAGCACCGCCTTTTCTATGTGGAAAATGTAGAAAACATTATGCCGCAATTTGCGACTTTTCATTCGGTTTTTGGCCTTGTATTACTTGGTTGCATAGTTTAGATTTCCACTTGCGTTAAGCACGGGGCATGAGTAGAGCGAAGCCCCGCCGAAGGGCACTAGGCGGCAGCCGAACGCCGGACGGCAGGGCAGACGAAAGTGCCAACGACTTGGCGAAGGGAGCCGAGTAGGGAGCGAGAGTAGGTTGACGTCGCACCCGTAGGTCGAACCGCTTCGGCGGGACGTTCAACGGGAGCGGCTGACGAAATCGCCACCCGCTCGGCTCCTCTTTTTGTTTGCTGGTCGAGCACGGGCAAGCCATTGGCAGGAAGAGTATCCGCCCCGTCGGCGCTCAGGCAACTCGACTATGCGGACGTTTCTACGCCGCGGGGCCCGCGGACGCCGTCTCGCTTGACGTTTCGCTCTCACGAGCAAGAGCGCGTAGCAGCAGCCTGGAGAGATCCGGGCCCAGCGCCCGCTGTAGGCGAACACGGGCAGGCTCTCTTTGCCGCATATCCATCTCATCAAAAGCGGCGAAATGCTCGAGCAAAAGCCCGGCCCCTCGATTCGGATTGCGTGGTGACATCTCGCCCTTCATTTCACTCTGACTATCGGCTGGCAGAGCCCGTCCGCTCAATCCCTATTCCGAGTAGACGTATCACTCCAGCAATGGGTGCCACCCTTCTGGCGGTTCGACGATTGACCGGTTTAGAGCTTCGCGCGAAAAGCAGGCCCGCCGCCCGGGCGCGATCGGGGGCGCCTAGAGCTTGATCAGCGAGTGCACATCGTGATCGGCGAGGCGCCGGCGCCCGTTGAGCAACTGAAGCTCGACCATGAAGACGACTCCGACAACTTCTCCACCAAGTTGCTCGACCAGTTCGACCTTAGCCTGCGCCGTAGCACCGGTGGCGAGCAGATCATCGTGAACGAGCACGCGCGAGCCCTTGGGGATCAATCCCTCCGGCAGCTCGAGCGAGCCGATACTCCCCTCCATCTCCCAGTCGGCCCGAACGCCCTCGCCCGAAGGACGATCCGCGCGCCGTGTGGCCACAAAACCGGCACCCAGTACGTAAGCGAGCGCTCCACCGAGAATGAAGCCACCCGCCTCCGCGCCCAGCACTATTTCGGGTTTTCTCGGTCGGGCCCATTCAGCCAACAGGTCAACCGCCGTGCGGAAGCAATCGGGATCGGCGAGCAGGAGCGACAGATCCTGAAAGCTGAGTCCAGCCTCGGGAAAGTCCGATACCTCGAGAATCTTCGCGCGCAAGTCGTCGATCGAGACGGTCACTCGTCCTCCCCACTTCCCGCGCGGCGCTCGGCGCACAAGCCGCTCGCTAGAGGTTTCTCGCGGCCTGCGATCTCGAGCATCTCCGAGGGTCGCGATGGCCCGGGCATCAGGTCAAGAAGGTGAGCCGGTATTTACCGATCTGCACCTCGTCGCCGTCGGCGAGCTCGGCAGATTCGATCCTGTGGCGGTTGAGGAAGGTGCCGTTGAGGCTTCCTTCGTCCCGAAGTTGAAACCGCGATCCGTCATGTACGAGGGTCGCGTGCCGACGCGACACGGTCACATCGTCGAGAAAGACGTCGCAATCGGGCGAGCGCCCGATCGTCGTGTTCTCTCCGACCGCGGAGAAGACCTCTCCTGCCAGCCCTCCGCCCGTGCGAACGACCAGCGCCGGGCCCTTGACTCCCAGATCACCGAGATCAAGCCGCGCCTCTTCGACCTCATCCGGGGTCAGGGCCAGAGTCGTCTCGGCGCCGGCTTCTTCGTGCACGAGCAGCGCGCCGCATTTAGCGCAGAAGTTTGCGGCTTCCGGATTCTGAAAACCGCACTGGGGACAGTAAAAATAGCTCACTCGAATTCGTCGGGTGGTGGTGCTTTGGCGGCGAGAATTTCGGTCAGTTTGTCGATATCGGTACTGATAGTGCCCTCGCCCCCTTCAACCGATTTCTGCAGCCGGGCGACTAGCTCGGCGCGCAGGATGTCGATCTTCCCGTGCAGGAGACGGCGCTTATAAGAGAGCTCGTCTTCTTCCTTTTTCAAGTCCGCGATCAGGCTGCGAAGCTCGTCATCGGAGAGGGTGGTGAGGTCAGCAAGTGGTTCCACGCTTAAGCCTTTCGTCTGTTATCCCGCTCTGCCCAGTAAAGCAGGCGGCCTTCCAGGGGTCAATCGGCGCCGGCGGACGATTCCTCGCTCGTTTCGTTGTCGGAACCGAGGATTTCTTCGACGAGGATGCGCATCTCGCTCTCCAGCTCATTCGAGAGCTCGGGGCTGACACCTTCGGCGTAAATATGAACCACAGGCTCGTCGGAGTCGGTTATGACCTCCGCCCAGCCGCGCTCGTCGCTGACCTTGACCCCATCGGTGAGATCGAGCTTCCGATCCTTCAGTCGCTCGACGAGGAGACGCATGACGAGGCCCTTCTTCCCCCAGGGGCAGTGAAGACGGCGGTGCACCAGCGTGCTAGGCGGGAGCTTCGAGACGAGCTCCGAGATGGGCTGCGGCACAGCTGCCAACAGCTCGAGCAGCTTGCAGAGGCTCGCCACGGCGTCATAAGCGGGAAGAAAATCGGGAAAGACATATCCCCCGCCCACTGCACCCGCGAAGATGACGCCCTCACCGGCGGCTTCTCTTGTCAGATCTACCAGCGAGGCGCGCGTACGAATCACCTCCAGCCCGGACTTCTTGGCCAGTTTCTCGACCTGACTCGTGACCGTGACCGGGAAGGCAACCTTGCCGCGACGCTTACTCGCGCCGATCAGGCTGAGGAAGAGAAGCAGCACCTTCTCGACTGGAATCTCGTTACCCTGCTCGTCGATTAGATGCAGGCGCTCGCCGGCCCGATCAAAGGCCGCCCCGAGATCGGCGTTGGCCGCCGTGACCAACTTTCTTGCCTGCGTAAGCGACTCGGGGATCGGTTGAGTCTGGTTTAACCGCTCAACTATGAATCCGTGCGCCGAGACAACCTCGACCCCGAGCGGCGCGAGCATCAGCGGTAGCACGTAGGACGCCGCCGAGTAGCCATAGTCGATCACCAGCCTGAAATTGCGCGCCCGCACCAGCTCTAGGTCGATCGAATCGAGCAGATCTTGGGCGTAAGTCTCGCGCGCGCGGGCCGGGTAGCTTATTCCGCCCACTTCGTCGGCGGTGGTGCGGCGCAGTTCCATGCGCGAGAAATGCTTGGTGATCTGCTTCTGCAGCCGCTCGCCGAGTTGAATGCCCGGCGGTTCGAAGAAGCGAATCTGGATGACCTCGGGGTCGGTTGCGCTACAGCCGACGTGAATGCCGAGCTCGTAGCTTTCGGCCTTGAGCAGGTGCCTGTTTATCGCGGCCGGCAAGATACGCAGGTCGGCGACGTCGACACCGGTCGAGTTGAGCCCCGAGATCAGCGCCCGCTTGATCATGCGGCAGGCGGTGGGCGCTTCACGGCTGGTGACGACGCGGGCGCCCTGCTTCAACGCCGTGCCCGTGGCAGCGGCCAGGCGCACAGCCATTTCCGGCGTCAGATCGACGTTGACGAGACCGATCACGCCGTCCTGGCCGAAAAGGCGTGTAGTCGCCCGTGACTCCCAGATGAGGTTCTCGTGGATCTGGGCGCCGGACTCGACTTCCTTGTACGGGTAGATATGCACGCCCGGCCAGATGACGCCCTCGGCTCCGATCGCGACCTCGTCTCCGATCGCCGCGCCCTCGTGTACGCGAACGTGCGAGCGAATGTCGCAGGAGCGGCCGATCACGGCGCCCTCGATCGAAGTGTTCCGCCCGACGTGGGTTGCCGAATCGAGCACCGAGTGCGAGACGCGGGCCCGCTCGCGCAGGGTGACGCTCGCGCCGAGCACCGAGTAGGCGCCCAGACTGGCGTCCTTGGCCAGGCGCGAGTAGTTGCCGATGAAGGCCGGGCCCTCGATCGACTCCAGGTCGTCGATTTCGACGCCCTCCCCGATCCAGATGTCGCCGCGCAGGCGGATGCCCGGGATCTTCAGTTGAACCTTTTCGTCGAGGGCGTCGAAGTTCGCCTGTCGGTATTGATCGAGGTTTCCGATGTCTTGCCAGTAGCCGTCGAGAACGCAACCGTAGATCGGCCTGCCCATCTCGAGCAGGAGCGGGAAGAGGTCGGCCGAGAAGTCGAACGGGCGCCCGGCGGGAACGTGATGCAGAACCTCGGGGTCGAGCACGTAGATGCCGGTGTTGATGGTGTCCGAGAAGACCTGGCCCCAGGAGGGCTTCTCGAGGAAGCGCTCGACCCGCCCGTCGTCGTCGGTGACTACGATCCCGAACTCGAGCGGGTTGTCGACCGATTTGAGGCCAATCGTCGCCGCGCCTCCGTGCTCGCTGTGGTATTTCACCAGCGCGTTCAGATCGACGTCGCAGAGCGCGTCGCCGGAGATTACGAGGAAGGGCTCATCGATATCGCGGGCCGCCATCTTGACCGATCCGGCCGTGCCCAACGGCTCTTCTTCGACCGAGTATTCGATCGACATCCCGAGCGCCTCTCCGTCGCCGAAATAGGTGCGGATCGCCTGCGGCATGAAGGCGAGCGTGATGGCCACGTCGTCGATGCCCTGCGCGTGCAGGAGCTCGAGGATGTGCTCCATGCAGGGCTTGCCCACGATCGGCACCATCGGCTTGGGCTGGTTCGAGGTGAGCGGGCGCAGGCGCGTGCCCTCTCCCCCGGCCATGACGATCGCCTTCACCTGGACAGCACCACCTTGAGCGCGCGCGCGACGTAGATCAGCCCGGCGCCGAGTGCCAGCGCGAGCCCGGTCCAGAAGACGTAGAGCGGCCATTCGGTGCCGTGCTTGGTGATCAGGATCAGGCCCAGGCCCGCATAGAGCAGCCAGGTGCCGGCCTTGCCGATCTGATTCACCTTGAAGTCATAGCCGCGCTCCATCACGAATCTGTAACCGCCGAGGAGAAGCACGTCTCTACCGAGGATGACCAGGAGCGCGATCAGCGGCAGCCTGCCCGCGTGCCAGAGCAGGATCACGGCGGCGTCGATCATCAACCGATCGGCGAGCGGATCCGCGAGTTGCCCGAAACGCGACTCGACGTGCCAGCGGCGGGCCAGCCAACCGTCGACCTGATCGGTCACGCCGGCGGCGCCGAAGATGATCGCGCCGGTGACCGTCCAGCCCTGGTCGGAACGAAGCACGAACGCGACGAAGACCGGGACCAGCAGAATCCTGAATACCGTCAGCGCATTCGGAATCTGGGCCTGCGAACGGCGAAGCGCTTGCTCGTTCATACCAGAAGAATACTTTCAGCCGCTCGATACGGCATTTCCCGCTGGAAATCGGCGCTTATCGAGCCGCGGCGCGGTGCGACTACTGGCCGATTTGAGCGGCGGCGGTGTTGAGACTTTGGGCGCAGCTGCTGCAGGCGGTCGCGAGTTGCGCCGCGGTTGCGGTCAGCTTCTGCTTCGCTTCGTCTGCGCCGAGCAACGCCTCCGAGCCCTGCACCGCGCTGATGTACTGCTGGGTGAGCTGCGGCAACGAGCTCGGGTTGGTCGTCATGGCGACCGTCATGTTGGCACCGATCGCAGTCAACTTGGCCTCGGCGGTGATGCGATTGCCGTTCGAGACGGGGTTGTTGCTGGCGCTCATGCAGCCCCCGAGCGCGATCGCAGCAGCGATCACCACGACGATGCTTGCGCGGGAAAGGTCTATTCGCTTCACGTTGAGGAGGTCGGCTCGATCAGGCGATTCCTTTAGCGCAATCGAGACCGTACCGGGCAATCCCTGTGGGGGCTTCAAGCGCGCGCCGAAGAGTCGACTCTTTTCGCTGGACTGTGTGCTCGCCGACTGAGAGAATCGCTCCGTGCGAAGAATCGCGATTGCTCTCACGCTCGTGCTCCTAACTGTCGCTCTGGCCGGCTGTGGCGGTAGCTCTTCCAAGGCGACGACGTCGACCTCCGCTACGAGCACGACTCTCCCCTCCTCCGTCCCCAAGCCCAACCTGGCGAAGATCGTGCCGGCGAACTACGTCGTGAAAAAGATCCAGTACGCGAAGCTCAGCAACCAGACGACACCGGATGCCGTCGTCGTCTCGAAGGGGCCGGCGACCGGCGATCTCGACCTCCATCCCGCCGAGCTGCAGGTCGTCGCCTGGGACCCGCTCGCCAAGCGCTGGAACGTCATCTACGACGCGCAGAAGGACAGGGAGTTTCAGGAGCAGTACGGGACCAGCAACAGCAACGAGTACGTAACTTCGCCTCCCGACCTGACGGCCAGCCCGGCGCCGATTCTCGATCGAACCGCCGACGGCGACGTGAACCAGATCGCCTTCGTTCGCTTCGGCAGCAGTAAGAGCAGCGACCTCGTCTTCACGACGACGCAGTCGTATGGAGGCTCGGGGGTGCCGGGGAATCTCGTGGTGATCGGCTTCGACGGCGGCGAGGCCCACCTCGGCTACCTCTGGTTCGGCGACGAGGGCGCGAGCTTTAAGGTGGTCGGCTCGGGAGCGCGTCAGACACTCGCCGCCTCGGCGCAGTTCTGGACTCCCGTCGACGCCCACTGCTGCCGCGTTCGTGCCTACTCGTTCGTGATCGGCGAGGACGCGGAGCATACGATCACGTCACTGCGCGACGACCGGCCCTGGCTCGGCCTGTTCGTCAAGGCGCAGCAAGAAGAAAGGGCGGATTCGCCGCTCGACGTGGTGAACGTCGTCGACGGCTCGCCGGCCGCTTCGCTCTTCCAGGTCGGTGACGTGATCACCAAGATCGTCGGCGCCAAGGTGTCGAAGGATCAAGGCCTGCTCGGTTCGGCGCTGGTCGATCAGCTCGCGCTCGAGAAAGCCGGCTCGAGCGTGACGTTCCGGATCGAGCGCGGCGGCGCGACCAAGACGGTGACGGTGAAGCTCGGCTCCTACGTCGATTCCTCGGCCCAGAGTGCCGAGCCGCCGAACGACCTGAGCGTCATGGCGATCTGAGGCGGTAAGCGCACTAGCGCCCCGGATCGATTCCGAGCTGCCCAGCCCGGCGACGTAGAGCGCGATCCCGATCAGCGTTCGCAACATTCGCGACGGCGGGCGGCGCCGTGCGCGGGGCATCGGTGTTTCTTTCGCGGCGTGAGTGGCGCGCTCGACGATTTCGCGCAAACCGCCGTCGTCCGGCGGCTCGGCCGAGGCCGCTTCGCGTCGCCGCCACGGAGCGACGATCAGAGCCGCCACGAGTGAGTCAGGGTGAGTTGTGAGAAACTTCGAGTAAGAGCTAACTGCACCCGCTGAGAGATCCGGGAGAGAGACGTTGAACACGAGCAGTCGACAGCGATCGGGCGAGATCGCCTCCGTGGGTCAGCGAATCATCGCCCCTAGGCGCTCGCGAAAAACCGACCTAAGTAAAACGTTGTTCGTGGACCTGGCCGGATCGCGTTCCAAGCTGAGTGAGTTGACCGACGTCGGCGGGCCCGAGCTCGAGAGCGGGAGTACTCCCTACGGAACCGCGCGAACGCTTCGCTTCGTCGCTCTCGTCGCGGCGCTTTTCGTCCTGGTCGTGCTCGTATGCTTCGCCCTGATCGTCGAGTTCGGCTGGCCCACGATCTCCCCTCCGGGGCGCTAGCCAGGCAGCCGCGACATCCGGCCCGCATGAACAACGCCGAGAAATCACCAGATTTCTCGGCGCTAAATCGGGACGGGGAGATTTGAACTCCCGACCTCTTGACCCCCAGTCAAGCGCGCTAACCAGGCTGCGCCACGTCCCGTTTACGACCGAGACCATAGCGTAGCGCCGACCGGCGCAGCCGCTATTCGCTCGAGAGGCGCTTGTAAAGGCGGTCGACCAGATCGGGCAGGCGCTCGAGCCGCTCGGTGATGACGCGGATGCGGTACTCACGAAAATGCTCGGGCTCGATGCCGAGCGCCTTGGCGATGCCTGCGATGACGTCGTTGGTGGGAACCGGACGATTGCCGTGGACGATGTGGTTCAGATACCCGGCCGAGAGCTTCGTCTTTGCTGCCAGGCTGCGGTAGCTGACGCCCAGTTCGTCCATCAGCTGCTGAAGGGTCGGTCCGAAGGCCTCGTCGCTGAAGCGGCGGCGGCGGCTCGGGCGCCCGCTCACGCGAGCAGCTCCGCCGCCTGCGCGACGGCTTCGCCGGCCGGGACCCGGCTTTCTTCGCCGCTGGCGAGCAGGCGTAGATCGACGGCGCCGTCCTCGAGCGTCTTCTTACCGACGGTGATCCTGAGCGGGGCGCCGATCAGGTCGGCGTCGGCGAACTTCTCGCCCGGGCGGGCCTCGCGGTCGTCGAGCAAGACTGCGAGCCCGGTGTCCGAGAGCGTGGCACCGATCTCCTCAGCGGTTTTCAGCACGCTCTCCCCCGCCCCCTGCAGCGCGACGATCTCGACGTCGTAGGGCGCCAGCGGACGCGGCCAGACGATCTTGTTGCCGTCGTGGTTCTGCTCGATCGCGGCGGCGACGACGCGACCGGGGCCGATTCCGTAGGAGCCCATCACGATCGGCTGCTCTTTCCCGTTCTCGTCCAGATAATTCGCGCCGAGCGGCTCGGAGTAGCGCGTGCCGAGCTTGAAGATGTTGCCGATCTCGATCGCCGGCTCGACCGTGATCCGGCCGCCACAGTGGATGCAGACGTCTCCGTCCACGACCTCGCGGATGTCGGCGAACTCGGGCTCGTAGTCGCGCCCGGCCTCGACGCCGAGCAGGTGGAAGCCGTCGCGGTTCGCTCCGCTGACGAACTGACCCTCACGCAGCGCCTCATCGGCGATCACGCGCAGCTTCACGCCCAGCGGGCCGAGTGAGCCGCCGGAGGCGCCGAAGGCCTCCTCGATCTCCTCGGGATGCGCGGGGCGGAACTCGCCGCCGAGTAGCGCTGACAGCTTCAGCTCGTGCAAGCGGTGGTCGCCGCGAATCAGGCCCAGTACGAGGCTGCCGTCGCGACCGACAACCGGCATCGCTTTTGCGGTAGCGCGCGGGTCGACGTGCAAGTACTCGGCCACCTCCTCGATCGTGCGGATCTCGGGCGTCTCGACCTCGCGCGGCGCGTCGAGGCGCTCGGGGAACTCGGGCGCGGGCGGAACGCTCTTTGCGGCCTCGACGTTGGCCGCGTAGTCGCCCTTTTCGCAGAGCGCGATCTCGTTCTCGCCGGCCGGGCAGGGCGCCAAGTACTCGTGCGCCACCTCGCCGCCCATCAGGCCCACGTCGCCCTCGCACTCGTAGAAGCGCAAGCCGCAGCGCTCGAAGATACGCCGGTAAGCGCCGGCGTACTTCCAGTAGCTGACGTCCAGCCCCTCCTCGTCGCGGTCGAAGGAGTAGGCGTCTTTCATCACGAACTCGCGCACTCGCAGCAGGCCGGCGCGCGGCCGCACCTCGTCTCGGCCCTTCACCTGGAAGTGGTACCAGAGCTGGGGAAGCTGCCGGTAGGAGCCGAGCTCGCGGGCGTGGAAAGTCATCGTCTCCTCGTGCGTCATCGAGAGCACGAAGTCGCGGCCGTGACGATCGGTCAGCCGGAACACCTCGGGGATGTCGTAGCGCCCGCTCTCACGCCACAACTCGGCCGGCGCTAGTACCGGCGCCAGCATCTCCTGGGAGCCGACCGCGTCCATCTCCTCGCGGATGATCTGGACGACCTTCTGATGCACCCGCCAGCCCAGCGGCAGGAACGAGAACAGGCCGGCCCCGACCTGGCGCACGTAGCCGCCGCGCACGAGCAGGCGATGGCTCGGCGCCTCGGCGTCGGCGGGATCGTTGCGAAGCGTTGGGATATGCAGCTGCGAGAGGCGATTCATGTGGGTCAGAACTTATCGGTTGAGCGCCGACCGCAGGGGCGAGAAGTGCGAGAGCGGCGACTAGGATGCTCGGATGCGCGCCTGGGCGGCGAGACATCTATGGCTGTTGATCGTGCTACTCGTGGCCGTTGACACTGTCGCGATCTTCGCGGCGGCGACCTACAAGCTCTTCGTCGATCCGCACATCGACCCGGTGCAGCGCTCGGACGCGGTGGTGGTGATCGCCGGTGGACCGCTGCGGCTGCAGAAGGGCATCGAACTGGCTCAGGAGGGGATCGCGCCACTTCTGATCGTCTCCAACCCGCACGGAAGATGGGCTTACAAGGAGGAGGCGCCGCACCTCTGCGACGGTCATGGCGCGCGGCGCCCGTTCAAGGTGATCTGTTTCGACCCCAAGCCCGAGAGCACCCAGGGCGAAGCCAGAGCCGTGAAGCGAATCGCCGCCGCTCGGCAGCTGCGCTCGGTGATCGTGGTGACCTCCTACTTCCACGTCAGCCGTGCCCGGCTCGAGATGCGCCGCTGCTACCACGGTCACCTGGCCGTGATCGGGACGCCGCTCAACAACCCCTGGAAGGAGCCGTTTTACGTGGCGATGGAATGGCCCAAGCTCGTCTACGCCGAGACGCTGAATCGCGGCTGCTAAAAGCTCCTAGTCGTTCGTCGTGGCGGCGGCTTCCGCCATCGCCTCGGCGGCAGACTTGATCGTTCGCGGCCGGCGTGGGCGCTGCATGCCTGCCTCGATCCAGTGGTCGAGCTCGTCGAACAGTTCGTCGATCAGTCGCTCGGTTGGCACCTTGCGAAGTACTTCGCCGTGGGCATAGATGAAGCCGACGTCGCGGCCGCCGGCGATGCCAAAGTCGGCCTCGCCCGCCTCGCCCGGGCCGTTGACGGCGCAGCCCATCACCGCCACTTCGAAGGTCTGCGTATAGGCACGCAATCTTTCTTCCACTTTCTCGGCCAGGGCCTGGGCGCCGACGTTATCGCGGCCGCAGGTGGGGCAGCTGATCATCACCGGGCCGCGCTCGCGCAGGCCGAGCGCCTTGAGGATGCCCCAGGCGACATCCATCTCCTTGACCGGGTCGGCGGTGAGCGAGACGCGAATCGTGTCGCCGATTCCCTCGGCCAGCAGCGTGCCGATTCCGACCGCGCTCTTGATCGTGCCGCCGAAGACGGTACCGGCCTCGGTCACGCCGAGGTGCAGCGGATAGGGAACCTTCGCGGCCAGCATCCGGTAGGCGCGGATCGTATCGGGCACCGAGGTCGACTTGACCGAGATCTTGAACTCGCGGAAGTCGAGCTTCTCGAGCAACTCCACCTCCTCCAGCGCCGCGTCAACCAGCGCCTGGGCCTGATCGTCGTGCGCGCGCTCGCGCAGGTGCTCGGGCAGCGAGCCGGAGTTGGCGCCGATACGCAGAGGCGTTCCGGCCACCTTGGCCGCCGCGACTACCTCCGCGACCTTGTCGGGCCCGCCGATGTTGCCGGGGTTGATGCGCACCGCCGCGACGCCGGCCTCGATCGCCCTCAGCGCCAGCGAGGAGTTGAAGTGGATGTCGGCAACGACCGGCAAGGTTGAGCGGCGAACTATCTCGGGCAGCGCCTCGGCGTCGGGCAGCCCGGGCACGGCGCAGCGGACGATCTCGCAACCGGCCGCGGCCAGCGCCTCGACCTGGGCCATGGTCGCCTCTACGTCGCGGGCGCGCGTCGTGGTCATCGACTGGACGGCGATCGGGGCACCGCCGCCGATCCTGACGCCGCCGATCGAGATTTGTCGAGAGCTGCTCACGCGATCGATTCTAGAGGTGCGGCTTACTGCAACGACTAGCCGATGCGCCCGATGTCGTTCGTCAGCCCGAGCATGAACAGCAGCGCAACGAGAGCAATCCCCACGGCCGAGACGCGCTCATAGACCTCGCGCGAGACGACCCGGCGGCGCGCACCCTCGATCAGCGAGAAGGCAAGGTGGCCGCCGTCGAGCGGAAGCAGCGGCAACAGGTTGAGCACGCCGAGCGAGAGGCTGATCAGGCCGATCACGAACATGTAGTCGGACAGGCCCTGCCTGTAGGCGTCGGAGGAGCTCTGGACTATGCCGATCGGCCCGGAGACGTTGCTGCCGCCCTTCCCGATGAAGAGGCGCCCGATCCCTTTGACCAGGATCTGATCGATGATCCTCCCGGTCAGACGGAACGAGTCGACGAAGGCGGTCGGGAGCGGCTCGGCTTCGTTCATCGGCTTGACCGTTTGGAGTCGAACTACCTTGCCCTCGCGCCGGACGGTGAGCGCTATCGGCCGCCCGCCGGAGCCGCCGATCCGCTTCGTCAGCGTCGAGCCGCTGACCTTCTGCCCGTTGACGGCAACGACGACATCGCCCGCCTTGAGCCCCGAGCGCTGGGCCGGCGAATCCGCCAGGACGCGCTCGACGTGCGTCGTCGTAGCTCCCTTCTTGGCTGTGACCTGGAAGCCGAGTCGATAGAGATCAAGCGTGTAGAGAGAGGCGAAGATCACGATCGCGATCAGGATGTTGGTGATCGGCCCGGCCCCGATCACGATCAATCGCTTCCAGGTGGGCTGGCGCCAGTAGGCGTCGGACGCAAGCGCGTCGTCGAGCTCCTCGACGCCGCGGCGAGCGAAGCGCGAGTTTCGCGGCGTGAGCTCCGTCGCACCGAGCTTCTTTTCGAACAGTGTGAGATCGGCTCTCGCCTGCTCGAGATCGTCGCGCTCGAAAGAGCCTTCGAGCGCGTGCAACGGCTCGACCAGGCTTTCGTCTTCCTCCGCCGCCGGGCGGAGATAGAGCTCCGCGTCGCGCTTGCCCGGCCGGAACATGCCCGGGATCTTCACGTAGCCGCCGAGCGGAATCGCGCCGAGGCCGTACTCGATTCCCTTGTACTTCACCTTGGCCAGCGCCGGCGGAAAGCCCACGAAAAAGCGCCGCGGCCGCATGCGCGTGGCCAGCGCGACGAAGAAGTGCCCCGCCTCGTGCGCGAGCACCAGCAGGGCGAGCCCGATGATGGCTAGGGCGATACCCACGAGACTAAGAGATCTTCCCCAACTGCTCGCTTGCGATACCCCGTGCCGCCGCATCGGCCGCGACCAGCGAGTCGAGATCGCGAACCGCCGAGGTGTCAGCCTGCTCGAGCGTGCGCTCCACCACCTCCGCGATGGCGAGGAAGGGGAGCTGTCCGGCCAGGAAAGCCGCGACCGCAATCTCGTTGGCGGCGCTGAAGGCACAGGGCGCGCTGCCGCCGGCTCGCCCCGCCGAGCGAGCCAGCCGCACGAGCGGGAAGGTCTCCTCGTCGAGCGCTTCGAACTCCAACGTCAGCCCCGCGGCCAGGTCGAGCGGCCGAAGCGGCGTCGCGGCGCGCTCGGGATAGCTGAGCGCGAAGGAGATCGGTACGCGCATATCGGGATAGCCGAGGTGGGCCAACGCCGCGCCGTCGCGGAAGCGGACGAGCGAGTGCACGATCGAGCCGGGGTGCACGATCACCTCGATCCGCTCGTAGGGAAGACCGAAGAGGAAGTGCGCCTCGATCAGCTCCAGCCCCTTGTTGGCGAGTGTGGCCGAGTCGATTGTGATCTTCTGACCCATCTTCCAGGTTGGATGGGCGAGCGCCTGCTCGCGCGTCATGTGCTCGAGCTCGGGGCGGCTGCGTCCACGGAAAGGCCCACCAGAGGCCGTCAGAACGATCGAGCTGACCTCCTGCATCGTTCTTCCCTCCAGACACTGGAAGATCGCAGAGTGCTCGCTGTCGACCGGCAGCAGGAGTCCTCCGCCCCGCTCCTTCGCGTCGAGAGCCAGCGCGCCGGCGGCGACCAGACTCTCCTTATTGGCGAGCGCCAGGGTCACCCCCTGCTCGAGCGCCCAGAGAGTCGCGCGGCAGCCGGCGAAGCCGACCACGGCGTTGAGTACGAGATCGGGCTCGGCGGCTTCTAGCAGTGAAACGAGGTCTCCCCCGCTCTGGAAGTGCTCGACGCCGAGATCCAAGGCGAGCGCAGACAAATCCGTCTTCCCGGACGAGAGAGCGCACAGCTCCAGCTCGGGGCTTGCGGCGATGATCTCGAGCGCCTGGCGCCCGATCGAGCCCGTGGCGCCTAGGAGAGCAATTCGCTTCATCTCACCATTCTGATCCGAGCGCCTAGACGACGCCGAAAGCAAGCAGCATGAAGAACGCTGCCCCGCCGGCGAAGAGCAGCGAGTCGACCCGGTCGAGGATGCCACCGTGGCCGCCGAGCAGGCGGCCGGTGTCCTTGACGTGCATATCGCGCTTGAGCGAGGACTCGAACAGGTCGCCGAGCGCCTCGGCCGCCGCAATCATGGCGCCGAAAAGCAGTGCCTGCGAGATCGAGAGGAAGATGCCTCGATCGTTGTAGAGGGCGAAGAAGGAAACCAGGATCGCCGCCACGACGCCGGCGAAGAAGCCTTCCCAGGTCTTTCCCGGCGAGAGCACCGGCGAGAGCTTGTGCCGCCCGACCAGCCTGCCCATCGCGTAGGCGGCCGTGTCGGCGGCAAATACCGCGAGCAGAACCGTGTAGGCCGCCACCTGCCCCAGGTGATGGCCGCCGTCGGGAATTGAACGAATCAGCACAAAAGTCGAAAGGCCACCGCCGATCCAGACCACCCCCAGCAGGGTCGAGCCGACTGCGATCGTGGCCGGTTGGCGTGTCGTGGAGATGCCGTACTGGGCGAAGGCGATCGGAATCGTCGCGAACAGCCCCCCGACAGCCCAGGGAAGGCCCCCGAGCTCGGCTCCGAGGAGCGTCAGCGCCAGGCCCGCATATCCGGCCAGCACCAGCGGATGGAGCGAACGGATTAGTAGGCAGTACTCATGCAGGCCGATCAGCGCCGCGACGGTGAGCAGGGTGAAGAGCCACCAGCCGCCGCCCCAGACCAGGGCGAGCACCAGTGGCAGTCCTACCGCCGAGACCAAGAGCCGCGAGGTCAAGGGGGTCAACTAGCGCCCTACCGTGACCTTCGCGAGCCGCACTAGCGCCCCCCGAAGCGCCGGCGGCGGCCCGTGTAGGCCTGTAGGGCCGCGCGCAGATCGGCGGGGCCGAACTCCGGCCAGAGCTTCTCGACGAAGGCCAGCTCGGTGTAGGCGATCTGCCAGAGCAGGAAGTTCGAGATGCGTGATTCGCCGGAGGTGCGGATGAGCAGATCCGGATCGGGCATCTCGGGCGCAGTGAGGAACGAGGTGAAGACCTCCTCGTCGAGCTTCTTGGGGTCGACACCGGCCTCGAGCATGCCGCGCGCGGCTTCGACCAACTCGGAGCGGCCGCCGTAGTCGAAGGCGATCCAGAGGTCGAGGCGCCTGTTCTGGGCCGTCGCCTGCTCGATCTTCTCCATCGCCTGGCGCAGATCTTCGCCGACGCGGTCGCGCCTACCGATGAACCGAGTGCGCACGCCCTGCTCGGCCAGCTCCGGAAGCTCCTTCTCGATCGTCTCGGCGAGGATTGTCATCAGGGCGTCGATCTCGTCCTTGGAGCGCGACCAGTTCTCGGTCGAGAAGGCGAAGACGGCGAGCGAGCGCACGTTGAGCTCTAGACAGGTCTCGACCGTGCGCCTGAGCGCGCGAGTGCCCGCCCGGTGGCCGGAGGCGACCGGCAGGCCGTGGCGCCTGGCCCAGCGGCCGTTTCCGTCCATGATGATGGCGATCGAGCGCGCGGACGCCGGCAGCTCTCTCTCCCTGACCAGCGAGAGCGTACGCAACGCGCGCAGTCTTGTGCGAAGTCCGAGCATCTTGAAAACCCCCTCGGGTCAGACCTCCATGATCTCGGCTTCTTTGACCTTGAGCAGCTCGTCGATCGTCTTGATGTGCTCGTCGGTCACTTTTTGAGCTCTCTCCTCGGCGCGGCGCTCGTCGTCGCTGCCGATCTCGCCCGAGCCGGAGAGCTCCTTCAGGTGGTGGTTCAGATCGCGGCGAACGTTGCGTACTGCGACGCGGCCTTCCTCGGCCATGTGGTGCGCCAGCTTGACCAGCTCCCTGCGCCGCTCCTCGGTCAACTGCGGGATGGGAAGCCTGATCAGGCGCCCGTCGTTGGAAGGCGTCAGTCCCAGATCGGATTCCATGATCGCCTTCTCGATCGTCTTGAGCGAGCTGGGATCGAAGGGCTGGACAGTGAGCATCCGCGGCTCGGGCGCCGAGATGGTGGCCAACTGCTGCAACGGCGTGCGCTGGTCGTAGTAGTCAACAGCGATGCGATCGAGCAGCCCGGTCGAGGCGCGGCCGGTGCGAACCGTGTTGAACTCCGCGCGAATGGTCTCGACCGACTTGTCCATGCGCTCAGTAGCTCTCAGGAGCAGATCGTCAACTGGCATCAGGCCTCCCCGTTAGAGATGATCGTGCCGACTCTCTCGCCGGCGGCAACACGCTTGATGTTGCCCTCGGCGAGCTCGAAAACGTAGATCGGCAAGCGGTTGTCCATGCAGAGCGAAAGGGCCGTCGTATCCATCACCTTGAGGCCCTTCTCGATCGCCTCGAGATGCGTCAAGTGAGGCAAGAAGCGGGCGTCGGGATCGGTGTTCGGATCGCCGTCGTAGACGCCCTCGACCCCGTTCTTGGCCATCAGGATCGCCTCGGCGCCGATCTCGAGCGAGCGCAGAGCCGCCGCCGTGTCGGTGGTGAAGAACGGGTTGCCCGTCCCGGCGGCGAAAATCACAACGCGCCTTTTTTCGAGATGGCGAATCGCCCGGCGGCGGATGTAGGGCTCCGCCACCTCCGAGGCCGCTATCGCGGACATCAGCCTCGTTTGACCACCGGCGCGCTCCAGCGCGTCCTGCAGAGCCATCGAGTTAAGCAGGGTTGCGAGCATGCCCATGTAGTCGCCGGTGGCGCGATCCATGCCCTCGGCGGCAGCGGCTATGCCGCGGTAGATGTTCCCGGCGCCGATCACGACCGCCAGCTCGAGCCCTTCCTCGTGGACTTCGAGGATCTCGCGCGCTATCCGATCGACCGTGGCGAGGTCGATGCCGTAGCTGCGCTCGCCCATGAGCGACTCCCCGGAAAGCTTGAGCAAGAGGCGACTAAAGGCCTTCTCGCCCGTCTTTCGCTCGCGCTTAATATCCTCGCCGGCGGCGCTCACGCCCTCACTCTGACAGGGCGAAGCGACGGATTGCAACAACCTTCGCTCCCTGCTCCGTCAACACCTGCTCGACCGATTTGCCCGAGTCGTGAATCCAGGGCTGGTCGACGAGCACCTGCTCGGCGAAGAAGCGCTTCTTGAGCATGCCCTCGACGATCTTCTCCTGGACCTGCTCGGGCTTCGAAACGACGTCGGGCTGCTTCATATAAACATCGCGCTCCTCGGCCACCAGCTCGGCCGGGACTTCGTCGCGCACCAGATAGCGGGGATTGGCAAACGAGATGTGCATCGCCAGCAGGCGACCGAGCTCCGCGTCTCCTCCGGCTAGCTTGACCAGCACGCCAATCTTGTTTGCGGGCGGATGAATGTAGCCGGCGAGCACCTCGCCGCCCGACGCCTCGAAGCGCTCGGCGCCGCGCACGACGATGTTCTCGCCGATCTTCGAGACGAGCTCGGTACGAACGCCCTCGAGCGATTCGACCGCGTCCGGCCCGTCCGCCTCGACGCGCGCGAGAACGCTCGCGGCGAACCGCCTGAAGTCCAGGTTGGCCGAGACCGGCTCGCTCTCGCAGCCGATGGCGACCATCGAGGCGACGCCTCCCTCGATGCTCTGCAGGACGACGCCCTCGTTGGTGGCTCGCGTCGCCCGCTTGCCGGCCTGCGCCATTCCCTTTTCGCGGAGGAGCTTGCGGGCCGCGTCGAGGTCTCCGTCGGTTTCCTGCAGCGCCCGCTTGCAGTCCATCATCCCCGTGCCGGTTTGCTCGCGCAGTTCTTTCACTAGGCTGGCCGAGATCTCAGTCACTGTGCCGACTCCTTCTCTTCATTCGATTCCCTCGGCGCCGGCTCCGGGCTGGCGGGCGCTTTCTCTTCGACTGCCACCGGCTCTGCTTCTGTGTCTGCCGCTGCGGCCGGTTCGGGCTTTGCGTCTGGTTCCGTTGTTGCCGCTGGTTCCGCTGCTGCGGTCGGTTCGGGCGTTGCCGCCGCCTCGGGCGCCTCTTCGGCGGCCACTGCCTCCTCGGCGGCCTTTCTCTCCATCTCTTCCACGGTTGCCCGGCTCTTGCCGGCCATGATCCCGTCGGCGATCACTCGCACGATCAAATCGCAGGAGCGGATGGCGTCGTCGTTTCCCGGGACGACGTAGTCGGCCTCTTCCGGATCGCAGTTGGTATCGACCAGCGCTATCACGGGCATCCCGAGCCGTTGGGCTTCGCGCACGGCGAGCTGTTCCTTGCGCAGGTCGACGATGAAGATCGCGTCGGGCTGGCGGCGCAGATCGGCCACGCCGCCGAGGTTCGACTCCAGCTTCTCGAGCTCGGCCAGCATTGCCAACCGCTCCTTGGCGGGCAGCAGCTCGAGCTGGCCTTCCTGCTTGAGCCGGCGCAACTCGTGCAGCCGCTCGATGCGGCCGGAGATGGTGCGCCAGTTGGTCAACAGACCACCGAGCCAGCGGTTGCTCACGTACGGCATGCCGACCCTGGTGGCTTGCTCGACGATCGCGTACTGGGCCTGCTTCTTGGTGCCGGCGAAGAGCACCGTCCCGCCGCGCTCGGCAACATTGCGCACGAACGAGTACGCCTGCTCGAGCAGTTCCTGCGTTTGCTCGAGATCGATGATGTAAATACCGCCGCGCTCGGTGAAGATGTAGCGGCGCATCTTCGGGTTCCAGCGTCGAGTCTGGTGCCCGAAATGGACGCCGGCCTCGAGCAGTTCCCGCATGGAGACTACTGACACGGGATGCACTCCCTTCTGGTTGTTTTCTCGTTACAGCCGGTGAAGACGGATGGAACCGATCTCAACAGACCGGCACCACCATCCGCCCGACCCACCGGGTCGTAGGGACGTTGAATTGAGCCCGCGCATTCTAACGCTCGCCGACACGAGCCCGCGCGAGCGCCCGTTCGAGATCGGCCGGGAGCGGAGACGAGAGATCGATCTCCGCTTCCGTGATCGGGTGCCGGAAGGCGAGCCGGCAGGCGTGCAGGAACTGGCGCTCGAGTCCGAGATCGTGCGCCACGCCGTAAGCACGGTCGCCCGACACGGGAAGATTGATCGCCGCCAAATGCACTCGAATCTGATGCGTGCGTCCGGTCTCGAGCCGAACGCCGAGCAGCGCGTGACGATCCAGCAGCTCGCGCAACTCGAAGTGGGTAACCGCAGCGTGCGGGCTGTCAGTCTCCAGCGAGCGCTTGGTCGGGCGCCGACGGTCACGGCCGATCGGGGCCTCGATCGTGCCTGCGCGCGAGCGCGGCCGTCCGCGCACGAGCGCCAGGTACTCGCGCTCGATCTCATGCCGGCGCACCATCCGGCGCAGACCGAGGAAGGCCTCCTCGCTGCGGGCGACCACCATCAGCCCCGAGGTATCGCGGTCGAGGCGGTGAACGATGCCGGGCCGCTCCGGCGCCTCTCCTCCACGCGCACCGTAGGCGACCAGTGCGTTCGCCAGCGTTCCGCTCGAGCGGCCGGCGCCCGGGTGAACCGAGATGCCGGCCGGCTTGTCCAGAACGAGCAGATGCTCATCTTCGTAGACGAACTCGAGCGGCCGTTCCTCGCGCGCCAATGGCACCTGCTCGGGCGGCAGCTCGTATTCGATCGTCTCGCCACCTCGCAGGCGCTCGCTCTTGCGCGCCTCGCGGCCGTCCAGCAGCACCTCGCCTTCGGCGAGCATCCGCGCAGCCAGCGCGCGCGAACCGATCTCGGGCACGGTCGCCAGCACGCGATCGAGCCGCTCGCCTGCCAGCTCGCTAGCGACCTGAAGGCTGGCGCGGGCCACTGGTCGAACGCGGTAGGTAGCGATCGGGCGCGATCAAGAAGAAGATCAAAACGGCCACCCCGAGGACGATGAAGGAGTCGGCGAGATTGAACGAGGGCCAGAAGCCAAAGTCGACAAAGTCGGTCACGTAACCGTGCACGACGCGATCGAACAGGTTCGAGACGCTGCCGCCGACTATCAGTCCGAGCGCCACGGGTAGCAGCGGGTGCCTGGCCCCAGAATGCGCGAAGAAGAACACCATCCACAGCACCACGGCGGCGGTCAGGACGATCACCAACGAGGTCGCCTGCGAGAAGAAACCGAAGGCGATGCCGGAGTTCTGCACGTGGCTGATCTTGAGCGAGCCCGCGATCGACACGCTAGAGCCGAGCGCCAGCCGGCTGCTCACCAACCACTTGGTGAGCTGATCGGCGCCGAAGGCACAAACAACGACCAGGGCGAAGGAGAGCCACTGCCAGAGCCCGGCGCCGAGCCACCTCTCGGCCATCGAGATAGGCGTCAGAGCGTCGGGAGACGAGCCGACTCGCACCTCGGGAAGTTGGCGTACCTGCTCGCTCAACTGCGCTCCTCGCGCCGCTTGCAATCGATGCACAGACTGGCCCACGGTAGCGCGGCGAGACGCTCGTGGGCAATCGGCGCGCCACAGGAAGCGCAGTCGCCGAAGCTTCCCTGCTCGATTCGCTCCAGAGCGTTCGTGATCGCTCCGAGCTCTCGCTGCACAACATCCTCGAGCGAGTAGTCCATCTCTCTGTCGAGCGTGATCGACCCGACCTCCGCAAGATGCTGTTCGAGGCTGCTGAGGTCAAGCGCGTCTTCGTTCTCGGCGCCGGGGTTCTCGGCATGCAGGTGCTCGAGTGCGGCGCTCAGACGCTCCTTCTCTGCCAGAAGCGACTTCCGATAACCATCAAGCTCGTTTGCCTTCATTTGCCTCGCCTTCTCCGGCCGAGGCAGCGAGCAAGCGCTCGCTCTCCTCGGCGTCGATTCCCTTCACTTCCACAATCTTGTCACGAGAGCCGGCACCGGCGACAACTCGAAGCTGCGAACGAGCGACTCCAAGCGTCTTTCCGAGAAGCGCGATCAACGCCTCGTTGGCCTTCCCGGATTCCGCCGGAGCGGTAACTCGAATTTTCCATCTCTCCCCGTAGCGACCGACGACGGCGCTCTTTCTGGCGCCGGGCGAGACGCGTAGGGAGAGCCGCGCCTGCGACCCCGACATATCTCTCAGTATACGAGCCTATTCCCCTCGGCCTGCGCGACCGCCGCCGTCGATCCGCAGCGTCGACTACCAGGGAAGGACGAGGCGCTGCCCGGGAGTCAGCAGCACGCTTTGACCGAGATCGTTTCGTTGCTCGAGATCCCAAACGCCATGGCGCGGATCGCCAGCGTAGAAGTGTTGGGTGATCGACCAGAGCGTGTCGCCGGACTTGACGACGTAGGTACCGCTGTGACCCGACGCGCCAGAAGCGTGAGCCAGACAACCCCAAAGAGCGACCAGAAGAAAAACGACCGTGACGAAGCGACGGAACATATGTTCGCCATGCTACAGCGAACATCTGTTCGTGTCAAGGAGTTACGAACGTGGGATCAATCGCCCCGTCGCTCGAGATCGCGAGCTCCAACATCGTCGCCCCGAGAGTCGAGCGCGGGACGGTCGGGCTGCCGGGATTGAGGACTAATCGGTCGCTCAGGCGCTGAATCTCGGGCACATGAGTATGCCCGTAGACGACGGCGCCACAGTCGAGAAAAGCGTGCGTCAGCCGGTCGGTGCGGCCGAGCGCCGGCCCCGGGTCGTGCAAAACGCCGATCCTGGCCCCTCCGATCTCGGCGATCTTCCGCGCCGGCAGACTCTCTTTCAGCACCAGCGCATCCATGTTTCCGCGCACCGCCACGGTCGGAGCCAGCCGCTCCAGCTGCTCGAGCACCGGCAGCGCGACCAGGTCGCCGGCGTGAACGATCAGGTCGGCGCCCTCCAGGCGGCGAAGGCACCAGAGCGGAAGCCCGCCAGCGCGGCGGAGGTGGGTGTCCGAAAGACATACAACTCTCAGCGCGCTCATCTAGCGACATCGTCTCACGATCGACCGCGCACGAGCATCTAGTCGATCACCTTCCGATCGAGACTTGGGTCCCGCGCAGTTTTTTGTAGCGAACCTCGGCGACGTCCTCCCCAATCGCCGCCGCGGCCGAGATGGCGAGCGCGGCTCACGAAACGACGTCCCCCGCCCCCTCCATTCCGAACTCTGACCACACCCACGGTCAACCGAGTGCGCATCTAGGAACAGACGAGTTTCACGCGCCGCAGGTGCTGAGATTCGTACGACTCGTTAATGCCGCGAAAAGTCTTCGCCCGCTCCGCGGACGGACTTTTCGCCGAGAAGCGCGCCTGGCAGGAATCGAACCTGCGACCTCGCGCTCCGGAGGCGCGCGCTCTATCCCCTGAGCTACAGGCGCTCGAGTTTCAGTCTAGTGATAGCGCGCATAAAGGTGTTCGACGGAGCCGGCAAACGTCGGCGTCAAGGAGCCGGATCAAGCACGCTAGAGGGATAGACTAATCTATATCGTTATGACAACATGCTTGCAGAGGAGATCCCCGCACGGCAGGGATCTCTCCCGAAGTTTTCCGGCGCAACATTCGAGACGTGATGACGGCGGCACATCTCCCAAGGTAGGGAAGCGAAGCAGGCGGCGCTTCGCTTCCCTTGTTCTTTTCTGGGGCGAGATCCGAGCCTGATTTTCGCCGTAACTCGTCTGCCGGTTGCTATCGCGGTCGAGCGGTGCTAGGGATTGTCTGTGTCTCTACTGCGGCGTCGAATAAATAAGGATTTGAAGCCCCTCAGCGAGGCCGAGGCCTACGCACGCTGCCATGGAAGTCGCGGCGACGAGGTGCGCATCGTCAAGGTCGAGCCGAGGCGTGCCCGCTACGAGACCGATGTCTCGGGCGAGCACCTTCGCGAGGCCTTCGAGAGCCGCCTCGACACGCGCGAGCCGAGCGACGAGATCGAGCCGAGCGACGAGATCGAGCCAGGCGAGGATCTCGAGCCGAGCGAAGAGATCGAATCTGCCCCCGACCAACCGTGACGGCGCTCCCGCCCACTCTGATACAAGAGTCGCTATGAACGATCCGCTCTGGGCACCCTGGCGACTCGAGTACGTCTCGAGCGCAAGCGAGCAAACCGGTTGCATCTTCTGCCGCGCCGCCGCCGCGCCTGACGCTGCCGACTCGCTGGTCGTTCATCGCGGAGGTAGCGCGTTCGTGATGCTCAACCGCTTCCCCTACTCCTCCGGCCATCTGATGGTCGCGCCGCTACGGCACGTCGGCTACCTGGGCGAGCTGAGCGCCGAGGAAGCCGCCGAGATTCACTCGCTGAGCGTGCGTGCCCTGGAGGTACTGACCGCCCTCTTCAAGCCCGACGGATTCAACATCGGCTGGAACCTCGGGCGCAGCGCCGGAGCCGGAATCGTCGATCACGTGCACGAGCACGTCGTTCCGCGCTGGCAAGGTGACACGAATTTCATGCCCGTCCTGGCCGATGTGAGGGTGATCCCCGAGCACCTTCAGACGACTCACGCCCGGGTCGAAGCCGCCTGGAACGAGTAGCCTCCCAGGCCTCTCTCGCTCGATAACAGCGCCTAGCTCGCGCGGAGCCGGTACCTTCCCCGCCTTGAGGTTTCTACGGACGTTGTGTCAGGCGCTTGAGCGGGTATCTGCTCCTGACTCGAACCCAAAGGACTGGCGTGCAGATTCGAAAGGTTTCTGCGGCTGCGCTTTACACCGCCAACCGGATCACAGAGCGTCGCTCGCTTCGCGGGTCTATCCGCCTTCCTCTCCAGACTAACCAGCTCATGCGGCCGTCGTCTCGACTCGGGTGAAGCGGAATGGCCAAAACGCCTCCCGATAGCGTTCACACCGCGCAACTAGATGCCGATAACGTCGGAGTGAAAACGGTGCCTGCGGCGCTCGGTTTGAAGGGCCGCCACGAGCGGCGCTCTGAGCGCGCGGTAAAACGCTCCAGGCTCGCGCTCGCGGACGGCTCGGCGACAGCGCTCCAGCATCGTTTCGAAGCCGCCGTGTTCGACTGGGACGGCACCGCGGTCAGCGATCGTCAGGCCGACGCAAGCGAGTTGCGCGAGTTGTTCGCGGAGCTGCTCGCGGCCGGCTTCGATCTGGCGGTCATCACCGGCACGAACATCGGCAACGTGGATGGGCAGCTCGCGCTGCGCCCGCAGGGCCCGGGGCGAATCATCGTCGCCTGCAATCGCGGCTCGGAGGTGTACGAGCTGACCTCGGTCGGCCCCGCCCTGCTCGAGCGCCGCGTCGCCAGCGCCGCGGAAGACGAGATGCTCGATCGCGCCGCCGAGCTCGCCAGCGAGCGTCTGGGCGCGAGGGGGCTCACCGTGTCGGTCATCTCCGACCGCCTCAACCGGCGCAAGATCGATCTGATTCCGCTTCCGGAATGGGCCGACCCGCCCAAGGCGGAGCTGCCGAGGTTGCTCGCGGCGGTCAAGGCACGGCTGGCCACGGCGAGAATCGACGGATTGCCCGAGGCTGTCGAGCTGGTGCGCGCCTGCGGATTGGAGGCCGGGCTGAGCGATCCGCGCGTCACCTCCGACGCCAAGCACGCCGAGATCGGCCTCACCGACAAGACTCATTCGGCGCGCTACGTGATTTCCTGGCTCGCGCGCCGCGGCATCCGGCCCGAGCAGGTTCTGATCGGCGGCGACGAGTTCGGCCCTCTCGGCAACTGCCCGGGCTCCGATTCGCTGATCCTCGTTCCCGAGGCGGCCGGCGCCGTTTGCTTCTCGGTCGGGCCCGAGCCGGAAGGAACTCCTGCAGGCGTGCTCAACCTCGGCGGCGGGCCCGAGCTGTTCGTCGACATCCTTGCCGACCAGCTTCGGCGGCGTCGCGAGGGCGAGCTGCCCCTGCCGGTTGAGGAACAGGGCTGGCAGGTCGTCATCGACGGGCAGGGCGGAATCGGAGAAACTGTGCGTGAGACGGTGCTGGCGATGGCCGACGGGCGCATCGGTACGCGCGGCTCGCTTCTCACCGGATCGCCGAACGGACCGGCTGTGCTTGCAGCTGGACGCTACGCGGGACGCGGCTCCGAGGAGGAGCTGCTGGCGGCGCCGATCTGGAACAGGATCGAGGGCGCAGCGGCCGAGCATGTTCGCCGCGTACTCGACCTTCGCACCGGGACGCTCCGCCACGAACTGGTGCGCGACGACGACTCGCGGCTCAGCGCCCTTCTCTTCCACTCTCTCGCCCGCCCGGGAACCGCCTGCCTGCGGGCGCGTGGCCCGGAGAAGATGCTCTTCTCCTCCAACCCGCTCGCCGCTCCCGAGCAGGAGGGAACCGAGACGAGCTTCCATCGCCTGGGCGACGTCACGATCGCCGAGTCGGCTAACGTCGAGCGAATCGTCGCCGCGGCCGCCGAGAAGCGAGAGAAGAGCCTGCTCGAGCGCGTCGTCTCCTACGGCGGTTGCGAACTGGAGCCGTTGACATCGCTGCAGGCGGCAAACGCGGCCGGCTTCGAGCGCCTCTACGCCGAGCAGCGCGAGCGCTGGGGCGAGCGCTGGCTCGACGCGGACATCGTGATCGAAGGCGACCCCGAACTGCAGCTCGCCGTGCGCTACTCGCTCTTCGGGCTGATCTCGGCCGCCGCCGACAGCGGCGAGGCGGCCGTCGGCGCCGGCGCCCTTTCGGGCTCCCGCTATCACGGCCACATCTTCTGGGACACCGACGTCTTCTCGCTTCCCTTCTTCGCGGCCACGCACCCGGCCTCGGCGCGCGCGATCCTCCGCTACAGGCTCAACCGCCTCGAGCCGGCGCGGGCTGCCGCGCAGGCAAGCGGGCGCGCCGGAGCGCGCTTCCCCTGGGAGTCGACTCGCTCCGGGCTCGACGTCACGCCGCAGCTCGGCCGCCTGCCCGGTGGAGAGGTCGTCGCCATCCGTACCGGCCGCCTCGAGGAGCACATCACCGCCGACGTGGCCTGGGCCGCCGACTGCTATCTGGCCTGGTCGGGCGACGAGGCCTTCGCCGGCGACGCGCAGACACTCTTCGTCGAGGCGGCGCGCTACTGGGCCTCACGGATTCGCGCCGACGCGAGCGGCGCCGGGCATATCTACACCGTGATCGGGCCCGACGAGTACCACGAGCCGGTCGACGACTCCAGCTTCACGAACGTGATGGCGCGCTGGACGCTGCGCCGCGCCGCACGCTCGCTGCAAGACAGGCCTCGCGCCGATATCGAAGACGGCGAGATCGAGCGCTGGCTCCAGCTCGCCAACCGTCTGACCGACGGCTACAACCCCGAGACGATGGTCTACGAGGAGTTCGCGGGCTTCAACAAGCTCGAGCCGATCATCGCCGCCGAGCTGGGCAAGCGCCCCTTCGCCGGCGAGGCGATCCTGCCGCTGGCGCGGCTGCGCAACTCTCAGGTCGTCAAGCAGGCCGACGTCGTCCTGCTTCATCACCTCGTGCCCGACGAGGTGGCCGAGCACTCGCTCGGGCCGAACCTCGCCTTCTACGAGCCGCGCACTTCACACGGCAGCTCGCTCTCCCCGGCCGTCTTCGCGCTTCTACTGGCCCGCAACGGCCAACTCGAGCAGGCCGAGGAGTACCTGCGCATGGCGGCGGGCTTCGACCTCGAGGACCGGAATCGCACCAGCAGCTGCGGCCTGCACACGGCGACCATGGGCGGTACCTGGCAGGCGCTCGCCTACGGCTTCTGCGGCCTGCGCCCGCGCGCCGACGCGCTCGCGCTAGATCCCCATATTCCGGAGCACTGGAAGGCGCTCGAGCTGACGGTGCGCTTCCGGGGCACGCGCGTTCGCGTTCGGGCCGAGCTGGCGCGAACGCTGGTCTGGGCCGACGAGCCGGTGCAGATCGCGTTTGGAGCGAGCGGCAGGCTCGTCGAGGCGGGGCCCGCAGGGATCGAGTTGAAGGTCGACGGGAGCGTCTCTGCAGACGCCTCGGCTCCGGCCGCTGCCTCAGCTGCGAGCGCCTAGCTCACAGTCGGGCGGGCGGCCGGCCGAGAACCCGCAAGCGTGCGGCCGAAAACCGCGTCGCTTGGGACGCGGCCTCGGCTTTCTCGGAAAGGATTCTTAGGCGCTCAACACAGCCGTCGGAGCGCGAGACTGATGCTCCTCCGGCGGCTCGAATCGCGTCCGGAACTCGTCGAGTGAGGTGAACGGACGCCAGAGCGGCCGATCCCACTCGGTTCCGTGACACATCGGACAGGTAGGAGGCGGTACGGAAAGCGCCACGCCGTAACCACATTCGAGACAGATGTAGTCGTCCTCGTGATCAAAGACGGTTTCCACCAGCGGCATAGGCGACTCCCCCGACTAAAAATTAAGGTTTCTTTCAGGATTCTAGCTCTGCCTGATTTTTCAGACAGGGGCAGAGGTCGACGTTTTATCCGCATATTGCGGGTTTTCTTGACGTAAGGCGGGCTTTCATAGCGGGAGCGCTATTAATTCACGTCGGGCCGATTCTCACTTCGCCTCATTCGTTCGGGGCACATTTGCCGCTCTGCTGGACGCCCTTACGGGTCAGGACGCGTTGACATCCTGGGCCACGCGATCAATGCTGGGGACTCCCCTACGCCGCGCCCCCTCTGGCGGCTCTCCGAGAAAGCGAGAAACCATGAATCACAAGTTCCGCTGGCCGTCTCCAGCCGTGGCGATCGCGATCGCTGCCCTCTTCTTTGCGCTGGGCGGCGGCGCCGTGGCTGCGAGCCACCACTACGTGATCACCTCGACCAAGCAGATCAAGCCGAGCGTGCTCGCCAAGCTCAAGGGCGCAAAGGGACCCGCAGGGCAAAGCGCAACCGGTCAGGTCGGGCCGCAAGGACTGCAGGGCCCCATCGGGGCAACCGGAGCAGTTGGAGCGAAGGGCGACACCGGCGCGAAGGGTGCAACCGGAGCAACTGGAGCCGCCGGCAGCAATGGTACAAACGGAACTAACGGAGCAACCGGAGCCACCGGCGCGACGGGTGCTACCGGTTCGCAGGGCATCCAGGGTATTCAGGGTCCGACCGGATCCGCCGGCGCAACCGGAGCAACCGGCACTACCGGAACAACCGGCACTACCGGAACTAACGGCTCCAACGGGACACAAGGACCGACCGGTCTGACCGGCTCTACTGGTGCAACCGGAGCAACCGGCCCGCAGGGGGCGACCGGTCCCACCGGCCCGTCCGATGCCTACTACGTTGACCAGTACGACCGTGATTTGGGTTCGTCAGGCGTCTCTACGACCGTATCGCTGACCCTGCCCGCCGGTAACTACGTGCTTTCAGGCACCGTATATGCCCGGCTCTCGAGCAGCGATCCGAGCGCGTCGGCGTCCTTCTGGACAACCATCTATGTCCCGCAAGATGGGAATTACTCGTACAACCTGGGAAGCACCACGAACTCCCTAACGGCCTCGGGCGTGCATGAGATCGCGATCCCGTTGTCGGGTACTGCCAGCCTCACCAGCCCAGGCTCCGTTTCGATCGTGTGCCAACCCTCTTCGGTCACAACAGGTACGGTGATCGTGCGGAGCGAGCTGAGAGCCATCCGAGTCGGAACGCTGCAAACGCTGCACCAGTAAGCGATGCAGATGCTTGAGTGCAGCCCTCACAGGGTTGTGCTCATCGCGAACACCAACGGCCGCTCCCATCGGGGCAGGCTGACCGAAATCGGTCAGCCTGCCCCAGTTCCACGTGCGCGAGAACAGCGGGAACGTGGCCGAAGCCTGAAGGGGAATAACGAGCGCCCCTGCAGGCGGCAGGTGACCGAAGCCGAGAGCAGTCGCTCGATCGTGCGCTCGACCTCGTAGGGCACTCCGCCCTGTTGCGGCCTTACTAATGGGAAGCGGACGACGGGCCTCGAACCCGCGACCTTCGGCTTGGGAAGCCGATGCTCTACCAACTGAGCTACGTCCGCGCGCCGAAAACGATAGCGCACTCCAGATAGAGCATTCCCGGCGCGCCGGCGGCGAGCGGAGATCTCCCCCACGCCCTTAGTCCGCACTTGCCGGAGACGGCGTGCTGCTCTGAGGCATCCCGGCCACCTCGACTTCCGCGATCGGCATCTCGGCCGGCTCTCTCAGCACCACGATGAATCCCGCAACGAGCACCAGCGCACCTCCGGCCACTATCGGTGCTCCGAGCCGTTGCCCCAGCAGCAGCCAGGCCAGCAGCGAGGCCGAGACGGGCTCGATATAGGAGAAGAAGCCCATCGCCTGCGCCGTGACGTGGCGCAGGAGCATCAGCCAGACGAGTCCCGAGAGGAGGGTGAAGATGACGCCGAGTATCGCCAGATAGCCGAGCTCGCCGGCGCTGGGCAGCACGCGACCGGCGAAGGGCAGCACCGGCACCAGCGCGGCCACGGCGAAGATGTCGATCCAGAAAGAGAACCCGATCGGGTTGACCTCGCGCACGACGTGCTTCTGGATGATCACGAGAACCGTCTGCACCAGGGCGCCGGAAACGCCAATTGCGATCGCCAGCGGCCTGACGTTCCCGCCACCGTTACTGGCGAACGCGATCAGGATGAGACCGCCGATTGCGATCGGCAAGGCGAACAGAACCACGCGGCTGAGCCTCTCGGGCAGAAAGAGCGGGGCAAACAGCGCCAGGAAGACCGGGGTGGTGTAGGTGGCGAGAACCGCGACGGCAACGGAAGAGAGCTTCATCGCCTCGATGGTGCAGAACCAGAGCAGCGCCAGCCCGGGCCCGAGCAGCAGCGTCCAGCGCCACGTCTTGCCGATCCGCAGCAGGTCCGTTCTCCCGCTGACCAGGATACCCACTCCGCACACGAGAACGCTCAGCCCGATGCGCCAGAAGACGATCGTGAGCGCGCCCAGAGAGAGGTGATCGGCGATGATCCAGACGAAGCCCCAGGAGCTCGCAAGGGCTACGACGCTCAGGTTCCAGCGCATAGCCAGCGATGCTAGCGGCGCCGGTCATCGGCTGGGCGACAGGCTCAATCAGGAACCTCTAGCGGAATGAAGACCCGCCTCAGAACGCGGTCAAGCGGTGGAGCGCTTCGTTTCGATAGAGGTTCTAAGCATCCGAGACCAGATCGTCGGGCTCGCTCATGGACTCGATCGCCTCGAGCGCGTCCTCCATCCGGTCCTCGGGTACCAGTACTTTCTGTGGGGCGTCCTCGTTGGAGTTGGGATCGGTCTCGACCGCGCACTCGAGCTCGCACTCGATACCGGCCGCCTGCAGGATCGCCTCGATCTCCTCCGCCTCGGCGACGTTGGCGGCGACGGCCACTTGAACCAGTTTCGTCATTCGCTCTTCTCCTCAACTCCGGCAGTGCGAACGGCCGGTTCTGCCCCAGTTTCGCCTCCCTCAACGGGAAGCGCTCCGCCCTTGAGCAATCGAGGCTCGCCTCGCTCCTGAAAGGGCAGATCGATGATATCGAAGTCCCTCGGCACGACCGTTTTCGCGAACAGCTCGCGCGCTTCGCGCAGCACCTCGGGCCCGAAGTAGCGAGTCGAGACATGGGTCAGCGCGAGCATCTTGACGCGGGCCGCGAGCGCGATCTGCGCCGCCTGCGCGGCGGTCGAGTGGTGGGTCTCCTCCGCGCGCTCGCGCTCCTCCTCGCAGAAGGTGGCCTCGTGGACGAGCAGATCGGCATCGCCGGCGGCTTCGACCACGGCACGGCAGGGCGCGGAGTCTCCCGAGATGACGAGCTTGCGTCCGGGCCGGGCCGACCCCAGCACCTGCTCGGGCCTGACCACCCTGCCGCCGCCGAGCGAGATTGCTTCGCCCCGTTGCAGGGCGCCGCGCTCGGGCCCGGGCGGAACGCCCAGCTCGTTGGCGCCCTGGACGTCGAAGCGGCCGGGCCTGGGCAGCTCCACGAGCGCGTAACCCAGCGACGAGACGCCGTGCTCGACGGGGAAGGTCTCGAGCCGGTATCCGTCCCTCTCGAGAGCGTCGCCCGGCTGCAGCTCGACCAGATCGAGCGCGAAGGTGAGGCGGCCGAAGATCCTGCGCAGGGCGGAGAAGAGATCTTTCAGGCCGGGCGGACCGAAGACCGTGAGCGGTAACTCCCGCCCGCGCAGCGAAAACGTCTTCAGCATCCCCGGCAGGCCGAGATAGTGATCGGCGTGGTAGTGGGTGAGGAAGACCTCGCCCAGATCGACCAGCCCCAGCTTCGAGCGCAGGAACTGACGCTGGCTGCCCTCGCCGCAATCGAACAGCAGCCGCTCGCCACCACGGCGCACGACCAGCGCGGTCGGGGAGCGCCTGGCGGTGGGCATCGAGCCGGCCGTGCCGAGGAATACAACGTCTAGATCCATGGCCGGATCTTAGAGCCCAATCGATCGGGCGAGGGTCGGGCTGGTTGATCGGCCGAACATGGCTCGGACGACGTTAAGTGTCGCGAACGGCTCTCGTTGGACACCGATTGCTCGATTGCCTGCCCTATACCGCCTTTTGACGTAAGAAACTGCGGCGTCACTCTCTCTGAGCAAGATGGCTATTCGAAGCAAACGCGTCCGCCTGCGCGTCGCCGGAGATAGCGGCGCTATCGGCTTCAGCGAAGCCTAAAGCTTGGCTTCTAGCTCGGGACAGGCCAGCCCGTTCCGTTTGCAACCACCGCGGCCATCGCCTGCCCCCCGGCGGGCTCGTTCGGCCTCGCGGCCGGGCGTGGCACGGGCGGCCGGGCCGCAGCGGCCGGCGGCGGCGGA
>PMNA01000022.1 GCA_003162055.1 Actinomycetota bacterium | reverse complement strand
CCAGTAAACGGGGTCAGGTCACGGCAGACACACCTATTATTGTGGGGAGACCGACACCACATCATGGTCCATCGGCGATACCGGCACTTTCCATTTCGATCTTCACAAAACGCTCGACGGCGCCTACTTCGATTTAACGGGGAAGACCATTTATCCGTAGACAAAGGCGTCGCGCCAGAGATGAAGCGCAGACGGTTCTACTTTCGAGCCGTCTGCGCTTTTTCTTGGGGGTACCGTGGACTCTGCTATTGAATGCCGCTCACTCAAGAAGATCCTCGGCGGCCGGGCTGTCGTTGACGATCTCAGCTTCTCGGTGGAGTCAGGCCAGATATTCGGCTTCCTCGGTCCGAACGGCGCCGGCAAGACCACGACGATTCGCATGTTGTTAGGTTTGGCGCGACCGACTTCCGGAACCGCGCTGGTTCTGGGACGGGAGATTCCTCCTGGGCCGCTGATTCTGAGCGCGATCGGCGGTTTGGTGGAGGAGCCCGCTGCTTACCCGTGGATGACGGGTCGAAGGTTTCTAAGGGTCGTTCTGGCGAGTGGGCTGCGCCAACCGGAGAGCCTGGCCGACGAGGCGCTGGAACGAGTTGAGTTAGCGGGCGCGGCCGGAAAGCCGATCAAGACATACTCTCAGGGCATGCGCCAGCGCTTGGGCCTTGCGGTCGCACTGCTCCGGCGGCCGCAGCTGCTCATACTGGACGAGCCTGCGAACGGCCTCGACCCGGCTGGAACGAAGGCGTTCAGAGACATCCTGGAGACCCTACGCGAAGACGGTTGCACCGTCTTTCTTTCCAGCCATCAGCTAAGCGAGATCGAGAAGCTCTGCGACCGGATCGCTATCATTAATCAAGGCCGCCTCGTTCGGGAGGGCACGCTAGAAGAGATTGTGGCCTCGGAAAGCAAGGTGCGGGTCAGAGTCGATCCGTCCGAACTGGAGCGAGCGCGAGTTGCCTTGGAGCATCTCGATGTTTTCGTAGATGACGGAGGCGAACTTCTCGTACGTGCCACTTCGGGACGCGAGGTCAGCGAAGCTCTCGCCGCGAGAAACGTATATCCGGAAGCGGTTCGGACGGAACTCTCTTCGTTGGAAGAGCGCTTCCTCGAGTTGACTCAAGAGGAGAGGACGTGATCTCCACGTTAAAAGCGGAGTTTCTAAAGCTGGTCCGCCCGATCTTCCTAATCTTGACGCTCGCTGCTCTGGCTCTCAGCTTCTTCATGGCGACCATGGGCCAGCAAACCGGCGCAGCTCAGTTCAAAACGGCGAAAGACAATCTCGCTCTAAGCCTACAGCGGCCCACTCCCTGCTCTTTCTTCGGACTGAAAAGCGGCAAGCGGTGCGATCGAGCGCGCGCCCAAGATCTAGTCGACGCCAGGAACTTCGTCAAACAGACGATTCAGGATACGCGCCTCGGGAGCGCGTCTCAGCAACCGCTTGGGGCGGCCGGTTTTGCCGCCGGCGTCATGAGCTCTGTCCCAGGCGCTTTCTTGATTCTTCTCCTGGCTGCATTCAGCCTCGGAGGCGAATGGAGCGGAAGGACAATGAAGATCATGCTGCTCCAGGATGGGCGCCGGGCGCGTCTGTTGCTGGCCAAGCTGGTCGTGCTTTGGGTCGCGAGCGTGTGGCTCCTTCTCTGGACGATCATCGGCCAAATCGCCTACGGCCAGTTGTTCCGTAGAGTGTTCGTACTGCCGCCTCCGCCGGGATTGCACGACATCTGGGCCTACGCGGGTCCGCGCCTCCTTCATGCGCCTCTTGCGCTGCTTCTGTTCGCCGCGCTCGGCCTTGCCATGGCGACCCTTGTTCGTCAGCCGATCGGAGCGTTTTTCGGGGGCGCACTCTGTCTTATCGTTGTCAACTTCCTGGCCCGCTTCAGCGGGTTGCACGATTGGACGCCGGCGGGATGGCTAGCAAGCTGGATGCACTTCAAGAGGGAGCCTCTTCTGTTTGATCACTTATGGGCGGACAAGATGCCGTCTGCGGGTGAGCCTCGTGCTCTGCTCGGTTTGATCGCTCTGATCGCGGCTCTGGTCACTATCGCGATCGTCGATATTCGAAGAAGAGACATCCAGGTCTAGCGCCTCGTGCTGCCGCCGATAAGGCGCCGCGGAGACCCTTCCGCCGCTGACGATCCACTACTCAGATGGAGTACTTCGCAACTCGGAAACCACTGAGGTCTTGAGCTGTCGAGCACGTCACGCTCGCAAGGGCCACGATAGCAATTATGCTATAATCAAACAGGTCATTCGGGTCGAGGGTTCATCGTCGGGCCTGTACTGATCTAGGTTTCGCACCTCCGGCCCAGGGTTGGAAAGCTGTCTCATGAGGTGCAGACAAGCGAGGCCTTCTTGAGGATGCTCGCGTGACTCGGCCGCTCGCGGCGATGGCTACGAATCAGACTGCCAGCCGAGCCAGGACGATGGCTTCAATAGCTCGGGACCGTGATCGCCGCAGGCTCGATGATAGGCGTGGGCGCCACTCTCACGGCGAGTCCAGCCGAAGTCGTCGGGTGAGACCCAGGTCCCGCAGCGGGCACAGAAGAGCTTGTCGAAGATCTGCTCCTCGAGTTCTTTGATCTCTCCCTCGCGCCCGCTCAGGATCCGCTCGAGTGCTTGGAGTCTCTGCTCGCTTCCTCGGGCGCTCGATCCCGCGGACTCCTTGGCGCTCGTAAGCTCGCTTCTCGCTTTCTTGAGCTCGCGGGCTAATCGCTCCCTGGCCTTCTCGCCGACCGCCTGATCTGTGCGCAGAGTTTCGAACTCCGCTTCGAGCCGCACGAGCTCCGCCTGCGCTTCGGCCAGCTCTTGCTCGAGCTCGACGCCACGGCTCGCCATTTCAAGCGCGCTAACGATGGCCTGGCGCTTGGTGCCGTGCCGGCGCTCGGCCTCTTCCAGTAGCGGTAGCTCCTGTGGCGTGAGCTCGACGATCACACGGCGGCGGAGGTAGGGCGAGCCGAGGGCTGGAGTCTGGGTGGTCACATGCATGATCATGCACATGATCAGGCTCGTTTCCAGGTATTTCAGCGGGTGGAGTTCTCGGGAAGGTTCTTCCGCCATCCTTCCTGCCTGTTAGAAAGGCACCATGGCAGACGAAGACGGAGCGCTTCTCCCCGCCCCTCCCACTCCGATGCTCGACCTGATGAGGAAGCATCTGCGCGAAGAGCACGGCTACAAGGTGCTTCGCCTCGCGCGCGATCTCTACCTCGGCGGCGAGCGCAAGAAGGGCCAGCATCTGAGCTGGAATCCGACCACGGAGAGCTTCCGCTGCGATCTCTGCCCGGGCCAGGTCTTCTCCACCGGCTCGATCTCGCCCGAGCGCATCAGGACAGCCCAGATCTACGACCCCGTGCTCCGATCTCACCTGCCCGGGCTCGCAGATCAAGCGGACAGGGACGAGAGGACCCGGCACCACCTGGATGGATCGGCCAACCGGGAAGAGCTCCGCCGCCTCCAGGGAGCAGACGCCAAGCGTCGCCGGGCGAAGGGAACGAGGCCCACGGTCGACCAAAGACGCGAGCTGATGCAAGCCTGGCTCATCGGCCAGGTGAAGACGAACGGCGGCAACCTCGAGCGCGCGCTCGAGAAGGCCGAGCGGTTGCAGCAGGAAGACCCGGAGGCCTGGGCGCACATCTGCGATCGACCGCTCGCCAAGGGGACGCTCCGCGACTACTGGCAGGACATCCCACCCGAGGAGCGCGAGGCGGCCTTCAGTGAGGGGAAAAACCGGGCCGAGAAGTCCACCCACTGAACTTCCTCCAGACTTCCAAAGGCTCTGGCACGCTCGGATGGAGATGTCCGAGATGCTCCCGACAGCCGAGCTGCACGATCACCCCCGAGCGGAACACATCCCGCCGATGCGAAGCGGCGAGTACGCCGTCCTTGTTGCCGACATAGGCGAGCGCGGCATCGCCGTTCCGCTCGAGGTCAACTCGCGGGGAGAGGTGCTGGACGGTCGTCACCGCCTGCGCGCAGCCGGAGAGCTCGGGCTCGAGTCGGTGCCTGTGCGAGTGGTCGAGACGGAGGACGAGCTCGCCTACATCCTGCGCGCGGCCATCAACCACCGTCATCTCGACGCCTCGCAGCGGGCGGCGCTCGCGCTCGAGCTGGATGAGCACACGCAAAGGAGGGAAGAGGCGCAGGCTCGCAGACTGGCCAACCTGCGCCGAGGTCCCGATGTGGCAACGTTGCCACATCGGGGCGAGCGGACGAGGGAGATCGCCGCCCGCAGCGCCGGCGTCTCTCCCAGAACGATCCAGGATGCAGAGACGGTCCGCCTGCACGACCCCGTCCTCTTCGAGCAGGTCAGGCAGGGGCGGCTGCCGGCCCACGTCGCGGCGCGGCGCATACGTCAGGCCCAGAGGGATCTGACCCTCGTCTCTCCCCCGCTCCCGAACGGCCCGTTCGAGCTGGTCTACGCCGATCCGCCCTGGCAGCTCGGAAACCCGTCTTCCGCCTACGCTCCCGAAAACCACTATCCGACGATGCCGCTGGAGAAGATCAAGACCTTCGAGGTGCCTGCGGCAGACAATGCGGTGCTCTTCCTCTGGGCGGTTGCCTCGAAGCTCCCGGAGGCGCTCGAGGTGATGGCGGCCTGGGGCTTCGAGTACAAGACCTCTCTAGTCTGGGTCAAGGACTGGATCGGCCTTGGCACCTGGGTCCGGCACCGCCACGAGCACTTGCTCATCGGCAGGAGGGGCAACTACCCACCGCCCGATCCCGAGGATCGGCCCAACTCGGTCATCGAGGCGCCGAGAGGCGCCCACTCCGAGAAGCCGGCCTTGGTCTACGAGCTGATCGAGCGTGCCTACCCGCTCGCCTCGAAGCTCGAGCTCTTTGCTCGTGGAGTAACGAGGAGCGGCTGGACCTTCTGGGGAAACGAGGTCGAGGCGGCATGACCGAGCGCCTGCTTACCGCCAAGGAAGTGGCGGAGCTGCTCGCGGTGCCGGAGTCTTGGGTCAGGGGGGCGACACGCGAAGGGCGTCTCCCCTACCTCGCGCTCGGTCGCTATCGCCGCTACGAGAGAGAGGCGATCGAAGCTTGGCTCGCCGAGAAGCAGCAGGGCCCCTCTACTGGGCGACTTGCATTCCGCCCGGATTCGAGCTTGTGATGGACGACATGCCAAGTAGGGAGCCGAAATGGGGCCGTGTCTGGCGCTACGAGGGTCCAAGAGGCGTCGTTTGGCGGATCCGCTACAAGGATGCCTCGGGCAAGCGCGTGCTGGAGACGCTCGGCAAGGAGCCCCCCTGGAACCGTAAGCGTTCAGAGACCGAGCTTCGCCGACGGCTCGTCGACGTCGAGCGTGACGGCTACCGGGCACCGGAGAAGATCCGCTTCGAGGAGTTCGCAGAGCGCTGGCTGACCGAGTACTTGCCTGGACGCGGACTCAAGCTGACGACAACGGACGGCTACCGGCAGACGATTCGAAATCACCTCCTCCCCGCCTTCGGGCGTGTGCTCCTGGCCGATCTCGAGCAGCAGCCCGAGCTGATCGATCGCTACGTGACCCGGAAGATCCAGGCCGGCTATTCGTCCAAGACGGTGGTAAACCACCTCCTCTGCTTGCAGGTGATGCTGAAGCGAGCGGTGCGCTGGCGCCTGATCAGGACGAACCCGGTCTCGGAGTGCGAGCGCCCGCGGGTGAGAGAAGGCGAGCTGAACGTCCTTACCGAGGTCGAGATCTCGAGGCTCTGGAGCGCCTACGGCGAGCTGGAGCGAGAAGCGACATCCGAAGAGCAGGTCTGGTGGCGACTAGCTCGCACGATCACCTTCTTCGGGCTCGGCAGCGCCATGCGCCGAGGGGAGCTTCTCGCGCTTCGCTGGAAGGACGTGCGCCTACTCGAAGGACAGGTGCAGGTGAGAGAGGCGCTCGTCAAAAGCCGCTTCACTACACCTAAGTCGCGTGCCTCGCGCCGGATGATCGAGCTTGGGCCGCGCACGAAGGACTTGCTCGCCGAGCACTGGCGCCAGAGTCCCTTCCAGGGCGAGGACGAGCTCGTCTTCTCCCATCCGGAGAAGGGGACGCCGCTCGACCCGGGCAAGCTCGCGCGCGTCTATCTAAAGCCGGCGCTCGAGCGAGCCGGTATCACGAAGCCCTTCCGCCCCTTCCACGATCTCCGCCACACGGCGCTCACGCACGAGGCTGCGGCCGGTAACCCGATGGCCTACGTCCAGCTCAAGGCCGGTCACTCGCAGAGCCAGATCACCGAGCGCTACATCCACGCGTCGCAGGTGCTCTTCCCGGGGGCGGCGGCGCGGGGCGAGGAGCGGATGTTCGGAGCCGCTCGAATTCACTAGACAGCGAGCGTAGAACAGCGACCCGGGTGGCGTGGGAAAGCGTGCGGGAATGTAGCTTGACCTAGCCGAGCGCTAAGCCCCCGCGCTGAGCTAGACAGAAGGTTCTAGCCAAGGCCATCCACTCTGACAGTAGCCGAGCTACTCGCCTTATCGCCGTTACCGAGCTGGCCGTAGCTGTTGTAGCCCCAGCACTCGACCCTGTGCATAGAGAGAAGGGCGCCGCTTTGCTCGTGACCAGCGTGCCGGTCACTTTCTTCCGCCGCCGCTTTCCTCAAGCCGGCAGGTTAACCCGAAGCTTCCTCGACTGCAGTCTCGCCCGGGCCTCGCCACTCTTGCGACGTCGCCGTTTCACGATCGGCGCCGGTGTGCGACAGGTAAGAGACGAGAGCGACGATGAAGATAGCCAGGACGAAAGCAACGGGGCCATCGCCGTAGCCCAGCCCACCGGCGTGGCGCGACTTCCCCGTCCAGTCGGCAAACGAGGCTCCCAATGGCCTCGTCATGATGTAGGCGAACCAGAAGGCGAAGATCGCGTTCAGTCTGAAGAAGCGATAGGCAACTGCCGGGATCGCAAACACCGCTGCGAAGAGCACTCCGGCCGTCAGGAAGCCGAGCTTGGCCGTGTAGGCCGCCAGGTCACCGGTGGCGGTGCCCATCGCGAACGTCGCGAGCACGGCCGCCCAGTAGAAGGCTTCGCGCTTACGCGTATAGATGCTGTGGATGGAGAGTGTCCGCTCGCTTCTGTGCCAGGTCGTGAAGACAACACCAAGCGCGATCGCAAAGAGGATCGTCGAGGCGATGTAGGCGACGCCAAACTCGACGTGCAAGACGTCGGCCGCCATGGTGCCGAAGACGGCGACCATGACCACCGCCAGCCAGTAGGCCCAGGGGATGTATTTCCGTACCCGGAACTGGATCGCCATCGCGATCAGGAAAGCGAAGAAGCCTCCGATCACCGCGTAGTACGGGTTGAAACGGTGGACCAAGTAGTCCGAGGTCGCTTCGCCGAGAGCCGTGGTCAGGATCTTGATGATCCAGAAATAGACCGTCACCCGCGGTACTTTGGTCGTCGCTCGACGTGCTTGGGCTGGGCTGATCATCTTCCGCAGAGATCCCTGTGCCCGCCGGGCTGCCGCGAGCAACGCATAGAGAAGCGGGCAGTCTAGCTGGGCCGCTCGCCCAAGTGGAGCGGTTGTCCAGTCAAGTCGCATGAAGTGGTGTAACTCCTGCGTCCGGCCCCTTTATGCGGTCCAGCACGGATATCGCAGCGTCCGACGCTGAGAGGACAAGCGGAGAGAACCGAGTAACGGCAACATCTCAGCTTCTCCGCGTTTGCGTTCGCGGCCATAATGGGTCGACCATCGCGATCGACAGCGACCGGCGACACAGTTCCGACGTGAGGAGGCACGATGATTGGTGAGAAGGTGCAGCAGTTCAAGGGCAAGGGCACCGACCTGAGCGCGCTGAACGAGAAGATCGCGAGCTATCTGAAGTCCGACGGATTCACGGTTCAGACGTCGGCGGCGAGCCCGCACGGGACGGTGATCCAGGCGAAGAAGGGTGGGTTCTTGAGTGGCGTCATCGCCGCTGACCGTGCCCTGTCGATCCTGGTCTCTGGCGACTCGAACGACTTTACGGTCCGGATCGGGATCGGGAAGTGGTTGGAGCATCTCGGCGTGGCGGCGTTGGAGACATTGCTGTTGTCCGACTTGTTCCTCGTTGTAGACGTGGCCGAGATGGCCTGGAATCTAGAGATCGAGAGCAAGCTCGCCAAGCAGATCGAATCGCTAGTCGGCTAGCCGGCGTAAGGTATCGAGCCGTGGCCTAGGCGACAGTTCTAGCACCCGCAACGCCTGCGGTGACTTTGTGACAGGAAAGCGTCCCGGTGCCGTATAAAGGTTTGAATGCGTGTAGTAGCTACGACAGTCGCGGCGATCGCCAGCGTCCTCGTTGCCTCCGGTTGCGGTAGCTCTGGGAAGAAGGCGACGGAGCCGACGAACTCGTTCGGAGGCGGCCCTGCGGCAGCAATCATCGCCCGCAACCACGAGGTGCAGGTTGCCCGCTCCTCGAATCGCCTCTTCTCGATCTTCCCGGCGGTGCCCGGCAAGCGACAGTGCTCGATCCCCGACGGCGCACCGGGAGCGAAGCCATTCCGTGGGACGTGCCAGACGAGCGTCCATCCCGCCCGGACGCACGAGCCAGCGGTGATCGTGACCTTCACCGAGAGGTGGCGTTGGCCGCCCTGCCCGCGCAAAGGTGACTGCATCGCGGCCCGAAATCTGCGCCACACGTGGCACGTCATCGAAGGCGAGCCGATCGTGAAGCCGGGCGCAAGGCTTCGGGTCTTGGCTACCCGTTCGAACGGTGCGACAGCGCCGCAGTACTACAAGTGACCGCGCTGCGAACCTCAGCTCATCCGCTGCGGCTCAGGTGACATTCTCGAACGCTGGCCCAAAGCGGACTCTCTCGGCACCGTCAGTCAGGCCTGTGTCCCCGATGTTGTTTTCCGTTGAGCCAAAAGTCGGGCAAAAGTTCTCGAGCCCGATCTCGCTGTAGTAAACAGAGAAGCCCCGTTTCCAGGGCTTCTCCAGTAGCGGGGGCAGGATTTGAACCTGCGACCTCCGGGTTATGAGCCCGGCGAGCTACCTGACTGCTCCACCCCGCGTCGCATCGCTAATTGTAGCGCCAGATGGCTCTTTTAGGCGCATCACTGCTCGGCGAGGGTAGCGAGCGACGGATAACAGGCGATTGACGGCAACATCTCTCGCGGCCCTCCACCAAGAGCGCCAAGCGGAATGAAGACCCGTCGACTGGGTGCGATCGGTGAGTGCGAGGCTAGGACGCAGCGTCGCGTTCGTAGCTGGAGGCTACGGGCGCGACCGAGGACGACGCATCGTGCCGCCGAGCGCGGCCAGGCGGTGGAGTGCTTCGTTTCGCTTGGCGCTCAATGCCACCCGCCCGCGGGGTGGTTCCAGAGTACCGTCCCGCCGCGAAAGAAAACGCACCTCGCAGAGCCGACTTCGTGCCGAAACTGCACCGCCCCGCCAGGCTCCTGCAAAGCGGGTTGCTAGCATCGCCCTAGTGACCGCTTTCTGGATCGCGCTCGCCGTCTTGCTCGTCGCCTTCGTCGCCGGCGCAGTTTTCGTGCTCGTGCGCGCGCTCGAGACGAAAAAAGCCCTGAAGAGCCTCAAGGATGCGCTCAGCGTCGAACTGCAGCGAATCTCGCGCGCCGGCGAGCGCACCAACGAAGAGCTCGCGGCGGCCAGAAAAGCCTTCGAGCGCCTGCAGGCCAGCGTCGAGAAGCTCACCACAGCACGAACGCGCCTGCGCCTGGTAAACGAAGCACTCTCCGAAGCCGAGTCCGTGCTGACGCGGGCCCGATCCTTCATTCCGAGCAAGTGACGCGCCGGTGCCGGTTGCAGCGATCGATATAGGCACCAACACGACCCGGCTGATCGTGGCCAAGGTCTCGGGCGGCTCGCTCGAGGAGCTCGAGCGCCGCAGCGTGATCACCCGCCTGGGCGAAGGCGTGGACAAGAGCGGCGTCCTTTCCGCCGCCGGTATCGAGCGCGTCGAGAAGACGCTCTCCGACTATCGCGAGATCGTCAAACGGCTCGGCGTCACGTCAACGCTGGTGGTCGCCACCAGCGCGTTTCGTGACGCCTCGAACGGTGGCGAGTTCCTGCGCGAGATCGAACGCCGGTTTGGCTTCAAAGTACAGCTGCTCTCCGGGAACGACGAGGCGCTGCTGGCGTTCCGCGGCGCTACCTACAGACGCTCGCTGATGCACTCCGTGCTCGTCGTCGATATCGGCGGCGGCTCGACCGAGCTGGTGCTCGGAGACGCTGCGGGATACAGCTTCTACGTCAGCCTCGACATCGGCGCGGTGCGCCTGACCGAGCGCTTTTTACACTCCGATCCGCCCAGCGCGGCGGAGCTCGATCGTTGCGCCACGGCCGTGCGCGAGCTGCTGGCCGAGCAAATTCCCGCGGGCGTGCTACAGCAGCCGAACGCCGCAATCGGCAACGCGGGTACGATCACCACTCTCGCCGCGCTCGACCAGAACCTGCCTGAATACGACCGCGAGCGCGTCCACGGCTACTCGGTCTCTCGCCAGGCGGTTCGCGAGCAACTCGCCCGTCTCGCCGCGCTCCCGCTCGCCGAGCGCCGCCAGGTGCCCGCGCTCGAGCCCGAGCGCGCCCCGGTGATCGTCGCCGGCGCGATCGTCTGCAGCGAGCTGCTCGACGTCTTCGCGCTCGAGGCGATCGAGGCCAGCGAGCTGGACATCCTGGATGGCGCCGCACTGCTCGCCGCCGAAAGCTCGCCCTAGCCGCCTTCGACCGACTACGGTCTATGCTCGTAGTTGCACCAGATTGGCGTGCGCCGGGGTGGCGGAATGGTAGACGCGCCCGACTTAAAATCGGGTGTCTTCGGACGTAAGGGTTCAAGTCCCTTCCCCGGCATGATTCGACGGCGATTCGCCAGTATCACCGATCGCGAGGGCAAAGATGGGTTCTCTATCAGCCGCTCATTTGTCGGCGTTGCGCGTACTCGTCGCCCGCCTGCCTCTGGACGAGATCAACTGGGCGCTGACAGGAAGCACCGCCCACCTGTTGCAAGGAGTGCCGGTCGAGCCGCATGACATCGACGTTCAGACAGACGAGGCCGGAGCGTGGAGAGCGGCCGAAGCCCTGGCCGCTTACTGTGCCTCTCCGCCACGCTGGACTGAGTCTCAAAAGATGCGCTCTCTCTTGGGTAGTTACGCGATCGAGGGTATCGAGATCGAATTGATCGGAGCCCTGCAGAAGCGCGAGCCGAACGGCTCGTGGGGAACGCCGGCCGATCCGGCCGAACAGCGGCGAGTCGTGGGGATTGAAGACCTCGCCGTCCCGGTGCTCACGCTGGAGTACGAGGCCGTTGCCTATGCAGAGATCGGTCGCCACGAGCGAGCAGAACTCCTGCGCGAACACTGCGGCCGCCCTCACCTGTAGATGAAGATCCAGCCGAGCGGCGAGACCCTCGCGCAACACTTCTTTGATGTCCGCCGCGCGGACTACTCTGAGCCGTTCCCGTGCTGATCTATTTGCTCATCGCCTTACTGGTGCTCGTCGTCGTCGGCGCGGCGGCGCTGGTCGCGGTGCTGATCTGGAGGAAGGGCCAAAGCGGCGAGCGCGAGCTCGATCTCGACAAGCGCCTACAGGCGCTCGTCGAAACGCTCGATCGCCGCCTCGGCGACCTCGACACAAAGGTGGACGGCCGCCTCCAGAGCGCGTCGGAGACGACGAACAGGATTCACGAGCGGCTCGGCAAGCTGGGCGAGGCGACGGCGCAGATGAACGATCGAGTCAAGGATCTCGCCAAGTTGGAGCAGGCGCTCAGGCCGCCCAAGGCGCGCGGCGGCTTCGGTGAGCTGTTGCTCGAGAACCTGCTTCGCGACAAGCTCCCGCCCTCGCATTACCAACTTCAGTACGGCTTCAAGGGAGGCGAGCGAGTCGATGCCGTGATCCGCGTCGAGCGGCTGGTGCCGGTAGATGCCAAGTTCCCGCTCGACAACTTCCACCGCATCGTCGAGGCGAGCGACGAGGGCGAGCGCCAGACGCACGAGAAGGCCTTCGGGCGCGATCTCAAGACGCACATCGACGCGATCGCGAGCAAATACATCCGCCCGGCCGAAGGGACCTACGACTTCGCCTTCATGTACGTCCCGTCAGAGTCTGTCTACTACGAGCTGGTTTGCGGCAAGACCGGTGCGCTTTACTCCTACGCGCTCGAGAAGCGCGTCTTCCCGGTCTCGCCGACCACTTTCACCGCCTACCTGCAGGTGATCGTGTTCGGACTGAGGGGACTGCAGGTCGAGAAGCACGCCCAGGAAGTGATGGCCCAGATTACGGGGCTGCAGAAGGATTTCGGCCGCTTCAAGGAGGACTTCGACCTGGTCGGGACGCACCTCGGCCGGGCCCAATCGAAGTTCTCGGACGCCGAGCGAAGGATCGACCGCTTCGAGGGCAAGCTGGAGCAGTCAACCGAGCACATGGCGATCGAAGGCCCGCTGGACGCCGAGGCAGCCGAGGAACACACGCCACCGCCGCTCAATCCGGTCTCGCCCCTGTAGGAACAACAGCGGCCGGGCCTACGTTTAATAGTCTGTAGAGCACAGGTGCGAGGAGGAAACGTGGCAGATACCGACGTGCGTAACGTGATCGTCATCGGCGGCGGGCCGGCCGGCTATACGGCCGCGCTCTACAGCGCCCGCGCCCTGCTGGAACCGCTCGTGATCGAGGGCGTCTCCTGGGGCGGCCAGCTGATGAATACGAGCGAGGTCGAGAACTTCCCCGGTTACAGCGAGGGCGTGCTCGGGCCGAAGATGATGAGCGATCTACGCGCACAGGCCAAGCGCTTCGGGACGGAATTCGTCACCGACGACGCCGTGCGCGTCGATCTCTCGCAGCGGCCGTTCGTCGTCGAGACCGGCGAGGCTACGTATCGCGCGAAGGTGCTGATCATCGCCACCGGCGCCAGGGCGCGCGAGCTCGGGTGCCCGTCGGAGGCCGCCCTGCAGGGCAAGGGCGTCTCCTACTGCGCGGTCTGCGACGCGGCCTTCTTCCGCGACCAGAAGATCGTCGTCGTGGGCGGCGGCGACTCGGCCCTGGAGGATGCCCTCTTCCTCACGCGCTTCGCCGAGAAGGTCTCGATCGTGCACCGCCGCGACGAATTCCGCGCCGAGCCGATCATGCTCGCGCGCGCTCGCTCGAACGAGAAGATCGAGCTGATCACGAGCGCCGTCGTAGATGAGGTGCTGGGAGCCGAGTCAGGGAAGGTCACGGGCTTGCGCCTGCGCAGCAGCAAGACCGACGAGACTTGGGAGATCGAGGCTGGCGGAGTCTTCGTCGCCATCGGCCACGATCCAAACACGAGCCTATTTCTCGATTCGCTCGATCACGACGAGGCCGGCTACCTGAAGACGAAGGCACACTCCACGGCGACCAACCTGCACGGCGTCTTCGCCGCCGGCGACGTCCAGGATCCCGTCTTCCGCCAGGCCGTCACGGCCGCCGGCTCGGGCTGCATGGCCGCGCTGGAGGCCGAGCGCCTGCTCGCCGTCGAAGAGCAGGAGCGCGCCGCGGGCTGATCAGCCGCCGTTCTGCGCCTGCCAGGCTTCGACCATCGCGATTCGCTGTTCTTCGCTCGGGTGGGTGCCGAACAGCATCACGTCCCAGGCCGGCGGATTGGGGTCTTCGCTGGTAGTGCTCACGAAGTTCACAAACAGCGACTTGGCGGCCTGCGGATCGTTCGTGGCCTGCAACGCGGTCCAGTCCGCCTCGGCCTCGAGCCGGCGCGAGTAGGCGTTGTTGAGTGGAGTGATCGCCGTCTGAAGGGCGAACCAGAGGAAAAGGAAGAGCGGCACAGCCAGGGGAACCGCCATGCCCCCGCGCCTGCGCGTCCAACGCGCAATAAAGAAGGCGATCGGGAGAACGAAGAGCCCGTACCAACCGATGTCTTTCCAGAGGTGGTTGTGCTTCTGGTGGCCAAGCTCGTGCGCGACCACCACCTCGAGCTGCGACTCGGAGAAGCGTCCGTCGAGGATCGTGTCCCAGAGCACTACGCGGCGGCTTGGACCAAGCCCCGTCGTGAACGCGTTCGGCGCGGAGGTCATCGTGCCGACGTTCTCGACCCGCATCGGAATCTTCGCGACACCTTCTCTCTTCGCTATCCGGCCCTCTGCCGCCTTCAGCTGCGGATGCCCATAGATTTGCTGGAGCGGTATCTCGTAGGGCGTAATGAATACGAACAGAGTCAGTACCCCGACGAAAACAGGCACCGCGGCGAGCCACCAACGGTCACGGAGCAGGCGCGCGAAGCCCATCACGATCAGGATCGTGAGACAGATCTGCTCGAACACGGGAATGAGACCCAACCAGCTCCCGAAGATCCAACTGACGTAACCGGTCGAGACGATTCCGTGCTTGCGATACCACCAGAGCTGCGCAAGGCCCGGAACGGCCATCGAGATCCAGACAATCGCCAGTCCGAGCATGGCGAGAAGCATTCCGGTGCCGATCGGGCCCGCCGCCGATTCGCTTATGAAGCGGTGGCCGTATTTGGCGTAGACCGCAAGCACGATGATCGGCAGGAACAACCCGCAGAGAGCGAAGAGATCGGAGATAAGGGTGAAGTGCTGGGCTTGATGCAGCTCGCCGGCGCCGACGAGCGCGCTCATGTCCACCTTCGGCAGTTTCAGGTTGCCGGGGACGGAGGTCCGCCAGAGCAAGCTGGCGAGGTAAAACCATACGCCTGCCAGGGCCCCGAAGATCAGGAGCCCCAGCAGGCGACGAGAGCTTTTTGTCACGTTTCGGAAGGCGCTTCGGGCGCCTCGGGTGCGGCTGGCTGTTCCGCGGCAGCCGGTGCTTCCACTGCTGCGGGCGGTGCTTCCATTGCCGCCGGAGTCGCGGCTACGACCGGCATTCCAAGCGCCATGCCGACGTACGGACTTGCGCACGGATAGGAACCGGTCACGAGGAGGGCAAAGGCATAACCCTGCTCGATGTAACGGATTGCGTTGGCACCGAGGTCACGGAAGCCACGCGGCATCCGTCCCGTGATCATCGCCGCCCACCAGGCGAGGAAGGTCACGAAGTAGGTGACGTAAAGAAGTGCCCCGGCAACCGCGAGCGCCGGATAGACGAGGAATAGCCTGAAGAACGTCTTCAGACGATTCTGCTTCTCGGGTGTCGTCGGGACCTCGAGCTCGATTGGATAGCTGCCGGGCTCACCCGTGAATCCCGGGAACGGGTTTGCGATCAGAAACAGAAAGGATAAAACGGTGGTCGTGTAACGCAGGAAGGCGGCATTGAAACGCTGGAACGGCTTGGCAGGTCGCCCGATGATCAGCGCGACCAGCCAGTTAAGAATGAAGACGATCCCTACTACTGCTCCCCAGAGATAGATCCAAATCAGGTGGGGAATGCAGAGTAGGGGCCGGAAGAAGACCGTGAGGCGCGAGCGCCGCAGGTCGTCCATTACGTGGAGTGTGACTGGATGTTCGTTCATGGCGGAGATTATTTACAGATCGAAGCCGCGAAAGCTAGAGAACCGGTCGAGAGAGCTCGAACACGAGCCCGATCGGAGATCGGATTCCGCGCGAAGTCGCCAATGACGATCGAGCGCTTCGATCAATATCGAGCGCCAATGCCGATAAACACCGATACTGACTGGTAGAGGCATCGTGAACGACAAAGGAGACAAACAGCCGCCGTCCGAGTCGCCGATTATTCGGATCTCGGCCGAAGAGATCTCAGAGATACTGAGGCGCGACCAGGCGATCATCGACGACGTGCGCGAGCGGGCAATTTCCCTCGCCGCCCAGGGAAAGACGCTCGACAGGAAAGGCCTGCCGAAGTACCCGCGCGTGATCGGCGCCGCAATCACGACCGGCTCCCAGCCCGATCTCAGCCACCCCTTCTTCGCCCAGGTACTCGAGGGAATCGAGGAGCGCGCGGTGGCCAGCCGTTACGACCTGGTGCTCTTCTCGGGCCACGCCGGCGCGGATTTCAGCGCCGAGTACTCCTATGTCGCCCGTTGCCGCCGGCATAACATCGAGGGCGTCATCTTGATGGGCTTCGCGCGCTCCGACCCGGAGCTCCTGTACCTGCTCGCGGAGGAGGTCCCGACCGTGGCTATCGATCTCGATCTGGTCGGCGCCCGGGCCACCTACGTCACATCCGACAACGTCGAAGCTGCCGCAACGGTCGTCCAATATCTGAACGCGCTCGGCTACACGCGTATCGCCCAGATCACGGGAATCCTGGACAGCCGCCCCGGGATCGATCGGGTGCTCGGCTACCGTTCGGGCCTCGAGCGAGCGAGTCTTCCCTTCCGTGAGGATTATCTGATCGAGGGCGACTTTTACGAATCGTCCGGATACACAGGCATGGAGCGCCTGCTCGCGCTCGAGCAGCCACCGGAAGCCGTTTTCTGCGCCAGCGACCTGATGGCGCTGGGCGCAATCTTGGCAGTTCACGCCGCCGGCCTGCGCGTGCCGGAAGATATCGCCATCGTCGGCTTCGACGACGCCTCCTTCGCGAGCATGATGGAGCCCGCACTGACCACCATTCGCCAGGACAGGACGGGCCTCGGCACGGCGAGCTGCGAGGCGTTGATGCGCATCATCGACCAGCCGTCGGCGCAGCCGCCGGTTGTGATTCTCTCGGCCGATTTGGTGGTACGGGAATCGTGCGGCGCGGCTTTCCGCGCGTCACGCGACAGCTAGCGCCGACTCGCGAACCGTCTGCCGCAGGCGGAGCGGGGAGCGAGCGCGTGCGAGAGGCGCGCTACCCCTCGATGAGGCCGCTACAATCGCAGCGCTCGTCTATGCGGGGTCGTCTAATGGTAGGACGCCTGACTCTGGCTCAGGTGATCGGGGTTCGAATCCCTGCCCCGCAGTTAGTACGCGAGATGTGCAGTGGTTCACTCTCGGCCAACTAGGCGCCTCTCGTTAAAGTCGAAGCGCAGGTTGCTCGATAACCAAATCGGCGGCGATCTTTCGAAAGGCGACGGTAATGCCCACGATTCGCGAACTGGCAGACCAGGCGGGCGTCTCGGTGATGACCGTGACCAGAATTCTCGGCGGCGACGCGGGAATCGACGCCGAGACACGAGAGCGCGTGCTCAAGCTCGTGCGCGAGCTCGAGGTGACGAGCGATCTCTCGACGGCCGCTGTCACCGACATGCCGTCGCAGGTGATCGGAGTCATCCTCGATACCTCGGGCCATGTCGACCTGCACCATCCGGTTTTCGGTGACGTTCTCGACGGTCTCAAGGAAGTGATCGCCGAGAGCGGCTACGACATGCTCTTCTTCACCGGCGGCACTCCGTCGGGCAGCATCCGCACCTACGACTACCTCGAGCGTTGCCGCCGCCACCACGTCGACGGAATGATCCTGATGGGCGTCGGCCGCAGCTTCCCCGAGATCCAGAAGCTCGTGCGCTCGGAGGTTCCCTGTATCGGTGTCGAGCTCGATCTGACGGGCCCCCTGACCGGCTTCGTGATCTCCGACAACGTCGCGGGCGCCAAGCTGGCCGTCAACCACCTGCACGAGATCGGACGGCGCAAGATCGCCGCCATCACCGGCATGACCTACACCCGCCCGGGCCGCGACCGGCTAACGGGATATCGCGATCAGATCGAAGAGCTGGGACTGAGCCAGAACTCCGACTACATCCAGGGCGGCGACTTCTACGAGCCTTCGGGGTTCACGGCCATGGAGGCCCTGCTCGCCCTCGACGATCGGCCGGATGCCGTCTTCTGTGCCAGCGACATGATGGCCGTCGGCGCGATCGGCGCGGCCAAGGCCGCAGGCGTGAAGGTGCCCGAGGACATCGCCATCGTCGGCTTTGACGATGCGCCCTTCGCGGCCGCCTTCGACCCGGCGATCACCACCATCCGTCAGGACAAGGTCGGGCTCGGGCGCGCCGCCGGCGAGCAGGTGATGGCCTTGATCGACGACCCCAAGGCGACTCCGCCCAAGCTGATGCTGCCGGTCGAGCTCGTCATTCGCGAGTCGTCGGCCGGAAAGTCCTAGAACTCGGAACAAAACGAACACCCGTCGACTGGGTGCGATCGGTGGATGCGATGCTAGGACGCGGCGCCTCGTTCGTAGCCAAAGCTACGGGCGAGGCCGAGGACGCTGCTCAAGAGCCGACGCAGCGCGCCTCCGAGCGCGGCCACGCGGCGGAGTGCTTCTTTTTGATCGGAGTTCCTAGCCGCTACTCAGGCGCCGGCGACCAACGAAGGGCCCTCGACGGTGTCGAGCACCCGATTCACGGTCTCGACCAGTTCGACGGTGGAGAACGGCTTGCTCAGGAAGGCGGTCGTACCGGTAGCTCTCGCGAGGAGGTCGGTCACCATGTCCTCTTCGCCCGAGCCCGACATGCAGATCAACTTCAGATCGGGCTGCTGTCCGAGCGTAAGTCGCGCGAGCTCGACCCCGTTCATGCCGGGGAGCGTAACGTCGGTGAGAAGGAGATCGATCGCCTCGCCACTACTCAGGATCGCCAGCGCGTCCTCCGCCGTCATGAGTGCGATGACGCGATAGCCCGCCCGCTCGAGCACGCGCGCCACGAGCCGGCGTACGAGATCTTCGTCATCGACCAAGACAACCGTCTTCGCAACGTTTCGGGGGTTTGGTTCCATGCAGCCGCTCTGACGCACTTAAGGGGGAAATCACACAGTAGCGCCGTAATAGAGGATCGTCTACCCCGTTTTGACCAGGGGAAATAACCCTCTATGGCATCGCTAGGTACAGATATCGACACCGCCGCCAAGTGATTGAGTGCTGCGGGCTGTCCGCTACACTCCGCAAGGCCTTTTCGGCACGGCGCATTCGTCTAGTGGCCTAGGACACCGCCCTCTCACGGCGGCGGCACGGGTTCGAATCCCGTATGCGCCTTTCCTTGACGTGCTCGTCGCCGCCGGCTCTCTTGGCTCGCGGCGACATCGCCTGTCCGGCGCCTTGTTACGGTGAGACCACTAGCGTAAATTCCCGGGCATGGAATACGAAATCACCTGGGGCGGCGATCCCGAGGATGCCTGCGTCACCACGCGGGGCGAAGCGTCGCTCGAGGGTTTCGGCGCCTGGATGCAGGAAGGACTCTCGGATCCTCGCTACCGCGAGGGGATGAGCTTCATCGTCGACCATCGCGAGCTCGACTGGAGCGGCGTCTCGCTCAAAGGCGTTCAGGATCGGATCGGGCTCTTTAAAAAGAACTCGAATCGCATTGGACGCATCCGCGCGGCGATGGTGATGCGGGCAGTGGTCGATTTCGGGCTCGCCAGGATGTACCAGGCTTACATTGAGTTGCAGCCCGACCTGCAGATCGAGATCGGGGTCTTCACCTCGATCGAGGATGCTCGCGAGTGGATACGCGAGCGAAAGGCCGCGGACGCAAACCCGGCCGGTTCTTGATCGCTCTACCAGTCAACGCCAGATTCCGCGGAGAGATCCCGGCTCTAACAACTCGGCTACTTAAGAAGCGCGCTTTGCCTGCCAGAGTCCCTAATCGGCGCTCACCCCATTACAGCTTCCCGAGCGCCTTCTGGCCTTCGGCCGTCAGTTTGTAGCGAGCATTCCCGCCGTCCCGCATCACGGTAACCAGGCCGAGATCTTCGAGCGCGAGCAGGTTCGCCCCTAGCCTGGTCGGAGTAACGTACGGGCCGCGCCCGAAATAGAGCTCGAGATCGCCGAGCAGGCCCATCCCGTCGGTCTCGCCGCGGGCGAGCGCGCGAGCGATCGCCTGGCGGAATTCGGCGCGGGGAATGCGGCCGAGGAAGGCGGTCGCGAGCGAGCGCTCGACCCGGCCCAAAACGTTGATGATCGTGGGAGCGAGCACTAGCAGTACGAGCCCGGGCGGAACCAGGAGCAGAGCTCTGCCGACGGCGTTCACCGACCAGCTGCCGAAGTCAGGGCCGGCGCCCGGAACGAAGGCCACGAGAACGGGCAGAACGAAACCGAATTGGATACCGGCCGCGACCACTGTGACGGCGATCGTGAAGCTGGCGATGCCGGTCGGGAAGCGAATGAGCAGGTATGCCAGCTCGCGCCAGGTTTCGACCGAGCGGAGTTGCGAGACGAGCCGGCGCCAGAGTAATCCCTCCTCGCGCCCGCTTGCCAAGCGAGGCATCGGTGCGTCGAGCAGCGAGGCGGTGAGCGTGCGCTCCAACTGGGCCAGACCGCGACAGCAGAGCAGCGTCAGCACGAGAATGGGAACCCCGACCAGCGTGATCAGCAGCCCGAGCCCGAGCGACAGCCCGGTCACGATGAAGGTGAAGTAAAAGATGCCGAGCGGCAGCCCGAGTAACGAGTAGAGAAGCGCAAGGTAGGTTCGGCGCTCGACGAACGGATGCAGCACGGTTCGGGTGAAGATCGGCGGGCGGTTTTCGACTTTCATCGGACTCCTCTAATCGGTCGGCGTGTGTGAATGCGCTCCGGTCGGTTGGCCAGTACGTGCAACGTCAACAACGAGAGCAGGACAAGCCAGAGAACGAGCGGGTCGAGAAACCGATCCAGCAACCTGCCGGTTCACACCCACGAGCGAGGTCGGGATCCTCAGGCCGAGGTTGCCGAGGCGCGCGAGCTCGCCGCCGAGCGCGCCTACCAGCCATAGTCCAATCGTCTCGAGTACCGAGCTCAACCTCTCTCCTTCCTACTGTCCCTGCTCTCGAATCACTTGTCGCTGTGCGCTGACTTTCGCTCGCGCTCGACCATGATCTCCTCGGGGTCGCGCACGATGAAGGCGTAGGCCGCGTGCCCGGCAACGAAAATGCCCCAGCCGAACAGCGGATAGACGAACCAGGGATAGCCGGCGCCGCTCAGCGCCCAGACGACCACCAGGAAGACCTGGATCGACACCCAGACCACGAAGTGCAACCAGAACCATTGCCTGCGTACGATCCTGCGCGCCTCCCGCTCGCGCAGAGCAAGCTCGCCGAACTCATCCACTTTTCTCTCCTTTTTCGAGTGTCTTGATGATCTCTTTCGCTGTCCGTGAGAGCAGACGCTCCACGACCGCCTGTTGCTTACTGTTTACGAGCTTTCTCCGCTCCGAGAAGGACGAGGCGAAGTCGTCGATGATCGAGCCGACGCTGGCGCGGGCGGGCGCGCCGGCGGCTCGTTCAGCCAACGCAGCCCAGGCCCCGGTCGCCGCCTGTGAGACGCGGCGACCCTCCTCGGTCAGCGAGTAGACCTTCATCCCATCCTCGTCCACCGAGTCCACCAGCCCGAGCTCCTCGAGCGAGAGCAGCGCCGGATAGATCGCGCCCGGGCTCGGCCGCCAGCGACCGCCCACCCGCTCTTTCAGCTCGCCCATGATCGCGTAGCCGTGCGCCTCGCCAAGAGCCGCGAGCACAGCAACGATCGCCTGCTTGAGCTCGCCGCGCTTGAAGACTCTGGCCACACTCCTCCTCTCGACAGCTCGGCCCTATCGGGCCATAACGTACTGTTACGTTAGCGCTAACGTAATAGTACGTCAAGGCGGGTCGGAGAGCTCTCTTCACGGGCGGCGACGGTCGGCATCCGCGCCCCTCGGCCGATTCTCTATTTAGGAGTTCAGTGCGAGGCCTGGAAGCGCTTCACGCCGGCGCAGGACGCCGTTATCGCGCACCTGAAGCCGTCCGAGGCGCGGCTGACGAGCACGCTCAAGCAGTTGGCGGAAGCCGTGCGCGCGGCCACGCCTTCCGGCTCGTGATCGAGCGTTGATGAGGTTCTTCGCGGCGCGCTAGTAGCGGGATCTGTCGCAGCGAGACGAGGCCGGACAGGCCTTGACGCTCGGCGCCGGCTTACTCGGCGCGGCCTTTCCCGGCGCAGTGCCCGCGTTACCGCGAGAGACCGGCGTCGAGCTGGACGCTCCGCCCGAACGCGAGAGCGAGCTGACCCGGCAGGCTCCGGCCACGGTCACGACCGAGAGCAGGACGAGCGCAACGACGGCACAGGCCAGAGCGAAGGAGCGGAAAGCGTGTGCCTGTCTAAGTGAGCTCTGTTTTTGCACGCGGATGCTAACGCGAGGGGTCAGCTCTAATCGTAGAGCTAGGCCGCCGGCTCGCAAGCCCCTTTCGAGGTAGTAGACGAGTACCGTTTTGTGGTTACGCGCCCAGCTCGGCGAGAAGCGGCGCGCAGTCGAGCGGCTCGAAGCCGAGCCGGGCCGCGATCTCTTCATTCGACGGGCGTGTGCCCTCTCTGAACAGCGAGCGGAGAAACTCGCCCGTCTTCGCGCTCTTCCACCAATCGTCGCCCACTTCTTCGATGAGCGAGACGCGCAGCTGCGCCGAGCGGATCCAGGCGCGCAGGTAGTCGGCCGAGTAGAAGCCGGAATCCATGTCGGAGAGGTACCAGTCGGGGCGGTAGCGGACGCCGGTCGCCTCTTCCTGGCGCTCGGCGTAGCCCTTCTCCGTGCCGCCGTCGGCGCTGAAGCGCTGCCAGAACTCGAGCTCGAACTGGAGCTTGGCGACGTAGCGGCGGAAGAGCAGGACTTCGAGGAACAGGCCGGCCTCGGCGTTCTCGCGCGCTACCTCCTCGGAGAGCGAGAAGTAGTGCTCGTGCCAGCCGGGCTCGTTCACGATCTTGGCCGTGATGTAGGAATAGATCTCGGTCAGGGCGTGATCGCGCGAGAGGGCGCGGAAGGCGTAGGGAAGCGCCGGATCGCAGCCGCCGTAGTGCAGAGCGTGCCCGGCCTCGTGCAGGAGGGCCTCGTAGTCGTGCAGGCCGCCCTGGGCGCGGGTGATCAGGTGGACGACCTCGGGCGGGCGCGAGGCGATCACGCAGGCGCGCGGCGACTTCTGCGGCCGGTCGTCGAGGTCGAGCTGGATGTTGGGCATCGCGCTCAGGTCGAAGCCCAGCCGGGCCAGCGTGTCGAGGCAAATCTCGGTGGCGCGGTCGCGCGTGTAGGTGCCGGCCAGCGGCGAGAGGCGGCGCATGTAGGCGGTCTGGTGCTGGCGCGGAATATCGTCGCGGCCGGCGCCGAGCAGGCGGTCGAACCAGCGTTTGCGCAGCTCGCTCCAGCGCTCGTCGAGCCGCGCGGACGCCTCCGTCAGCGCGCTAGCGAGCTCGTGCAGCGAGATTCCCTTCTCCTCCTCGCTGCGCCTGATCGGATCGGGCTGAGCGGAAAGCTCGACCTCGAGCGACTCCGCGGCGGCGACCAGCTGCAGCCGCTCACCGTTGAAGCCGGCCGAGACCTTGGCCTGGCGCTCGCCCAGCTCGTCGCGCTCGCCGTAGTCGTCCAGCAGCGCGAGGCGCGCCTGGGCCGTCCTGAGCGGCATCTCCTCTTCTTTCCAGGCGACGCGCGCGGCCAGAAGATCGTTCTCCAGCGCGTCTTCGCGCTCGGCCAGCTCGGCGCCGACGATCCCGCCCTCGCAGGTCTTGCGTAGCCGGTAGAGGCGCTCGAGATCGTCCGCCGAGGCGCCGCTCGTCGCCTCTCGGCTCTCGGCCTCGCTCAGCGCCTCGAGCTGGGGACGGGTGAAGAGATCGGCGTAGCGCTCGATGATCGCGGCCTGCTCGGAGGTCTCCTTCTCCCCCACCCTGACCGCGCGCGCCTCCTCGAAGCTCTCGTAGAGGAAGTTGGCCAGCCTGGCCTCGAAGGCGTCGGGATCTCGAATTTCTGTCTCGCTCATGGGTTGGACTCTATCGGTAGCCATCTGAGCCGTTATGACCCGGTCGTCCGTGTCGGCAAACGACGAGGGCGGGCTGTTGAGGAAGCGACTCGCTTTCGGCGCAACGCCCCTTGGCACCAATCGGTGTCAGACACCGCTCAGAGAAAGTGCTCGCTGTCAAGACCGGAGTGTCTCGAAAGAGGAACTTCCTCTCGCGATCTCAGGCGACTCGCAATACGGCGGCGCCGACGAGTCGCCCGCTGCGGATATCGTCAAGCGCCTCGTTGGCGCGCTCGAGCGGGTACTCGGTCACCTTGGTGTGCACGGGTACCTTCGGGGCCAGCTCGAGAAACTCGCGCCCGTCCTGGCGGGTGAGGTTGGCGACGGACATCAGCGCGCGCTCGCCCCACAACTCGGCGTAGGGGAAGGCGGGGATGTCGGACATGTGGATGCCGGCGCTGACGATGCGGGCGCCCTTGGCCGACGCCTTGAGCGCGTCGATCATCAGCGGCCCCACCGGCGCGAAGACGATCGCGGCGTCCAGCTCTTCGGGCGGGGGCTCGTCCGAGCCGCCGGCCCAGTCGGCGCCGAGCCCGCGCGCGAAGGCCTGTCCCTCCTCGTCGCCGGGCTTGGTGAAAGCGAAGACGCGCCGGCCGAGAAACTTGGCCAGCTGGCAGACGATGTGAGCCGAGGCGCCGAAGCCGTACAGGCCGAGGCGCTCGGCCTCGCCGGTCATGCGCAGCGAGCGGTAGCCGATCAGCCCGGCGCAGAGAAGGGGCGCCGCCTGCAGGTCGGAGAAGCCCTCCGGGATCGGGAAGCAGTAGCGATGGTCGGCCACGGCGTATTCGGCGAAGCCGCCGTCGATGTCATAGCCGGTGAAACGAGCTTTGTCACAGAGGTTCTCGCGGTCGCTCAGGCAGTAGCGGCACTCTCCGTCCGTCCAGCCCAGCCAGGGAACGCCGACACGGTCGCCTAGATTGAAGCCTTCGGCGTCGGGGCCGAGCCGCAGAACGGTACCCACGATCTGGTGCCCGGGAACAAGCGGCAGCTTGGGACCTGTCAGATCGCCGTCGAGAATGTGCAGGTCGGTGCGGCAGACGCCGCAGGCGCTGACCTTGATCAGGATCTGCTCCGGTCCAGGAACCGGCTCGGGGATGTCAGCCAGGCGCAACGGCTGGCGCTGGGCTTCTAGGATCATCGCGCGCATCGGCTCTACCCCTCTTCCCGCCCCGACTTTCGCTCAATCTCCGGCGAGCTTGCGCGCAGCGCGCAGCCGCTCCAGCGTCTTCTCGCGCCCGAGCAGCTCGATCGACTCGAACAGACTGGGCGAGACGTTCGTGCCGGTGATCGCGGCGCGGATCGGCTGGAAGGCCTTGCCCGGCTTCAGCTCGAGCGACTCGGCCAGCGAGCGCAGCGCCTTATCGATCGCCTCTATATCGAACGGCTCCAGCCCGGCGAGCGCCTCTTCGGCGGCCGCGAGCACCCGGCCGTCGAGAAGCTTCGGATCGGGCGTCACGTCGTGGAAGAAAAAGCCCGCGTATTCCGGGTACCGGTCGAGCCGGACGAGCTTCTCGTGCACGATCGGCACCGTGCGCCGCACAAGCTCGGCGTCCCAGTCGAGCCCCTGCTCGCCGAGGAAGGTCGTGAGCGCGGCGGCGTAGGCCGCTTCGTCAAGCTCCCGTAGATAAACGCCGTTCATCCACTCCAGCTTCTCGTAGTCGAAGGTGGCCGGCCTGGCGATGACGCGCTCGATCGTGAAGCGCTCGACCAGCTGCTCGCGCGACATGATCGTGGTGTGGTCGTCGTAGCTCCAGCCGAGCAGCGCCAGATAGTTGACCAGCGCCTCGGGCAGGTAGCCCTCGCGCCGAAACTCGTCGACACCGACCGCGCCGTGCCGTTTCGAGAGCTTCTTGCCGTCGGTCCCGAGCACGTTTCCGACGTGGGCGTAGACGGGAACCTCGGCGCCGAGCGCCTCCAGCACGCGGATCTGCTTGGGCGTGTTGGAGACGTGNNTCGTCGCCGCGGATGACGTGCGTGATGCCGTCGAGCCAGTCGTCGAGCGGCGAGGCGAAGTTGTAGGTCGGGCGCCCGTCGGAGCGCAGGATGACGAGATCCTCCAGCTCCTCACTCGGGACTTCGACCGGGCCGCGCACCGCGTCGTCCCAGCCGGTCACGCCAACGTCCGGCATGCGGATCCGGATCGCGCCCTCGTCCTCGTAGGCCTTGCCCTCCTCGAGCAGGCGGCGTGCCTCGACCTGGCAGCGCTCGCTACGGTCGAGCTGGAAGGTGACCGGCCCGTCCCAGTCGAGGCCGAGCCAGGAGAGCGACTCCTTGATCTGCTCGGTCGCCTCGGCGACCTCGCGGCCGGTGTCGGTGTTCTCGATCCGCAGGTGAAACTCGCCGCCGAGGTGACGGGCGAAAAGCCAGTTGAAAAGCGCGGTGCGAACGCCACCGATGTGGAGGAAGCCGGTCGGCGACGGAGCGAAGCGGACTTTCACGGTCATGGGGGTATCGTAGACGCGCGCTTCGGCGCCCATACCTGAGCGTGAGGCTGCTTGGTGAGCAATCAGCGGCGTATACGCAGGGGACCGACGGAGCTAGTTCAACCAGCAAACGCCGAGTTCAGCCTGTCAACGCCTATACCGCTGATGAGCAATTGAACTCTGCGGTCACTGAGAAGTTGCTCGCCCCAGTCAGTGAATCCTCCGTCAACGAGCTCCAAGCGGGCTCGGTCCCTGTTGGCGGCAGAAATGTAAAAGCAGGCCTTCGTGTAGTAGTTCCGTCCCCAATCCCGCTCCGGTGCAAGGCGAAACGCAACGCTCGAAAAGTCCGAAGCGAGGGGAGTAAGCACTTCTCGCTCGATCTGTTCCTCCCGACCTCCGACGAGATCGGTGAGAGCGACATCAGCGTCGTGCACATCGAGCCCAAGCTCCCCGCCGCGTCCTAGAAGTCGTAAGTAGAACGCGATCTGGTCTCTAAGGGCGTCGGTATCGAGCGTCCGCCCACGGCGGCTGCCCAGCGTTGCGCTGGCTAGCCCGAACAGCCTGAAGTGCGCCTGTGCGGCCGGATCGCTGTAGGCCTGTGGGCGGGTGAGCCGTTGGCTTGCTGCGAGTGTGACCCGAACACGATTCTTACCGGCCTTCTTCAAGCGAAGGGCTGCCTCCATTGCAAGCACGTTCGTGGAGTCGCTCACGACCTCTGTACCGCGAACCGTCGCGATTGCCCAATCCTGAGTGAGCCCGGTCAGCGCGGCGACCGCACCGAGGGGTGCAAGCGGAGCAAGCTCGACGAACTCCCATCCATCGTTGAGTAGCGATGTCGCTAAAAGGTCGAATTCCAAGAGCGATCGAGCCGTCGTCGATGCTGGTCGCACGAACCGGTCGTTCTCGTATTGGCGGAGAACCGACGATGCCTTCATCTGCCTCGCTCGCTCCCTGAAGACGAGCAGGAGCAGTGAGTGGAGATCAGCGCCTGGTAAGCGCACAAGCGTTTCGACTAGGGACGGAATGCCCGTGGCCTTCGCGATACGTGCGCCGATCGCATGAGCACTAGCGGTTGGTTTCACACCGGATAGCCGCCTGAAGCGCCCACTAGAAGCACATCCTCATCTCTCCAAACCATCACCTGCAGAGTAGTCGGCCAAGCCTCAGTATCCAATCGTTACGTTACCTGGTTCCGGGCGATATCGGTTGATCAGGTATCCCGCCGCCTCGGCAGACACAACGTACCAACCTACACCGTGATGACGACCTTACCTCGCGCGTGTCCCGCTTCGAGATAGCGGATGGCTTCAGGCGCCTCGACCAGCGGGAACGTTCGATCGATAACCGGCGTGACTTTCCCTGCTTCGATCAGCTCCGTCAGAACGACCAGGTCCTCCTTGTGGAGCTGTGCCATGAACGAGAGCAATCGCTGGCTCGCGAACCGCGAGCGGAGGCGCGCTTTGAGCAAGAGACCCACCGGCCCGAGCAACCGGCTGCCTCCTCCTCCGGAGAGCACGAGAGTTCCCTCGGGCGTCAGTGCACGCCGTAGGTCTGAGAGCGAACGATTCGCGACGAGATCGAGAATGACGTCGTATCGCCGGCCGCTCGTGGCGAAGTCCTCCCGGGTGTAGTCAACGACCTGGTCGGCGCCGATCGAGCGGACCAGGTCGACGTTCGGCGTGCTGCACACCCCGGTCACTTCGCCACCTAGCGCCTTGGCGATCTGCACGGCGAACGTGCCGACTCCACCAGCGGCGCCGTTGACCAACACCGTTTGGCCCGGTTGAAGCCGGCCCGAATCGCGAAGAGCCTGGAGGGCGGTGCAGCCCGCCATGGGCAGGGCGGCGGCTTGTTCGAAGCTGAGGCTCGCCGGCTTCGGCGAGAAGTCTTTCTCTCCGCCGCGCACGTACTCGGCAAGGGAGCCGCTCCAGCCCGCCCCGAACACCTCATCGCCCGCTCGAAACTGCGTCACGTTCTTGCCCACAGCCTCGACCTGCCCCGCCACGTCGACGCCGCGAATGCTCTGCTTCGGCCCCCGCAGACCGAGCATCGGGCGAGCGAGGTACGGCAGGCCTCTCATAAAGTGCCAGTCGTAGGGGTTGACTGAGGCCGCCCGGACGCGTACGAGCACGCCGTCATCGTCGACTGCGGGCTTGTCGATCTCTCGCAGCCTCAGATCGTCCGGCGAGCCGTACTTGCGGTTGACGATCGCTTGCATCGTGTGCTTCGTGGCTGCGGCGGCGGGCATTTTCGTCTCCTTTTTACTCGACGCGGGTCGAATCGGTCATGCGTCCCGCTTCCCTTGCGCCTGGAGCTTGGCCCAGGTGTCCCTAAGGCCGAGCGTGCGGTTGAAAACGAGCTGATCGGGCGTCGAATCGGTATCCGGGCAGAAGTAGCCCAGCCGCTCGAACTGCACGGTCTCGCCCAGCGGCACGTCGGCGAGCGTCGGCTCCACCAGACAGCCCTGGAGTACTTCCTCGGAGTTGGTGCTCAGGTCAGCGAAGAGATCGCCTTCCGCGCCGGGGTCGGGGCGGCTGAAGAGGTGGTCGTACAGGCGCACCTCCGCAGGCGTGGCCTGATCGGCCGAGATCCAGTGCAGAGTTCCCTTGGGCTTGCGGCCGTCAGGTGAGTCTCCGCCCCGGGTGGCCGGATCGTACGTGCAGCACAGCTCGATGATCTCTCCGCTTGCGTCCTTCACGACGTCAGTACAGGTCACGAAGTACGCATACCTGAGCCGCACCTCGCGCCCTGGGGCTAGCCGGAAAAACTTCTTGGGCGGATCTTCCATGAAGTCCTCGCGCTCGATCCACAGCTCGCGCGTGAAGGGCACCTTGCGCGTCCCGGCGGAAGCGTCCTCCGGGTTGTTGACCGCGTCCATCTCCTCGGTCGAGCCTTCGGGGTAGTTCTCGATCACCAGCTTCAGAGGATGCAAGACGGCGAAGCGGCGCACTGCGATCCGATTGAGGACGTCGCGCACCGCATGCTCGAGCATCTCCACCTCCACAACGCTGTCGGCCTTCCCCACCCCGATCATGCCTACGAAGTCGCGAATGCCCTCGGCGGGGAAGCCCCGCCGGCGCAGGCCCGAGATCGTAGGCATCCGCGGATCGTCCCAGCCACGCACGTGCCCCTCGTTGACCAGGCGCACGAGGACGCGCTTGGAGAGGACGGTGTAGGTGAGGTTGAGCCGCGCAAACTCGATCTGGCGCGGACGCGACGGCACCGGAAGGTTCTCTATGAACCAGTCGTAGAGGGGCCGGTGATCCTCGAACTCGAGCGTGCAGATCGAGTGCGTGACGCCCTCGATCGCGTCGGACTGGCCGTGCGCGAAGTCGTACATCGGGTAGATGCACCACTTGTCGCCGGTACGCGGATGCTCGGCGTGCAGGACTCGGTACAGCACCGGGTCACGCAGGTTGATGTTGGGCGAGGCCATGTCGATCTTGGCGCGCAGGACGCGCGTCCCGTCGGGAAACTCGCCTTTACGCATCCGCTCGAACAGATCGAGGTTCTCGTCGACCGCGCGCTCGCGCCAGGGGCTGTCCCGGCCGGGCTCGGTGAACGTGCCGCGGTGACCCCGGATCTCGTCGGCCGAGAGATCGTCTACGTAGGCCTTGCCGGTATGGATGAGGTGGACGGCCCACTCGTAGAGCTGGTCGAAGTAGTCGGAGGCGAAGTAGAGGTGCCGGCCCCAGTCGAAGCCCAGCCAACGTATGTCCGCCTGGATCGAGTCGATGTACTCCTGCTCCTCCTTGATCGGGTTTGTGTCGTCGAAGCGCAGGTGGCAGCGGCCGTCGAACTCGCTCGCGATGCCGAAGTTGAGCGCGATCGACTTCGCGTGACCGATGTGCAGGTAGCCGTTCGGCTCGGGCGGGAAGCGGGTGACGACCTCCGAGACCGTGCCCTCGCGCAGGTCGGCGGCGACGATCTCGCGGATGAAGTCGCTGCGTTCCGGCGGCGATGAATTCTCAATGCTCACGACCGGTATCGTAGTCACGTGCTGATCGGTGCTCACGTATCGGCCTCCGGCGGCCTGGACAAGGCGCTGGAGCGAATGCAAGAGATCGGCGCAGAAGCGGCGCAGCTCTTCGTCCAGAGCCCGCGCACCTGGCGGCCGACGAATCACAAGCCCGAGACGATCGAGCGCTTCAAGAGCGAACGCTCGCGGCTCGGAGCCCCGGTCTTCGCCCACGCGCTCTATCTCGTCAACCTGGCCAGCCCGAACGAGGACATCTACCGAAAGTCGGTCGAGACGATGTGCACGACCATGGACGTGGCCTGCCGGATAGAGGCCGACGGCGTGATCTTCCACGTCGGCTCGCATCAGGGTAGCGGCTTCGAGAGCGCTGTCGATCGCGTCGCTCGAGCGATGGAGGAGATTCTCGAGCATGCCAACGACAGAACCTCGCTTCTGATGGAGAACTCCGCCGGCGCCGGCGGCACGATCGGGCGCTCGCTCGAGGAGCTGGCAACGCTTTACGAGCGCCTGGGCCGGCACCCGAGCCTCGGCGTCTGCCTCGACTCCTGCCACCTCTACGTCTCGGGCTGGGACGTGACCGAGCGCAGCGAGCTCGATCGCCTGGTCGCGGAGCTCGACAGCCAGGTCGGAATCGACAGACTGCGCGCGCTCCACGTCAACGACGCCAAGGCGCCGCTCGGCTCGAACCGCGACCGGCACGAGAACATCGGCCAGGGAATGATGGGCGAGAAGCTGGGCGTCTTCATCTCCCACCCGGCGTTCGCGGAGTTGACGGCGCTGCTCGAGACGCCCGGCACTGACGGTCATGGACCCGGCGCCGACCAGGTCACGGCGCTGCGCGATCTTTACCGGCGCTGGACGAGCTGAGAGGCGATACGAGGTGGTTTGAGACGTGCGCTTCCCATCGAGGAAGTGCTCAGTTTGCCGATAACAGAGGTACAGGATGAGCCAGCGCGCAGAAGACCAATCCACCGGCTTCAGAGGCCGGATGTCCGCCTCTGAGGTTTTCGCGAGCCTCAACGAGGAGCGCGGCAGCGATCCGCGGATGCACAAACGGGGCGCCGATCAACCCGTCCAACAGCACGAAAGTAAAAAGCGGCGCGGGCCTCGCTTGATCGGGATCGTCAGCGCGGTGCCCGACCTTCCTCAGGCCATGCATCCGTTTTTCGGACCGGTCTTCTCCGGCATCAAGGCGCGCATCGTCGCGGCGCGCTGCGACATGTTCGTGCCCACCTATAACCCGGAATCGCCGCTCGGGCCCGATGCCCGCGCGATCGAGCGTTGTTACGCCTACGGAGCGGAGGGACTGATCATCATGGGCGTCGACGCCACCGATCCCGATTTCGCTCCCCTGCTGGAGTCGGGCCGACCGATCGTGCTGGTCGACTGTCAGGTGATCGGGCAAAGGGTTGGCTACGTGATCTCCGACAACATGGAAGGAACCGCTGCGGCCGTTCGGCACCTGCACAGCCTAGGGCGGCGGCGGATCGCGACGATCACCGGAATCATGCAGACACGTCCCGCCGTCGACCGGCTATTTGGTTATCGCACTGAGCTCTCCAGGCTCGGGCTCGAGGAGCGACCCGAGTACGTGGTCGAGGGCGACTACTACCAAGGCTCGGGCTACGAGAAGACGAAACAGCTGCTCGCGCTGCCCGAGCCGCCCGACGCGATCGTCGCGGCGAGCGATATGGCGGCTGTAGGCGCGATTGTGGCGATCGAGGAGGCCGGGCTCCGCGTACCGGAAGACATCGCGATCGTCGGCTACGACGACTCACCCTTCGCGGCGGCGATGTGGCCCGCGCTGACCACCATTCGCCAGGACGCGCTCGGGCTGGGCATGGCGGCCGCCGACAGCGTGCTGGCGATGCTCGACAACCCGGACGATCCTCCCCCGGCGGTCACCTTCCCGACCGAGCTGATCATTCGAGAGTCGTGCGGGATCGAGCTACCGCGACATAGCTCGAGCGACTGAGGATCGCGGGGCGGGGTTCTCAGGGTTCGGGCGCCTCTTTGCCCACCCGCCACCCCCCACCCGCCCACGGGGCTGTAGGACGGTATCGAGAAAATACTCCTGGAAATGAGGCGGTTGTGTGTAGAAACACGACCGCATACGAACGGTCCACGACAGGTCTCAATAAGCGTGGCACAGCGAACGTGATTTCGTCCGCTCCGATCGATCGCCGTTAGCGCTTACGCTCCGCCAGCGACTGCAGCTCGCGGCGGATCTCCGCGATCTCGTTGCTCGGACAAGTGACGTGCTCTAGGCGGAGCTGTTCGGACGGCGCCACTTGCTCGGCGGCGGATAGACGCACCTGGCGATCGTGGCGGAGATCCAGCAGATGACCCATCCGGCGAAGATCAGGAGGATGGTGTGGAGTCTGTCCGTCCCGCCCACGATTGCGGAGAGGGCCAAAACGATCCCCCAGACGAGAAAGCAGGCGCTGCTGTAAGCCGTGTAGGTTCTCAGTCGACGTCGCATCGTTTACCTATCCCACAGTCAGCGCTTGCTACCCGCTAGGGCCTGCAACTCGCGCCGGATGTCCTTGATCTCGTCGCGTAGCTTGGCCGCGTACTCGAAGCGCAATTCCTCGGCGGCGGCGAACATCTCCTCCTCCAGTTCGACCGCCAGCTTCTCCAGCTCGCCGCGACCCAAGCCCTCGACCTTGGCGGCGCCGCGGCGGCGCTTCGTCGGCACGTGCGCCGACTCGAGCGAGAGGAACTCGGCGATGTCCGAGACGCCCTTGACGATCTGCACCGGCTCGATCCCATGTTCGGTGTTATAGGCGACCTGGACGGCGCGGCGGCGATCGGTCTCCTCGACGGCGCCCTTGATCGCCTCGGTCATCTTGTCGCCGTAGAGAATCACCTTGCCGCGGATGCTGCGGGCGCAGCGCCCGATCGTCTGGATCAGCGCCGTCTTCCCCCTCAGGAAGCCTTCCTTGTCGGCATCGAGGATCGCGACCAGCGAGACCTCGGGCAGATCGAGCCCCTCGCGCAAGAGGTTGACGCCGATCAGCGCGTCGTACTCGCCCAGGCGTAGGTCGCGGATGATCTGGATCCGCTCCAGCGTCTTGATATCGGAGTGCAGGTAGCGGGCGCGGATGCCCGACTCGAGCAGGTAGTCGGTCAGATCCTCGGCCATCTTCTTGGTCAAGGTCGTCACCAGCACCCGCTCGTTCACGTCGGCGCGGCGGCGGATCTCGTTCATCAGATCGTCGATCTGGTTGTGGGTGGCGCGGATCTCAACCTCGGGATCGACGATGAAAGTGGGACGGATCAGCTGCTCGGCGATGCGGCCGGAGTGGCGCAGCTCGAATGCGCCCGGCGTGGCCGAGACGAAGACGAGCTGGGGCACCTTCTCCAGGAACTCGTCGAAGCGAAGCGGCCGGTTGTCGAGCGCCGAGGGCAGCCGGAAGCCGTAGTCGATCAGCGTCTGCTTGCGCGAACGGTCGCCCTGGTACATGCCGTCGATCTGCGGCACCGTCTGGTGCGACTCGTCGATGAAGCAGACGAAATCCGACGGGAAGTAGTCGAGCAGCGTGAAGGGATGCGTACCGGGCGGACGGCCCTCGAGCACACGCGAGTAGTTCTCGATCCCGTTGCAGAAACCGAGCTCGCGCATCATCTCCATGTCGTACTCGGTGCGCTGCTTGATCCGGTGCGCCTCGAGCAGGCGGTTCTCGCTCTCGAACTTGGCCACCTGCGCGTCCATCTCGTGGCGGATGGCTTCCACCGCACCGTCGACCGACGGAGTCGAAGTGACGTATTCGCTGGCCGGCCAGATCGCCAGGTTGTCGAGCTTGGCGTAGATCTCGCCGCTGAGCGGATCGAAGTGGGTGATCTGCTCGACCTCGTTGTCGAAGAAGGAGATCCGATAGGCCGTCTCGGACGAGGCCGGCTGCACCTCGATCACGTCGCCGCGGACGCGGAAGCGGCCGCGCGCCAGCACGCTGTCGTTACGCACGTACTGACTCGCCACCAGCCGGCGTAGAGCCTCGTCACGATCGTACTGGCTGCCCTTCTCCAGCACCAGCACGCGGTCGCGCCATTCGTCCGGCGAGCCGATCCCGTAGATGCAGGAGACCGAGGCCACCACGATGACGTCGCGCCGGCTCAAGAGCGAGGTCGTGGCCGAAAGGCGCAAACGCTCGATGTCCTCGTTCCTCGAGGAGTCCTTCTCGATGTAGAGGTCGGCCTGGGGCATGTAGGCCTCGGGCTGGTAGTAGTCGTAGTAGGAGACGAAGTACTCGACCGCGTTTTGAGGAAACAGTTCCTGAAACTCGTTACAGAGCTGGGCGGCAAGCGTCTTGTTGTGCGCGATCACCAGCGCCGGGCGCTGCAGCTTTTCCATCACCCAGGCCATGGTCGCCGTCTTGCCGGTTCCCGTGGCGCCGAGCAGAGTCTGGTAGCGCTCGCCCTCGCTGACGCCCGCCGCGATTTCCTCGATCGCGCGCGGCTGGTCGCCGGTCGGCTTGTACAGATCGGTCATCCTCAGCTCGCCCATTACGAACAAGCGTACCCGGCCGGAGGAGGCATGGCGGGAGCCCTAGAGGTAGCGCCCCGGGGAGGCGCAACCTGACGTCGCGCGGCCGCCTAGCCCGACTTCGGGCTCTTGCGCAGAACCGGATAGATGCGCCGGTAGAGCTTCTTCAGCTGCTCGACGTGTTTCACGTAGGCGCGCGTCTCAGGAAAGGCGATGCCCTCGCCCGAGGCCAGCCAGCGGTCGACGTTCTCCTGGCCGGCGTTGTAGGCGGCGAGAGCCAGCTTCTCCGACTTGTACTTGTTCATCAGGTGGCGCAGGTACCAGGCGCCGTAGCGGACGTTTATCTCCGGGTCGTAGAGATCGGAGGGCTTGTATCGAGTGCCGCCGGTGTGATCGGCGATACCTTGCGCGGTCGCGGGCATCAGCTGCATCAGGCCGATCGCGCCCGAAGACGAGCGGGCGTCGGCGCGAAAGTGGCTTTCCTGGTAGATGACCGCGGCGAGTAGCGCGGGATCGAGATCGTAATTCGCGGAATGACCGAGCACGATCTGCTCATAGCGGAGCGGATGCCAGAGGCGCGCCCACCAGGCCGGTTGGCTGCCGTGGACGTAGGCGAATCCGCCGAGCAGTGCCGCGGCCGTCAGCGCGACCCCGAGCAGGTATTTCACGCCTCTACCTGCGCTAGAAGCTGCTTCCACACCTCGCCCACGAAGGCTTCGAGCTCGTTCAATGTGCCATCGTTATGGAACACGAAGTCGGCTCGGCGCACCTTCTCGGCGTCCGAGATCAGCCGCTCCTCGCGCTCGTCAAGCCGAGAAGCGGCGCGCATCCGACGCAGAGCGACCGACGCGGTTATCACGACGACCCGGTCGAACCGCCCCTCGCCGCGCACCTCGTAGAGGAGCGGCACCTCGATCACGCAGATCAGAGGCGCACCGGGCGTAGCGGCCAGTTTCTCGCGGAAAAGCCTCTGCTCGCGGATCACGCGCGGGTGCAGAACCGACTCCAGGTCGTAGAGATCTTCGGGGTGCTTGAAGACGCGGCTGCCGAGGACGGTCCGGTCGACCTCGCCTTCTCGGGTCAGAATGCCAGGGCCGAAGCGCGCCTCGAGCCTGGTGCGCACTCCTTCGTCGCTGCGAAGAAGGTCGTGGACGATCTCGTCGCTGGAGAGCGTCGAGGCGCCAAGCGTCTCGAACATGCGCAGCGCTTCGCTCTTGCCGGCGCCGACACCGCCGGTCAGGGCGACCGCAAGCGGCCGCTTAGGCACTACTCGCTGGGCTCGTCCGCGGCCGTGTCGCCGGCCTCGGCGAGCTCCGACTCGGTGTCCTTCGGCTCGCCGTCTTCCATTTGCTCGCTTGCGGCGGCCTCGGCGGTCTTTTCCTCTTCGCCCGCAGCCTCTGGCTCGGGCGCGGCCTCGGTATCAACCTCGGCCTCTGCTTCTTCCTCGCTCACCGGCTCGGTGACGGGCTCGACCTCAGCTTCAGCTTCAGCTTCGGCTTCGGGCTCGGGCGCGGCTTCGTCCTCACTCGTCGGCTCGGCTTCGCTTTCGACCTCAGCTTCGGCTTCGGGCTCGGTCGTAGCTTCGTCCTCACTCGTCGGCTCGACTTCGCCTTCGACCTCAGCTTCTTGCGTGGGCTCGACTGCGGGCCGAGGCGCTGCCTCGATTACGACCGGGCCGCCCTCGACGCGCTTCATGGAGAGCGAGAGCCGGCGGCGCTCGCCGTCGATCTCGAGCACAACGACGCGCACCAGGTCGCCCTGCGAGACGACCTCGCGCGGGTTCTCGACGTGATGCTGAGCCAGCTCGGAAATGTGCACCAACCCTTCGACCCCGGGAACGATCTCGACGAAGGCGCCGAAGGTGACGACCTTGGTCACCCTTCCTTCAACCTCGTCATCGACGCCGTAGGCATCGATCACCTGCTGCCAGGGATCCGACTGGGTCTGCTTGAGCCCGAGCGAGATGCGCTGGCGGTCGCGGTCGATATCGAGCACCTTGACCTTGACCGTCTGGCCGACTTCGAGAATCTCGGAGGGGTGGTTGACGTGGCTCCAGGAGAGCTCGGAGATGTGAATCAGCCCGTCCATCCCGTCGAGGTCGACGAAGGCGCCGAAATCTACGATGTTCGAGATCTGGCCCTCGATCACGTCGCCAGGATTGAGCCGGTCGAGGATCGCCTGGCGCATCTCCTTGCGCTCGTCCTCGAGCACCGCCCGGCGCGAGAGAACAACGTTGTTGCGCGAGCGGTTGAGCTCGATCACCTTGGCTCGAAGCGTGGTGCCCATGAACTCGTCCAAATCCTGTACGCGGCGAATGTCGACCAGCGAGGCGGGCAGGAAGCCGCGCACGCCGAGGTCGATGATCAGGCCGCCCTTGACGACCTCGATCACGCGGCCCTCGATCGGCTCGCCCGACTGCGCCTTCTCCTCGATCGACTTCCAGGCCAGCTCGAAGCGAGCGCGCTTCTTGGAGAGAATCAAGCGCCCGTCGGCGTCTTCCTTGGTCAGGACGAGCGCGTCGATCTCGTCGCCGAGCGTGACCTCGCTGGACGGATCGATCGAGCGCCGGATCGAGAGCTCGGAGGCCGGGATAACGCCCTCGGACTTGTAGCCGATGTCGACCAGCACCTCGTCCTTGTCGACCCGGACGATCGTGCCGTGCACAACCTCACCTTCCGTAATCGTGGGGAAGGTTGACTCGTAGTCGGGGATGAGCTTTCCGTCCGGGCCTTCGACCCAGACACCGGGCTCAGCCTTGATTTTGTCGAGCGTATCGTTGGCCATGCGTCGGCGGAGTATAGCTGCACGGCGCAGGTCTATTCCCACTAGTAGTGCCGCCTACCGGCTCCCTCACGGCGAACAGGCGCAGGCGCGCCTATTTGGCCTCGGCCCAGCTGGCGCCGGCTCCCGCATCAGCGGTGAGCGGCGGATCGAACGGATAGGCGGCCTGCATCTCGTGTAGAACGATCTCGCGGCAGCGCTCCAGCTCCTGCTCGGGCGCCTCGAGCAAGAGCTCGTCGTGAATCTGCAGCACCAGCCTCGATTCGAGCCCCGCCTCGCACAGGCGCCGGTGAACGGCGATCATCGCCAGCTTGATCACATCGGCGGCGGTGCCCTGCATCACTGTGTTGACCGCCAGCCGCTCGCCGAGCGAGCGCAATTGGTGGTTCGAGGAACGAAGCTCGGGGATCATGCGCCGGCGCCCGAGCAAGGTCGTAACGAAGCCGTTTTTCGTCGCCTCGGCGATGGTGCTGGCGATGAACTCCTGCACGCGCGGGAAGCGGGCCAGATAGGTGTCGATGTAGGCGCCGGCCTCTTCGCGCGAGATGCCGAGCTGCTCGGAGAGGCCGAAGGCCGAGATGCCGTAGATGATCCCGAAGTTGACGGCCTTGGCCCGGTTTCGCTCGTCCTTGGTCAGCGTCTCGGGATCCTTGCCGAGCACCTCGGCGGCGGTGCGAGCGTGGATGTCCTCGCCGCGGCGGAAGGCTTGGGTCAACTTCTCCTCACCGGAGGCGTGGGCGAGGATACGCAGCTCGGCCTGCGAGTAATCGGCCGAGAGGAGCAGGCAACCCTCCCTGGCGACGAAGGCCGAGCGAATCTCGCGCCCGAGCTCGGTGCGCACAGGGATGGCCTGCAGGTTGGGGTTGGAGGTGGAGAGCCGGCCGGTGGCGGCGACGGTCTGGTTGAAGGTCGTGTGCAGGCGCCCGTCCGTCTCGGAGATCAGGCTCGGGAGCGGGCCGAGGTAGGTGTTGACCAGCTTGCTCAGCTCGCGCCACTCCTCGAGCATCGGCACGATCGGGTGCTCGTCCCGGATCGCGCCCAGAACGCGGCTGTCGGTGGAGTATCCGGTCTTGCCGCGACGGCCCGGCGTCAGCTTCAGCTGCTCGAAAAGGATGCGGCCGAGCTGCTGTGGCGAGCCGAGCGCGAAGGGCTCGCCGGCCAGCTCCTGGGCACGTGCTTCCAGCTCCGCGAGCCGCTCCGTCAGCCGCGCCAGGATCTCGCCCATGCGGTAGGTGTCGATCTCGATCCCGGTCTGCTCCATCTCCGCCAGCACGACCGTCAGCGGCAGCTCGACCTCGCGGTAAAGGCTGTCCAGCTGGAGCGAGCGTAGGCGCTCGGCGAAGAGCGGCGCCAGGCGGCGGGCGACCTCGGCGCGGCGGACGAGAGTTGTTGTCCCCTCCTCGGCAACCGGGCTGGGCTCGAGCTCGATTCCCTGCTCGTGCGCCAGCTCGTCCAGCTCGTAGCCGCTGCGGCTCGGGTCGAGCAGGTAGGCGGCGATCATCGTGTCCTCGGCGGCCGGGCCGGCTTTCTCGACCAGCGCCGTGGGCAGTGCCTTGAAGTCGTGGGCCACGATCCCACCCGGCGTGAACCGGCTCACCAACTCGTCCTGCCACTCGCCGACGAGCACCTCTCCCCCGCCCGCGAAGGCGTAGCGACCACCGTCAACGACCAGGGCGCCCGCGGCTTTCTCTACCAGCTCGCCCTCGCGCCAGCGCACTCGATCGGTCGCCGCCCTCTCCTCTTCGCTCGCCGGCAGCGCCTCGTCGAGCGTGTCCAGCCGCCCGAGCATGGAGCGGAACTCGTAGCGCCGGAAGAACTCCTTGAGCCGCGAGCGATCGGGCGGCGCCGAGACGAGCGCGGCTGCGTCGAAATCGATCTCGAGGTCGCGGCGGACGGTAGCGAGCAGCTTGGAGTCGCGCGCCTGCTGGGCAAATTCCGTCAGCTTCTTGCTCCGGGCCGGAGTCTGCTCGGCGGCGTGGGCCAGCACCTCCTCGAGCGAGCCGTAGCGGACGATCAGCTCGCCGGCGGTCTTCTCGCCGATGCCCGGAACACCCGGGATGTTGTCGGAGGTGTCGCCCTTGAGCCCGATGAAGTCGGGGATCTGCGCCGGCGTGATGCCGTAACGGGCCGTGACGCGCTCGGGCGTGTAGACCTGCACCTCGGAGATACCACGCGGCGTCATCATCAGGCAGACCGTGTCGGAGACGAGCTGGAAGGCGTCGCGGTCGGTCGAGACGATGCAGGTGGGAACGCCGGCCTGTTCGGCGCGCGTGGCCAGAGTCGCGATCACGTCGTCGGCCTCCCAGCCCTCGAACTCGACGTTCGCGTAGCCGAAGGCCTCGACCAGCGGGCGGAAGTGCGGGAACTGCTCGCGCAGCAGGTCGGGAGTCGGCTTCCGCTGCCCCTTGTAGGCCTCGAGGATCTTCTCGCGGTGCACCGGGCGCGTGTCCCAGGCCACTGCGACGCCGCGCGGCTTGTAGCCGCCGAGCAGCTTTAGCAGCATGCTGGTGAAGCCGTAGAGGGCGTTAGTGTGGAAGCCCTCGCTGGTGGCGATGTCCTCGGGCAGGGCGTAGAAGGCTCGGTAGGCGAGGTTGTTGCCGTCGACCAGGAAGAGCTCACTCGCGCGCGCGGGCGCGTCGTCTAGATCTAACTCGGCTCCGCTCAGGTCCTTCGGCGACATCGCTTCGAGTCTAGAAGCTCCGGCGGTTGCGGGCGGGGTAGGGTTGGTTCGCGGCCCTGGTAGAGGCGGGTTCCCCGCCTCCCATCCCCGATTCCAGCCTAATCGCGAAACTCACACACCTCCGTGCCGGAGTGCGAACGAAATCGCGCCTCTTCCTCCCCGCTCGGCTTCCGCGGCCTAGGGTTTGCCTCGATGCTCCGGATCACACTCCTCGCCGGCTCGCGCCCGATCGCGCTCGATATGCCCGAGAACGGCACCGCCCTTCCGCCGCCGCCACCGCCCAATGAGCGCATCGTCGACATCACGGCGGCCGTGCGCGACGCGCTCAACTTCCCCCTCGCCGGGGAATCGCTGGCCGATCTCGCGCGGGGGAAAGAGCGCGCGACGATCGTGGTCGAGCCGCTCGCGCTCCCTGTGCCGAGCGCGCTGCGCGATCCGCGCCTGGAAGCGCTGGTCGCCGTCTCCGACGAGCTGGAGGAGGCAGGGATACCGAGCCGGCGCCAGACGATCCTGGTCGCCGCCGGGCTGGCCCGTAAGCCCGGTCGCCAGGAGTTGGCCGAGCTGGTGACACCGGAATTCAGGCGCCGCTTTCACGGTCTGGTCACCGTCCACGACGTCGAGGCGCCCGATCTGGCGACGCTCGGCGAGGCGAAAGAGATTCCGCTGCTGGCTAATCGTGCGCTCGTGGAGACCGACCTGGTCGTAACCCTGAGCGCGGCCGAAAGCGTTCTGCACGGCGGGCCAAACCTCTTCACCGCGGCCGGAGCGGCCGAGGCGCTGCAGGCCGCGCAGGACTCGCCTTCGCTGCTCGAGACCGGAGGATCGCGCGGCTGGCGCCTGGCCCTGGCCCTCGAGCGGGCGCTCGAGCACGACGTGTCGCTGATCGGGATCTCACTTGCGCTGGCGCCGCCCACGCTCGGCGGCTTGGCCACGGGTTACCCATACGACGCCCGCGCCATCGGACGCCTCGCGCACTCCAACCTGCGCCGAGCGTTAACCATCCTCCCTCGCGCCCTGCGCTGGCGCTTGATGTCCGCCGTGCCGGTCGGGGTCGCAGCCACCGCCGTCTTCGCCGGCCCACCGTCGGTCGCCCATGCCGAGGCTCTACTGGCCACGCTGGCGACGCGCACAACAGAGATCGAAGACGAGTTCGACGTGCTCTGCATCCCGGTTCCCGATACGACGCTGATGCTGCCGCGCGAACGACCCAACCCTCTGGCGGCGGCTGCATTCGGGCTCGGTTATGCCTACAGGCGCTGGCGCGACCGTCCCCCGCTGAGCGAGGGTGGAGCGATCGTGCTGGTGCACGGCTTCGAGCGTCACTTCGCTCATCCCGGCCAGCAGCCCTACCGGGCTTTCTTCTCGGCCGCGCGCTACGGCCGCGACGCCGAGACTCTTGCTCAAGCCGCCGGCGAGGTTAAAGCTGACCCGCGCGCTCTCGCCCTCTACCGGCAGGGCGAGAGTTGCCATCCACTACTCCCCTTCACCGACTGGGATGCCTGCCGTTCGGCGATCGCCCGCGCCGGCAGCGTGATCGTCGCCGACTGCCGTGACGCCGCGGTCGCCCGCCAACTCGGCTTCATCCCCTCGCACGGAGTCGGCCACGCGCTGGAGCTGGCCTCGGGCTCGATGGGCGAGGACGCCAGCGTCGGCCTGATGCTCGGGCCGCCTTACGCGGCGCTGCGGCCGAAATCGGCCGGCGGCTAGGTCGGCTCGCGGCATCGCCACTATCATGGGCCTGCGCCGAAGTGGCGGAATTGGTAGACGCGCTGGACTCAAAATCCAGTGGCCTTCGGGTCGTGTGGGTTCGATTCCCACCTTCGGCACTTCTCCGGAAAAAGTCGGCCGGCTAAGCCGGCTAAAACTTTTTCCGGTATCACCCCCGCGTACGAGTCACCGCGCCTTTGGCGCGTATGACTCGTCTGCTCCTAGATGCGCGATGGGCTGGCCGTGGTTGTGGGCAGTGTTCGTAATGTGAGGGTTGGGGACGGCGTTTAGTGAGCCGCGCCCGTCATGCCGGTCGCGGCCGAGGATGCGCCTAACCCCTTTGTACTAACTCCCGGGCGCTGGGGTTCGCTAGCGTTCGGCAAGGATTTGATCGCTTAGAAGAGACAGCAGAGGAGGAAGAGGTGCCTAAGAAGATTGCAATACTCACCGGCGGCGGCGACTGCCCGGGCCTGAACGCGGTGATCCGCGCGGTGGCCCGCAAGTCGTTCCCGCGCGGCTACGAGCTGGTCGGGGCGCTGGAGGGCTGGCGCGGCATGCTCGAGCCGAACTTCAAGCCGCTTGGGCCGGCGCACGTCTCGGGCATCCTGCAGCGCGGCGGCACGATCATCGGCACTTCGCGCACCAACCCCTACAACGTCGAGGGCGGCGTGGAGAAACTGCGCAAGAACTTCGCCGATGCCGGGCTCGACGCGCTGGTGGCAATCGGCGGCGAGGACACTCTCGGCGTCGCGGCCAAGCTCTACGACGAGTTCCAGTTCCCGGTCGTGGGCGTTCCCAAGACGATCGACAACGACCTCTCGGGCACCGACTACACCTTCGGCTTCGACACGGCCGTCTCGATCGCGACCGAGGCGATCGACCGCCTGCACTCGACGGCCGAGTCGCACAAGCGCGTGCTCGTGGTCGAGATCATGGGTCGCCATGCCGGTTGGCTGACCGTGCACTCCGGCATCGCCGGCGGCGCCGACGCGATCCTCATCCCGGAGCAGAAAACGACGGTGGAAGAGGTCTGCGCGCACCTGAAGAAGCGTTGGGACTCGGGCAAGGAGTTCGCCATCGTCGCCGTCAGCGAGGGCTACGAACTGACCCTTGCCAGCGGCGAGTCGGAGATGGTGGCCAAGGATGCGCCCGCGACCGACCAGTTCGGTCACGTCCTTCTGGGCGGTATCGGCGACGCGCTCTCCAAGGAGATCGAAAAGCGCACCGGCTACGAGACCCGCTCGGTCGTGCTCGGCCACACCCAGCGCGGCGGCACACCGACCGCGCGCGATCGCGTGCTGGCGACCCGCTACGGCCTCAAGGCCGCCGACCTCGTGCATGAAGGCGCGTTCGGCCAGATGGCAGCGCTACGCGGCGACGACATCGTCGGCGTCTCGCTGCACGAAGCGACCGCCGAGCTGAAGACCGTGCCGCAGGAGTGGTTCGACACGGCCAAGGCCGCAATCGGCTGGCTGTAGACAGCAGACGCAGAACGAAAAGAGCCCGGGCAGTTTCGAGCGCCCGGGCTCTTTCTCTTTCTCTACGAGAGTTCGACCGAGCCGTCCTCGCCGAGCGGCCAGGACGGGTTGTGCGCAACTTGCCAGGGATGCCCGTCGGGATCGAGAAAGGTACCCGCGTAGCCACCCCAGAACATCGGTGAGCCCGGTTGCGCGATCGTCCCGCCAGCGGCCTGGGCCTGGTCGAGAACGTCGTCCACCTCCTCGGGTGAGCGCACGTTCTGGGCCAGCGTCACGCCGCCCCAGATGCCGGAGTCCTCAACCCCGCTCTCCTCCGCAAGCTGCTTGCGGTCCCAGAGCGAGAAGACCATCGGACCGACCTGGAAGAAGGCGATCTCCTGTCCCGATTCGACGCCCACCTTCCAGCCGAGCGCCTCGTAGAAGGCGCGCGAACGAGCCACGTCCGAGGTGCCCAACGTAACTAAGCTGATTCTCTGTTCCATGACTGGATCATCACCTAAATCGAACGGACACGTCCGCCTGGTTGCCAGCGACCTGGACGGCACGCTCCTGCGCTCGGACGACTCGGTCTCGGAGCGAACGCTCTCGGCGCTGGCGCGGACGGTTGAGGCCGGAATCCACGTCGTGCTCGTCAGCGCCCGCTCGGTGGACTGGCTTGTCCCGGAGGCCGCGCGACTCGGCCTCGGAGAGATCGCAATCTGCAACAACGGAGCACTCGTCTATGACGTCGAGGGCGAGCGAGTGCTGATTCACCGGCCGCTCGAGCCGGAGGCCGCGAGAGAGCTGGTCGGCCGCCTGCGCCGAGCGGCGCCCGGCGTCGTTTTCGGCTGCGATCGACCTTCGGGCTTCACCGCCGAGCCTGCTTACCGACCGCTTCACCGCCCGCCCGATTCGATCCCCCGCGCCGATCTTCCCGCGCTGCTCGCCGAGCCGATCACGAAACTCGTCCTCCAGCACCCCGACCTGCCGCAGGCAGACCTGCACCGCCTCGTCGGCGAGCTCGGCGACGGACAGATCGAGGCCTGCTACTCGGGTGCGGGCCTGGTCGAGATTGCGGCGGCCGGCGTGACCAAGGGCGCCGCGCTGGCCGAGCTGTGCGCCGAGCTCGGGATCGATCGCAGCGAGGTGATCGCCTTCGGCGACATGTTGAACGACATCTCGATGCTGGCCTGGGCCGGACGCGGCGTCGCAGTCGCGAACGCGCACGCCGAGGTGATAGCCGTCGCCGACGAGGTCACCGCCTCGAACGACGATGACGGCGTGGCGCTGGTGCTCGAGCGGCTCAGCTTCTGATTCGCTCCAGGCCGACTTCGTTGCCCGACTTCTCGCTGCGCTCGAAGGCGCTGACGTTGGCGAGCGTCACCTCGGCGATAGTGCGCAGCGCGTCCGAGGTGAAGTAGGCCTGGTGAGCGGTGACGATCACGTTCGGAAAGGTGAGCAAACGCATGAGAACATCGTCCAGGACTATCTCGTCGGAGAGATCCTCGGAAAAGAGCCCAGCCTCCTCCTCGTAGACGTCCAGACCGAGATAGCCGACGCGACCGTTCTTGAGCGCGTCGATCACCGCCTGGGTGTCGATCAGGGCGCCGCGGCTCGTATTGATCAGCATCACTCCGGGCTTCATCTGCTCGAGCGCCTCCGCGTCGATCAGATGGAAGGTCTCCGGCGTGAGCGGGCAGTGGAGGCTGATGATGTCGGAGGCGGCGAACAGCTCGTTCAGCTCCATGTACTTCACGCCGGCCAGAACGCAGTCGGGATTCTCGTGCTTGTCGTAGGCGAGCAAGTTGCATCCGAAGCCGGTGAGGATGCGGGCCAGGGCCGAGCCTATAGCGCCTGTACCGACGATGCCGACCGTTCGGCCATGCAGGTCGAAGCCAAGCAGCCCGCCGAGTGCGAAGTTTCGGTCGCGCACGCGCGCGAAGGCGCGATGGATACCGCGATTCAGTGCCAGGATCAGGCCGACCGTGTGCTCGGCGATCGCATAGGGCGAGTAGGCGGGGACGCGAGTAATCGTGATTCCGAGCTCGGCCGCGGCGACGAGATCGACGTTGTTGAAGCCGGCCGAGCGGAGCGCAACGAGACGCGTGCCGCCCTCGGCGAGGCGCTCGAGCACGGCTCGATCGAGCCGGTCGTTCACGAAGACGCAAACGGCGGGAAATCCGGCGGCCAGCGGAACGGTGGCGCAATCCAGAGAGGGCTCGAAGTAAACGAGCTCGTGTCCGAACTCGGCGTTGGCGGGGTCGAGAAACTCCCGGACATAGGACTTGGCGCTGAAAACGGCGACTCGCACGGCATTAACCCCTTCTCTTTTCTCGCAGGCGAATTCCTCTGAAGGAGTTCTCTCCGCCCGGGCCCGTTTTCACTCGCCGCGCCGGCGCCAGAAATAGCGCTCAAGCGGGAGGAACCGGTTGCGCAACCGGTAGTTTCAGCTTGAGCAGCGCTCCCCCACCCTCGGCGTCGGCCGCCTCGACCGTTCCGCCGTGCGCCTCGGCGACCTCGCGCACGATCGCCAGGCCCAGTCCCGAGCCGGGCATGCCGCGGGCGGCGGCGGCGCGATAGAAGCGCTCGAACACGTGCGGCTTGTCCTGGTCGGGAATTCCGGGGCCGCCGTCGCGGACGCTGAGCTCGCCAGCTGCCAGCCCGATCTCGACCAGACCGCCTTCCCCGCTCCACTTGGCGGCGTTCTCGAGCAGGTTCCCTACCGCCCGCTCGAGCCTGTCGGGATCTCCCTCCACGGTCGCCGGCTCGAGCTCGGCCACGAAATGCAGCTTGGGATAGCGCAGTGTGGCCTGGTCGATGCAGTCGGAGACGACGTTGTCGAAGCGAACCGGACCCCGCTGCTCGCCGCTCTTCCCGCGCGCCAGCTCGACCAGGTTGCCGACCAGCTTGCGCACCTCTCTCATCTCGCCGAGCAGATCGCCGATCAGGTCCTTTCGCTTCTTCGCCGGCAGGTGCGAGGCCTTGGCCAGCACCTCGAGATTGGTCTGCAGGCTGGTCACCGGGGTCAGCAGCTCGTGCGAGGCGTCGGCGACGAAGCGCTTCTGCGTCTCGATCGCCTCCTGCAGCGCCGCCAGCATGGCATTGAAGGAGACGGCCAGCCTGCCGAGCTCGTCCTTGCCCCTCTCGGGTACTCGCTCGCTCGTATCCAGCGTGCTCGTCACGCGCTCGGCCGCGTCGCTGACGCGGCGCACGGCTACCAACGTGGTGTGCGAGACGATCATTCCTCCTCCCGCCGCCAGACCGATCCCGCCGATGCAGACGAGAAGCAGGATCAACTCCAGCCGCCGCAACTCGTGATCGACGTTGTTGAGCGGATCGATTATCTGAAGCGCTACTCCCTTCGCAACCGGCACGGTGTAGATGCGCGCATGAACGCCGGCGACCGTCGCGTCGGCGAAGAAGGCCTCACTCTTCCCCTTGGCGACGGCGAGCGTGCGGGAATCGACCGGCACTCCTGGCTCGCTCGGCGGACGGGTCGTTTCACCTCCGGCCAGAACGAGCTGGAAATAGTCGCGCCGGCCAAAGTGTTGTGTGGGAAAGGTGAACGATTTTCCGGCCGGAGGCCCGGCGATCAACGGCTGTTTTTGCACCTGAGCCGCCTGGTCTCTCAGCTCGTTGTCGACGTTGACGAGCAGATCGCTGCGCATCGAGACAAAGATGGTGATCGAGGCGATCAGCACCGAGAGGGCGACGACCGCGGTCGTGACAGCGGCTAGGCGAACGCGGAGGCTCATCGCTCACGCAACACGTAGCCGGCGCCGCGAACTGTGTGGATGAGGCGTGGCTCGCCGCCGGCTTCGGTCTTGCGGCGCAGATAGCCGACGTAGACGTCGAGGGTGTTCGACTCGGTGCCGAGGTGACTGCCCCAGACCCGCTCGAAGACGAGCGCGCGGGAGAGCACCTGGCGCGGGTTGCGGATGAAGAACTCGAGCACGTTCGCCTCGGTCACCGAGAGCCTGAACTTGCGCTTGCCTCGCTGTGCCTCGAGCGTGCCGAGATCGAGAGCGAGATCGGCGAAGCGCAGGGTCTCTCCGCTCGAGCCGGGCGTGGCCCGGCGCAGGAGGGCGCGCACGCGGGCCAGCAACTCCTCCAGCTCGAAGGGCTTGCCCAGGTAGTCGTCGGCGCCGGCGTCGAGCCCCTCGACCCGATCGCTAAGGTCGTCGCGAACGGTCAGCATCAGGATCGGGACTCTGCTCTGCGCCTTACGCAGCAGGCGGCAGACCTCGAGCCCGTCGACGCCGGGCATCAGTACGTCGAGCACGATCGCGTCGGGCTGACGGCGCTCGACCGCGGCCAGCGCCTCGGCCCCGTCGGCAGCCAGCTCGACGTCGAAGCCTTCGAGGCTGAGCGCGCGCTCCAGCGCCTCGCGAACGGCGCGATCATCATCGACAACTAGAATCTCCATCTACTTCCTCCCATCGCCCTCCCGGGCCCGCGCGCGATATTCAAGGTCCCTATATGAGAAAGTTAAGGCACAGACACTAAGAGGGGGGTGAGAGAAGCGTGGAAACGGCCCGACTCTCATCGCCGTCTTAGGGACAACTGCTTTCGTTTCGTCCGTGTTCTATCTGAGCTATCTACGCAGCGAGCTGCTGCGGCGCAAGGGCCGCACGATCCTGACCATGCTCGGGCTCGCGCTCGGAGTTGCGCTGGTAATCGTCATCACTTCGCTCTCGCACGGGCTCGACCAGGCTCAGAAGACGGCGCTCAATCCGCTCTCGAGCATCGGCACCGACCTGACGGTCACGGCCCAGGAGGAAGGATACGGCGGCGGGGCCTTTGCCAATCGCATGCTGGAAACCAACCTCGCCTCGCTGGGCAAGGCCGGCCAGCACTTCTCGTACGACACCTTCTCGGCCGGCACGCAGCCCAGCTTCGCGCAGTCGCAGGCGAATAGCGTCTCCTCTATTTCCGGCGTCGCCAAGATCGCAACCGGGCTGACGCTGACCGTGACGCATCAGGAAGGGAAGATCCCGAAGATCACCGCCTCGTTCAGGACCGGTGGTCAACAGATCAATGTTTCGGGGCAAACGAAACGACCTTCCGCAGCCGACTTGGCGAAGATGGCCGCCTGCCTGGCCAAGCAGGAGAAGAAATCCAGCTCTTCGACCAAGACAACCGCTACAACCGGCGGCCAGTCATCGCAGAGCGGCAGCCTGAGCGGCCAGGGGCAGGATCAGGGAGGCCCGGGGATGTTCGGCGGAGGCGCAGCGATGCGCAAGTGCATGCCCGCGAGCATGAAGCGCTTCCAGAAAACGATCACCACACGGAGACAGACCCTGAGAAAGCAGGTGAATACGCCGCAGACGAACATCAAGACCTCCACCTACACGATCGGCGGCGTGGACACGAGCCAGACAGACATGGGCCTGATCACGAAGACCCAGGTCAGCAAGGGTCGCTTCCTGTCGAAGAAGAACGCGCGAGAGGCGCTAGTTGCCAACTCCTACGCTTCCAGCCACAAGCTCAAGGTCGGCTCGACGCTCAGCATCAAGAAAACCACGTTTCGCGTCGTCGGGCTCGTTCAGGCTCCCCTCGGCGGTCAGAGCGCCGACGTCTACGTACCGCTGAAGCAGCTGCAGACGCTCGCCGGCCAGAAGAATCAGATCAACGTCGTTCTCGTCCGCGCCAGCAAGAGCTCGGGCGTAGGCGCGGTGGAGAAGAAGATCAAGAGTGCGCTCCCGAGCGCCCAGGTCGCCAGCAACAAGAGCGAGGCCGATCAGATCTCGGGCTCGCTCGTCACCGCCTCCAACCTCGCCAAGAGCCTCGGACTTGCTCTCTCGATCATCGTGATCGCCATGGCCATCATGCTCGCCGCGCTGCTGACGCTATCCTCGGTCGCCAAGCGGGTGCGCGAGATCGGGACGCTGCGCGCACTGGGCTGGTCGAGAAGGCTCGTGATCAGGCAAATAACCGCCGAGTCCCTGACTCAGGGCGTTATCGGCGGTGTGGTCGGCGTGGGAATAGGCATAGTCGCGGCCGCCGTTATCAACTCCTTCAACCTTTCTCTCTCGGCTTCATCGAAGGTCGGTAACTCCACGACTACGGGAGGATTCAGAGGCGCTTTCGGTGCCACTCAATCGGCGGCCCAAACGACGACGAGCCAGGTCGCCCTGCATGCACCACTGGCCGGATCGATCATTTTGATCGGTTTTGCTCTCGCAATCCTTGGCGGTCTCCTCGCCGGAGCGGCCGGGGCATTCCGCGCCGCGCAACTTCGTCCTGCCGATGCCCTGAGGCAGGTCGAGTGATGTCGACCCCACTCTACGAGTTGCGCGGCGCGACCCGGTCTTTCCAGATGGGAAACTCGACCATCAAGGCGGTCGACGACATTAACGTGACGATCGACAAGGAAGAGCTCATCGCGCTGGAGGGACCGAGCGGCTCGGGCAAGACAACGCTCCTACAGTTGCTCGGAGCGCTCGACCGGCCGACCAGCGGCCAGGTGTTTTTCGAGGGACGTGATCTGGCCTCGCTCTCCGACGGCGAGCTGGCCGAGTTGCGCTTGCGCTCCTTCGGCTTCATCTTCCAGCAGTTCAACCTGCTTTCAACCCTGACAGCTTTGCAAAACGTGGAGGCCGGTCTCGCACCTCTCGGTGTCTCGGCGGGAGAGCTACGCGAGCGGTCGCTGGCAATGCTGGCCGAGGTCGGCCTCCGCGATCGCGCCTTCCACCTGCCCGGCCAGATGTCCGGTGGAGAGCAGCAGCGCGTCGCAATCGCCAGGGCGCTGTTGGCCGAGCCACATGTGGTGCTCGCCGACGAGCCGACCGGCAACCTCGATACCAAGAGCGGCGCCGACGTGATCGCTCTGCTCACCGATCTGGCGGCGCGGCACGGCACGACGATCATCGTGGCGACCCACGACGCAGGGCTCGCCGCTCGTGCGCCGCGCCGCCTGACGATGAAGGACGGCAAGCTCGCGACCGACAGCAAGAAGACGAGGGCGGCGGCAAAGAAGCGTTAGCGCGCCCTCTCTGCCTTAGAGCGCGCAGCTAGATGGAGGCTCACTTCTCGGGGTAGTGGCGCCTTTGCCCACCCACCACCCCCCACCCTCCCACGGGGCGGGAAACGGTATCGAGAAAAGGCTCCCGAGAATGTGCCGGCTTGGTACCGAAACTAGCTACCGCGCGCGGGACGAGACTTCAGCGCCCAGGCCATCCCGACGAGGGCGCCTCGGCCTTGCTCGTCATCACTCGCCGTTTCTGAGATCGCCGAGGCGCCTCCGCTCAAAGGCGATCTGCTCGAAACGCGCGCTGCAACCGTCGCCGGTAGGCGACTGAGCGAGAAACCCGATCTCGACCGCGCCCGCGCCGTCGAGCGCGAAGTAACGCACAAGCCGCCAGACGCCATCCCCGCTCGAGGCGTGGAGGGCAAAACAGTCGTCGCTGCGCGCAATGCGAAGAAAAGTTTCGGCTCGCTCGCAGGCAAAGGAGTTGCAGTCGTCGGAAACGCCTCTCGTCACGACCGAGACGACGGTCGGCTCGCCCTGGGGTGAGAGCTCGAGACAGAGCTTGGCCCAGTTTTGCTCGTCGCGGTAGAGGAGCAGAACGCCGGCGTCGAAGGTCGAGCGCTGCGCGCAGGCGACGCGGGCGCTGAAGAGGAAGTCGCCTTCCGGCGCCGGGCCGATCAGCGCGGGCGCATTCGCAAGTGGGCTCCCACCGGCCGGATCGCTGAAGAGATCGGTCGCGCCGGCGGCGGATAGCTCCAGCCCGTGCTCGTCCGCTTTCCAGGACGGCGCCGGCATCAGCCAGCGAAGCGCCATCGGCAGCGGCGCTAGCGAGACCGACTCGAAAGCGTTCATCGCGGCAGCTACGAGAGAGCTACTTCGACGCCGGCACCCACGCTGCCCTTGAGGCGCGGCACGATCGCATGGATGCTCTCTTGCGCGCAGTAGGCGATGTCGTCCTCGAGCCCGGCGGCAACGATATTGCGGGCGCTCTGGCTGACGCGCAACCCGTCGTCGGCGCTGGCGAAGGACTGCGCCAGCCTGATCGCCGCCGTGGCCGAGTCGGTGCGATCGCCGTCGAGTTGCTGAGCGATGCGCCCGGCGACGTAGGCGTCGTCGAGACACAGCTCGCCACGTGACCCCGCGCAGAGGATGTCCAACTCGTCGGCTCCGTCGGCGCGCACAGCTTCGATCAGCGCCTTCAGGTTGAGCAGCGAGGCCACGAGCACGCGCTCGGCGTGCGCGGCGGCGGTGACGAGCAGGCGCGTGCCGTTGGTGGTCGAGAGCACCAGCGTCGGAGCGGCCGGCTCGCCGACGTACTCGCGCGGCGAATTGCCGAAGTTGAAGCCGGGAATGGGCGAGCACTTGCGCTCGCCTCCGAGCACGGCCGGGCTGTGCTCGGCGGCCAGTGTCTGGGCGTCCTCGATCTCGGTACAGCAGATGACGCGCTCGTAGCCGGAGGCCAGCGCTTGGGTGATGGTCGAGGTGGCTCGCAAGACGTCGATGACGACCGCCAGCGGCGTATCAACAGGGTCAAACGGGGTGAAGGACACGTGTATTCGCATGACAAGTAGGCTACCGAGAAGTCAGATATGGCGACGTGCTACCGACACCCCGATCGCGAGACAGGGCTCTCCTGCTCGGTCTGCGAGCGCCCGATCTGCACCGAGTGCGCGACCTTCGCGCCGGTGGGCATCCGCTGCCCCGAGCACTCGGGCAAGCCGCAGGGAATCGAGAGGGTAACCAGGACGGTGCGGCGGGCGCACTACGAAGGATCGGGCGCCGTGGTCACGCGGGCGCTGATCGCCATTAACATCATCGTTTACCTACTCACGGTCGCTACCGGCGGAGGGATCAACTCCGACGCCGGAACGATCTACACCCATGGGGTGCTCTCCGGGCCAAGCGTCGCGAACGGCGACTACTGGCGTCTTCTCAGCTCGGCCTTCATGCACTTCGGCCCGGAGCACCTGGGCATGAACATGCTCATTCTTTGGTTCGTCGGCGCTCCGCTCGAGGAGCGCTTGGGGCGCGGCCGCTTTCTCCTGCTTTACCTCACGGCCGGCCTGGCCGGAGCGGCTGGCGCGATTCTCGTTTCGCCCTGTGTCTATACGGCCGGTGCCTCGGGCGCCATTTTCGGCCTCTTCGGCGCCGGCTTGGTGCTCGAGCGCCAGGGCATCTCACTCTTTGGCAGCTGGCTTTACGTCATCGTGATCATCAATCTGGCCTTCACGTTCCAACCCGGTAGCAACATCTCGGCCGGCGGGCATGTCGGCGGGCTGATCGGCGGAATCCTGGCCATGCTCGCGCTCTCGCGCTTCGGCCGTACCCACGCTTTCTACGGACGGGCGGGCATCTTCGGCTACGGGATGTTGATCGCAATCGCCGCCGCGAGCGTCGTGCTGGCGATCTGGGCCGCCAACCAGGGCTGCAGCGCGATTCTCTAGCCCGCCTGGCGGACGAGCCTGGCCTTCTGCCTGCGCGCTCTGAACTCGGCCGTCCAGGCCGCCAGTCGCAGACCGAACCAGAAGGGTGCGAAGAGGCCGTAGAAGAGGATCAGAGAGAAGAAAAGTAGGACCCACCAGAGGGCCCAGCGAAAGGGGCTGATACGCGGCGGGACGCGCACGCTCACGGGCATGACGCTTCTCGCTGCCTCTACTCCCGGCTCCACGCAGGCAGCCTAGCGTGAGCCGGACTTGACCGTCGCGCCGGGCCAACCCAGACGTACGTTGATCCGGTCGAGCGCCTGCTTGGCCGTGTCTCGCACTTCGACGTCGTGATCGAGAAGGGCGGTGCGAAGGGGCCTGATGGCGGTGGCGTCACCGAACTCGCCCAGCGCCTCGGCCGACGCCGAGCGCACCACCTCGGGAACGCGGATGTTGTTGAGGCAGGCGATCAGAGGGCCGACCGCGTGACTGTCGCCGATCTCGCCCAGCGCTCGCGCGGCGGACGCACGCATCGAGTGCGAGTCGTCCTCGAGCAGCACCGTGATCAGCGGCTTGACGACGCAGGAGCCCATCTCGACTGCCCGATCGATCATGTGCAGAGCGAGGTAGTAGCGGGCGCCGTTCTCGTTACAGCCTGGTCGCCAGCCCAGTCGCGCCAGCGAGCGGGCGGCCATCCGGCAGACGTCATAGCAGCGATCGCCAAGCACCTCGACGAGTGGCCCCAGGGCGCGAGCGTCGCCGACCTTGCCGAGCGACTCGGCGGCCTGTGCTCGCACGCCGGAATCGGATTCGGCCAGGAGCGCGATCAGCGGATCGATCGCCCGCGTGTCCCCCAGGCAGCCGACGGCCCGCGCCGCCGCCTCACGCACATAAGCGTCGCTGTCGGAGAGAGCGACTAGAAGAGGTTCGACCGCCTGCTGGTCGCCGATCTGGCCCAGCGCCTCGGCCGCCTTCGCTCGCACGAGACGATCGCCGTCGTTGAGCTCCCGGACGAGCGGATCCTCGGCGCGAACGTCTCCCAACCGCCCGAGCGCCTCGGCGACCGCCGCCCGCACGTGGCTGTTCGTGTCCTCGAACTCGGCCACGAGCGGCTCCTCGGCCTCGCTGTCGCCGAGTTGGCCAAGCGCCTTGGCCGCGGCACTGCGCACATGCCAGTCGTGGTCGCGCAGCGCCAGCACAAGGGGAAGCTCGGCTCGCATGTCGCCGCTTTGGCCGAGAGCACGGGCCGCCTCCTCCCGTACCTCGGGCGCTACGTCGCCGAGCGCGCCCAAGACCAGATCCTGCTCTCCGAGCCTGATCAGAGCACGCAGGGCCTCGACCCGCGAATCGACTCGCGACGATGAGCCCAGCACGCGCGTCAGGCGGGCTACGTCGCTCTTCCCCTCCAACTTCTCGACGTTTGGCTTTCCGAAACGCAACATGGACCCCTCCAAGCTCGCTTCGGGCGCAAAGTCGAATTCGGCAGGTGACTTGCGCTCGAGAGTCACCCTCTGATCTCAGTCTACGACCGTTCCGAGACTCCAACAAGACGATTTTTCGCTGCGAGTGGCTGATTTTTCGGGGAAATATGTGTCCGGCCCGCGTGTCTCCCCGAGCGATCAGCAATCGGCCAGAGCGTCGGCGTAGAAGCGCAGATAGACGGCGGCGTGCGCGTTCCAATATGAACCGGAGTGATAGCCCGGCCAGACGTGGAAGGTGATCTTCTTTCCGCTCGCACGCAGAACTCGAACCAGCTCGGAATCAGCCGACAGGAACGGGTCGTGATCGCCGGCATCGAGCCAGAGTCGCGTGTCGCCAAACGCTTGCCGATCGCGGTCAGCCAGCCCGATCACATCGTTTCGCTTGAAGTCTACGGCGTCGTCGAAGGCGCCAGGCGCCGTCTCGCCGCCTGTCCGCCACAGCGCCGGCGAGTGCCCGCCGACCGCGCAGAAACGCCCGGGATTCAGCAGTGCGAGCCGGAGCGCGCCGAAGCCGCCCATCGAGATACCGCCGATGGCGATGCGGCGACGGTCCGCGCCCGTACGTTTCAGCGCCGCCGGAATCGCTTACCGCATCACGTAGCTGCCCCAGCGACCGTCGGCGCGATCGTGGTAGTAGCGGTGATCGCCGCCGTTCACCAACAGGAGATCGGGAGCCTTTGCCCCAAGCGCGGCCAGTCCGTCAAGCCAGGCCGAGCCGAGAAAAGCACCTGGGCTCGAGCTACGGCCGTGCAGGAGAACGAGAAGCGGGCGTCCCGTGCTTTTCCCGTCCGGCAGAACTAACACCTCTCGCAGCGAGCGCCGGAGAAGCGAGCTGCGAAGCTCGAACGGGCGAACGGTGAGACGCATCTGTTGCGCCCTGTTCGTGTGGCGTAGCGTCGTGTAGGCGCGCTTGGGCACCGGCGGAGGGCTATTGAACAGATGGCGGTAGACGCGTAGCGCTGGATAAACGCACGCGACGAGCAGGCCTAGCCCCAGCGCGATCGCCGTGATCCGTCGCAGCCGCATCGCACGACCCTATAACCTGTCCTCCCCAAGCGCCGACGAGGAGCCTCCGATGAGCGAAGCCAGCCAACCCAACGACGTCGTGACGATGGATAAGGTCGTCTCGCTCTGCCGCCGGCGCGGTTTCGTCTTCCCTTCCTCTGAGATCTACGGCGGGCTGGGCTCCTCCTACGACTACGGCCACTACGGCGTGCTGGCCAAGAACAACGTCAAGGCGCGCTGGATGGAGGCGATGACCCAGGAGCGCGACGACATCGTGGCGCTCGACTCGACGATCATCCTGCACCCGCGCGTCTGGGAGGCCTCGGGGCATCTGCAGAGCTTCTCCGACCCGCTGGTCGACTGCCGCTTCTGCAAGCGGCGCTTCCGCGCCGACGATCTCGAGCACTGCGAGTGCGGCAAAAAGCCGAGCAAGCACCCCGGCGAGACCTCCGACTGCGACCTGACCGAGCCGCGCCAGTTCAACCTGATGTTCGAGACCACGATCGGGCCGGTGCAGGAGTCGGGCTCGAAGGTCTATCTCCGCCCCGAGACGGCGCAGGGCATCTTCATCAACTTCAAGAACGTGCTGCAGCTGGCGCGACGCAAGCCGCCCTTCGGCATCGCCCAGATCGGCAAGTCGTTCCGCAACGAGATCACGCCCGGCAACTTCCTCTTCCGCACGCGCGAGTTCGAGCAGATGGAGCTGGAGTTCTTCGTGCCGCCCGAGGAGTCGAAGCAGTGGTACGAGTACTGGCTCGAGCAGCGTATGGGCTGGTATTACCGCTACGGACTGCGCGCGAGTCACCTGCGTCTGCGCGAGCACTCCGCCGAGGAGCTCTCGCACTACTCGAGCGGCACCGCCGACGTCGAGTATCTGTTTCCGATCGGCTGGTCGGAGCTGGAGGGAATCGCCAACCGCGGCGACTATGACTTGAGCCGTCACAGCGAGTTCTCGGGCACCAAGCTGGAGTACGTCGGGCAGGACGGCGAGCGCTACGTCCCGCACGTGATCGAGCCCTCGGCCGGCGCCGATCGCTCGCTACTGGCTTTCCTCGTCGATGCCTACGACGAGGAGGAGGTGGCCGGCAGGCCGCGCACGCTGCTCAGGCTCCATCCTCAGATCGCGCCGGTCAAGGCCGCCATCCTGCCCCTGATCGGCAAGAACGAGGAGATGGTCGCCAAGGCACGCTCGCTGTATGAGGAGCTCCGCCGCCGTTTCGTGGTCGAGTACGACGACTCGGGCGCGATCGGCCGCCGCTACCGGCGCCAGGACGAGATCGNNCTCGCGCCCTACAAGGTGGCCGTGCTCCCGCTCCTCAAGAAACGGCCCGAGATCGTGGAGCTCTGCCACCGGATCAAGGACGACCTCAAGCGGCACACGATGGCCGTCTACGACGACACGGCCGCGATCGGCAAGCTCTACCGGCGCCAGGACGAGATCGGCACTCCCTGGGCTGCCACGATCGACGACCAGACGCTAGAGGACGACACCGTCACCATCCGCGACCGCGACTCGCTGGCTCAGATCCGAGTCGCCATCTCACAGGTGGGCGCCCACCTGGCCGAGCAACTGGCCGCGCCCTGGCAGTCTCCGAAGGGCGAGTAGGGCTCCGAGTTGGTTGCCGACCGCTCTTTGGCCGGCGGATCGCGGGGGCACTTCTCTCTTCGCCCGCCACCGAGCCACCCGCCCGCGGGGTGATTTGAAGTTACCGGCGCGAATCGACTGAAGACGCACCGCCACGTGCCGATTCAGCGCCGAGACTGAGACTGCGGCCTCGGACTTCGCACCTCAGAGCGCCAAGTTCTAGCTGGGCGCCTGGCGCTCGAGCGTCCTGGCGGTGGGCGGAGCAAAGCCGAACTTCTTATACAGGCCGTGCGCGTCGACGGTATGCAGGATCCAGCGCGTGTGCGCAAACGGTCCCTCGTCGACGCTGAAGCGCACGATCATCGCGCCGAAGCCCCGGCCTCGGTATTCGGGCAGAACGTAAACGTCCGTCAAGTAGGCGAACAAGACGCCATCCGAGACGGTTCGGGCAAAACCGATCTGACGGCCTTCGTGGTAGAGCCCTACGATGCGACTCGCTTCCTGCACCAGCCGCACCTGGGTCTCGAAGGAGCGTCCCTTTGACCAGTAGCACTCCGTCGAGAGGAAACGGTGCACCTCCGCGAGATCGACCCTCGCGGCGCTGTCGTCGAGCTCGTATCCGCCTGGAAGTTCCTTCTTCATGCTGAAAGCGTACGCAGTCGGAAGCCGCCGTGCTCTTCATAGGAGGATGTGATCACCGTCAGGCACTCGCGTGAGGCCTGCTCATCCAGCCCGATCGCGCCCGATTCGACGAGCGGACGGTGCAGTAACCCTTCCAATCCGGCGAAGCCGCCGGCCGAGAGCGGCAACGATCCAGCGCCGCAGTTTTCGCAAACGACACCGCCGGCACGAGCCGAATAGCCAGCGAAGGGCGGCCCGCCGCCGCACTCGGCGCAACCGCCCAGATGAGGCAGATAGCCGGCCAGCCAGATCAGCTTGAGTTGGAACGAGAGCACCAGCGGCTCGAGCGCCGGACGGGCCGGTGCGCGGCTCGGAATCTCGTCGAGCAGGTCGAGGAAGCGGGTCAGCGCCTCGAAGGCGCGCGGGTTCGACTCCTGCTCGCCGAACAGGCGCAACATCGCCTCGGCGCCGATCAGGCCGACGTTGAGCCGGTAACCATCCTCGCGCGCAGCGCGGTGCGAGTGGAGCAGCTCGACGCCGGTGACGGTGTAAAGCTCGCTCTTACCCTCGTGCAGCATGATCTCGACGTGCGAGAGCGGCTCCAGCCGGGCGCCGAAGCGCGACTTGGTCTTGCGGATCCCCTTGGCCACGGCGCCGATGCGACCGCGCTCGAGGCTGTAGAGATGGAGCACACGATCGGCCTCGCCCAACCTGAAAGAGCGTAGAACGACGGCTTCTGTCTTGAGCGCTCTTCCCACGAAATCAGTGTAGTGCGCGGCCCGGTAAGCGAACTACCGTCCGCGGTGCTGCCTAGGGTGACTCGTGGTATCGGCTAGATGCCCTAGCGCCGCAACAGACCCCGTCGAAGCAGCGGGGGATGGTTCGGTCGAAAGGAGCGGAAGATGCGAGTAACGATCGAGGACGTGCCCCAGGTAAAGCTTGGGAGCAAAGGCGTGCTCATCAGGATTCGCGACGAACGTGCCGGAAAGAACGTCGGGAAGCTCTGGATTGGCCAGGCGAACCTCCGCTGGGCGAAAGGGAGCGTCCCGGAAAAGAACGCGAAGACAATTTCCATGTCGGAGTTCGTCGACTACCTCAATAGCATCACGTAACGCCTGACTGATTCTCGCTGCCTCGACGCCGCTGACAGCGCGGGCAAAACCAGGTTCCACGACCGGCGACCCGAGCCTTCGAGATCGCGCCGCCGCAGCGCTCACAGGGCTCGCCTTCGCGCCCGTAGACGCGAAACTCGTTTTGCATCGAGCCGGCCCCTCCGTCGGGGAGCGCGTAGTCGCGCAGAGTCGATCCCTGGCGGGCGATGCCGAGCGCGAGCGCCTCGCGAATGGCTCCGTGCAGACGTAGGGTCGCCTGCCGGGAAAGCGATCCGGCCGCCACCTGCGGGTGCAGGCGCGCCGACCAGAGCGCCTCGTCGACATAGATGTTTCCCAGCCCGGCCAGCGTGCGCTGATCGAGGAGGGCCGCCTTGAGCGCGGTTCGGCGCCCGGCCAGGCGCCCGGCCAGAAGTCCAGGCGTGAACTCCGCGGCGAGCGGCTCGGGCCCGACGCGCGCCTCCAGATAGTCCTCGAGCTCGCGCGGCGCGAGCAGCTGCCAGGTGCCGAAGCGGCGCACATCGCGGTAGACGAGCTCCGTGCCGTCGTCGAGCTCGAGCCGGGCGCGCTCGTGGCCGCACTCCTCGGCGCCGATGCGGCGATGTCTGAGCGAGCCGGTCATACGCAGATGGACGACCAGCGTGAGCTCGCTCTGCAGGCGAAAGAGCAGGTACTTGCCGCGGCGATCGAGCGCCGCGATCCCTTCTCCCTCGAGCTCGGCCGCCAGCTCGTCGGCGGCTCGCGGCCGCGTCAGGCGCTGGTCGACGATCTCGGCGCGGACGATCGTCCTGCCTGTGAGCAGGGGCTCGAGCTTGCAGCGAATCGTCTCGACCTCGGGAAGCTCGGGCACGTACCAAGCCTAGCCGCGGCCGGGCGGCAGACCGCCGCCGCTTCAGGCAGGCGTGACGAACGGCTTGCCGGGAAGGCTGCGCCCGGGCAAGCGACCGCCCAGCCAGGCATTCACGGTTGCGCCGACGTCGGCCGGCTCACCCTCGTGGATGCGGCCGGCGGCGTTCGTGCCTTCGACGTAGGCGAGCAGGAGCTCGTACTCCCGCGTGTGCACGCTGCCGGGGGTGGTCGGGTCGCAGCCGTGATCGGAGGTGAGCACCAGCAGATCGCCCTCGCGCAGGTGGGCGAGCAGCTCGGGCAGGCGGCTGTCGAAGTCCTGCAGCGAGCGGTGGAAGTTGACCGGGTCGTTGCGATGGCCCCAGAGCTCGTCGGTATCGGCGAGATTAGTGAAGACGAGTCCGTTCTCGAGCCCTTCGAGCAGGCGCTCGGTCTGAGCGATTCCCTCGGCGTTGGACTTGGTCGGAATCGACTCGTCGATGTCGCAGCCAGCGAAAACGTCGCCGACCTTGCCGACGGCGTAGACCTTGGCGCCCGCCTCGTGCACCAGAGTGAGGTAGTTGGGCCGGCGCGGCTCGAGCGCGAAGTCACGGCGGTCGGGGGTGAGATCGAAGGCGCCGTTCTCGCCTCTGAAGGGACGCGCGATCACCCGCCCCACCTTGTGCTTGCCGTCGAGCAGCTCGCGCGCGACCAGACAGGCCTCGTAGAGCTCGTCCAGCGGGATGACGTCCTCGTGCGCCGCGAGCTGGAAAGCGGAGTCGGTGGAGGTGTAAACGATCCACTTGCCTGTCTCCACGTGCGCCTGGCCCAGCTCCAGAAGGATGTCGGCAGCGGAGGCGACCTTGTTCCCGATCACGCCGCGGCCGGTGCGGTGCATGAAGAGGTCGATCACCTCGAAGGGGAAGCCGTACGGGTAGGTCGGTATGGGCTGCGGCGTGACGACGCCCATCAGCTCCCAATGCCCGCTGGTCGTGTCCTTGCCCGCAGAGCGCGGTGCCAGCCGGCCGGCGATCGCCGGGGCGCCGGGCTGCGGCGGGCAGCCCTCCAGCGGAGCGACGTTTCCCAGGCCGAGCGCCTCGAGCACCGGCAGGTCGAGACCGCCTACCGCTTCGGCAACATGACCCAGCGTATTCGCGTCCTCATCGCCGAAACGGGACGCGTCAGGGAGCGGACCTGCCCCCACCGCGTCGAGCACGATCACGCAAGCCCGAGCCATGCGCCTATTCTACGAGTCACTGCTCGCGGCATCGGATTTGCCCGCAACTCCGACCGCTTGCGTGATCGCCGACACGCAAGCCCGAGCCCTGAACTCATTTCGGAATGAAGACCCGCCGACAAGGGAGCCGATTCCGCCAAGCCCGCACACCCGATGCGACCGATTCGCGGCGCCAGTGACCACCCGGTCCGCTTTCCGCACTACCAGTGCGCCTGCACGAACCGTGCGGCCCCTGGCATCCACGCCTCGGCCACCTCGGCCGAACGTTCCTGACGGAATCGGCTCCTGGTGCGATCGGTGAGTACGAGGCTCGGACGCAGCGCCTCGTTCGTAGCCGGAGGCTACGGGCGAGGCCGAGGACAACGTCCTCGTGCCGCCGAGCGCGGCCAGGCGGTGGAGTGCTTCGTTCCGGAAGGAGTTCGAATGGCTATTCTACGAGTCGATGGCCACGGTACTCGGATTTCTGGGAATGACTGCCTACATCGTCTGCGTGATCGCGCTTGCGGCGGCTATCACCTGGCTTGTGGTCAAGATCAGCCCGACCAGCGCCGGCGAGAAGCCCCCCGCGAAGAGCAGCGACAGCTAGCCGCTCGCCCGCGCCGCGTCCACCAGCGCCAGCGTGACATCCACCATTCGCACGAGGTCGTCCACCGCGATCTCTTCCTCGGGCGAGTGAATGTGGGCCATGCCGTTGGAGAGATTGACGCAGGAAAGGCCGCCGGCATTGAAGATGTTGGCGTCGGCGCCGCCACCGGTGAGAGCGAGCTTGGGCTCGAAGCCGCAGCTCTCGAGCGCTTTCCGGGCCAGCACGACGGGCAGATCGCCGGGCTTGAACTTGTAGCCGCGGTAGATCTCGATCAGCTTCGTCTCGGCGCGACATTCGCTTTGCTCGGCGGCGAAGGTGATCGTCTCGAGCATCTCCTCGATCAGCTCCAGTTGGGTTTTCTCGTTCTGCGAGCGGATCTCGGCCTCGAGCTCGCACAGTCCGGGGACGATGTTTCGCGCCACGCCGCCGCGCACGACGCCCACGTTCGCCGTCGTCTCCTCGTCGATACGGCCGAGGCGGAAATCGACGATCGCTCGGGCGCAGGCGACTATCGCGCTGCGTCCCTCCTCGGGCGCGATGCCCGAGTGAGCGGCGCGCCCGATGAAGGTCGCGTGCAGCTCGCGGTGGTAGGGCGCGCCGACGATGACCTCGCCGATCGGCGCCGCCTGATCGTAGACGTAGCCCAGCCTGGCCTCGAGCGAGCCCAGGTCGAGCAGCTTGGCGCCCTGCAGGCCGACCTCTTCCATCACCGTGAAGACCAGCTCGACCCCCGCGTGCGAACGGTGCTCCTTGAGGATTCGCCGGGCCGCCTCGAGCATCGCCGCGACCGCCGCCTTGTTGTCGGCACCCAGGATCGTCCCGGCCGAGTTGCGCAGCACGCCTCCATCCAGCAGAGGTTCTATCGGGCCCTGTGGCGGCACCGTGTCCAGGTGCGCGCAGAGCATGATCGGCACTCCGCCCGGCTCGGCGCCCGGTAGGCGGCAGACGATGTTGCCGGCCTCGCCCGGGATGAGCGGAGCGGAGCCGTCCTCGTACGGATCGAGCCCCAGCCCGCGCAGATAGGCGAGCACATAGTTGGCAACTGCGCGCTCCTTGCCCGACGCGCTCGGAATACGAGCCAGCTCGGAGAAGAGCGTTACGACGCGCTGAGGCATCAGTCGATTCTAGAGCCTCGACCGCGACGGGCTCGGTGAGCCTGTTACTTGGCGCCCGTCTCGGCCGGAACAGCGGCACCCGAGGCCGTCACGCTGCCCCGTTCCCTCGCCCGCTTTAGCGCGGCGCCGACGAAGTCGCGGAAGAGCGGCGCCGGGCGGGTNNCGCCCGTCCTGGTAGGTGCCCGAGATAACAAGACCGGCCTCGATCAGGCGCTCGCGGTAGATGTTGTTGACCTCATAACGGTGCCGGTGCCGTTCGTGCACGACCGACTCGTCGTAGGCGGCGCGAACACCGGTTCCTTCGACCAGCTCGACCGCGCTGGCGCCCAGCCGCATCGTGCCGCCCAGATCACTCACTTCCTTCTGCTCGGGCAGGAGGTCGATCACCGGGTAGGGAGTCTCGGGATCCATCTCGGAAGAGTTGGCGCCCTCCAGCCCGGCCACATTGCGCGCGAACTCCGACACCGCCACGTGCATGCCGAGGCAGATGCCGAGGTAGGGAATCTTCTGCTCTCTGGCGACCTGGCAGGCGAGGATCTTTCCCTCCCAGCCGCGCGAGCCGAAACCGCCGGGAACGAGCACTCCGTCCACCTGCTCCAGCTCCTGGCGCGCCTCCTCAAGCGACATCCCGTCCGAGTCGACCCAGCGCACGCGTACGCGGCAGCCGTGGTGGATGCCGCCGTGCTTCAGCGCCTCCAGAACTGACAGGTAGGCGTCCTGGAGCTTCACGTACTTGCCCACCAGCGCGATCTCCACCTCGCCTTCGAGCTCGCCGATGCGCGCGACCAGGTCGTCCCACTCGCCCAGATCGGTGGCGCCGGCTGGCAACCCCAGCTTGTCGCAGACGAGCCGATCGAAGCCCTCGCGCTTGAGCACCGTCGGAACGAGATAGACGTCGGGAACATCGGGGTTCGAGATGACGGCCTCGACATCGACGTCGGCAAAGAGCGCGATCTTGTCGCGAATCTCCTGCGAAATGGGCTCGTGTGAGCGGGCGACGAGAATATCCGGATGGATACCGATGCGCCTCAGCTCGTTGACGGAGTGCTGCGTGGGCTTGGTCTTGAGCTCGCCGGCCGCCTCGATGAAGGGCACCAGCGTGACGTGGATGTAGAGGACATTCTCCTGCCCGACCTCGCGCCGGAACTGGCGGATCGCCTCCAGGAACGGCTGTCCCTCGATGTCGCCGACCGTGCCGCCGATCTCGCTGATCACGACGTCGGCGGGAGTGGTCTCGGCGATGCGGCGAATGCGGTGCTTGATCTCGTTGGTGATGTGCGGAATCACCTGCACGGTGGCGCCCAGGAAATCGCCCTTGCGCTCCTTGCGCAGAACCGTCTCCCAGATCGCCCCGGAGGTATTCGAAGAGACGCCGGCGAAGTTGGTGTCGATGAAGCGCTCGTAGTGGCCGATGTCGAGGTCGGTCTCCATGCCGTCCTCGGTCACGAATACCTCGCCGTGCTGGAAGGGGCTCATCGTGCCCGGATCGACGTTCAGGTAGGGATCGAACTTCTGCACCTGGACGGAAAGTCCGCGGGCCTTGAGCAGGCGGCCGAGCGAAGCCGCGACGATGCCTTTACCAAGGGCCGATACGACGCCTCCGGTGACGAAGATGTACTTGGTCGCGCGCGCGCTCACTGTCCGCTCCTTCTTCGCTGATTGGCAGAGATGGCGCCCGCTCTTTGGAGAGACGACTCCCCCGGCGACGCGATCGCAAGCTCGGGGAAGATCGGGATTTCTCTCTCCACTACTTCCAAAGCTAGCACGGCGGGGATCATCTCCGAGTCTCGATCCCTCTTTGCGCCATAACGAAGGATCGTAGGTAGAGCGCAGGACGGAGCGGTTCGGGCGCCTCGAATGGGCCTGCGCGGCGCTTCTCTTTTCGCCCGCCACCGATCCACCCGCCCGCGGGGTGGTTACAACCTACTGTCCCTCGGAATTGGAAAACGCCTCTACGCGTGCAGATTCCGTGCCGAATCAAGAACGGCACTCTGCATCGCCGCGTATCAGGAGACGTCTCGAGCAGCCACCGCGGCCAGGAACTCCTCGCCGCCGAGCATGCGCTCGATCTCGGCCGCGCGCTCTCCCGGCCCGAGCGCCTCGATGCGGGTGTAGGTCGGATCGCCGGGGATCTTCTCGACCGAGAAATGGCGCGCGGCGCGGCTGGCGATCTGGGGCAGGTGTGTGATCGTGATCACTTGAGCCCGCGCACCGAGGCGTTCGAGCGTGTCGGCGACGGTGTTGGCCGTGCGACCGCCGATGCCGGCGTCGATCTCGTCGAAGACGAGCGTCTCTCCTCCGGCCACCGCCGCCAGCGCCAGCGCGATTCGCGACAACTCGCCGCCCGAGGCCGTCTCGGCCACCGGCACAAAGGGAAGGCCACGGTTGGGTCGGATCAAGAAGATGGTTTCGTCGGCGCCGCTCGGCCCGGGCTCGCGCTCGTTCAGCTCGACCCGGAACTCGCCCTCTCCCAGCCCGATCTGCGCCAACTCGGAGGCGACCGACGCGGCGAAGGGCTCAGTAACCTTCCGCCGGGCCGCTCGCAGCTCCTCGGCCAAGGCTTGCACGCGCTCCTCGGCGGCGTTCATCTCCGCCTCGGCGACCGCCAGCGGATCGATGCCCTCGTCCAGCTGGGCCAGCTCGGCTCGCGCCGCCGCGGCGTTCTCCATCAGTTCGGCGAAATCGAGGCAACGGAAACGTCTCTTGGCCTGGGCGATCCGGTCGAGCTCGGCCTCCAACTGCTCCAGCCGGTCGGGCTCGACCTCTAGCGAGGCCAGAAAGCCCGCCAGCGAGCTCGCCGTCTCACGCAAATCCAGCTCGGCGCTGCGCAACTCCTCGGCGCAGGCCGCCAGCTCGGGCGCCAGGCGCTCGAGCGGAGCCAGGGCGCTCTCGGCGGCCGCGACCAGACCGGCGGCTCCGTCGCCCTCCTCCGGTGCCAGCGCCTCGAGCGCTTCTTGCGCACCCTGCGCCAGCTCGGCGACGTGACTGATTCGCTCGCGCTCGCTGCGCAGCCGCTCCTCGCTACCCGCGTCGAGCTCGTCGGTGGCCTCGACCAGCGCCCGCAGTTCTTCCACTCGCGCCTGCACGGCGCTCGCGTCGCGCGTCAGCTCGGCGTAGCGGCGCCGGGCCGCAAGAAGCTCCCGCCAGGCTCTGCGCGCCTCGCTTCTTCTCCGCCCCTGCTCCTCGCCGGCGAAGGCGTCCAGTAGGTCGAGCTGGAAGGAGGGACGGCTCAAACGGCGTTGCTCGAACTGACCGGACATGGCGATCAGCCGCTCGGCCGCGGCGGCGGCATCCTCGCGCGCGATCGCGCGGCCCCAGGCGTAGGCGCGTGTGCGGCCGTCCGCGAACACCCTCCGCGCCAGCACGAGACCGTCTTCACCGGCGGGCTGCAGCTCGGCCAGAGCCGCGAGCTCTTCCTCGTCGAAAAATCCCTCAGGCAGCTCCAGCTCCGCCTCAACGTAGGCCTCCTCGGCGGCGGGGCCAACGGCTGAGGCCTCGCCTTTCTGCCCGAGCAAGAGCCCGATCGCCTGGGCGAAGATCGTCTTGCCGGCGCCGGTCTCGCCCGAGAGGACGTTCAGCCCGGGCGCGAACTCGAGCTCGGCCTCGCGAATCAGGACGAGGTTCTCGATCCTGAGCCTACGCAGCATGAGATACGTGGTCGCTGACCATCACAGCAGAGGCTAGCTGGCGGGTAGGACCGCGAACAGCGTCAGTCGGAATCGGCTGCACTTCTCTTTTCGCCCGCCACCGAACCACCCGCCCGCGGGGTTGTTCCACGGTACCGTCCTCCCGGCGCGTACAACGCACATCGCAGTGTCAGTTCTGCGCCGATTCTGAGACGCCACACCACGAGTGCCCAGAGCCAAGTGCCTCGGAGACGCCGCTTCTCAGGAAGGGAAGATCTCGCGGAAGCGCCGCACGAAGGTGATCTCCGGCAGCAGCGCCAGTAGCCCGCGCTTCTCACCAAACGTGACCTCGGCCCGTCCGCCGAAACCGAGCTCGGCCAACGGATGGCCGTCCACGAGCACCGAAAGCGGTATCTCGGCTGTGACGTTGCTGGCAACCAGCGACCGCCCGCGCGGCACCACCAGCGAGCGCGCCGCAAGCGTGTGCGGAGCGACGAAGGTGATCGACATCACGTCGATGCCCCAGACCAGCACCGGGCCGCCGTTCGAGAGGTTGTAGGCAGTCGAGCCGAGCGCCGTGGCGCAGACCATGCCGTCGCAGGCGACGTTGCCGTAATCCTCGCCGTCGACCTGCCAGTTGAGCTCGACGACGCGTCCGTGTGTCGAGGAGATGAGGACGATGTCGTTGATCGCGGCGCGGCGCTGTCCGTCGGCCGTGACCTCGAGCGTCGGCAACTCGAGCAGCCGGTAGTCGCCGCTGAAGGCCCGTTCGACCCCGTTCTCGAGCTCGGCGGCGGAGCAGGAGGTGAGAAAGCCGACCCGTCCGTAGTTGACACCGAAGACCGGGATGCCGCTGTCCATGAAGCGGTCGAGCGTACGCAGCATCGTGCCGTCGCCGCCCAGCACGATCACCAGGTCGGCCTTCATAACGTCGTCGTCGGCGAGCGGAAGGCCATGCTTCTCCCGCTCCTCCTTGGGAAAGAGCAGCGTCACGTCATTGTGCTCGGCGACAGCGTGCAGGCGCTCGAGCGCGTCCCCGATTGTCTCCACCCGGCCGTGAGTGATCACGGCGGCGCTGCGAACAGACTCACTTGGTGGCATCGCGGGTCCACTCCTCGAGCTCGGCTGGGAGCTTCGGCTTGGCGTCGTTGACGAGTTGGATGAAGATCTCGCGGTTTCCCTTCGGGCCGGGTAATCCGGAGTCTACGACGCCGGCCACCCGTGCATGCCAGTCGAGCGAGGCCTGAGCGATCCCCAGCACCACGCGGCGGCGGATCTCGGGGTCGCGGATCACGCCTCCCCTGCCCACTTCCTCCTTACCGGCCTCGAACTGCGGCTTGACCATTGCCAGCGCCTGCCAGCCGGGCGCGGCCAGCGCCAGCGTCGGTGGAAGCACCAGCCTGAGGCTGATGAAAGAGACGTCACAGACCACCAGCTCCGGCGCGAATGGAAGCTCGCTGAGCTCGCGAGCGTTCACGCGCTCGAGCACGATCACGCGAGAGTCGTCGCGCAGTTTCTGCGCCAGTTGCCCGTAGCCGACATCGAGCGCGATCACCCTACGCACACCGCGTTGGAGCAAGCAGTCCGTGAAGCCGCCCGTGGAGGCGCCGACATCGAGGCAATCCATCCCGGCCGGATCGACGCCGAGCACGTCGAGCGCATGTGCGAGCTTCTCGCCGCCACGCGAGACGAAGGGCGCCTTGGCTACGAGCTCTATCTCGGCGTCCTCGGCCACCTGCTGCCCGGCTTTTTTGTAGCCGCGCACGCGACCGGCCATGACGAGCGCTTGGGCCTGGGCCCGCGTCTCGGCCAGTCCGCGCTCGACGAGCAGGATGTCGAGCCGTTTCCTTGTCGGGCGGTTGGTCATGTTCCTTGCACCGTTTTACGCTTCTCGGGGTTCGAGCGCCTCATTGACCACCCGCCACCCCCCACCCTCCCACGGGGCGGAAAACGGTATCAACGAAATCGTCGCGGATGGGAAACGGAATTGGGTCGAATCGGTACCGACCTTTCCGCACTCCTGCCGAAGCACAACGCTAACCGGTCGCGGTCACCGGTTCGGGACAGGAGCGGATAGCGGGGATCGACTTCAGCGGGACGAAGCTGACGTCGTGTATGGAGTGCGCTGCCTTGGACGGCGAAGGCCCCCCGAATACCATTACCTTCGTGTTGAGAAGCTCGATCGGCCACTCCATCTTGACGTAGCCCCCGTTGCTGGCGTCTACGAGGTAATCGGTACCTCCGGTCTGCGTCTGGAAGGAGACGTAGTGACCGGCCAGTTGAAGTGAGTTTTCGAGTTGCCGCCCTTGCCGCCGGATGGGGAACACGCGCCGGGCCGGGGTCGCGAGAGAGGGGGACCACCAGAGCGACAGCCATTCGGGTGAATAGACGAACGCACCCCCATCGGTCACGAGTGTGGTCGCTCCAAAACTCGGCAGATCGCGAAGCCCTCGCGGGAGAGTGACCCGCCTTCCCGTAAGCGCGTTGGCAGCCCTCAGCACGAAGTCCGGGTTCTTACTCTTCGGCGCGCTCACGTTCTCGACCCACGCCACCACGGATCCACTTAGGAAGAATGGCTCCGACGCGGAGCCGCTGTAGATGACCCGGTCTCGCCCGTTCGAGAGATCTACGACGTGCACATCGCTTACGTAATCCGTAGCTCCTTGCGACCAAGTCGCATAGTCGCCGCGCACGACAGGGTTTGATGCGCTCGGCCACTCGCCGTCAATCGAACGCCGCGGCGCCATAATCCGGCGCAACCGACCGGTGCGAGAGTCCCAAGACCAGATCGCCCGAGTCGCCCCATAACCGTTCACTTGATCGGCCCAGACGAACCAACGCTCATCCGCGCTCCCCATCGCCCAGTAAGTATCTCGCTGAATCTTGACGTAGTGACTCGTTATCGCGTCGATCTTGACAATGCCGGAGTAGCTCTTCGAGTAAATCTCCGCGTAGAACGAGTGCCCGTCGCCCGCGATTGCGATCGGCGCCACAGATACGTGCCGCGAGAGCTCGACGACATGGCTCGCGAGCGTCTTCTTCCAGGCCTCGCCGGGTTTCTCCTTGCACCACGGTTGGCCGTGATGGGTGAGCGCATACGCGGACGCCGCACCGACCACGACGAGTGCGGTCACGAGAACGGCAGCGCGAACTTGATAGCGACGGCGCGCCCGCGACGCTCGACTGATCACGTCGCTCCAGTCGCCGTCGTCGGGCCCGGCGCTCAGGATCTCATTACGCGTCAGATCGTCACTCACGATTGCACCTCCTCGCCATCGAGACGGCCGAGTAATTCGGTGTGCGCCTGCGCGAGTGTCGCGGCGACCGTTCCCTCCGAGATGCCGGCAATAGCGGCGATCTCCGCGTAGGAGAGGTCGGCGAAGTAGCGCAGGAAGACGACGAGCCGGCGGCGCGGCGGCAGCGCGCGCACGGCGGCGCGGAGGTCGCTGTTGGGAGCCGTTTCCTGAGTGCCGGCCTCGTACTCGTCGTCGAGCGACCACTCCCGAGCCAGCTCGCGCCGCTTCTTGAGTGCGACGTTGAGCGCGATCTTCCAGACCCAGGCTTCCAGGCTCCCGTCGCCGCGGAACTTGCGTTGCTGGCGCAGCGCCCTGGCGAAGGCCTCCTGCACAACCTCGCGGGCAAGATCGTGGCTCCCGACCACGCCCGCCATGATGTCGCGGAAGTTCCGGTACCGGTCGCGGTAGAGCTGTTCGAGGGAGTCTGCGTTTCGTTTCACCTGTACCTACAGATCTCCGAAGCGCCCGTTTCCTTTAGCGACGCGAGAGGCGCCTCAACTCGTCCGCGCGACCAGGCTCGCGACGATCTCCTGCAGCACTGACGTATCGGCGTCGATCGTGGCGAGCTTCGCCTGGGCGCGGGCGGCCGCCTCGTCGGCCAGGTGCCGCGTCTCCTCGACGCCGTGCACGAGCACGTAGCCATCCCGGTCGAGCAGGTCGTCCACCAGCTGGAAGAGCAGCCCCAGTTCTTCGGCGAAGGCGCGCCAGGGGGCTTGCGCAGACGTGGGCACTTCCGCCACCTCCAGCGCGAGGCCGATCGCGGCGGTAAAGAGGCGCCCGGTCTTCAGCCGGTGCAGCTCGGTCAGGTCACCGGAGCCCTTGATGTCGAGATACTGGCCGCCGATCATGCCCTGCGTCGCCGTGATCAGCTCGCGGGCGACGGCCGGGCTCGGATAGCTGAGAGCGAGGCGCACGGCCTCGCCGAAAAGCGCGTCACCGGCCAGAATCGCAACGGCTTCGCCCCACTGGATGTGCGTGCTCGGACGGCCGCGCCGCTCTGCGTCGTCGTCGAGCGCGGGCAGATCGTCGTGGACGAGCGAGAAGGAGTGCACCAGCTCGAGCGCCGCAGCAGCAGGAAGCGCCCGCTCCGGCGGGCAACCGATCGCTTCGGCGGTCGCCAGGCAGAGCACGGGCCGGATCCGCTTGCCGCCGCCCGAGAGCGCGTAGCGCATCGAATCCTGCAGATCGCCGAGCTCGTCGGAGAGATCGAGCGAGAGCAGATAACCCTCGACCAGAGAGCGCAGCTCGTCAGGCGCCCGCATCGGCCTCGGCCTCCGCCTCGCGGCGGGCGCGCGAGAGCTCGGCCTCCACCTCCTTGGCCAGCTCGGAGAGCCGGCTCAGAATCTCTATCGCCTGCGCCGAATCCTTTGCCTCTTCCAGCTGCCGGCGCGTCTCCTCTACCTTCTCGAGCAGCTTCTCGGCCCGGGACAGCGTTTCCTCTGAGCTCACTCGCTTCCTCCCTCTCTCGCGATCTTGCCGAGCGCGCCATTGACCAGCCGCGCCGCTTCGTCGGTTGTATAGCGCTTCGCCAGCTCGACCGCCTCGTTGATGGCGACCTCGAAGGGCACCTTCTCGGCCTCGATCTCGTAGACGGCGATGCGCAGGATGTTCCTCTCCAGCGCGCCGAGCCGGTCGGCCGTCCAGCCCTCGAGCACCTCATTCAGGCGCTTGTCGAGCTCACCGGCCCGCTCGGACACGGCACGGGCGGTCTCGAGCGCGAAGGGATCGACCTCGCCCTCATACAACGAGGCCAGCGGCTTGGCGGTCAGATCCCATTGATAGAGCAGAAAGAGCGCCGTCCTGCGCGCGGCTCTGCGGCCGGCCATCAGGCGATTTCCTCGACGGTCACGTCCACGGCCAGGCGGTCGAGATCACACATCAGGGCCAGTGTCTCGTGCACGGCGCTCTGCACCTGTTCGCTGAGCGCCGGCAGGACGGCCTCGGGCGGGACGACGATGCCGACCTCGACGCGGGCCTCGTCTCCGTTCAGATCGAAGGCGATGCTTCGGCGCGGATAGCGGCGCACGCGCGCACCGGCGCGCTCCACGGCCGTCGAGACGATGGCGGCAAGCGTCTGAGAAGGAACGATGATCCGCCCTGCTTCCTCCTCGAAGACGAGCGCTTCTTTCATTCCCTGAGCAGAGCCGGCAGGCGGCCCGCCGCCTCGGCGATGAAGCTGGTCGAGTATTCGCCGCTGCGAAACTCCGCGGAGTCGATGATCTCGCGTATCACCGGGACGGTCGTCGGGACGCCCTCGATCCGGAGCTCGCCGAGCGCACGCAGAGCGCGCTCGATCGTGGCCGGACGGTCGCTGTCTTGCACGATGAGCTTGGCCAGTAGCGAGTCGTAGAAGGGCTGTATCTCCATCCCCTCCTCGACGAAGGTGTCGATGCGGACGCCCGGCCCGAGCGGAGGACGGAAGCGCTCCAGCCGGCCGGGCGTGGGTACGAAGCCGCGCGAGGGATCCTCCGCGTTCAGCCGCATCTCGATCGCGTGCCCCAGGCGCGGCGCGCGCCCCGTCAGCTCGAGCGGCTCGCCGGCAGCGATGCGAATCTGCTCGCGCACGATGTCGATGTCGGTCACCAGCTCGCTGACCGGGTGCTCGACCTGCAGGCGAGCGTTCAGCTCCATGAAGTAGAACTCGCCCTCGGAGAGCAGGAATTCGAACGTACCGGCGTTGGTGTAGCCGATGACGCCGCAGGCGTGCTCGGTGGCCTGCTCCATCTGCTCGCGCAGCTCGGGCGTGAGTGCGGGCGAGGGCGATTCCTCGATCAGCTTCTGGTGGCGGCGCTGAATCGAGCACTCCCGTTCGCCGAGCGTCAGCACGCCGCCGAAGGAGTCGCAGAGCACCTGCACCTCGATGTGGCGAGTCGGCACCAGCGCCCGCTCGGCATAGAGCCCACCGTCGCCGAAAGCCGCCTCGGCCTCCCCCTTCGCCGCCTGGAAGGCGCCTTTCAACTCGGAAGGCTCGCTGACGAAACGCATGCCCTTGCCGCCGCCGCCGGCAGCGGCCTTGAGCAGGATCGGGTAGCCGAGCTCCTTCACGCTTCTTTCCGCGTCGGCCAGCGAGCCGAGCGCGTCGGTACCGGGCACCAGCGGAACGCCGGCGGCCTGCAGCTCGCGCTTGGCTTCGGACTTGTCGCCCATGCGCCGCATCAGGTCGGCGCTCGGCCCGATGAAGACGAAACCGGTCTCCTCGCAGGCCTCGACGAAATTCGGATTCTCGGACAGGAAGCCGTAGCCGGGATGGACGGCCTGGCAGCCGGTGGTCTCGGCGGCGCCGATCACGTTGGAGATGCTCAGATAGCTCTCGTTGGCCGGCGGCGGACCGATGCAGACCGCCTCGTCGGCGAGACGAACGTGGAGCGAATCGGCATCCGCGGTCGAGTAGACGGCAACGGCCTCGACTCCTAGCTCGTGCAGAGCGCGGATGACGCGAACGGCGATCTCGCCGCGATTGGCTACCAGGACTCGTGAGAACATTCTTCGATCAGCCTCATGAAACAGACGGTTGATTGCGCAGAAAGGCTGCGCCGAAACTTTACTCCGAGCGACAGATCAGTAGTTGTCGAGCGGTTTGCCGCCGATCGGCTCGAGCTCGAGCAGAAGATCGCCGAACTGCACCGGATCGCCGTCCTCCTTGCAGACGCGGCGCACGATGCCGCCCTGCTCGGCCTTGACCTCGTTCATCAGCTTCATCGCCTCGAGGATGCAAAGTGTCTGACCGACCTCGATCGTCTCGCCGAGCTGCACGTAGGGAGGCGTGCCGGGGTTGGGCGAGCGATAGAAGGTTCCGACCATCGGCGAGGAGACCGCGATCATGCCCTCGGTCGGGCGCATCTCCGGCGTCTGCTCGAACTCGGCGGCAGCGAGCGGCGCCGAGGAGTCCGCCGCGTGCTCGGCGCCGGAGCGGACGGTGACGCGCATGTCCTCGTCCTCGATCGTCACTTCCGAGACGCCCGTCTCCTGGACAACGTGAATGATGTCGCGGATCCGCTCGGCGCGATCGCGCTCGACGGCGCCACCGAAAAACTCGATGTCCGGCGCGGTGCGGCTGCGAATCGCGCGCAGCAGCGGCTCGGCCTCCTGGTCGAAGAAGCGCAGCAGTAGAAGCTCCTCGTCGCTGGCCGCCAGCCCCGCGGAGCGCTCGCGCAACTCTGCCAGCGTCGGCGCCGGCTTGGGCTCCACCGCCTGCGCCGAGTGCAGCTCGATCGCGCGCTTCACGGTCGGATCTATCTCGTCGGGCGTGCGACCGTACTCACCGCGCACCAGCGGCGGCAGCTCGTCCACGACGGTTTGATAGCGATTGGCCGAAAGGACGTGCAATAGGGCCTGCCAGCCGAGAATCTGAACGGTCGGCGAGGCGAGCGGCGGCGAGCCGAGCTCCTGGCGGATTAGATTCAGCTCGTCGAGCACGTCATCGAGCAGATCGGCCGCGGAGTAGGTCTGTAGGTGGGCGTCGAGCGCGGCCACGATTCCGGGCGGGAAGCCGTACTCGGCGGCGCGGGCGGCGATCCTGGGCGCGAGCGGCGCGATCACGTCGTCGCCGATGTGCTCGTCCACCAGGTCGGACGCCTGCCAGAGCACTTCGGCGTCGACCTTGCAGTCGAAACCGAGCCCGGAGAGCGTCTGCGCCAGCACCTCGCCCGGGGCGCGGTGCAGTGTCAGCGCGATCGGGTAGATCGAGCAGGCGATCATCTCGGCTCCGGCCCGAGCCGCCTCGATCGAGGAGGCGAGCGCATTACCGCCGGCGCCCTGGCAGTAGACGGCGACGGGAAGCCCGCTCTCGGCCTTCAACTTCTCCACCAGCTCGTGCGCGCGATTCGGCGGCAGCGAGCCGGTCGGGTCGTGCAGGACGACGCGGGCGGCGCCGAGCGCGGGCAGCTTGCGCGCCTGGTCGACCAATAGCTCGGTGTCGCCGGCGCGACCGGGGCTGTAGACGAGCCCACCCTCCAGCTCCTTGCCCGCTGCGAGCACGGCCTCGGCCGCCACGCGCAGGTTGTCCACGTCGTTCATCGGATCGTCGAGCCGGAAGATGTCGATACCGTTGGCCGCCGCGCAGGCTATGAAGCTGCGGATGATCTCGTCCTCGACCGGATGGGTGCCGACCAAGAAACGTCCCCGCAGTGCCAGGGCCAGCGGCGTCTTGGTGCGCATCTTGATCGCGCGGATGCGCTCCCAGGGGCTCTCCACGCCGCGCCTGACCGCGGCCTCGAAGCAGCCGCCGCCGGAGACATCCAGATAGGCGAAGCCGGCGCTGTCGAGCAGCTCGGCCAGCTTGTAAAGGTCGCCGGGAGGAACGCGCCCGGCCAGCGGCTCCTGGCCAAGCAGCCGAATAGAAGTGTCGATCAGCGCAGGCATCGTGCGACCGAGAGCCTAGTCGATCAGCCTTTGAGCCGGTCGATCATCCGATCGCGGGCAAGCACGAGATCCGACACTAGGCGCGCGATATATAGCGGCGCTCGCGCGTGTCGACCTTGATCCGCTCGCCCGTGTTGACGAAGAGCGGCACCTGGACGATGGCGCCCGTCTCGAGCGTGGCCGGCTTGGTTACGTTGGAGACCGTGTCTCCGCGCACGCCGGGCTCGGTCTCGGTGACCGTCATCTCGATCGAGACGGGAAGCTGAATCCCGGCCGGCTTACCGTCCACGACCAGCATCTGCACGGAGGCCGAGGGAAGCAGGAACTCGAGCGCATCCTCGACGATCGCGTGCGCCAGGTGGACCTGCTCATAGTTCTCCTCGTCCATGAAGACGACCTCGTCGCCCGTGTCGTAGAGGTACTGGACGTTCTTGGTCTCGGTATAGATGCGCGTCATCTTCTCGCCGGCGCGGAAGGTGCGCTCGACGACGGCGCCCGAGTCGAGGTTCTTGAGCTTGGTGCGCACGAAGGCCCCGCCCTTGCCGGGCTTGACGTGCTGGAACTCGACGATGCGCCAGACAACGCCGTCGAGCTCGACGTGCATGCCGTTCTTGAACTGGTTGGTGCTGACAACGTCGGCCATCGACCGGCCAGTCTACCCAACGACCGTCAGCCGCTTGGGGAAGGTCGTCAGCACCTCGGTGCCGTTGTCGGTGACGGCGTCAGCCGACAACGGTCAGCCGCTTGGGGAAGGTCGTCAGCACCTCGGTGCCGTTGTCGGTGACGATCACGAGATCCTCGATCCGAACGCCACCGAGCCCCTCCACGTAGATGCCGGGCTCGATCGTGACGACGTTTCCGGCTTCGAGCCGCGTCTCGCCAGCGTCGGCGCTTACGTGGGGTGCCTCGTGCACCTCGATGCCGACGCCATGCCCGAGCCCGTGCCCGAAGGTGCCGGCAAACTCGCTCGCCTCGATCAGGTCGCGGGCAGCAGCATCGACCTCGCGTGCCAGCACGCCGGCACGAGTCGCCGCTACTCCGACCTCCTGCGCCGCCAGGCAAATCTCGTAGGCGCGGCGCCGCTCGGCGGAGATCTCGCCGCAGGCGAAGGTGCGTGTGCAGTCGGCGTTGTAGCCGCCGACAGAAGCGCCGGCATCGACCACGACCAGATCGCCTTCCTGCACAACTCGCTCCGTCGGCTCGGCGTGAGGAAAAGCGCCATTCGGTCCCGAGGCGACAATCGTCGGGAAGGCGTCGTCCTCGGCGCCCAGCTGGTGGAAGAGCTCGTGCATGCGCCAGGCCAGATCGACCTCGCGGCGCCCGGCGAAGGGCTCCGAGGCGAGACGCCGGTAGGCCTCGCTGGTTATCTCGGCGGCGCGCCGAATAGTGGCCAGCTCGCGAGCGTCTTTGACGGCGCGCAGTGCTTCGACGGGCCCGTCCGCCGCGACAAGCGATGCGCCGCCCGAACGCAGCTTCTCGAAAGCCGCGACCGACACGGACTCGGCCTCAAAAGACGTCTCTCCCTGCAGCAACTCAATCAATCCGGCGAAAAGGTCGCGGCCGATGTCAACGACCTCGACTCCGGGCACCAGCTTCGCCGCCGCGGTGTAGCGGGAATCGGTGCAGAGCCGCGCCAGCTTTGGCTCCACCAGCAGCGCCGCATTCGAGCTATGGAAGCCCGTCAGGTAACGCACGTTGGGCTCGCTCGTGACGAGTAGCGGCCGCTCCAGCGCGGCCTGCAGGCGCTCGAGCCGAGTCATTGCTTGGCCAGGAACTCCAGGGCCTCGCGGTAGCCCTCCGGCCCCTTGCCCATGACCGTCTTTACCGCCACGTCGCGCACCACCGAGATACGACGCCACTCCTCACGCGCATCGACATCGGACAGGTGCACCTCGACGATCGGCATCTTGAGTAGCTCGAGCGCGTCGCGAATCGCGTAGCTGTAATGCGTCCAGGCACCCGGGTTGACGATCACGGCGTCGGCTCGTTCGAGCGCCTCGTGCAGCCACTCGACGTACTGGCCCTCGAAGTTCGTCTGCCAGCAGATGGCCCGGAGCCCGAGCTCCTGTGCCCACTCTTCGATCTTTCCTACCAGCTCGGGCAGGGTGAGCGAGCCGTAGTACTCGGGGTCGCGGCGGCCGAGCATGTCCAGGTTGACTCCGTTCAGGACGTGTACGCGCATGAGGGCAGTCTAGTGATCGCAGCTCCGGCAAAGGCGCCGCTTCCCTACCTTCTTCGCTCGTTCGACGCATAGCGTCGACTTGTTACAGAAAAGGCACTTTTACGGGAGCTTTTTGTTGATAGCGTGCCCCGCCCCGTGGGAGGGTGGGGGGAGGAGGGTGGATTAGCGAGGCGCCCCGAGCTCCGAGAAGCGCAAGCCGGGGCAAGAGAAACAAGGACTATGAATCGGCGATCAACGCGTTCAGCGCCCGTCGCGCTTCGTCCTCGCTCAGCTCGACGCCCCAGACCGGCTTCCCGGGCGCCTCGAGCAGCACGAACTTGGGCTTTCCGCCCGCGACCTTTTTATCCCGGAATAGCGCGGTCCAGGCCGCTTCGCGATCGACCGGGACGGGCTTCGGCGCCAGCACCTGCTCGACCTCTTCCAGCCAAACGGGATCGAGCCCGCGCTCGATCGAGATCCGGAGCGCGGCCACCAGCCCGAGCGCGACCGCCTCGCCGTGAGTCGGGCTGCCGAAGGCGCCGGCCGTCTCGAGCGCGTGCGCGAAGGTGTGACCCAGGTTGAGCGTGGCGCGGATGCCCTGCTCGCGCGGGTCGCGCAGGCAGATTTCGAGCTTATGGCAGGCGGAGCCGCGCACCATCTCGGCGTCTGGCAGCTCCCAGAGCTTCTTCCCGGCGAGCAGCCCGGTCTTGACCAGTTCAGCCATGCCCTCACGCCGCTCCTTCGCGGGGAGGGTGGCGAGAAGATCAGGATCGATCACCGTGCGCGCCGGCCAGTGGAAGGCACCGACCAGATTCTTGCCCTTCTCGATGTTGATCGCCGTCTTGCCGCCGATACCGGCGTCCACCTGCCCGACCAGCGTGCTCGGTGCGCTCAGCCAGGTGATCCCGCGCATGTAGGTGGCGGCGGCAAAGCCGCCCACGTCGGTCACGCAGCCGCCGCCGAGAGCGACAAGAAGATCGCCGCGCTCCAGCGGTAACTCCTCGAGCAGGCGCTGGAAGCCGGCGAAGGTCTTGGCCTCCTCGCCGGGCGGAAGGACGTGTGTCGTGGCGAGCCTCTCTCCCAACGCCTTCTTGGCCGCGGCGCCGTAGAGGTTCTCAACGTTCTCGTCGGTGACGAGCGAGATGTTGCCCTCCCCCGGCGCCAGCTCGCCCAAGCGAGCCAGTGCCCCGGCCGAAACCTCCACCCCGCCCGCGGCCAGGATCGCGCTCTCCAGATCAGACGAGACGGCATCAGCGCAGTCGTAATAGACGGGCAGTCGCTCGGCGTGGAGCTTGCGAAAGCTCTCCTCGTCGCGTGCCAGCGGACGTTTGCCAGAGCCCGAGACGCGGTGCCAGGCCTTGCCTAGATCCACTTCGACCAAGATCGTGAAGGCACGCTCTCTAAGCGCTTTTCTTGTCTCCTCGGCGCCGAGCGCGCCGCCGCCGAGCGCGATCACCGCAGGTTCGCGCGTCTCCAGCAGGTCGCGGATGCGTTTTCCCTCGAGCCATCGGAACTCACTTTCGCCGCGCGCGCTGAAGATCTCACTGATCGGCGTTCCGGCCTCGCGCTCGATCTCGGCGTCGACGTCGATGAAACTGCGCCCGAGCGCGAGCGCCAGGTCGGAACCGAGCGTCGTCTTGCCCGCCCCCATGAAGCCGGTGAGGGCGATGTGGAAATCGAGAGCGTGGGTCGGGCGGACGTTCACGGGCACCATCTTCCTCCGCCCGCCACCGAGCCACCCGCCCGCGGGGTGTTGAAAAAGTACCGTCCAGCGGCGCGAAGAGACGCGCACGCACGTGCCGACTTCGTGCCAGTTTCTCGCCGAGTGCTCAAACCGTCTGCGAGCACGAACATTCCTACCTCGGTGACCAGTCGATCCGCTCGAGGTAGGCCTTGAACGAGCCGACGAAATCGTCGAGAGCGTCGCCGCCGAACTTCTCCTTCGCCGCCTTGGCCAGCTCGAAGGCGACCGCGGTCTCGGCGATCACAGCCAGCGCCTCGACGGCCGTCGTGTCGGAGCGCTCGACCAGCGCCTCGGCGGGCTCGCCTGTTGCCACGTCCACCGAGCGGAGCGGCTTCATCAGAGTCGGGATCGGCTTCATCGCGGCGCGCACGACGACGTCCTCGCCGTTCGTGACGCCGCCCTCCAGGCCGCCGGCGCGGTTCGTCCCGCGGTAGTAGCCGAGCTCGTCGCGGAAGATCTCGTCGTGCGCCTCGGAACCGGGCAGGCGCGCGAGCGCGAAGCCCTCGCCTATCTCCGCTCCCTTGACGGCCTGAATGCCCATCAGCGCCTGAGCCAGGCGACCGTCGAGACGATCGTCCTTGTCGGCGTAGGAACCAAGCCCGGGCGGGACGCCCCTGGCGCGCACCTGGACGATGCCTCCAAGGGTGTCTTGCTCGCGCCGCGCCCTGTCTATCGCCGCATGCATGGCGTTCTCGGTCGTCGCGATACCGATCTGGAGCACCTCGCCCGAAACCTCGATCCCGATCTCGCGCAGGAGTTGCTTGGTCACCGAGCCGGCGGCGACAAAGACGGCCGTGTGCCTGGCGCTGGCCCGCTCGAGCACGTCGCGGATATCGTCGAAATCGTGCTTCTGTAGCCCGGAGAGATCGGCGTGACCAGGCCGCGGCAGGGTCACCGGCTTGGCGCCCTTTCCTTCCGGCTCGCCCTCCGGTGGCCAGGGATTCATGCCCCAGGCCCAGTTCGAGTGGTCGCGGTTGCGGACGACGAGCGCGAGCGGCGTGCCGAGCGTCTTACCCTGGCGCAGTCCGGCCAGCACTTCGATCTCGTCATGCTCGATCTGCTGCCGCGGCGAGCGACCGTAGCCCTGCTGGCGCCGGCTCAGATCGGCCTCGATCTGTTTCCGATCGACTACCAGCCCGGCCGGTAGACCACTCAAAATCGCCACGAGCGCGGGCCCGTGCGACTCTCCGGCGGTGACGAGAGAAAGTGTCATGTCACCAATCTATTGGCTGGAAGTCGATCTTGCCAGGGCTCGGTTGCTCTACCCCGATCAGCCTTCGGGGCGTATGGCGGAGCGCATGACGTCGATCGGCGCCTCGATTCCCGTCCACTGCTCGAAGGAAGCGGCGCCCTGGCGCACCAACACCTCCAGCCCATCCACCACGGTTGAGCAGCCCGCCTGACGCGCCGCCGCGATCAAAGCCGTGGCTAATCCATCGGGCGTGTAGGCGAGATCGACGACCTGCTGATCGGCGCGCGGCGGCACGGGCAGCTCGTCCTTGATCGGCGTCGCGTTGATGATGATCTTTGCCTGCTCCCCGTTCGGCGGCCAGGCGAGTTCGCGCACCTCGAGCTTGGGCGCGAGCGCTCGCACGAAGGCCGCGAGCTCCTCTGTGCGCTCGGCGCTGGAGATCGTGAGTGAGGCGATTCCCGCGTCGACCAGCGCCGCCGCCAGAGCCTGAGCCGCACCGCCCGCGCCGAGCATCAGCAGATCGGCGCCTACCGGCTCGACCGCGCTGGTTACCGCTAAGCCGTCGGTCGAGGTGCCGAAGAGAGTGCCGTCCTCGCGCACGATCACGGTGTTGACCGAGCCGCCGCGCGCCGCAACCTCGGAAAGCTCGTCGCAGAGCTTGCAGACTGCCAGCTTGTGCGGAATCGTCACGTTGGCGCCGACAAAGCCGAGCGCGCCCAGCCCGCGCAGGGCATCCGCGAGCCCGGCCGACTGTACGTGCAGCGGCACGTAAGCCCAGTCGAGGCCGCAGGCCTCGAAGGCGGCGTTCTGCATCCGCGGCGAAAGCGAGTGCGCCACCGGATCGCCAATCAGACCAACCAGACTCGTCGTGCCGGCGATCACTTGATGTACCCCCATTTCTGCTCGTGGGCGACGAAATCCGCTTCGCTCGCGGTGAAGTATTGGCGCTCGGTGCCCGGCTTGCGCAGGTAGTAGAGGTAGCCGTGGCGCCGGTCGGGATGAGCCGCCGCCTGCATCGAGGCCAATCCGGGGTTGGCGATCGGCGTGGGCGGCAGCCCGTAGCGACCGTAGCGCTCACCGGTGTTGTAAGGGCTCTTGCTACTCAGATGCGGAGTCAGCGGCTGGGTCGGCTTCAGTTTGAGCCCGTAGCGAAGCGTCGCATCGATGCCGAGGTGCATATGCGCATGGAGGCGGTTGTAGATCACGCCCGCCACTTTCGCCCGCTCGTCGGGCGAGAATGCTTCCTTCTCGACCATCGAGGCGATGATCAGCACGTCATAGCGAGTCAGGTTCTTGGACTCCGCGTAGTGCAGGTCGAGCTTCTTCCAGGTGCCGCGGAAGGCGACGAGCTGGTCGCTGACCAGCTGACTGGTCGGAGTCGAGCGGAGGAAATCGTAGGTGGCCGGGAAGAGGAAGCCCTCGAGCGTGCGCGGTTTTCCATCACCGGCGTAGCTTCCGGGCAGCGGCGAGCTTCGGGTCAGCTCCTTGTATCTGCTCGCCGAGAGTGCCGGTTTGATGCCTCGCTCCTTGCGCGCTATCTGGTCGACCGAAGAGATGCGCGCGGCCATGTCCAGGCGCGTGAAGCCTTCGGGGAAGACGATCTTGAGCGGCTTGACCAGCGTGGTCGTTGTCGAGCGGGTATGCGAGCGACGATCGAGCGCGACCTGAACGACCGCGTACAACAACCCGATCAGTCCGCCTAAAACGAGCAGCGCAATCAGGCGCCGGCGCACGATCAGCCAGCGGTTCGGCCGTCGACCGGGGATCTTGTACCCGGGCGGAAGGCTCAGTTTTCGTGGCGGTTCAGCCAAGTCAGGAAGCTCTCCAGTAGGTGGGCGGCGGCGCGTGCGTCCTCGGGCGTATCGGACGCGGTTCGCGCGGCCAGAACGGTGGTCAGGCGCTCGTCGTACAGCTCGACCGGCACCGCCACGCTGTCACGTAGGCTCTTGGCGAAGGCCTCGGTCTCGCGCGCCTGCTTGCCGTGCTCGCCGCGCAGCGTCAAGGGCAGGCCGACGACGATCTGCTCGGGCTGCTCCTCGGCGATCAGGGCGAGTAGGCGCTCTGTGCCGGGCTTCGTCCTGACCTGCTCGACGACCGTGAGCGGACGGGCGATCAGGCCGCTCGGATCCGAGACGGCGACTCCCGTCCTGGCCGATCCATAATCGAGCGCAAGCACCTTCACCGCAGGCGATTCTATCCGTCTGGCTCGTGGCGCCGGTTCGGCGTTCGGGGGCCGGAGCTCAGAGCGCGCCCAGGATCGCCTCGGCCGCTGCCTGAAGCGCCTCGGGCAGTTTCGTGGCGTCCTTGCCTCCGGCCCGCGCCATGCCCGCTCGTCCGCCGCCGCCGCCGCCGACATGCGCCGCGGCGGCGCGCACAACCTGCACGGCGTCGAGCCCGCGCTCCTCCAGCGACTTGTCGAAGTTGCAGACCAGGTGCACGTGACCGTCCTCGACCGCGCCGACCACAACGGCGGCGGGCGCGTTCTTGTTCTTGAGCTGGTCGGAGACAGCGAGCAGGCCCTCCGCATCGACGCCCTTGACCTCGGCGACGACAATCTTGACTCCGTCCTGTTCCTCCTCACGGGCTATCGTGATCTCGGGCCCGGCGCTCTCCTTGGCTGCCGGCTTCTTCTTGGCCTCCTTGCGCAGCTGCTCCAGCTCGGCCTGGAGCTTTTCGGCCTCGGCCGCGCGCTCGCGCAACAGGCCGACCGCCGCGCCCGAGGTGACGGCTTCGATCCGACGCAGGCCCGAACCGATCGAGCCCTCCGAAACGATGACGAAGGCGCCGATCTCGGCGCTCGTGCGCACATGCGTGCCGCCGCACAGCTCGCGCGAGACGTCCTTCACTTCGACGACGCGCACCATGTCGCCGTACTTCTCGCCGAACAGCGCCATCGCCCCCAGCGCGCGGGCCTCCTCGATCGGAGTCACGAACGTGTGCACCGGATGGTTGGCGAAAACGTCCTCGTTCACGAGGCGCTCGATCTCCTCGCGCTCGGCCGCCGTCAGCGCCTTGTCGTGCGAGAAGTCGAAGCGCAGCTTCTCGGGCCGCACGGCCGAGCCGGCCTGACGCGCGTGCTCACCGAGCACCTGCTGCAGCGCCTTGTGCAGCAGATGCGTCGCGGTGTGACTGGCCATCGTCGGGAAGCGCGCCGACCAGAGCACTACCGCCCGCACCCGCTCGCCGGCCTTGAAATCCTCGCCGCGGAAGAGCAGCGCCTGATCGTCCTCGAAGCGGAAGGTCTGCTCGAGCTCGGCCCGCGCTCCGGTCTCCTCGCTCTCGATGAAGCCCTGATCGCCGACCTGCCCGCCGCCCTCGGGATAGAAGGGCGACTCCCTCAGCTTGGCCAGGAAGAGCCCCTCTTCGAGTTCTTCGAGCGCGCCGATCTGGGCCAGCACCTCGGTCTTCTCGTAGCCGACGAACTCGGTCTTGAAGCCGGCGCCTTTCGAGAGCTCGGCCGCGCGCCTCTCCTCACCGCGGGCACCGGCGCGAGAACGTTCTTTCTGCTCTTCCATTCGCTCGGCGAAGCCCTCCTCATCGAGCGTCATGCCGCGCTCGTGGGCCAGCTCGCGGGTCAGCTCGAGCGGGAAGCCGTAGGTGTCGTGGAGCTTGAAGGCGTCCTCGCCGGAGACCTTTTTACCTTTGACCAGCTCCTCGAACAGGCGCATGCCGCGCTCCAGCGTCTGCGAGAAGCGCTCTTCCTCGGCCGTCAGGACCGCCTCGATCTCCTTCGCGTGCTCTTTCAGCTCCGGGTAGACGCCACCCATCTGCTCGATCACCACGTCAGCCAATCGAGCCAGGAAGGGCGCTTCGAAACCGATCCGCGAGCCATGCTGGACGGCGCGGCGAATGACTCGGCGCAGCACATAGCTTCGACCGAGATTGCCGGGCTTGACGCCCTCGGCGGCCAGGAAGACCATGCCGCGACCATGGTCGGCCAGCACCCGGTGCGCCTTCGTCGCCGCGTCCGACTCACTGCTGCTCGAGCCCGAGGCCTCGCTCACCCAATCCATGATCTCCCGGAAGGAGTCGATCTCGTAGACCGAGTAGACATCCTGGAGGATCGCGGTGCCGCGCTCCAGCCCCAGGCCGGTGTCGATGTTCTGGCGCGGCAGCGGCGTCAGGTGCCCGTCGGCGTGCTGATCGAACTCCGTGAAGACGAGATTCCAGAACTCCAGGAAGCGATCGCACGAGCAGCCCGGGGCGCAGTCCGGCTTGCCGCAGCCCTTTTCAGGGCCACGGTCGTAGTAGATCTCCGAGCACGGCCCGCAGGGGCCCGTCGGACCGGCCGACCAGAAGTTGTCCTCGCCCAGGCGGACGATTCGCTCGGCCGGAATACCGACCCGCTCCCAGGCGGCGATCGCGGCCTCGTCGGCGCCGAGCGAATGCTCGGGGTTGCCGCGGTAGACGGTCGCCCAGAGCTTCGCCGGGTCGAGCTTCATCTGACCAGTCACGAACTCCCAGGCCAGCTCGATCGCCCCGTCCTTGAAGTAGTCGCCGAACGAGAAGTTGCCGAGCATCTCGAAGAAGGTGAGATGGCGCGCCGTCGTGCCGACCTCGTCGATGTCGGTGGTGCGGAAGCATTTTTGTACCGAGGTCAGGCGCGCCGCCGGCGGTTCCTCGAGCCCGAGGAAGTAGGGCATCAGCGGTTGCATCCCGGCGGTCGTCAGAAGTACCGACGGGTCGTAGGTCGCGGGCACGAGTGAGCTCGAGGGCCGCAGGACGTGGCCCTTGCTCTCGAAGTAGGAGAGGTAGCCCTCTCTCAGTTCAGCGGACGTGCGCACGCCGTGATTGTATGCGTGCCGGGCGACCCGAGCGCTCGCCGAGCGCTGCGACGATCGCGGGCGTTTCGCCGCGCTCGCGGCCGCTACTCGTCGCCGGGCCCGTCGCCGAGCTCGGGGGCTATCTCGCTGCGCGCCTTCTCGAGCGCGCGACGGATCAGCCTCGAGACGTGCATCTGCGAGATGCCGATCTGCTGCGCGATCTGAGACTGAGTCAAGCCCTCGTAGAAGCGCAGGCGTATGATCTCCCGCTCGCGCGCGTCGAGCACGCGCATTCCCGGCTCGAGCACGGCCCTGTCTTCCGAGATCTCGTATTCGTGCTCTTCGGTGCCGATCGATTCGAGCGGGTCGAGCTCATCGTCGTCGTCGCCGCTCGGTCCAACCGAGAGCGAGAGCGGCGTATAGGCCCGGCTGCTCTCGAGCGCCTCGAGCACCTCTTCCTCGCTCGCCCCGGTCGCTTCAGCCAGTTCGGGGATCGTCGGCGAGCGGCCGAACTCGCCGGTCAGCTGCTCGACGACGCGCATCAACTTGATGCTCAGCTCCTGCAGGCCGCGCGGAACCCGTACCGCCCAGCCGTGGTCGCGGAAGTGGCGCTTGATCTCGCCGATGATGTTCGGCGTCGCGTAGGTGGTCAGCTCGACGCCGCGGTCGAGGTCAAAACGGTCGATCGCCTTGATCAGGCCGATGGCGCCGATCTGGATCAGGTCGTCGAGTTGCTCGCCGCGCGAGGCATAGCGGCGCGCAAGCGAGCGAACCAGCGACATGTAGCGCTCGATCAGCTGCTGGCGCGCGGCGTGGTCGCCCTGTTCGTGGTAGCGCCGGAGGAGATCTCTGTCTTTGGCGTCCATCTACGACCTCGTTCGAGCTTCGAACGATTTCCCTTCGGAGGCCGCCGATAGCCCCGGAAAGCACTCTGCGGGCACGCTGACGATCATTCGCCAGGCCTCAGTGCACGCCGTCCGGATGAACGATTGCCTTGCGCAGTACGACCCAGTGCTCGCCGCCGCTCTGCGCGACTTCCACGCTGTCGGTGAGAGTCGAGAGCACGCGGTGCAGGCAGACGCCGTCTTTCTGGCACTCGAGCTCGGTTAGAAGCCGATCGTCCGCCGGCCCAAAGCGCGTCTCCAGCTGGTCGGGCGAGGCGCGGAAGACGAGCTCGAGCCGTCCGTCGGGACGCTCGCGCCCGAGCAGTTCAGTCAGCGCCAGCTGCCAGTCTTCGATGTCCTCGACGGTCAGTTCGAGGCGCGCGGCCAGCCCGGCCAAGACGAGATAGACGACGCTGTGCCAGCGCGCCTCGCGAGGCAGCTTGAGGACGATCTCATCCAAAGCCCTACTCCTCGCCCGCGTTCTTCTCCTCTTCGGCCGCGGACTCGAACTCCTCGGCGAAGCGGTTCTCTCGTTCCTCGGCGGCGAAGCGCGCCGCTGCCATGGCCGCCGCGAAGTCGCGCTCGACCCTGAAGGCCGCGAGACCGTGCACGAGCCCGGCGCTCAGGGCCGCGATCTTCCTGGCCGGCAACTTGACGGCGCCGGCGACGGCCCGCATGCCGGTGTCGATGCTCCCGACGGCATCGACCGCACTGTCGGTCACGACGTCGAGCTTGTCGAGCTGGTCGTTGACGCGATCGATCGATCCGCCCGCCTTGTTCAGGACCGGCACCAGTTCCTTCTCGACGCCCTTGACCAGAGAGGAGACGCGACCGAAGACCCCGGCCAGGCGAAGGAGCGAATAACCGAGCGTCAGCCCGACGGCGATCAGGAAGAACGCGAGTGCCGCGTAAGCGATGCTGCCGGCTGTGGACGAAAGAAGCATCGAGACAGAGTGATCTTAGGTTGTTCTAGCGGACGTGACCAAACCGAACCCAGCCACGACCTCGTCATCGTAGAGCACCGCGGCCTGTCCGGGAGCAACCGCGTAGGCGGGCTCGAGGAAGCGGAGACGAAAGCCCACGGCGGTCGGCTCGACCTCGGCCGGCAGAGCGGGCGAGCGGTAGCGAAGTTTTACCTGGACGCGCTCGAGTGGCAGGTAGAGCTTTCCGCGCGCGCTCACGCTACGCCGGGCAAGCGCCGGCTCGGGCCCGGCCACGACCAGGTTCTTCCCGGCCCGGGTTCGCAGCACGTACAGCGGCCCCAGGCTCGAAGCGATGCCCAGTCCGCGCCGCTGACCTGGCGTGAAGCGCCAGTAACCATCGTGACTGCCGAGATGCTTACCGCCTTCGTCGACGATCTCGCCACGGCTCGCGACCAGACCGCGACGCTCGAGGAAGTCGCGATAATCGGCGCCGGCCAAAAAGCAGGCCTCCTGGCTCTCGGGCCTCTTCGCAACCGCGAGCTCGGCGGCCGCCGCGCGACCTCGCGTCTCGCTCTTTTCGAGCTCGGCAAGCGGGAACCAGAGCCGATCGAGCAGTCGTGGGTCGAGCGCGGCGAGCATGTAGGACTGATCCTTCTCGTGATCTCGGGCCCGGGCCAGGAGCAGTTTTCCCTGCCGTTCGACGAGGCGCGCGTAGTGGCCGGTCGCCAGTCGCGCGGCCCCGGCGCGGCGAGCGAAGGCCAGCAGCCGATCGAAGCGGAAAGAGCCGTTACAGCGAACGCAGGGGTTTGGAGTCTGGCCCGCCGCATAGCTGCGAACAAACGGCTCCACCACCGCGCGACAGAACTGCTCGCGCAGGTCGAGCGTCACGTGCGGCAGCCCCAGCTGGTGGCAGGTGGCCCGCGCCAGGCGCACCGCATCCGGCGAGCAGCAGGCTCGCTCGCTGTCTGGCCCGTCCGGGTCGAGCCAGAGCCTGAGCGTGACCCCGATCGCCTTCGGCCCCGCCTCGAGCAGGGCGACAGCGCTATCCACGCCGCCGGACATAGCCACCGCCACGCGCTCGGGATCAAGCGCCGCGCGGAAGACCTGCCCGATCGCCGCCGCAAGCGCCTCGACCACGAGCGGCTCGCCCCCGACCGCAGCCGCTTCGAGCAGGCTAAGTCCCTCGAGCCTCTCCTCCAGTCCATCAGCGTCGGCTTCGATAATCCGCTCTCCCTGCAGACGCAACCGCACCGACGCCCACTCGCCGCCAATCGTCGCATCGCCGAAAACGGTTCTCACCCAGTCAGGCTAGCCGAGCGAAGGGTCTTCCCCCGGGCCGCCGCGACCTCTCGGTGTCAGACACCGTTCAGAAGACAGCGTTGGTGTCAACGGAAATCAGTAACGAGAGTGGAACTCTTTTCCCACAGCTGCAGGCACCTCAGATCATGGCCGCCGCAGCCGACATGCGCGGCTGCGGCTCACTCAACGCCATCCTCCGAACCCCTACACCACGAACACTGACCACAACTCACGGCCAGCCCGCCTCGCTCTTAAGGAGCAGACGAGACACACGCGCCGCAGGCGCGGAGACTCGTACACAAAAATAATACCGGCGAAAGTCGAAGCCCGCTTTCGCGGGCCGACTTTCGCCGGAGTACCACCCTGCCGCAACATTCGCGCCCAAGTGAACCTGGATAGCCAGGTGGGTGCCCTGCCTCGCTCTGGCGACCTCGCGAGAGGTGGCGCCGCGGCTCGGACGCAGGCTCCCTATTACTTGGTGTTGGTTCTACGTTGTTGCACGAAGCTCCGTACAGGGTCGAACCGTCTTACTCTAGCTCGCACGCCCAGTGCTCAGCTCGGCCCTGGTCAGCGGGCGAAGCGCCAGCGGACCTCGGTCGCGCCGCTGATGTTGAGCTTGACCGCGAGCGCGGGAGTCAGGTCGAGCTCCCGGCCGGGGACGTAAGGCCCGCGCGCGATCACTTGGGTCAGCACCCGCACGTTGCCGTAGGCGATGAAGATTCTCGTGCCGCAGGGAAGGCTCGGATGTGCCACGCCGAAGGTCGTGACACGAATCGCCACGCCGCAGTCCGTCTTCTTGCCCGGATCGGTCAGCGAGAGGATGCCGGCGCGAACTTCATTCCAGCTGGTGCCCGGAGCGGGTACCGCGGTCACCGTTCGCTTCGTGGACGCCGACTTCGAGCCGAAGTGATGCACGAGCGCAAGTGCCACCAACACAGCTATCAGCGCCACGCCGGCCAGCACGCCGACTCGCTGGACGATGAGTCTCACGGGCAACCTCGAGCGAGAGCGCGAGCCGGATCAGCCGAAGAGGAGCTTGACGCGAAGCCGGCGAAGCCGCTCGTGTGCACGGAGGCGGCCACTAGCTCGCGGGGCCGTGCATGAGATCGGCAAACGATTCGCGCACGAGATCATCGAACTGCGGTGGAAGCTGGCCGTCCGAATCGGCGAACTCGCGCAGGTAGACGAGCAGCATCGAGCGTTCGTAGTCGCGCTCCGGGTCGGGCGTGGCCTGAGCGCCGAGAAGCCGCTCCAGCTGCCAGACATTCCAGCCGCCGACGGAGCCGGCCGGCTTGCGGGCGTCGGGGCCGGCAGCGATGTCCGCCATCAGTGAGTGCGGTCGTGCAGGCCGTACGGGCGCCGGCTCACTCCGAGGCGCGCTCAACGCCTCGGAAACAGAGCGGAGGGCGTCTACGGCCAGGGGTGGCGGCGCGGGCTCCTCTCGCTTCGGAGGCTGCGGTTGCGGTCTGCGAGCCTCTGTCTGCTCGATGCGCTCGACAGGTCTTTCGGGTGAGGTGCTCGCCGCGGGAGTAACGGGCGCGGGCCGAGCGTCCGGGACCGCGACCTCCGGCGGCGCGCCGGCGACCTCCTTCTCCCTCTCGCGGCCGTGCAGCCTGGCGGTCAGGCGCTCTGAGATCGAGTGGCCGGCGGCGGGCTCGTCTTCGCTCGGCTTTTCGACGACCGGCGACGGTTCCGGCTTCCGGCTCGAGTCGCCGGGCTTGCGATAGGGCTCGCTCTCCTTGCGGAATGCGCGCCGAGCCTCGGCTCGCTCGCGCCGGCTGAGGTTGTCGAGCCAATTCTCATAGATGAACACGAGCCCGTAGGCGGCGAAGATGATGAAGACGAGGACGACCGCCGGCGGGTTGAACACGCGCCAGGCGATCAGCCAAACCGCAATCAGAAAGACGACTTCGAGCAGAAAGCTCGGTCGAAGACGGTGTTTCCCCAGCATTCTTCAGCGATCTCCATCGAGAGCGGGACATAACTCGGCCGACTCAGCGCCGAACCTGACCAGCTCATTGTCCATTTCGAGAGCGCGCCAAGCAAGGGCCGACGCGCAGCGGAGCGGGTGGAAGCGAATCAGAAGTGGCGCCGCGGCTCGTCTTCGCCGGGGCCTTTCTGATCTGTCTCGTCTTCCCCTTCGATCTCTTCCTCTTCCTCGGAATCGGCGTCGCCAAAGGTCCAACCTTCGTCCTCGCTCTCGCTCGGCTCGCCCGCGCCTTCGGTCTGCTCGCTACTCGGCTCCTCGATCTCCGACTCCTCGACCGTGGTTTCCTCGGACGCGAACCCTTTGACCTCGGGCTCCGCGGCCATCGGCGGCTCGACCTCGGGCTTTTCTTCGACCTCGGGCTCCTCCTCGGTCTCGAGCTCGGCCGGTGTCGCCGCGGCGGCGGCCGCGCTAGCCTGCAGCATCGAGGTGGCCTGTCGCATCACGCCGCCCGGAGAACGGGCACTCTGCGCCTCGCGATCGGCCGCCTGGACGAGCGATTCCGCCACTCGACCAACCTTGTCCTCGCCGAGACCGGCGGCACCGAGCAGCTGCTCGGCACCCTGCTGGGCGCGCGTCATGATCGAAGCCGCCTGGGCTCGTGCCCACTCCAGCGTTCCTTCGACCTCGGCGCGAGCCGCGTTGGTGAGCTCGGTTGCCTGGTGCCGCGCCTGCTCGAGCAGCTTGTTACCGCGCGCTTCGGACTCGCGCAGCTCCTGAGAAGCCTCGCGCTGGGCGTTGGCGAGCAGCTCGCGCGACTCGTTGCGAGCGACGCCGAGGATCTCCTGGCGCTGGCGCTCGGACTCCTGGCGGAAGCGCTCGACCTCGACTGTGCGAGCAGCCATCTCCTGCTGGCGCGTCCTGATCTCCTCTTCAGCGCGTGAGAGCTGCGTTGTGGAGGCGGTCTGGGCATCGCGCTCGAGCGCATCGGCGAACTCGGCGGCGGAACGGATCAGGTGCAACGCGTCCATGCGAACCGCGTGGCCGCTGGACTCCATGCTCGAGCGACCTGCCGCCTGCAGTACGCGAAGCTGTGCCTGAAGCTGGGCTACGTGACGCTGGAAGGCATCGAACGCACTTCGAACCTGATCGGGGTCATATCCGTGATCGGTGAACGGAACGTCCTCGATCCGCGGGAGGGACGTCAGCGCCGCCGGTTGTGCTCTTCCTGGATCTTGCGTCGACATGGCTCGCTCTCCTCGCTCACGCGTGATTACAAAACAGAAATTCGCTTAGGGATGAAGTATGCCTGCTCCATCGGTTGAATTGCCCACCGGACTTAGGCCGACCGCGTCGGGCCAGCGCGGGAGGCTCTCAGTGAGGAGGCATGACCGCCTTGATGCCCAGCTCGCGCAGGTGCTTCGGATCGGCCTCCGAAGGAGCTCCCGTCATTGGGTCGGCGCCGGCCTGGTTCTTGGGAAATGCCTGCGTATCGCGGAGATTTGGCTCGTGGCCTAGCACCATCAGCATGCGCTCGATGCCAAACGCGATGCCTCCGTGCGGCGGCGCGCCCATGGCGAGCGCGTCGAGCAGGAAGCCGAACTTGCTGCGCTGCTCTTCGGGCGAGATGCGCAGCAGCTCGAAGAGCTTCTCCTGCAGCTCGGGCTCGTGGATCCTAAAGGAGCCGCCGCCCAGCTCGACGCCGTTTCCGACCAGGTCGTATGCGAGTGCCTTGGCGGCGCCGGGATCGCTCTCGAGCAGCGCCTCGTGGCCCGGCGCGGGGCGGGTAAAGGGGTGATGGACCGCGTCCCAACGCTTATCGTCGGCATCCCACTTCAAGAGCGGAAAGTCTGTGACCCAGAGGAAGCGCCAGGCATCCTCGTTGATCAGGCCGAGCTCCTCTCCGAGCTTGAGCCGCAGCTGCCCGAGAGCGCGCGCGACTGCCGCCGGCTCGCCGGCGCCGAATAGGACGGTGGTTCCGGGTGCACTACTGAAGAGCTCCAGCTCGGCCGGAGAGAGGAACTTGACGATCGGCGAGTGCGGCTCGCCGTCTTCCCCATAGACGATGTAGGCTAGCCCGCCCGCTCCCCACTCCTTGGCGAACTCCTCCAGCTTGGCCAGCTCCCCGCGCGAGTACGCGCAGGGCACCTGCAGGAAGCGAACACAGGGCGCCTTCGCAAAGACGCCGAATTTCGATTCACGCGTGGCCTCGGTCGCCTCCTGGATATCGAGCCCGAAGCGGAGGTCGGGCTTGTCCGAGCCGTAGCGTGCCATCGCCTCGTCCCAGCTCAGGCGCTGGAAGGGCGGCTCGAGCTCGACCCCGAGGCACTCGCGCCAGACCGCCTGAAGCATCCGCTCCATCAGCGAGAAGAGCTCGTCCAGGTCGGGGAAGGCAACCTCGGCGTCTAACTGGGTCAGCTCCTGCAGTCGATCGGCGCGCAGATCCTCGTCTCGGAAGCAGATGGCGATCTGGTAGTAGCGGTCGAAGCCTGCCACCATCAGGATCTGCTTGTAGAGCTGCGGCGACTGGGGCAGCGCGTAGAAGCGCCCGGGCTGTAGCCGCGCCGGCACGAGGAAGTCGCGCGCGCCCTCGGGGGTGGGCTTGCCGAGAATCGGGGTCTGGATGTCGAGAAAACCGGCTTCCTCCAGCACGCGGCGGATGACACCGATCATCTGCGCGCGAAGGGCGATGTTCTTTTGCATGCGGTCGCGGCGCAGGTCGAGCCAGCGGTAGCGCAGGCGCAGCGTCTCGTCGACGTTCTCCTCGTCGAGTTGGAAGGGAAGCGGCGGACAGCGGGAGATGATCTCCAGCTTGTCGACCCGCAGCTCGATCTCGCCGGTCGGGAGCTTCGGATTGACCGCCTCGGGGGCGCGCGCCACGACCTCGCCCTCGGCGCGCAGCACGAACTCGTTGCGAATCTCGTGCGTGAGCTGAAAGGACTCGGGCGCGCGCGCGGGGTTGATCACCAGCTGGCAGACGCCGGAGCGGTCGCGCAGGTCGATAAAGACCAGCCCGCCGTGGTCGCGGCGCGTGTCGGTCCAGCCCGAGAGGGTCAGCTTCTTTCCGATCTGCTCGCGGCGAACCTCGCCGCACATCAGGTCACGCCACTTCACAAAAGGTCCCCTCTTGGCCCAGCGAGTACGTTCTTAACGATTTCGTCAAATGGGGTTACTGGCTCGCCCCGGTATTTCCCGGAGCCTACCCACTCGAGAAGAGCGCTCTTCGAGTAGAAGGAAACGAGACAGCGCGCTCCAAGTCGTTGGCCCTGAGTTAGCTGACCCTTAGTCGAACGCGACGCATAGTCCATATCTGCCGCAAGTCCGTTCTCGCGGAGTTCTTCCAGGATCTTCACCATCAGAACGCGATCTGCCCCTTCGGCGGCAATCAAGAAGGCGTCAGTTCCGTCTTTCCCGACCTCGCTCTCCCCGGCGCTCAGGACGATGCGCTCGATCCCGCTGGCGAAGCCGACCGCCGGCGTCGGCGGGCCGCCGATCGTCTCGACCAGGTAGTCGTAGCGTCCGCCGGCCGAGACCGCGTCCTGGGCGCCCAGCCCGGGCGCGACGAACTCGAAGGCCGTGCGCGTGTAGTAGTCGAGCCCGCGCACCAGCCGCGGCGCGACCTCGTAGGCGACGCCGCAGGCATCGAGGAAGGTCTTGACGGCCTCGAAGTGCTCGCGGCACTCCGCGCAGAGCGCATCCCCGATCGTCGGCGCGCCTTCGAGCAGCGCGGCCAGCTCGGGATTCTTGGTGTCGAAGACGCGCAGGGGACTGGTCTCGCGCTTGTGACGTGCCTCGGCATCGAGCTCGGAGGAGTGCTCGTCCAGCCACGCTTCGAGCCGCTCGAGGTAGGCCGGGCGGCAGGCGCGGTCGCCGATCGAGTTGAGCAGCAGGGTTGCTTCGATGCCGAGCGCCTTCAACCAGGCGTGCTGGAGCGCGATCAGCTCGGCGTCGAGCGCTGGGTCCTCGCAGCCGATAGCCTCGACCGAAAGCTGCCAGAACTCGCGGTAGCGGCCCTTCTGCGGCCTGGCGTAGCGGAACATCGGCGCCACCATCCAGGTCTTGACCGGCTGCGGCTCGCGCTGCAGGCCGTGCTCGATGTAGGCGCGGCAGACCTGGGCGGTGCCCTCCGGGCGCAGGGTCAGCGAGCGCTCGCCGCGATCCTCGAAGCTGTACATCTCCTTGGAAACGATGTCGGAGGCCTCACCCGAAGAGCGGGCGAACAGCTCGGTCTCCTCGAAGGTCGGGGTGACGATGCGCCGGTAGCCGTAGGCGGCGCAGAGCCGCTCGGCCTCGTCCAGCACCCGTTGCCAGGCCGGCCACTCGCGCGGCAGGACGTCGTGGGTTCCCTTGGGCGCCTCGATGCTCATTTCGTGCGCAACGCTGTCAGGAAGGGATTGGAGCGGAGCTCGGCAGCGAGAGTCGTCTCGGGGCCGTGACCCGGGTAGATGGCGGTCTCGGGCGGGAAGCGCCGAGCGAGCATCTCGAGCGTGGCCAGCAGCGTCGGCCAGTCGCCGCCGGGCAGATCGGCGCGCCCGACCGAGCCGCGAAAGAGAACATCACCCGAGAACAGGCCGCCGTCGATCAAGAAGGCCATGTGCCCCGGCCGGTGACCGGGCACCGCTACGACCTCGATCTCCAGCCCGGCCAGCTCGAGCTTGTCGCCGTCCGCGATCAGGTGGTCGGGAGTGAAGGAGGCGAGCGGCGGAAAGCCCAGTAGCTCGGGGCCTTCGGACTCCAGCTCGGGCAACTCGGCTTCGCCCAGGTAGACCGGGGCGCCGGAGGCCTCGACCAGGTCGACGACGCCGAGCACGTGATCCCAGTGCCCGTGCGTGAGGAGGATGGCGACAACCTTGGCGCCCATCCGCGCCAGCTCCAGGCGCAGCCGGGTGATGTCGCCGCCCGGATCGATCACGACGGCCTCGGCGGCTGCGCGATCCGGCCTGACGACGTAGCAGTTCGTCTGCAGCGGGCCGAGCTCGTAGTGGTCGACGGCGATACTCACCCCGCCATTCTGACTATCGCGAGCGGCGGCGGTTGCTTTTACTTCGAACCGCGCTTACGCGAAGGCGGAAGCTGGCCTGTTCGCCTCAGGTAGGAGCGATAGATCATCCGCTGCGTCAGCCACATCAGCGGCAGCATGAGAGCCGTGTAGACGACCGCCATCAGAGCAGCGGCGGGAATCGACCTGTTCAGGATCGCGAAGGCGGCGAAAATGATGAAGAAGAAGATGATCGCCTGCCTGCGCAGGTAGGAGAAGGTGGGCGGCTGTACCGGCCGCACCTGCGCGGAACGGCGCCCGCTCGAAGAGGCCGCGGGGCGACGGTCCTTCTCCTTGCGCGAGGACGCGGGAGGCTGCTCGACCTCGACCTCCTTGCCCGCCTCGTCGATGTAGACGTATTCGTACTCGTGCCGGAGCTCTTTTTCGCGCCGGCGGCGCTGTTTCTTGGAAGCCATCGTTGCCAAGCGTAGCGCCAGCGGGTGTGGCGGTGAGCATGTCTGCTCCGCCGAAAGAGGAGATGAAGCAAGTTGTGGAGCGTTTCGCGCCGCGCTGTTCGGTTACTCGGGACAACAGGGTCTTCCGCCCGCCACCGAGCCACCCGCCCGCGGGGTCATGGCACGGTACCTGCCCTGAGCGGCGAGAAGCACTCGTTCGCGTATCGATTTTGTGCCGATTCCCGACCCAGCCGCCGCTAGACGAGCCGGTCGTCGAAATCCTCCCCCAGCTCGCTTCCCAGCCTCGACTCCAGGATCTGCGCCGGCGCGAAGAAAAGCCCCGCCTGCTCGGCCTCGGCAGCGGCGCCGTAGGGAATCAGGCCGACCAGCTCCGAGCCGGCGACCTCCACCCCGCGCCGGGCCGCCTCCTGCTCGATGCGCCTGAAGATCTCGGCCAGCCCACTTTTCTGCCAGTCCTCGATGTTCATGCTCACCTGCACCAGCCCGGCCTCGCGTAGCTCCAGCCCGAGCGCGCGCACCCCGACGAAGCCGCCGCCGTCTTCGCGTATCAGGCCGGCGATCTCCTTGGCCGCCTCGATGCCGCCGCGCAGATTGACGTTGAAAGCGATCAGGGGCTGGCGGGCGCCGACGAGCACCGCGCCGCTGCGTAAATCGAGAGCCGCCGGCCCGAAGTCGGGCACGAGCTCACCGCTTTCCATCCTCCGCGCCAGCTCGGCCGGGCTGCCGCGGCGAAGCTCGGGCAGCCGGCGACCCCAGGCCAGCTCGCCGTAAAGGAAGACCGGCAGCCCGATATCGACGCCGATTTGCCGGGCAAGCTCCAGCGCGCAGGCCCTCGCCCGTTCCATGTCCTCGGGGCGAACGGCCACGACCGGCAGCACGTCGGCGACCCCGACGCGGGGATGGACGCCCTCGTGCCGGCGCAGGTCGATCAGCTTGCGCGCCACCCTCACGCCCTCCACGAGCGCCTCGATCAGCTCCTGCTCGCCGCCGGCCAGGGTGAAGACCGAGCGGTTGTGATCGGCGTCGGCATGGACATCGAGCAAGGCGGCGCGGTCTCCGAGCGCCTCGGCGATGGCCTCCACCGTGGCCTGGTCACGACCCTCGGAGAAGTTGGGAACGGCCTCCAGCGGGAAGGGCATATGTCTACTCTAAGCCCCATGCGCGAGTACTACGATGCCCGCGCGCCGGAGTACGACGACTGGTACCTCGGTCGCGGCCTGTTCAGCAAGCGCGAGCGCCTCGGCTGGAAGAGGGAGCTGAAGGCGCTCGAGCGCGCGCTGGCCTCGCTTCCCTGGGCGCACACTCTCGATGTCGCCTGCGGAACGGGCTTCCTCACGCAGCACCTCCCCGGCGAGATAGTCGGGCTCGATCAGAGCGAGCAGATGCTCGGGATCGCGCGCGAGCGAGTGCCGACGGCCGGGTTCATCGCCGGCGACGCCTTCGCGCTACCGTTCGCGGACGGAGCCTTCGAGCGGGTCTTCACTGCTCACTTCTACGGCCACCTCGACCAGAGCGAGCGGGCGCTCTTCCTGGCTGAAGCCACCCGGGTCGCGCCGGAGCTGGTCGTCTGCGACGCGGCGCTCCGGCCCGATCGCGAGCGCGAGGAAATACAGGAGCGCGTGCTTGAGGACGGCTCCAGCTGGCAGGTCTACAAGCGCTTCTTCGGCGCCGAGGAGCTGGCCGCGGAGCTGGGCGGCGGCGAGGTCGTCTTCAGCGGCGACTGGTTCGTGGTCGTGCGCGCGTGACAGGGCGACAGGCGTCCTATCGCTCGCTGGCCTCGTTGCAGCGCGACAACCGCGCCTGCCGGACCTGTGCCGAAGCCGGCCACCCGATCGAGTCGAAGCCGGTGTTCGAGGGGCACGAGGGCCAGCGCGCCTACCTCTTCGGGCTGGCGCCGGGCATCGTCGAGGGCGAGGAGCGGCATCCCTGGCGCGGGCGCGCCGGTAAGGCGCTGCGTCGTTGGCTGGAGATGGACGAGGAGCGCTTCTACCAGACCTTCTATCTCGCCGCCGTCACCCGCTGCTACCCCGGCAAGCCCGCGTCGGGCCGCGGCGACCGCACCACCACGCCGGAGGAGCGCCGTCTCTGCGCCTTCTGGCAGGAGTGGGAAATGCGACTACTTCGGCCGAAGCTGCTCGTGCCGGTCGGTGGCGTGGCGATCAAGCGCCTGCTCGGGCTGAATTCGCTCGCCTGCGTGGGTGAGCGGATCGATCTGGAGGGCGCGGTGGCGATTCCGCTGCCGCATCCTTCGGGCGCCTCGGGATGGCTGAACGATCCCGGTAATCGCGCGCGGCTGGAGCGGGCGCTCGCGCTTCTGCAGAGCCTTCTGGGCGACGCTCGATCTGCCTGACCGGCCCCGCCGACTTGACGCTACGCTGAAATATCGATAGAAATCGATCATCGACGTTTGTCGATATAAGCCATGGATACCACACTCGAGCAGACTCCCGCACGGCGCACGAACTGGCGCACCTTCGTCCGCCTGGTCGGCTTCCTCAAGCCATACCGGGTCGGGCTGGTGGTGTCGGTCGTACTGGCGGTCGGGGCGCAGGCGGCGCAGATCGCGATCATCCTGCTCTCGGGCGCGGCGATCGGGGCGATCAAGAACGGCCACCAGCAGCAGCTCTGGACGCTGATCGCGTGGATTGTGGCGACCGGGGTTGCGCGGGCGCTGTTCATGTCCGGGCGCCGCTTCATCGCCGGCAATCAGGCGCTCGGAGTCGAGTACGACCTGCGCATGCGTATCTACTCCAAGCTCGTCCGGCTCTCCTTTTCCTTCTTCGACCGGCACCAGACCGGGCAGCTGCTCTCGCGCTCGACGGTCGACCTGACTCTGGTTCGCTTCTTCCTCGGCTACGGGCTGATCTTCTTCGCCCAGCACGTGCTGACCGTGCTCGGCGTGACGGGGGTGATGCTCTACCTCGACTGGCGCCTCGCGCTGGTGACGATCGCCGTGACGCCGCTGATCGTCGTCGTCGCCTACCGCTACAGCCACATCTCCCACCCCGTGCTCCGCGACGTGCAGCAGAAGCTGGCCGACGTCGCCACCTCGGCCGAGGAGAACATCACCGGCGTGCACGTGGTCAAGGCCTTCGCCCAGGAAGACGCCGAGGCCGGGCGCTTCGCCGAGCGCAACGAGCGCCTGTTCAGGCGCAGCGTCCTGGCCAACCGCCAGCAGTCCTTCTACATCCCGCTGCTCGGCTTCATTCCGTTCCTGGCCCAAGCCGGCGTGCTGCTCTACGGCGGCTGGCTGGTCATCCACGGCCAGCTCGCGCTGCAGTGGTTCGTCTCCTTTGCCTTCCTGCTCAACATGCTGATGCTTCCGCTGCGCCAGATCGGCAACTGGATCGGCCAGGCGCAGCGGGCCACCGCGTCGGGCGAGCGCATCTTCGAGATCGTGGACGAACCGGAGGAGATCGCCGAGCGCCCCGACGCGCGCGAGCTGCCCGAGGGGCCCGGCGAGATTCGCTTCGAGCAGGTTGGTTTTTCCTATGCGACCGGGAGAACGGTGCTGGAGGAAGTCGACCTCGTGCTGGAGCCCGGCAAGACGGTCGCTCTGATCGGGCAGACCGGCTCGGGCAAGACCACGCTCGCCTCGCTGGTGCCGCGCTTCTACGACGTCAGCTCCGGACGCGTGCTCGTGGACGGAGCCGACGTGCGCGAGCTGAAGCTCTCGTCGCTCAGGCCGCAGGTCGGCGTGATCGCCCAGGATCCCTTCCTCTTCTCGGCCAGCGTGCGCGAGAACATCGCCTTCGGCCGCCCCGAGGCGAGCTTCGAGGAGGTCGAGCGCGCCGCCCGCCTGGCGCAGGCGCACGAGTTCATCGAGCAGCTTCCCGACGGCTACGAGACCGAGCTGGGCGAGCGTGGCGTCACGCTCTCGGGCGGGCAGCGTCAGCGCCTGGCGATCGCGCGCGCGCTCCTGACCGATCCGCGCATCTTGATCCTCGACGACGCTACGGCTTCGGTCGACGCCACAACCGAGGCGCAGATTCGCTCGGGACTGGAGCAGGCGGTGCGCGGGCGGACCACGATCGTGATCGCGCACCGGCTCTCGACGATCGCGCTGGCCGACGAGATCGTGGTGCTGGAGCACGGAAGGATCGCCGCCCGCGGCAGCCATGAGCAGCTGCTCGGCACTTCCGCGATCTACCGCGAGATCTACGAGCACGGGCTGGTCGAGCAGGAGATGGCCGGACGACTCCAGGAGCACGCCGGCGACGGCGACGGAAGCGAAGGGGCGCCGCAATGAAAGTCTGGCAGCCCGGCGCTCACCTGACGCGAGTCGGCGACGAGAAGGTGAAGGACTGGTCCTGGCGCCAGACGGTCAGGCGCCTGGGCACGCTGGCGAGGCTCGTCTCTCCATACAAGGGTCGAGCGGCTCTCGCCGCGCTCTCGCTGCTGGCGGCCGCGGCGACGGGGCTTGCGCCTCCCTACCTCGCCAAGCTGGCGATCGACCGCGGCATCATGCGCAGCGACGCGCGCCTGCTCGCGATCATCGTGGCCGTCTTCCTGGTGGTCGGGCTGGCGAACTGGGCGACCGGCTACGCCGAGAGCTACTACACCGGCTGGGTGGGCGAGCGCATCCTCGCCGACCTGCGCCGCAAGCTGTTCGGGCACCTGCAGCGCCTCTCGCTCGGCTACTACGAGCGCAACCGCACCGGCGTGATCGTCAGCCGCATGACCAACGACATCGAGGCGCTCGATCAGCTCGTCACCGACGGCGTCTCGACTCTGATCCAGAGCACGCTGATGCTGGTCGGCTCGGCCGTGATCCTGTTCGTGCTCGACTGGCGGCTGGCGCTCGCGACGATGACCGTGTTGCCGCTGATGCTAGGCGCCACCACGGTCTTTCGCTTCTACTCGACCCGCGCCTACCGCGCCGTCAGGGAGCGGATCGGCAACGTCACCGGCACGCTGGCGGAGGACATCGGCGGCATGCGCGTCGTCCAGGCCTACACGCGCGAGCGCGAGCGGGAGCGGAACTTCGCCGCGCTGAACGAGAGCTATCGCGAGGCCAACTACCGCACAGTCGTCTGGAACGCGATCTACTTCCCCTTCGTCGACGTGCTCTCGGGCGCCGGCAGCGCGATCGTGCTCGGCTACGGCGGTTGGCTCGTCTTCCACGGACAGGTGACGATCGGCACGCTGGTCGCCTTCATCTACTACCTGTCGAACTTCTTCGACCCGATCCAGCAGCTCTCGCAGCTGTTCAACACCTTCATAGCGGCCACCGCGGCGCTGGACAAGATCATGGACGTGCTCGACGCCGAGCCCGAGGTGCTCGACAAGCCGGACGCGCGCGAGCTCACTCGCGCGATCGGGCACGTGCGCTTCGACCACGTTCGCTTCCATTACCGGCCGGATCTGCCCGAGGTCCTGCACGACCTCGACCTGGACGTGCCGGCCGGAACGACCGTGGCGCTCGTCGGCCACACCGGCGCCGGCAAGTCGACGATCGCCAAGCTGCTCGCCCGCTTCTACGACCCGAGCAAAGGGCGGATCACGATCGACGGCTCCGATCTACGCGATCTCAAGCAGCGCTCACTTCGCTCGCAGCTAGGCATCGTGCCGCAGGAGGGCTTCCTGTTCGCCGGCACGGTGCGCGAGAACATCGCCTTTGCCCGGCCGGACGCGACGGACGCGGAGATCGAAGCCGCCGCCCGCGCGGTCGGGGCGCTCGACTTCATCGAGGGGCTCGAGCACGGCTTCGAGACCGATCTCGGGGAACGGGGCGCCCGGCTCTCGGTCGGGCAGCGTCAGCTGGTCGCCTTCGCCCGGGCACTGGTCGCCGACCCGCGCATCCTGATCCTCGACGAGGCGACCTCCTCGGTGGACATCTCGACCGAGCGCACGATCGAGCAGGCGCTACACGTGCTTCTGGCCGACCGGACAGCCTTCGTGATCGCGCACCGCCTCTCGACCATCCGCGGCGCCGACCTGATCGTGGTGCTCGAGCACGGCCGCGTGGTCGAGCAGGGCAGGCACGAGGAGTTGCTGGCGCGGCGAGGCTTCTATACCTCGCTCTACACAGATCCGGTGGTCGCCGCGAGCTAGTTCAGGCTCACGGCTCCACCATGAAAACGTCTACGGAGCGACGTTGCCTCTCTGCTCGACTGTGTGCTCTTGCCCACCGGGTGTGCTGTGCGTCTCTTCGTGCGTAATGCTCCGGCGTGAGCCGCCTAGAACCGTCATCAGGAGACCGAGGGCGAATAGCACGATGCCCGCGACCAGCAGGATCACCCCGATTGTGTTGATGTTGAAACCATTGCCGGTGACGGTGACGCCGAACTTCAGGATGGCCCCCACAACTGCCATGATCGCCCCTAACACCATTAGCCCAGGATCTCGGTACATGCGCGTCCTCCTTTTCAAGTGGCCGGTCGGCCGTGCCCACTACTTCCGTATTTACCGTTCCCGTCCCCTGTAGGGCTGAAACGCAGCGCCTGCTCACCGAGCTCGTAGAAAAGAGTGCGGGAATCACCCTGGCGCCTCGGGCGCTGTTACCGGCCGAAACGATCGCTAGCCTCGATCCCGTGACGGTAACCCGCTGGATCGATCTGCTCGATCCGAGCCGAGAAGAGCTCGAGCAGGCCCTGCCGGGTGCGCTGCACGATCGCGCGCTCAACCGCCTGCTCGCCCCCGCCCGGCACGAGGACGAGCCGCGCCCCACGCTCGAGAGCCACGAGGGCTACGTCTTCGGCATCTTCCTGGTCGCGGTCGCCGTGCCCGACGAGGACCGGATCTTCTACCAGGAAATCGATCTGGTGGCCACGGCCGAACTGCTCGTCACGGTGCGCAAGACGCCGCCCGACGGGGCGCCCTTCGATCCGGCGCCGATTCGCGACTCCTACCAGTCCGGCCAGGCGCGAGTTGGAATGCTCCTCTACGAGCTCGTGGACGAGGTTGCCGAGCGCTATCTGACGCTGGTGGATGCGCTCGAGGACGAGATCGACGAGCTCGAGGAGGCGGTCGAGAAACTACGCGCCGAGGTCATCCGCGACCGCCTCTCGGGGCTCAGGCACGATCTGCTGCACGTCCGCCGTACGCTGGCGCCCACGCGCGACGCCGTCCGCCGCGTGCTCGACGGAAGAATCAAGATCGGCGACAAGAGCCACTTCACGCGCGAGGTAGAGCTGCACTTCGAAGACGCCTACGACAAGCTCCTGCGCGCAAGTGAAGGACTGGAGTTGGCCCACGACCTAGTCTCCGGAGTGCGCGACTATAGCCAGGCCAAGATCGCCAACGACCAGAACGAAGTGATGAAGCGCCTGGCCGCGATCGCCTCGATCCTGCTTTTCCCGACCTTTATCGTCGGTCTCTACGGCCAGAACTTCGACAACATGCCCGAGCTCCACTGGGCCTTCGGCTACTGGTGGTCATGGGGCTGGATCGTGGCCACGACGATCGCTCAGGTCACTTTCTTCCGCTGGCGACGCTGGCTCTGACGCTCGAAACCGCGAGCGGTCTTGAGCGCAGACGGTTAGTCGGACTCGGGGTTGTGCTCGGAACGTCAGGACAGCGCGATCCGAGATCTACGTGAGCGCCACGACAGATAAACGGCACTTATCACCGGAAGCACGATCAGAACGATCAGGCCGGCAATCATGACGGCGCGCAAAGTGGGCGAGATATAGGGCGTGCACTCGGGTGGCGCTCCCTTCCTTCCCCGCCCGCAAGTCTGGACGCCCGCGCCGTCAAGGACGACAGCCGGCAGTAACCCACCAGGAACCAGGAGAGCGCCGACCAACTTGTCGCGCATCGTCCAAAACCGAGACGACCAAAGCAGGTGAAGTCCGACAAACCATCCCACGAGGAAGAGAAAACCTCCGAAAAGCAAGAGGATTACCGCCAGCGATTCGCGCATCCCGGGACGCGGTGTTTCCTTCGCCTCCGACTCGGCCTCGGCGACGATCTGCTCGGGCCCGCCCAGGCGTTCGAGCACGTTCAGCGCCTCGGCCCCACTTGCCCCGGCCGGAAGAGCCTCAGTCAGGTGCGACTCGATCTCTCCGATCAGCTCGTTGCGTCGAGCACGGGGAAGGCGCCGCGCGGCTTTCTTTAGTCGCTTCAGGTAATCGCGGGCGAGCGGGTGCAGCGTGGCGGCGTTCATGCGGTTTTCTCCTGTTCGAGGAAGTGATCGACGGCGTTTCGGAAGCTGGCCCACTCGCCGCTGAAGGCCTCCAGCACGGCGCGGCCGGAGGAAGTGAGCCGGTAGTAGCGCCGGGGCGGGCCCGAGGGGGACTCGCGCCAGCTCGTCTCGACCACGCCGGCGCGGCGGAGCCGGCTCAGAAGCGGGTAGAGCGTGCCTTCGCTGGTGACCATGCCCGGAACCTCGCTCAGCGTGCGCACGAGCTCGAAGCCGTAGCGCTCGCCGTCGCGAAGGAGCGCCAGGACGCAGTACTCGATCACGCCCCGACGAAGCTGCGAGAGTGTCCCTTGGTCTACTATGCACTACATAGTACCTTGCCGACCGAGCAAGTCAAGATCCCTGAGACCAAGACATCTTCGGCGCCTCGCTTGCTCTAGCGCCCGCTCGAGCACAGGCAGCCCAACCTCCTCCCCACCGCGAGCCTATTTCCGAACAACGCACTCGTGTGAAACGCACCCGTGCCGAAAGCAGAACAAGCGCTCGCCAACTCCAAACCGCCCACCCCTGACCGACGCGCGCTCTCACCCGACCCGGCACCGATACGATCAACCCGTGCCCATCTACATCTGCCCCAACTGCAAGCAGCGCTCGGTCGACGTGGACGGCGTCGAGGGCTTTTCCGACGAGCCGGTCGCCTGCCACAGCTGCGGCTTCGGCTTCCTGTTCGAGCTGATGGACGACTACTACCCGGGCCCGAACACGGGTCTCGTGACCTGCGACCAGGAGGCGCGCGTGATCGCCGTCGGGCGCGGCGTATTCGAGCTGACCGGCTACGAGGAGGACGACCTGCTCGGGCGCGACGTGCGCGAAGGATTGGGGCTCGAGCCCGCGAGCGAACAGGATCCCGTGGCGCTGGCGCTCGAGTGGGGCGTGCGGCGGCTCGGTGAGCCGATGATCTTGCGAGCGCGAAGCGGACACAGGAAGCCGGTTATTTGCGACCTGTTCCCGGCCTATGACGACGACGGCGGGCTGCTGGTGGCCTTTTCGCCGGGTATCGGCGCCTAGTCCCGATCAGGCCCGACTCGAGGGACAAAGATCCGCCACCACGCAGCGCTCGCAGGCCGGGCGCCTCGCATCGCAAACGCGCCTGCCGTGCCAGATCAGCAGATGCGGGAAGAGGCGCCAGCTCTCGCGCGGCACGAGCTTGATTAGGTCGCGCTCGATCTTGACCGGATCCTGCTCGCGCGTCAGGGCAAGCCTTTGCGCCAGGCGCCGGACGTGGGTGTCAACAACGATGCCCTGCGCCTCGCCCAGTTCGGACGCGACGACGTTGGCCGTCTTGCGCGCGACCCCGGGCAGGCGAACTAGTTCGGAAATCGTGCGTGGCACCCGTCCTTCGTAGTCCTCGACCAGCATCCGCATCGAGCCCTGAATCGAGCGCGCCTTCTGGCGGTAGAAGCCGGCCGCGTAGACGTCCTGCTCGAGCTGTTCGATCGGGACGGCGAGGTAGTCCTCGGGGCGGTGGTACTTGCGAAAGAGACGTTCTGTGACGCCGTTCACGTTCGCGTCGGTGGTCTGGGCCGAGAGCATTACGGCGACCAGTAGCTCGACGTCGCTCGCGAAGCTGAGCGCGATCGCCGCATCGGGGTGCTCGGCCGCGAGCCGTTCGATGATCGGTTCGATCCGCTTCTTGGCGGGCGCCCGCCGACGCCTGGCCTCGAGCGTGTAGTCGCGCGGCGCCACTGCCTCAACTCCCGGCAGGAACCGCGGCGAGCCTCGGCGGAGCGCCAGGCAGATCCATCCCTGCACAGACGACGCCATTCGCCGGACAGTCCGAGCAGGTAAACGCGCTCGGAGTCGGGGAGAACTCAGCGGCGGCGACGCGCTCGAGCACCTCGTCCAGCTCGCGCTCCAGTTTCTCCGCGTCGGCGGCCTGATAGCTGGCGCTGACGACCGCATCGGGCTGCTCGAGGAAGGCGTAGGCGATCTCCACCTCCTCGTAGCCGGCGCGCAGGCAGGCGAGCGCGTAGACGAGGCGCTGGATGCGGTAGTCGTCGGCCACGATCTCCTCCAGCTCGCGATCGATGCGGTTCGTCTTGTAATCGAGCACGAAGGCCTTCCCGTCGGAGAGGGAGACGACGTCGAGGAAGCCGTTCAACAGCACCTCGCCCTGCTCGAAGACGAAGCTGAGCTCGGTTTGCGGCTCCGGCAGCTGCGCCACGCGCTGGGCCAGCTTCGAGTCGCAGTAGTTGGCCACGAAGCGCCCGATTCGCTCCAGCTCTTCGTCGCTCGCCGCGGGATAGCGCGAGCGCACGTCTTGCTCGATCTCCGCGGGCGCCGGCGATTTCGGGGCGCGCAGGTCGATCTGCTCGAGCAACTCGTGCACAGCGCTTCCGAGCTCGGTCGCGGCCAGGCCGGCGCCTTCCTTGGCGGCGGGACGCGGTAGCGACTTCATGCCACAGACGCGCTCGGCGAAGAAGCGATAGGAGCAGCTCTCGAATTGCCTCAACCCGCTGTAGGAAAGTCGCCTGGGACGATAGAGCGGCGGCGGCGCGATCAGAGCGAGCGGCTCCAGCTTGGCGTCGGGCGCGAGCTCCACTGCCCGGCTGTGCTGGAAAAGCAGAAGTTGCCCTTCGTCGTAGATCTCCTCGTGGCCAGCGGGCTCGGGCTGCTCGTCCTGAGGCGCGAAGCGATCGAGGCGCACGATGACGCTCGACTCGCCGCAGGCGATCTCCTTCGGCTCCTCCGCGCCCTCGAGCACATCCGGGCCGAGCTGCCCGAGAATCCATTCGATCGGCGTCTCGCCGCCGAGGTCGTCCGGATCAGCCGCCCCGGAGACGAGCAGGCGCTCCTGCGCGCGGGTCATCGCCACGTAGTAGAGACGGCGCCTTTCGGCTTCCTCCTGCTCGATGTCGATCTCGTGCAGCTGCTCGTAGCCGAGAGCGGAACGTCGCTTGCCGCCGCTCGGATCGGCGACGCGGAATCCAAGCCGCCCGTCCGGCAGGCAGAGGACCTCATCGAATGAGGAACGGGGCTTCGAGCGGCCGGCATCGGCAACGACGACGACCTTGAACTCCAGCCCCTTGGCGGCGTGGATGGTGAGCAGCCGTATCGAGTCGGAGCCCTCCTCTTCGGCCGGCGCCTCCTGAGCCGAGGCGCCGGCGGCGCCGAGGTCGGTGACGAAGCGAACGAAGCCCTCGATGTCGGGCCCACGCAGCTCTTCGAAGGAGCGCGCCATCCGCGCCAGCTTGCGCACATTCGCGTAGCGCTGGCGCCCGTCCCACTGCGCCAGGAGCGCCAGGTCGTAGTCGTGCTCGCGGACGATCTGCTCGCAGAGCTGCTCGGTAGGTAGCACCTCCGAGGCGGCGGCCAGGCGCTCGTAGCGCTGGCGGAAGGCGCGGAAGAGGCGCTCGTCGCCGGTCTCGAGGCCCGGCGGCAAACCGCGCTCGAGGCCGCAGTAGAGCGGGCGCCTGGGCGCGTTACGCCTGAGCAGGAAGAGGGCGTCGTTGGAGACTCCGACAAACGGCGAGGCGAGCACGCTGCAGAGCGCCTCGTCGTCGTAGCGGTTGTGCAGCAGGCGCAGGTAGGCGAGCAGGTCGAGCACCTGCTGCTGGCCGTAGTAGCCGCGGCCGGTGGCGCGGTAGGTGGGAAGGCCGAGCGCCCGCAACTCGCGCTCGTACAGCTCGGAATCGGTACCGGCGGCGAAGAGCAGGACGATCTCACCGGGGGCGGCCTCGCCGCTTTGCACCAGCTCGTTCAGGCGCGCGGCGATGTGGCGAGCCTCGGCGCCACGCCAGTCGCTCGCCGCGCCGTAGCTTGCCTTGTCGGTCACCAGCAGCTCGACGACCGGGCCCTCCGGAGCGGGAAACTCTTTCGCCGCCTGGAGCGGTTGGAAGCTCTTGCCGAAGTCCGGAGCAAAGAGGTGGTTGATAACGCCCAGCACCTGCGGGCGCGAGCGGTAGTTGAGCGTCAGATTACGCACCTGCTCGCCGTCCTGATCACGGCGCCCGCGGAAGACGTCGACGTCGGCGTGGCGGAAGCGGTAGATCGACTGGAACTCGTCCCCGACGAAGAACAGCTCCTCGACCCCGCCGGCGCCGGCCGAGGAAGCCGCGCCCACCTCGCCCGCGAGCAGGTCGATGATCTCGCACTGCAGCCGGTTCGTGTCCTGGAACTCGTCCACCATCAGCGAGCGGAAACGCAGCCGCTCGCGCTCCAGCACCTGCGCGTCGCTCTTCAGCAGGTCGCGCGTGTAGAGCTGCAGATCCTCGAAGTCGAGCGCCGAGGCGGCATCCTTGGCCTCCCGGTAGGCGCGATCGAAGCCAAGTAGCAATTCCTGCAGCAGATCGCGGTCGCTGAGCGCCAGCTCGTCCCAGGCCGATTGCTCGAGCACCTTCCTGGCCTGTTCATAGCCCTCCGTTCGCGCGGACTTCCTGAGCTTGAAGGCGTCCAGATGGAGAAGAGCGTCGGCGTCCGAATGCGCGTCGAGCAGCTCGAGCAGGTCGCGGGCGGCGAATCGTGCTTGCTCGGGCGCCTCGGCATCGGCGGCGAGCGCCTCGGCCTCCGATCTCAGGGAGGTTTCGGACTCGGCCCGGGACGACGGGGCGGAGAGATCGAGCTCGAGCGCCCGTCCGGCCGAGCGTAGCGTCTCGTGTGCCGAGACGATCATCCGCTCCAGCCCGCGGCGCCCATACGAGACGACGAGCGTCATCCTTTCCGAGTCGCCGTTCGCGCAGAACTCCGTCAGGGCAGCGGCGAACGCCTCGCGCCCCAGCACCAGCGCCTGCTCGGCGTCGAGCACGCGGAAATGCGGATCGGCGCCGGCGGCCACGGCGTTCTGGCGCAGAAGTCGGCTGCAGAAGCCGTGGATGGTCGAGATCCAGGCGCCGTCGAGCTCGCGGGCGAGATCGGAACGTCCCTTCTCGTGCAGAGCCGCTCGGATACGGCTGCGCAGCTCACCGGCGGCGCGATCGGTGTAGGTGATCACGAGCAGCGAGTCGACCGCGAGCCCGCGCTCGATCACCGCGCGACAGAAACGCTCGACCAGCACCATCGTCTTGCCCGTGCCGGCGCCGGCCGAGACGAAGACTCGCCCGGAGGCCTCGATCGCGAGCTGCTGCTCCGGATTGGGAGTGCGCGCGCTCATCTTCTCGCCACCCGGCAAAGCGGCGCGAGCTGGCACCAGCTCGGGCAGCGGCCCCGCTCGGTCCGATTTCCGTTCGTCTCGCGCGGGCCCACGTCCAGCCCGAGCGGATCGTGCCGCACGTCGCCCGAACGGATGCGGCCGGCGAAGGTGCGCGCGGTCGCCGCCGCCCATTCGACCTTGGCCCAGAACTCCTCATCTTCGAGGTAGTCGTTACCGACGAAACCGGGCACGCCGTCCTCGCGCGCCGAGGCGCGCAGAAGCCCGCGCGTAGGCCGTTCGCCGGCCAGCGCCCGATAAACGCCGCCGAGCGGCTCGACTCCGATCAGGTCTCTGAGCACGAGCAGATAGAGCGGCAGCTGGAGCTTCAGCTCCGCCTCGATCTGGACGGCCGACTGGGCCGTCCGGCCCGACTTGTAGTCCTGCACCAGGCCGCGGGCGGCGAAGGGGTCGAGGTCGATGCGGTCGATCTTCCCCGAGACGGTGAGCTCACCGAGGTCGAGGCCGCGCTTCAGCTCCGCCGCAGAGCGCTCGCTGCCAAATCCGACCTCGAAGCGCTTCGGTACCAGTGGCAATTGCGATTTTGCCTCGCCCCTGATGAACTGCTCGAGGTCGCGCCAGAGCCCCGCGTCCAGCTCCCTCAGCTCCAGCTCGTCGAGCTCCAACCGCACCTGGCTCGAGATCGCATCCGTCAGGCACTCGCGCAGGAACTCGAGCTGTTCGTCGAGCCTGCCGTCCTCGACCCGGTCGGCGCCGAAGCGCTTCGGCAAGCCCGAGTAGAAGCGGTAGAGAGTCTGGTGGGCGGTCGAGCCGCGCAGTTTCGCGTCGATCTCGCCGTCGATCTCGCGCGGTGAGACGACGCGCTCGACGAACCACATCTGCGAGCAGGTGCCGAAGGCCTCCAGCTCGGTGACCGAGAAGGTGCCGCGCGCCCGCATCTCGTCGAGCACCGCCGGGTTGACCAGCGCCGTCGGCCGCTCGAAAGCATGCAGAGCGCGCTCGAGTTGCCGCTCCCAACCGTTCACCCGGGCCAGCGCGAGGGCCTGTGCGGACTGCGAGGAGGCCAGCGCAGCCAGCGAGCGCAGTCGCTCGCGCTCGCTCGGCGCCCCGGCGGGATCCTCCCAGACCAGCCGTGAGAGCGAGCGGCGCTTCGTCCAGCGTTCCACCTCGTCGGCGGGGAACAGATCGCGCAGCTCCTCCCAGAACGGGCTGGCCTGATGGGGTGAGCCCTCTCCGCTGGCCGACTCGCGCACCAGATAGAGCCTCTCGTAAGGGCGCGTGCAGGCATTGTAGAAGAGAAAGCGGTCGTGCTCCAGCTGATCCGCCGGCGGCGGCGTGATCATCTTCTGCTCCAGCTTCTCGCGCGCCTCGTCGCCGAGTAGCTCGTGCTGCGGGGAGCGGCGCGGAAGACTGCCCTCCTCCAGCCCGACCACGAAGACAACCTTGAACCGGCGCGCGCGCGCCTGGAGAAGATCGCTGACGACGACGCGGTCAGGCTCGTCCGCCGAGCCGATCGAGACGGAGGCACGTTCCAGCGCCGCCACCAGATCGTCGCGCCCGAGCGCTTGCCCGCTCAACTCCTGCCAGCTCTCCAGCTCGTCCAGGAGGGCGCGGACGCTTTCGTGCGCGCGCAGCTCGAGGCGCGCTCGCTCGGAGACGGGCGGGCTCTCGAGGCCAGAGGCTCGCTTCAGCATCAACGTGCTCAACTCGCGCACGACCTGAAGCGATGAGTCGGCTGCCTCGAGCAGCTCCAGATCGGTCAGCCGCCGCCCGTTCCTGAGCGAGATCAACTCCGATTCGATTCGACCTGGACTGTGTATCCCGCGGCCACGTAGCCTTCCTTCGAGATAGTCGGCGCTCGCACGGGTCACTTCCGAGTAGGGCGAGCGGACGAAGGAGAAGAGATCCGAGCGCCCGCCGCCGAGCCAGACGAAGCGAAGCAGTCCGCAGAGCGCGTGCCCGAAGGGAAGCTGGGCCAGTTTGACCCGGCCTTCGAGCGCGTAGGGAAGCCCGAAGGTCGTAAAAGCCGTCTCGAGCGAAGCTCTGCGGCGCTCGAGCGAGGGGCAGATGACGGCGATCTCTTCGGCCTCGACACCCTGCCTGAGTAGCGCCAGCGCCTCCTCGGCGACCAGCTCGAAGGTCGCCCGTGCGCCCGAGGCCTCGAGGAAACGAACGGCGCCCTCGATCGCCGGCGCCTCCGCGTCGCCGGGCTCGAACAGCCTGCGCTCGACAAAGGCCAGCGCCGGCTGGGCGTACTCGCTCGAGCGCGCCGGAAGCTCGCTTATCCGTCCCGAGGCGCGACGAGCAAGCTCCTGCTGAGTGCGGGCGAGCGCGGCGAAGGCGGCCCGCCCCGCCTCGTAGGGAAGCGCCACGCTGACCTCCGCGCGCGCCGCGAGCAGATCGAGCAGGCGCCACTGCGCGCCGGTCAGGTCCTCGAAGCCATGTACGAAGAGCGGGCGCTCAGCAGGCCAGGTATCGGGCTCCGTCGCCATCTGCTCGACCACCAGCCAGCGCTCGAGCTCGCGATCGGCGAGGTCGAGACGCTTCAACTCGTCGAGATAAAGCGAATAAAGCGAGCCCAGATCTCCCTCCACCAGACCGGGCTCGACCAGCGCCGATTCGAGCTCGGCAATTCCCTCCACCAACGCGTCGACGAAGCCGCCAAATCGAGCCGAGCGCGAGAAGGAACCGAGCTGCGCTCGATCGAGTAGCGAGCGCACGAGCAACCGGCGCTGCGCATCGCTCAGACGGGTGCGCGCGCTCTCGTGCTCCGCGAGCTCCCGAAAAAGGTCGTCGAAAGTGCCGACCTTTCCGGCAAACAGCGCGGGCGATCGACGGAGTAGATCTCGCTGCAATCGCGTGATATCGCCGACGGTGGGAACGACCAGGAAGGGGCGTCGGTCGAGCACTGCCGAATACTGCTCGAGCAGTCGTTCCACCTTGCCGGCATTGGCCGGCCCGACGAGAAGATTCAGCGGCACCGGTTCATCGTAGTCCGCGACCGCCGGGCTACGGTCTTCATCCCGTCGCGGCGGCCGAGTCGTGCCCAAACGAGATGAGGGACGGCTAGCCGTCCCTCATCGACACCCGGAATAAGGCTCTGCTTTAGGCGGTAGCGCTCTTGGGGCGGCGACCGCGACGGGCGACCGGATGCCCGGGCAGACTTTGCGCGCAAACCTCGCAAAGGTCGGCCTGCTTCGCACCGCGCCGCGCATCCGCATAGGTCAAGCGAAGCGTAGCTCCCTTGCCTTCGTCGATCTCTTTATTACAGCTATCGCACACAAGAACAGTTTTTCGAGCCACGAAATCCTCCTACTTAATTTGAACAACCCATTTATCGTAGCGAAAACCACCAGTTAGTGAACGCTTTCCATTCATTACTTCGAAGGCAGATACTTCTGTGTTGACCGGTTCGTGTATTCGCCTTACGGCTAATAGGCATTGGAAACTAATAGGCTCTACGGGTATTTTCGAGCGCAACCTAGTGCCTACCAACGGCACGTAATGGCAAGAGGAAAGAGATTCGCGTCGGCGAGACCGCTACGATGGCGCCGTGCAGAAACGATCCTTAGCCGTACTCGAAGGCGACGAGACCGGGCGGGAGCTGCTGGAGCAGACGCTGCGGCTGCTCGCGCCCGAGGTAATCGGCTTCGATCTGGAGCTGCAACGCTTTGATCTGTCGCTCGCTAACCGGCGTGCCAGCGCCAACGCGGTCGTGTCGGAAGCCGCCGCCGCCATCCGCGCGCTCGGCCTGGGCCTGAAGGCGCCGACGATCACGCCCGAGAAGCCCGGCGACGTCGGTTCGCCAAACCGCATCCTGCGCGAGGAGATCGGCGCCGAGGTAATCGTCCGCACCGGGCGGCGAATACCCGGTGTAGAGCCGGTCACGAAGATTCAAGCGCCGATCTCGGTCGTGAGAATGGCGGTCGGCGACGCCTACGGTGCCGAGGAATGGCGCGAGGGCGAAGGCGGCGCCGAGGTCGCCTATCGGAAGGAGCGCATCGAGCGCCGCATCTGCCATGCGGTCGCCGAATTCTCCTTCCGCGAGGCCGAGCACATGGGCGCAACGGTTTTCGGCGGCCCAAAGTTCACCGTCAGCCCGGTTTACGAGGGAATGTTCAAAGAAGAGCTCGATGCGGCGGCGGAAAGGCATCCCGACGTCGCCTACGAGCCGCAATTAATCGATGCGACTTTCGCGCTGCTACTCACCGTCGAGGAAGGGCCGCTGGTAATTCCGGCGCTCAACCGCGACGGCGATATCCTCTCCGACCTCGTCTTACCGATGTTCGGATCGATCGCGGGAGCGGAATCGCTGGTCGCGGCGCTCGACGAAGACTACGTTCCCGTGCGCCTGATGGCCGAGGCACCGCACGGCACGGCACCGACCTTGCTCGGGAAAGACACGGCCAATCCACTGGCGATGATTCTCGCTGCTGCGGCGCTTCTCTCGCACGGAGACGAGACGATGAAGGCGGCCGGAGATGCGATTCGCCAGGCTTGTCTGGACGCTATTCAGGCCGGCGTGCGCACTGCCGACCTCGGCGGCACCTGCAGGAGCAGCGAATTCGTCACGGACGTCAGCTCCAGAGTGCGCGCGCTGCTCTCGCTCTGAGCCGATTTCACTCCGCAGGGCGAATTCCCGTTCTCGCTCGGACAGATGTGCTTCGGACTAGATGGAACGCTGATCGAAATCGGCACCGTCGAAATCGATCAGAGCGATTTTGACCTGCCGTAATCCGGCATCAGGACTGAGATCGGTTGTCTCCGTGGAAAGCGCCCTTCTTTCCGCTAGAGTCAGCGCCGTGAAGATCGGAGTGCCCAAGGAGACAGCTGCCGGCGAGGCGCGGGTCGCGCTCGTCCCGGAGGTCGTTGCCAAGCTGGTCGGACAGGGGCTCGAAGTCGTCGTCGAGAAGGGCGCGGGCGTTGCCGCCGCCTTCACCGATGAGGCCTACAAGAAGGCCGGAGCCAAGCTCGCCGACGCCAAGGAAGCCTTCGGCTCCGATGTCGTGGCCAAGGTGGCCAAGCCGAGCGCGGCCGAGATCAAGCTGCTGAAGAAGGACGCAGTTCTGATCGGCTTCCTGCAACCACTCACCGACGAGAAGGGCATCGACGCGCTCGTCAAGCAGGGCGTCGTCGGCCTGGCAATGGAGTCGGTGCCGCGCATCACGCGCGCCCAGGCGATGGACGCGCTCTCTTCTCAGGCCACCGTCGCCGGCTACAAGGCCGTGATCATCGCGGCCGACCGAGTGCCAAAGCTTTTCCCGATGCTGATGACGGCAGCCGGAACGATCGTGCCGGCCAAGGTGCTCATCATCGGCGCCGGCGTCGCCGGACTACAAGCGATCGCGACCGCGCGCCGTCTCGGCGCCGTCGTCTCGGCCTTCGACATCCGCCCGGCCGTCAAGGAAGAGATCGAGAGCCTCGGCGCCATGTTCCTCGACCTCGGCGTCGTGGGCGAAGAGACAGAGGGCGGCTACGCGAAAGAGCTCACCCCCGAGCAGCAGAAGCAGCAGCAGGCCGAGCTCGAGAAGCGCATCCCCGATTTCGACGTCATCATCACTACCGCGATGGTGCCCGGTCGCCCGGCGCCGAAGCTGATCCCGGCCGACGCGGCCGAAGCGATGCGGCCCGGCTCGGTCATCGTCGACCTCGCCGCCGAGAGCGGCGGCAACTGCGCTCTGACCGTGCCCGGCGAGATCATCAAGAAGAACGGCCTCACCGTCGTCGGCTCGACCGACCTGCCGAGCGAGATGGCCTTCCATTCCAGCCAACTCTATTCGCGCAACGTCGCCTCACTACTCGGCCTGCTCGTCAAGGACGGCGAGTTGAAGCTCGACTTCGAGGACGAGATCATCGCCGGCGCCTGCGTAACCAAGAAGGAGAAGAAATCGTGAGCGGTAACACGGCCGTTTTCCTGGCTGAGCTGACGGTGCTGATACTGGCGATCTTCCTCGGCATCGAGGTGATCTCCAAGGTGCCGACGCTCCTGCACACGCCCTTGATGTCGGGCACCAACGCGATCCACGGCATCGTGATCGTGGGCGCGATCCTGATCGCGGGCCAGAACCTACATTCAACGCTGGCTCAGATCGTGGGCTTCTTCGCCATGATCCTGGCCGGTGCCAACGTCGTCGGCGGGTTCGCGGTCACCGACCGCATGCTCGAGATGTTCAAGGGGAAATAGTCGAGTGAGCGACAACCTGACGACACTCGCCTATCTGCCGACGATCATCTCGTTCATCCTCGCGCTCAAGTTCCTCTCTTCTCCGAAGCACGCGCGCCTGGGTAACCAACTCGGAGCCATCGGCATGGCGCTCGCCATCGCGGTGACGCTGGCGCAGAAGCACTTCTACGGCCTCGGCTACATGCTCATCGCTGTGGGCGGACTGATCGGCGGCGGGATCGGCTGGGTCGGCGCGCGCAAGGTCAAGATGACCGACATGCCGCAGATGGTGGCGATCTTCAACGGCGTCGGCGGCGGCGCGGTTGCGTTGGTCGCTCTCGTCGAGTTCCACCAGACGGCCGCCGAGCCCGGTCGCATGCTCCTCAACGTATCGATCGCGATCATCGTTTCGGCTCTGATCGGCAGCATCTCCTTCGCCGGCAGCATGGTCGCCTTCGGCAAGCTGCAAGGCCTGGTCGGAGATCGCCCGATCGTCTGGCGCGGCCAGCGTGTCGGCAACATCATCATTCTCCTGATCGGAATCACGGCGGGAACGTTCATCCTCGGCGGGCATAGCTATCAGCTGATGTGGCTGCTTTTGATCGAGATCGCTGCCGCGCTCGCCTTCGGCATTCTCTTCGTGTTGCCGATCGGCGGCGCCGACATGCCGGTCGTGATCTCTCTGCTCAACGCCTGTACCGGTCTTTCGGCCTCCGCGGCCGGCTTCGAGCTTCGTCAGAACGTCTTGATCGTCAGCGGCATGCTCGTCGGCTCTTCAGGTTCGCTGCTGACCTTGATGATGTGCCGCGCGATGAACCGCTCGCTGGGGAACGTCATCTTCGGCGCCTTCGGCCAGATCCAGACGGGCCCCTCAACAGCCGCCTCGAACGAGGGCCTGACGGTTCGCGCCACAACCGCCGAGGACGTCGCGATCATGCTCGCCTACGCGCACAAGGTGATCATCGTCCCGGGTTACGGCCTGGCGGTCGCCCAAGCGCAGCACGACGTCCGTCAGCTCGCCGATTTGCTCACTGCCCGCGGCGTCAACGTCGAGTACGCCATCCATCCCGTCGCCGGGCGCATGCCGGGGCACATGAACGTGCTCCTGGCCGAGGCCAACGTTCCCTACACGCAGCTCAAGGAAATGGACGAGATCAACCCGGAGTTCCCGCAGACCGACGTCTCGCTCGTGATCGGCGCCAACGACGTCGTCAACCCGGCCGCCCGCAGCGACAAGTCGAGCCCGATTTACGGCATGCCGATCCTGGACGTCGACAAGTCGAAAGCGGTCGTGGTACTCAAGCGCTCGATGAACCCGGGCTTCGCCGGAATCGAGAACCACCTCTTCTACGAGCCCGAGACCTCGATGCTCTTCGGCGACGCCAAGGACTCGATCCTGAAGCTGATCGCCGCGGTCAAGGCCGTTTAGAGCAACTCGAGATCAGGCACCAGCCGAAATCCGAATCAAGCGCGGATTATTCGCGTTTGTGTTGTCGAAAACGACGTCGGCGATCTTCTGCGGAGCGCAGCGGCTGAAGTACAGCTCCTGGCCGGGCACGTACCTCGCGCGATAGCGCTCCCGAACAGCCTCGGCGCCTCCCATCAGCTCCCGGTCGCGCTTTTCGGCGCGGCGGACGATCTCGTCGAAGTCGGCCTGCACGAAGATCGAGAAGTCCCAGCATGCTCGCAGCTCGTCGCGAAGCAGAAAGACTCCGTCGAAGAGGAGGATCGAGCCGGGCGAGGCTTCCTCCTCCGGCGCCTCGACCTTCTCATCCAGCCGGTAGTCGAAACAGGCGCGCCGATAACGCCGCGATCCGTCCGGCCCGAGCGGCTCGAGCAGCAACGTGCGAAGCGCCTCGTAGTTGAAGGAGTAGAGAAAGTAGCCCTCCGGCGAGTCGGGGCCACGGCGAAGCCGATCGGAGCGCGGATTGTGGAAGTCGTCGATACCCGCGCGGATGACCGGGCGCCCGCCTGCCAGAACTGCTGCCAGCTCGTCGCCCAACGACGTCTTACCGGCGCCGTCGGGCCCGTCGATCGCGACGCGGAGTGGATGAGGCAGCTCGAGCTCGAGCAAAAACCCGGCGAGTAGCTCGAGCAGCTCCCCGCGTTCCATCTTTCCTACCCGCTGCGGCGCCGCAGCGTCGAGGCGCCCAGCGCTAGAGCGAGCACCGTCACGCCGACCGTGACGGTGAGATCGAGCGCGAAGCGCCCGTCGAACGTCCCGAGCGCCGTCGCGCGGTGGAGCGCGTCGTAGGCGTAGGTGAAGGGGAGCAGATCGGAGAGGACGTGCATCCAACCCGCCATCTGCGAGCGCGGCGTGAACAGGCCGCAGAGCAGGATCTGCGGCAGGATGAAGGCGGGCATGAACTGGATCGCCTGGAACTCGGTACGGGCGAAGGCGCTGACGAAGAGACCGAGGGCCATGCCCAGGATCGCATTCGCGATCGCCAGCAGCACAACCGCCCAGGACGGGCCCTGGGTGTGGAGCCCGAGGAATCCGAAGGCGACGGCCGAGACCAGAGTTGCCTGAAGAGCCGCCACCAGCGCGAAGGCCAGCCCGTAGCCGGCGAGGATGTCGAGCTTGGCCAGCGGCAGCGCCATCAGCCGCTCGAGCGTGCCCGAGACCCTTTCGCGCAGCATCGTGATCGAGGTGACCAGGAACATCGCGATCAACGGGAAGAGGCCGAGCAACGGCCCGCCGATTCGCTGGAAGACGACCCTGTTGTCGGCGAACAACTGCTCGAGCAGAAAGACGAGCACGACCGGAACGAGGAGCATGAGCGCGATCGTGCGCGGATCGCGGCGAAGCTGGTTGAGCACGCGCCGAGCGGTCGCGAAGGTGGCGCGGAAGCTCACACGACCTCCTCGTTGATCAGGGCCAGGAAGGCCTCGTCGAGATCCTGCCTGCCGCTCTTGGCGCGCACATCCGCCGGGGTTCCGGTCGCCACCAACTGGCCCTCGCGCAGCAGCAACAGGTCGTGGCAGTGGTCGGCCTCGTCCATCACGTGGCTCGAGACGAGCAGCGTCTTTCCTTGGCCGGCAAGGTCGTTGAACGTTCTCCAAAGGTCGCGCCGGAGCACCGGGTCGAGCCCGACCGTGGGCTCGTCGAGGACGAGCAGTTGCGGCTTCCCGATTAGTGCCGTCGCCAGCGAGACGCGCGCTCGCTGCCCGCCCGAGAGCCGGTTGACGACCCGGTCGCCGAACGCGGTCATATTGACCATCTCGAGCACCTCGTCCACGTTCTCGGGCGCTGCGGCGAGGATGCGGGCGAAATAGTGCAGGTTCTCACGCACCGTCAGATCGCCGTAGACGGCCGGGTTCTGGGTCATGTAGCCGACCTTCCAGCGCAGGGGCGGCGTGCCCGCGGGCTCGCCCAGCACCGTGATCGATCCCGACTCCACGATCTGGACGCCGACGATCGCGCGCATCAGCGTCGTCTTGCCGCTGCCGCTCGGCCCGAGCAGGCCCGTGACCCGTCCCGAGGCGACCGAGAGCGAGATCTCGTCGAGCACGACGCATCCGCCGCGGCGGATGCGGAGCTTGTCGACGGCGATGCTCGGCGCGGCTGGCATCGGCGGTAGTCAATCAGTTCGGGGCGTCGGGCATGATCGAGACCCGCTGATCGGATGCGATCTACTGCTTCTCGGAGTTCGGGCGCCTCCTTGACCACCCCCCACCCTCCCACGGGGCGGGGAACGGTATCGAAGAATCCCACACTCGAATGTGCCGATTTCCTGCCAACACGACACCCTCGCCCGAGTAGGCTTCGAGCGTGGTCCCGTTCCTAACCGCCGAGAATGTCCTCGCCGCCGTCTCGCCCGAGCGGGCCGTCGAGGCGGTGCGAGAGGGCTTCATCGCATACGCCAAAGGCGAGTGGACGATGCCGCCCAAGATCTACGTGGCGGCCTATCCGAACGGCGACTTCCGCGCCATGCCGGCGATCGGCGCAGGCCACGCGACGCTCAAGTGGGTCACCTCCTTCCCCGTCAACCTGGAGCGGGGCCTGCCGACGGTGAAGGCGATCGTGCTCGTGTCGGACGCGGAGACCGGGATGCCGGTCGCGGTGCTCGAGGGCTCGGCGCTGACCGCGCTGCGTACCGGCGCCGCCGCGGTGCTGGCCGCCGAGACGCTTGGAAGAAGGAAAGCAAAGACCGTGGCCGTGATCGGCGCCGGGGTTAACGGCAAGGCGACGGCGCGCACTTTCCTGGCGCGCGGGCGCGAGGTGATGATCTGGGACCTCGACTCCGAGCGCGCCCGGGCCGCCGCCGAGGAGCTGGGCGCAACCGTCGCCGCCGATCGAGAGGAGGCGCTGGCCGCCGACATCGTCGCCACGGTCACGCCCGCCTACGAGCCGTTGATTAGCGAAAGCTTCCTCCGTCCCGGCCAGCACGTCAGCCTGATGGGCGCCGACGGCCCCGGCAAGTGCGAGATCGACCCACGCGAGATCGCCCGCACACACGTCTTCTGCGACGAATGGGCGCAGGCCTCCCACGCCGGCGAGCTGCAGCACTCCGTCCGCGAGCACCTGGTCAAGCGCGAGCAAGTGACCCAGCTCGGTGACGTCCTGGCCGGCCTGGCCCCCGGCCGCGCGAACGGCAAGGAGATCACTACCTTCGACTCGACCGGGCTGGCGATCCAGGATCTGGCGCTGGCGCTGGCGGTTCTGGAGCAGGTCGGGGAGCTGGAGAACGTGCTGGAGTTACCGCTCTAATCCGCAAGGCTGATCTGCGATCTTCCCGCTCGGGAGAGGCGGCCAGTTCTCACTGGCAATTCGGCCCTCGACCGTGCTCTCAACACAGAACCGGTTCTTGCCCAACCAGGCCGGATCGACCGGATCGACCTTCAGATTGGCGTGGCTCTCCTCGTTCAGCTCGGGCACGTTCATCCCCACATAGGTGCCGTGATCTCGTCGATAGGCACTGATGGCATCGACCGAGGCTCGCACGTTGTCTTCGGCTTTCCGGAGCGCTCCTTCTCCTCCCAGATGCTTCGGCCCGATCCACAGGCTGGTGACCTTGTGCGTCTCTCGATCGATCGTGAAACGCGCATAGGTGCCACGGCGGATCTGGTGCGGCGGCTGGCGATTCTTGGCCAGGCGCCAGTTCTGGCAGTGGAAGTCGCCCCAGAGCTCGACCAGATTGTCCGTGATCCGCATCCGAAGCGGCTGCGGATCATGCAACACTCGCACCTCGGCCCTAGCGACGGGGATGACCCAGGCCGGTGTTCCCGGCCAGATCTCGGCCACTTTCGCGAACAGGTCACGGCGCACCGGCAAGGGAACGATGTGAGCGTTCAGCTGATCGGAGATGCCGAGGAGGCCGATCAACTCCATCTGCGGCGTCCAGCACGTATCCGTCTCCACGTTTACCGGCCGGCCCTTGAAGTGACCGCTGATCGTGATACGCCAGAAATCGGCGGCGCAAGTAAACGGCTTCGGATGAAGTAGTGCATCCGGATGCTTCGCGAGCGCCGCACAGGCGCGGGCGGGGTGGGCAATATCGCCGCCGACAGGATCACAGCGAAGGTGGAAGACGGCCTTGCTTCCAAGCCCGCCGTCCGCCACGAGCACCAGAGAGGCCTTCGTAGTTGAGTGTCCGCCGCACCCGGAAACGGCGGCCACGAGCAAGGCGGCGCCGACGAGGGCTACGAGTACCGGCAGTCGCTTCACGTCGGTAACCATACGGCGCGGGCGCCAAATCGGTCACACACTCATCCGCGTCGCCAGAGCGAAGCGCGGAGCAACGACTAGCTACTCGCTACCTCGTCCTCGGCCTCGACCTCGCCGTCCTCGCCGTCCTCGGCATCCTCAAGCGTGATACCGGCCGCTTCTGCGGCCAGTGCGGCAGCGGCAGCCAGCTTCTTCTCTTCCTTCTTTTCCTGCTTGCGGGCGCGCTTTTCTCTCAGTGCCCGCTCTCGCGCCATTTTCGCCATTGTCTGCTGCCGTTTGGTGCTCGACCCCATTCAAAACCCCGCTTTCTTACGGCACCTAACCACGATTCGGTGACGATCGCCTGGGTACACCGTACAGCCAGACCGCCTAGCGCTGCTCGTGCGCTCGATAAATCCCCTCCGCACAGACCGCCTCTCCTGCCAGTTCCAACTCCACCAGCGCCGCGGCTACCGCGTCCACCGCGAGGCCCGAGCGCTCGACCAGCTCGTCGATCGAAGCCGAGTGATCGGCCAGCAGCTCTCGCACTCTTTTCGCCTGCTCCGACAGCCGAGCCGCGGATCGGGCCGGCGCCTCCTCCAGCCCGAGCAGCGCGAGCACGTCGCCTGAGCCGAGCAGCGGCGCCGCGCCCAGGCGCAAGAGCTCATTGGTTCCCCGCGAAAGCGCCGAGGTGATCTCTCCCGGTACGGCGAACACCTCGCGCCCGTCTTCCAGGGCGAAGTCGGCGGTGATCAGGGCACCGCTCCGCTCGCGCGCCTCGACGATCACGGTCGCCGCGGCCAGGCCGGCGATGATGCGATTGCGGGCCGGAAAGCGCCAGGGCGCCGGCTCGACGCCGGGCTCGTACTCCGAGATGAGCAGGCCGACCTCCGCGATGCGACGGGCCAGGGCAACATGGGCGCGCGGGTAGTCGCGATCAATGCCGCAGCCGAGCACGGCCACGGTCGGGCCGCCCGCCT
>PMNA01000016.1 GCA_003162055.1 Actinomycetota bacterium | reverse complement strand
ATCAACTACCGCACGCTCAAGCCCGAGCGCGACGGTCTCTTCTGTGAGCGCATCTTCGGCCCGACCAAGGACTGGGAGTGCTACTGCGGCAAGTACAAGCGCGTTCGCTACAAGGGCATCATCTGCGAGCGCTGCGGTGTCGAGGTGACGCGCCAGAAGGTGCGCCGCGAGCGCATGGGCCACATCGACCTGGCCGCGCCCGTCTCGCACATCTGGTTCTTCAAGGGCGTCCCGAGCCGCATCGGCTACCTGCTCGACATAGCTCCGCGCGAGCTCGAGAAGGTGCTCTACTTCGCGGCCTCGATGGTTACCGCCGTCGATGTCGAGAAGCGGGCGACCGATCTGGCCGAGCTCGAGGACAAGGTTCGCGCCGAGTCGGAGCGCGTCAACGTCGATCGTGACGAGGCGCTGGCCGCGCTCGAGGGGCGACTGACCCGCAGGCGCGAGTACTTCAAGACCAGCAAGGAGCGCGACTTCGACGAGGACGACGACTTCTGGACTCGTGGCCTCGGCAACTGGGCCGAGGAAGCTGTGCTGCCCGCCCTTCCCGATGTGCGCGAGCTTGTCTCGGGCATCTTCGTCGAGCTGGTCGACGTGATCACCACCGAGGATTCGAAGCGGATCCGCGAGCTCGTTCGCAACGCCGCCATTCGCGACGACAGGCGCCTGAGCCCGCGTGAGCTGGATGCCGTCGCGACCGCCGCGGCGCAGATCCGGCTGGCACTGGAGCCGCTTCATACTCAGCTCGCCAAGGCCTCGGGCTCGAAGAAGGGCGCGCTCACCAAGCATCTGAACAAGATCAGAGACGCGCTTCTCTCGGGCACCGAGCTGAGCGGAGAGGACGCAGAGCTGGTCGCTAACGTCGAGCCCAAGACGCTCGAGCGTACGCGCGTGCTCGGCAACGGACTACTCGCGGACGTGCTCGCACAGGCCGAGCCGGATGCCGACCAGACCGCTCTGCGCGAGCTGGCCAACGATCTCTGCCTCAAGACCGACGGACGTATCCAGAAGGAAGACCTGGACGCGGTCGTACAGTGGGCGCTGAAGGTGCGCGAGATGTATCTCGACATCGAGTCCCGCCGGCAAGACACGCGCGAGGCCGCGGTCGACGGCGTCAACCGGCTCGAGCAGACCTGGCTTCTGTTCAAAGATCTAGAGCCGAAGATGGTCGTCAACGACGAGCAGCTCTTCCGCGAGCTCAAGGATCGTTTCGGCTCCCCCTACGGCTTCGGGGTGTATTTCCGCGGCGGCATGGGCGCCGAGGCGGTGCGCGACCTGCTCAAGGATCTCGATCTCGACGCCGAGGCGGCGTCGCTCAGAGACACGATCCGTACCTCAAAGGGTCAGAAGCAGCAGCGGGCGATCAAGCGGCTCAAGGTCGTGAACGCCTTCATCACCTCGGGCAACCGCCCGGAGTGGATGGTGCTCGAGGCGGTTCCGGTCATCCCGCCGGAGCTGCGGCCGATGGTGCAGCTCGACGGTGGCCGTTTCGCCACCAGCGATCTGAATGACCTCTACCGACGTGTGATCAACCGCAACAACCGTCTGAAGAGGCTGCTCGACCTGGGCGCGCCCGAGATCATCGTCAACAACGAGAAGCGAATGCTGCAGGAGGCCGTCGACGCCCTATTCGACAACGGGCGCCGCGGCCGCGCCGTCACCGGCCCGGGCAACCGCCCGCTCAAGTCGCTCTCCGACATGCTCAAGGGAAAGCAGGGCCGCTTCCGCCAGAACCTGCTCGGCAAGCGCGTCGACTACTCGGGCCGCTCGGTGATCGTCGCCGGGCCGAGCCTGAAGCTTTACCAGTGCGGGCTGCCCAAGATAATGGCGCTCGAGCTGTTCAAGCCCTTCATCATGAGCCGGCTGGTCGAGCGCAAGAGCGTGCAGAACATCAAGGCGGCCAAGAAGCACGTCGAGTCGATGGTGCCGGAGGTCTGGGATGTGCTCGAAGAGGTCATCGCCGAGCATCCGGTGTTGTTGAACCGCGCGCCGACGCTGCACCGCCTGGGCATTCAGGCCTTCGAGCCGGTGCTCGTGGAGGGCAAGGCAATTCAGGTGCATCCGCTCGTCTGCCACGCCTTCAACGCCGACTTCGACGGCGATCAGATGGCCGTGCACGTTCCTCTCTCGGCAGAGGCGCAGGCCGAGGCGCGCATTCTCATGCTCTCGGCCAACAACATCCTCTCGCCCGCGAGTGGACGCGTGCTGGCGACGCCGACCCAGGACATGGTGCTCGGTATCTACTACCTCACCTACTGCGAGACCGACCTTCCGAACAGCAAGGCCGAGGATCTCGATCCAAGGCCGAAGCGTTTTCAGAACGAGGAGGAGGTCGAGTTCGCGATCGATTCCAAGCAGGTGACGCTGCAACAGCCGATCGAGTACCGCTGGAAGGAGAACGTCATCCTGACCACGGCCGGCCGCGTCATCTTCAACGCCGAGATCGACCGGGCGCTCGAGTATGCCGTGCACGTCGAGGTCGAAGGGCCTTTGCACGAGTTCCTGAACCTCACGCTCTCGAAGAAGGAGCTGGGCGACTTCATCGGGGGGATGGTCGATCGCTACGGCGCGCACGCGGTGGCGGCGACGCTCGACAAGATCAAGCAGCTCGGCTTCCACTACGCGACGCTTGCCGGTATCACGATCTCCAAGAACGACATCGTCATCCCGACCTCGAAAGAGCAGATCCTGGCCGGCTACGAAGAGCGGGTTGCCCAGGTCGCAGCTCAGTACGAGCGTGGCCTGATCACCGAGGAAGAGCGGCACGAGTCGATCGTGAACATCTGGACGGAAGCGACCGACGCTGTCGCCGACGCGATGGAAGACACCCTCTGGGAACTGAACCCCGTCTTCATGATGGCCAACTCAGGCGCCCGCGGCTCGTTCAAGCAGATACGCCAGCTGGCCGGTATGCGCGGCCTGATGGCCAATCCGAAGGGCGAGATCATCGAGCGTCCGATCAAGGCCAACTTCATGGAAGGCCTGTCGGTGCTCGAGTACTTCATCTCCACCCACGGCGCCCGCAAGGGTCTCGCCGATACGGCTCTTCGCACGGCCGACTCCGGCTACCTGACCAGGCGGCTCGTGGATGTCTCGCAGGATGTGATCGTGCGCGACGACGACTGCGGTACGACCGATTTCGTCGAGTTGCCGATCTATCTCCCCGAAGGGCAGAACAAGAACCTCGGCGGACGCGTGCTGGCCGCGAACGTCTGCCGTCCGGTCAAGGACGGTAAGCCCGGCAAGACCGTTATCGCCGAGAAGGGCACCGTGCTGAGCAACCCGGTCCTGCGCATGATCATCGAGGAGTTCGGCGAGTATGCGGCGACGGCATCGCTGCCGGTGCGCTCCGTGCTCAAGTGCCGCAGCGAGGTCGGCGTTTGCCAGGCCTGCTACGGCATCTTCCTGGCCACCGGCACGATGTGTGAGATCGGCGACTCGGTAGGCATCATCGCCGCGCAGTCGATCGGTGAGCCGGGCACTCAGCTCACCATGCGCACCTTCCACACCGGCGGCGTCGCCGGCGCCGATATCACGCACGGCCTGCCGCGCGTGGTCGAGATCTTCGAGGCCCGCAACCCCAAGGGGGCGGCGCGGCTGGCTGAAGTCCCGGGCAGAGTCGAGATCGAGTCCACCGACCGCGGTTACCACGTGCTTATTCATCAGGACGGTGTCGACGACAAGGGCGAGCAGCTGCAACCCAAGGAGTACACGTTCGCGCGGCGGAGCCGCCTGCTCGTCACTGACGGCCAGATGGTCGAGCCCGGTGACGCACTCAACGAGGGCTCACTATCGCCGTCAGAGCTACTAGAGCTGAAAGGCCCGACCGCAACCGAGCTCTACCTCGTGGGCGAGGTGCAGAAGGTCTACAAGTCGCAGGGTGTTGATATCCACGACAAGCATGTCGAGTTGATCGTGCGCCAGATGCTGAAGAAGGTGCGCGTCGACAACTCGGGCGAGACCGAACTCTTACCGGGTCAGCTGGCCGATCGCTCGTTCGTGAAGAGAGAGAACGCCAAGGCGCGCGCCGAGTCGAAGGAAGAGGCGACCTACGAGCCGCTCATCCTCGGCATCACCAAGGCATCGCTCGCAACCGAGTCGTGGCTGTCGGCCGCCTCCTTCCAGGAGACGACGAAGGTGCTGACCGATGCCGCGATCGAAGGCAAGACCGACCGTCTGGTCGGGCTCAAGGAGAACGTGATCATCGGCAAGCTGATACCGGCAGCGACAGGTCTCAAGCGCTACCGCACGATCGAGATCAAACCGGCCGACAAGGTGCCGGTAGCCGCCTTTGTCCGCCCCGAGACGGGCGAGCAGCTACTCGCCGAGCTCGAAGAGATCGGCTCTGATGCCGGCGGCGGGCTCGCCACGCTCTTGGAGGAGGAGCCGGGCGGGAGCGTCGAGCTCGAGACCGAAGCGGCCGGCGAGAGCGATCACGACGCGGATAACCCGTCCGAAAAGAAGTAAAGAAATCGTTGTTGAAGGGGCAGTCGCGCGGCCAAGCGAGTCTCGCATCTGCCCCTTCAGCACCTGTGGTTGCAGGGACTTTCATTACTCCGAAAGCTGCGGGAACGGTACGGAGCGCCTGGCCTCCTGCAGGAAGCTACGGCTCTGCGCTACCCTGTCTATCTGCCGGCTCGACTCTCCGGTCGTAAGCGGGTAGAGGGGGCGGTGGCTGTTTGACGCTAGAGCTGGCCTCCGCTAGCATCCGCAGTCCGGTTGGCGGGTCGTCGCCCGCTGGCCTTTGCTGTGTAAGAAGGCAGTACCACGAACTTTATGCCCACCGTAAATCAGCTCATCCGAAAAGGTCGCGTCTCGAAAAAGGCGAAGACCAAGACGCCCGCGCTCCGCAATGCTCCGCAGAAGCGCGGCGTCTGCACACGCGTCTACACGACCACGCCCAAGAAGCCGAACTCGGCTCTGCGTAAGGTCGCGCGCGTGCGCCTGACGAACGGTATGGAGGTCACGACCTACATCCCCGGCGAGGGTCACAACCTGCAGGAGCACTCGGTCGTGCTGATCCGTGGCGGTCGTGTCAAGGATCTTCCGGGCATTCGCTACAAGGTCGTTCGAGCAGCCCTCGATACGGCCGGCGTTGGCGATCGTCGCCAGGGTCGTTCGAAGTACGGCGCCAAGAGGCCGTAGGTAAAGATGCCGCGCCGAGCCGAGATAAAGCCCCGTACGATCGAGCCCGATCCGGTCTTTAACTCCCGCCTGGTGGCCCAGGTGATCAACCGGGTGATGCGCGAGGGCAAGCGCTCCCTGGCCGAGAAGGTCGTCTACGACGCGCTCGCGATCGTCTCCGAGCGCTCCGGGAAGCCCCCGCTGGAAGTTCTCGAGCAGGCGATCAAGACATTGACGCCGGTGCTCGAGGTTCGCGGACGCCGAGTCGGCGGCGCCAACTATCAGGTTCCGGTCGAGGTTCCGCCTCGGCGCGCGCGCACGCTGGCTGTGCGTTGGCTCGTCACTTTTGCTCGGCAGCGCCGTGAGAAGCGAATACCGGAGAAGCTCGCCGGCGAGATTCTCGACGCGCTCGAGCAGCAGGGCGGAGCTTTCAAGCGCAAGGACGACATCTACAGAATGGCGCAGGCCAACCGGGCCTTCGCGCACTACCGCTGGTGATGGCCACGATGACGAAGACCAGCACGGCCACCGGCCTTGAGCATGTGCGCAACATCGGCATCATGGCTCACATCGACGCCGGTAAGACGACGACGACCGAGCGCATCCTCTATTACACGGGCCGCACTCACAAGATGGGCGAGGTGCACGAGGGCGCCGCGACCATGGACTGGATGGCCCAAGAGCAGGAGCGCGGGATCACGATCACGTCTGCGGCGACGACAGCGGAGTGGCGCGGTTTTCGTATCAACATTATCGATACGCCCGGGCACGTGGACTTTACGATGGAGGTGGAGCGCAGCCTGCGCGTTCTCGACGGCGCGGTCGCCGTCTTCGATGCCGTGGCGGGCGTTCAGCCGCAGTCCGAGACGGTCTGGCGTCAGGCCGACCACTACGAAGTGCCGCGTATCGCCTTCATCAACAAGATGGATCGCGTCGGCGCTGATTTCTTCGCCTCGGTTAAGTCGATGGTCGATCGCCTGGGAACGGTTCCCGTTCCGGTGCAGATCCCGATCGGGCAGGAGGATCGTCACATCGGCATCGTCGACCTGATCGAGCCGCGTGGCGTTGTCTGGAACGACCAACTGGGCGAGACCCCCGAGATCATCGATATTCCGGCCGAGCTCGCCGAGCAGGCGCACATTTATCACCACCTGCTGATCGACAAGGTGGCCGAGTTCGACGACGAGTTGATGGAGGCCTTCGTCGAAGACGAGGACTCGGTGACCCCGGAGATGATTCGTCGTGCACTCAGGCGTGGCACCTTGGCAAATGCCATCACGCCCGTTCTGCTCGGCTCCGCCTTCAAGAACAAGGGCGTGCAGCCGCTCCTCGACGCGGTCATCGATTTCCTGCCGAGCCCCCTTGACGTTCCGCCGGTAAGTGGTATCGACCCCAAGAGCGGCGAGGAGATGGAGCGGTCAGCTTCGGAGGACGAGCCCTTTACGGCGCTCGCCTTCAAGGTCATGTCCGATCCTTTCGTCGGCAAGCTCACCTACTTTCGCGTCTACGCCGGCAAGGCGATAACCGGCCAGCGCGTGCTCAACGCCTCGAATGGCAAGACCGAGCGCCTCGGCCGCATCCTCCAGATGCACGCCAACCACCGCGAGGAGCGGGCCGAGATCGGCCCCGGCGAGATCGCGGCCGCGGTGGGGCTCAAGTTCACGACCACCGGCGACACGCTCACGGGCGAGAAGGCGCCGATGCTGCTCGAGACGATGACCTTCCCCGATCCGGTCATCTTCATCGCCATCGAGCCCAAGACCAAGGCCGATCAGGACAAGCTCACCAACGCCCTCGCGCGCCTAGCTGAAGAGGACCCGACTTTCCGCGTTCGCCAGGACGAAGAAACGGGCCAGACGATCATCGCCGGCATGGGCGAGCTGCACCTCGAGATCATCGTCGATCGGCTGATGCGGGAGTTCAACGTCGAGGCCAACATCGGCCGACCGCAGGTCGCCTATCGCGAGACGGTCTCGAAGCGAGTCGAAAAGATTCGTGGCAAGTTCGTTCGCCAGACCGGCGGCTCGGGCCAGTACGGTGACGTCGTCATCAACCTGGAGCCGGCTGCCCCGGGCGAGGGTTACTCGTTCACCGACAAGATCGTCGGCGGGAAGATTCCCAAGGAGTACATCTCATCGGTCAACGCCGGGATACAGGAAGCGATGGCGGCGGGCGTGCTGGCGGGCTTCCCGGTCGTGGATGTCAAGGTCGAGCTCGTCGACGGTTCCTACCACGAAGTCGATTCGAGCGAGCGCGCTTTCAAGATCGCGGGCTCGATCGGTTTCAAAGAGGCGATGAAGCGCGCCAATCCGAAGCTGCTCGAGCCGACGATGGCCGTCGAGGTCGAGACCCCGGAGGATTACCTCGGCGACGTGATGGGCAATCTCAATGCGCGTCGCGGTCGCGTCGAGGAACTCCAGCCGACAAAAACCGCCCAGTTGGTGAAGGCCAGTGTGCCTCTGGGTGAGATGTTCGGCTACGCTACCGATCTTCGCTCGATGACACAGGGTCGGGCGAATTTTACCATGCAGTTCGATCACTACGCGGAAGTGCCCAGCGACCTTCTGCATAGTATGTTGCGAGACCAGACCAGCTAAGGATTCTCCACCAGTCAGACAAGAACGTTTTTCCGGAGGAAAAAACATGGCAAAGCAGAAATTCGAGCGCTCCAAGCCGCATCTCAACATCGGCACCATCGGTCATATCGACCACGGGAAAACGACGCTGACGGCGGCTATTACAAAGGTCCTACAGGACGAGGGTTACAACACGACCTTCCGCTCCTTCGATTCGATCGACAACGCGCCTGAAGAGCGCCAGCGCGGAATCACCATCAACACGGCGCACGTCGAGTACGAGACGGCGAATCGTCACTACGCGCACGTCGATTGCCCAGGTCACGCCGACTACATCAAGAACATGATCACGGGCGCCGCCCAGATGGACGGCGCGATCCTCGTCGTATCCGCCGCCGACGGCCCGATGCCGCAGACGCGTGAGCACATCCTGCTCGCCCGTCAGGTCGAGGTGCCCTACATCATCGTCGCGCTGAACAAGGCCGACATGGTCGACGACCCGGAACTGCTCGAACTTGTCGAGATCGAAGTGCGTGATCTCCTCACGAAGAACGAGTACCCCGGCGACGATATCCCGGTCATTACGCTCTCGGCGCTCAAGGCGCTCGAAGGCGATCCGGAGTGGACGCCCAAGATCGACGAGTTGATGGCGGCGGTCGATTCCTACATTCCCGAGCCTAAGCGCGACGTCGACAAGCCGTTCCTGATGCCGATCGAGGATGTCTTCACGATTACAGGCCGCGGAACAGTCGTGACCGGTCGCATCGAGCAGGGGCAGATCAAGAGCGGCGAAGAGGTCGAGATTGTCGGTATTCATCCCGAGGTCGCCAAGACCGTCGTCACCGGGCTCGAGATGTTCAACAAGACTCTCGACTTCGCCCAGGCCGGCGACAATGCGGGCGCGCTCCTGCGCGGTATCAAGCGCGAAGACGTTGAGCGTGGGCAGGTAATTGCCAAGCCGGGCTCGATCACTCCGCATACACACTTCAAGGCCCGCGTCTACGTCCTCTCGAAGGACGAGGGTGGACGCCACACGCCGTTCTTCGACGGCTACCGGCCGCAGTTCTATTTCCGCACGACGGATGTGACCGGTTCGATCAAGTTGCCGGAAGGCCAGGAAATGGTCATGCCGGGCGACAACACGGACATGGATATTCAGCTGATTCAGCCCATCGCCATGGTTCAGGGCCTCCGTTTCGCGATTCGCGAGGGCGGCCGCACCGTGGGCGCCGGCGCAGTAACCGAGATCATCGAGTAGGAGTAACAGGAAGCGTTGGACTAGGGAGAGATCGAAACGACACCTCGGTGCTCGGAGATCTCTCCCACTAACCAGGAGCCGTAGGCTTGCCACAACACAAAATCCGAATTCGCCTCAAGGGCTACGACTACCAGCAGCTCGACAAATCTGCCTCGCAGATCGTCGAGACGGCTCAGCGCACCGGCGCGACAATCACCGGGCCTGTTCCCCTGCCCACCGAGCGCAACGTCTATTGCGTGATTCGCAGTCCGTTCAAGGACAAGGATTCGCGCGAGCATTTCGAGGTGCGAACGCACAAGCGCTTGATCGATATTCATTCACCAACCCCGAAGACGGTCGATTCGCTGATGCGGCTCGACTTGCCGGCGGGCGTCGACATCGAGATCAAGCTCTAGGTGGATTGGAAGAGAAAGTGAAAGGGATAGTCGGCAGAAAGCTCGGAATGACCCAGCTCTTCGATCCGGAGAGCGGAGTCGTCACGTCCGTGACCGTGATCGAGGCCGGTCCCTGTCCGGTCGTGCAGGTCCGCAAGCCCGAGACGGACGGCTACGAGGCGGTTCAACTCGCTTTCGAGCCGGTTGCCGAGCGCAAGATCTCGAAAGGCGAGCTCGGTCACCTGCGCAAGACCGGCGCCGGCGCGCATCGGCACCTGGTCGAGTTCCGCGGCCCGAGCGATCTGAATAGCGGCGACACGGTCACCGTGGAGATCTTCCAGCCCGGCGACAAGGTCAAGATCGCGGGAATCGGGATCGGCAAGGGCTTCCAGGGCACGATCAAGCGCCACAACTTCGCCAGCGGCCCCAAGTCGCACGGCTCGCACAACATTCGTAAGCCGGGCTCGATCGGCGCCTCGGCCTGGCCCGCGCGCGTCATGAAAGGCATCCGCGGGCCTGGACGCATGGGCGGCAAGCGGGCCACGCAGGTGGGCTTGACGGTGCACGAAATCGATGTCGAGCGAAACGTGATCATGGTCAAGGGCTCGGTACCCGGCCCGAAGAACGGCATCGTCGAGGTCCGCGAGGAGGCGAGATGAGCCCCGAGTCAGAGATCAAGGCTCCGTTCCTCAAACTCGGCAAAGCCTCGGGCGAGGTTTCGTTGAGTCAGGCCGTGTTCGCCGCGGAAGCCAAGCCGCATCTGCTTCATCAGGCGGTGCGAGCCGAGCTGGCGGCGGCACGCCAGGGCACGCGCGGCGCTAAAAGCCGTGGCCTGGTCGCCGGCGGTCGTTCCAAGCCCTGGCGCCAGAAGGGCACCGGCCGGGCGCGCGCGGGAACCACGCGAGCGCCTCACTGGACGGGCGGCGGCGTCGCCTTCCCACCCACCGCCCGTGACTTTGGCTTCAAGGTCAATCGCAAGGAACGCCGGGCGGCGTTCGCAGGAGCGCTCTCGGAGCACGCTCGTAACGGCTCGATCGCCGTCATCGACGGCGCCGCGTTGAGCGAGCCTTCGACGAAGAAGGCGCTCGAGTTACTCGCCGGCTGGCAGCACGAGCTACCGCTCCTGATCGTCGTTCAGCCCGACGAAGAGACGCTCGTCAAGAGTTTCCGCAACCTTCCCCGCACTTTGGTGGTTCCGGCCAGCAAGCTCGAAGTCGTCGCGCTGATCTGGGCGCGCTCGCTGCTGGTCAGCGAAGCCGCGCTACCGCTGGTTCAGACCAAGGCCGAAGCAGCTCCGTCCGAGGGAGAGTCGAAGTGAAGCTGGATCCGACCCAAATCTTGATCGCGCCCGTGGTCTCGGAGAAGAGCTACCACATGATCAGCGCGCGCCAGTACTGCTTCCGCGTGCATCAGGACGCCCACAAGTTGCAGGTGCGCCAGGCAGTGGAAAAGCAGTTCGGCGTCGAGGTCGAGTCGGTCAACATCGTCTCGGTACCGTCCAAGCCGAAGCGGCGCGGCGCGAGTCGCGGCCGCCGGCCCGGTTGGAAGAAGGCCATCGTGAAGCTGCGCGAGGGCCATTCGATCGAAATCTTCCAGGGCGCCCAGGTCTAGCAGAGAGGATCGAGCGAGATGGCAGTACGCAGATACAAGCCAACCACCCCGGGACGCCGCTTTATGTCGGTTGCGACCTTCGACGAGGTCACCAAGACGACGCCCGAGAAGAGCTTGCTCGAGCCGATTAAGAAACAAGGCGGCCGCAACGTCTACGGTCGTATCACGACCCGCCATCAGGGCGGCGGCCACAAGCGCCGCTACCGCCTGATCGATTTCAAGCGGCTCAAGGACGGCATTCCGGCCAAGGTGGCCGCGATCGAGTACGACCCCAATCGCTCGGCCCGGATAGCTCTCCTTCATTACGTCGACGGCGCCAAGGCCTACATCCTGGCTCCGGCGGGCCTGATCGTGGGCGCAACCGTCGAGTCGGGCCCGAGCGCCGACATCAAGCCCGGGAATGCGCTGCCGATCGCCAACATCCCCACCGGCACGATGCTGCACAACGTCGAGCTGAAGCCGGGCAAGGGCGGCCAGATCGCACGCAGCGCCGGCGCGAGCGTCCAGCTGGTCGCCAAGGACGATCCTTACGGCGTGCTGCGTCTCCCCTCGGGCGAGATGCGCCGCATACCGCTTACCTGCCGGGCGACGATCGGTCAGGTCGGAAACGTCGACCACTCGAACATCACCATTGGCAAGGCAGGACGCAACCGCTGGCTCGGTAAGCGCCCCACCGTGCGTGGATCGGCCATGAACCCGGTTGACCATCCGCACGGCGGCGGCGAGGGCAAGTCGAAGGGTGGGCGCCATCCGGTGACCCCGTGGGGCGTGCCCACGCTCGGTAAGCGCACCCGCAGCAAGCACAAGGCATCGAACAAGTTGATCGTCCGTCCGCGCAGGCGCGGCAAGGAAAGAAGCCGCTAGCCCGCCGGGCATGCGTGCAGTCGAGACCGACACAGAGAGGGAACTGAAGCGTGAGTAGATCGTCGAAAAAAGGGCCGTTCGTTGAAGAGCGCTTACTGGCGCGGATCAAGAGCATGAACGACTCCGGCAGCAAGCAGGTCGTCAAGACCTGGTCGCGCGCCTCGACCATCTTCCCGGAGATGGTCGGACACACGATCGCGGTCTACGACGGGCGCAAGCACGTGCCCGTGTTCATCGACGAGGCCATGGTCGGACACAAGCTGGGAGAGTTCGCCCTCACGCGCACCTTCCGCGGTCACGCCGGCGACAGGCAGGCGAGGGTCAAGAGGGCCTAAGGCAAGCAAGATGGCAAAGACGCAGACACCAACAGTCTCCGAAGTGCGGGCCCAGGCGAAGTGGGTTCACTGCTCGGCGCGCAAGGCGCGGCTCGTGCTGGACACGATCCGCGGCCGCAGCGTGCCCGAGGCGCGAACAGTTCTCGCTTTCTCGACCCGCGACGCCGCGCGCGACATCAACAAGGTATTGCGCTCGGCCGTCGCCAACGCCGAGGCCAACCACGGCTACCTCGGCGACGAGATGGTCATCTCGGCCTGTTACGCGGACGAGGGCCCGGTGCTGAAGCGCTGGAAGCCGCGTGCTCGTGGCCGCGCCGACCACATGATCAAGGGAACCTGCCATATCACGATCAGGCTGACGTCGCTGACGCCGCCGCGCGAGCTCGCCAAGCCGGCGAAGCCTGCCGCGCCGAGCGCGGATGAGACGAGCAAGGCGCCCGAGGCGACCGTTGCGCAAGCTCCCGCGGCGACCGAGGCCGCCGCAGTCGAGGCAAAGCCGAAGGCACCGCGCAAGGCAGCCGCCAAGCCGCGCGACAAGAAAACTGACAAGGGCGAGGCCAAGCCGAAAGCGGCGACCGAGCGTAAGCCCGCGAGCAAGAAAGCAGAGGAGTAGGGATGGGTCAGAAGATTCACCCGGGCGGTTTGCGCGTCGGCGTCATCCAGAACTGGAAGTCGAACTGGTTCGCCGGTCCGAAGGAGTTCGCGAGCTGGCTGATCGAGGACGTGCAGATTCGTGACCACATCTACGGCAAGCTCGCCCACGCTGGGCTTTCGGACATCCTCATCCGCAAGGACAAGCAGCGCGTGACTGTGGACATCTACACGGCGCGCCCGGGCATCGTGATCGGCAAGTCGGGCGTCGAAGTGGACGCCTTGCGCCGCGAGCTGCACGCCATCACGCACAAGAACGTCCACATCAACATCAACGAGATCAAGCGTCCCGAGCTCGACGCGAAGCTGGTTGCCCAGTCGGTCGCGGAGCAGCTGCAAAACCGAGTCAGCTTCCGCCGCGCGATGAAGCGCGCGCTGGCCTCGGGTATTCGCTCGGGGGCGCAGGGAATCAAGATCGCCTGCTCCGGGCGGCTCGGCGGCACCGAGATGAGCCGGTCGGAGAGTTACTCCGAGGGCCGCGTACCGCTGCACACGATCCGCGCCGATATCGACTACGGCTTCACCGAGGCCCGCACGACCTTCGGTCGGATCGGCGTCAAGGTTTGGATCAACAAGGGCGAGATCATGCCCGAGGGCTATGAAGGACTCCAGGGCGGCCGTGAGTCGCGCCTGGGCGAGCAGGATCAGGCCCGACGCCGGGGTTCCGGCGGCGGCGAAGGGCTCGCCGGCGGTCGCGAGAGTGGTCGCGGACGCAGTGTCGATCGAGAAGGGCTCGGGCCCGTGCGCAAGCGCCGTCGCTCCGGCTCTCGCGGACAAGGGGGTCCAAGCGGCAGGCCGCGTCCCGACGCTTCGACCAAGCCGGCCGAGGCAGCACCGCAGGCTGCAGCAGCTACTGACGAGCCCGTGACTCCGTTCGAGAAGGCGGAAGTCGTAGCCGCAAAGCCCGAGGTCAAGACGGAGAAGCCCGCGACCAAGGTCGAGAAGCCCGAGGTCAAGGCGGAGAAGCCGAAGGCCGTAGCCGAGAAGCCGAAGCCCGCGGCGAAGAAAGTAACGCCAGCCGTTGAGGAGACAAAGGCGACGGCCGCCAAGGCCAAGCCCGCGGCCGAAAAGGCCAGTGCTGCTCCGAAGGCTGCGACCGCCAAAGCCAAGCCGGCTGTCAAGGAGACAAAGGCGACAGCTGCCAAGGCCAAGCCTGTGGCCAAGGTAAAGCCAGCCGCGAAGAAGGCTCCCGCGAAGAGCAAGGCGAAGGCCGCCGAGACCAAGACTGCTACTAAGCCGGCCGCCAAGAAGACGGCGCGCAAGAAGTCCGAGACCGAGGCAGGTAGCTAATGCTGCTTCCGCGCAAAACCAAGTTTCGCAAGATGCACCGTGGGCGGCGTCGTGGCTATTCCAAAGGCCAGACGACCGTGCAGTTCGGCGACTTCGGGCTCAAGGCGCTCGACGCCGGCTGGATCACCAACCGGCAGATCGAAGCTGCCCGTATCGCTATGACACGTAAGATCAAGCGCGGCGGCAAGGTCTGGATCAACGTCTTCCCAGACAAGACCTACACCAAGAAGCCGGCCGAGACGCGCATGGGCAAGGGCAAAGGGTCGCCTGAGGGATGGGTCGCCGTGATCAAGCCCGGGCGGGTCATGTTCGAGCTGGCTGGAGTTGACGAGCCGCTTGCGAAAGATGCGCTGCGTCTGGCGGGCCAGAAGCTTTCCGTCAAGACGAAGATCGTCGCGCGGGAGAGTGGTCCGTATGAAAGCTAAGGAAATACGCGAGCTGAGCGACGCGGAGCTGGAGCAGAAGTTGATCGACACGCGCCAGGAGCTCTTCAATCTCCGCTTCCAGTCCGTGACGGGTGCGCTGGAGAACCCGGCTCGGATTACGCTCGCGAAGCGTGATATCGCGCGCATCATCACGATTCGCGCTGAGCGCCAGGCGGCGCCGGAGAGGCAGTAAGTAGATGGCAGAGAACAAGAGCAATTCGAGTGAAGACAAGGTCGAGGCCGAGGCCGCAGCCGAGGTGAACGAGCAGGCTGCGGAGGTTACGCCTGAGGCCGAGCCGGAAACACCGGAGGCCGAAGCGACGCCGGAGGCCGAAGCCGAAGTAACGCCCGAGGCCGAAGCGGCACCGGAAGCTGACGCCGAAGTAACGCCTGAGGCCGAAGTAACGCCCGAGGCCGAAGCCGAAGCGACGCCCGAGGCCGAAGCGGCACCGGAAGCTGACGCCGAAGTAACGCCTGAGGCCGAGCCGCAAACACCGGAGGCCGAAGCGACGCCCGAGGCCGAAGCCGAAGTAACGCCCGAGGCCGAAGCAGCACCGGAAGCACCGGCAGCCGAGGCTGCGCCGGACGCGCCAAAAGCCGAGGCTGCGCCCGAACCAGAGGTTGCACCCGAGCAGCCGGCCAAGCGCCCTCGCCCTCGCCGTCATATTCCTCGCAGCGAGCGCCGTCAACGTCCGGCGAAGGTACGAGCCGCGAAAACGGCCAAGAAAGGCGTTCGCAAGCCGCTCGTTCGACTACCCAAGCCGGAGACAGAGCGCGGAAGTCGCCAGGAACGCCGAGGCGTGGTCGTCTCTGCGGCGATGGACAAGACGGTCGTCGTCAAGGTCGATACGCTCAAGGCGCACACTAAATATCGCAAGGTAGTGCGCCGCTCGAAGAAGTATCACGCTCACGATGAGGAGAACGCGGCCAAGGTCGGCGACATCGTTCGCATCGTCGGGACGCGCCCTCTTTCGGCCACCAAGTTCTGGCGTGTCGTGGAGATCGTGGAGGTCGCAAAGTGAGAACGGAGGCGACCAGATGATTCAGCAGGAGTCGCGTCTTCGCGTGGCCGATAACTCCGGTGCGCGCGAGCTTCTCTGCATTCGCGTCATGGGCGGCTCGCACCGTCGCTACGCCCGCGTGGGCGATATCATCGTCGCTACCGTCAAGTCGGCAACGCCGCAGGGTCAGGTCAAGAAAGGTGATGTCGTCCGGGCCGTCGTCGTGCGCACCAAGAAGGCCTACGCCCGCGAAGACGGCACCCAGATCGCTTTCGACGAGAACGCGGCCGTGATCATCGACAACCAGCGCAACCCGCGCGGAACTCGCATCTTCGGCCCCGTCGCCCGCGAGCTGCGCGAGAGGAACTTCATGAAGATCGTCTCCCTGGCACCAGAGGTGTTGTGATGACCGTCAAGCTAAAAATCAAGAAGGGCGACCTGGTCGAGATCCTGAGTGGTAAGGACAAGGGCAAGCAGGGACGCGTGATCGAAGCGCGCCCGCGTGAGCACCGCGTCGTCGTCGAGAACCTGAATCAGATCAAGCGCCACACCCGGCCACGGGCGATGAAGAACGCCAGCCGCATGGGCAGCCCACAAGTCGTGCCCGGCGGGATCATCGAGAAACCGGCTCCACTCGACGTGTCGAACGTGATGCTCGTCTGCCCCGTCTGCAACCAGACGACCCGGGTCGGCGTGAAGGTCGTAGAGCGCCATGGCGAGGTGCGCAAGGTGCGCGTATGTCGGCGCGAAGAATGCGGTCAGGAGCTGGACAAGTGAGCCCGAAGAAGACCGACATCCCGAGGCCCCGGCTCAAGGAGCGCTACGAGAGCGAGCTTCGCCCGCGGCTCAAAGACGAGCTGGGCTTGAGCTCGATCATGCAGGTGCCCCGGCTGACGAAGATCACGCTCAACATGGGTGTTGGCGAAGCCAAGACCGACATGAAGGTGCTCGACTCGGCGATCGAAGAGCTGACCATCATCGCCGGTCAGCATCCTCAGATGCGGCGCGCGCGCAAGTCGATCGCAGCCTTCAAGCTGCGCGAGGGCATGCCCGTCGGCGCCAGGGTGACGCTGCGCGGAGCACGCATGTACGAGTTCCTCGACCGACTCGTCTCGGTGGCGCTGCCGCGTATTCGCGATTTCCGCGGGCTTGACCCGGGTTCGTTCGACGGTCGCGGTAACTACTCGCTCGGCGTCCGCGAGCAAATCATTTTCCCCGAGATCAACTACGACGACGTCACTCAGGTCCGGGGGCTCGACGTCACGATTACGACCACGGCCGAAAGCGACGAAACGTCGCTGGCGCTCCTGCGGGGGCTCGGCCTGCCATTCGCCACAGAAAGAAGGGAACGTGGCTAAGAAGTCACTAGTAGTCAAGCAAGCCAGGTCACACCGCTTCAGCACGCGTAGGTACTCGCGCTGCCAGCGCTGCGGCCGACCGCGCGCGGTTTTCCGGAAATTCAAGCTCTGCCGCATCTGTTTGCGCGAGCTTGCTCACGAGGGTGTCATTCCTGGGATGACCAAGAGCTCCTGGTAGGAGGGTGCGACCGTGCAGACCGATCCAATAGCCGACATGCTCACCCGTATCCGCAACGCCAACAAGGCGCTGCAGGAAGAGGTACGCATGCCGACCTCGCGCATCAAGGAGTCGATTGCGCGCATCCTCGTCGAAGAGGGTTACGTTCGCGACCTTCATATCGAGAAGGGCGAAAGCTTCGACTCGCTGGTCATCCAGCTCAAGTTCGGGAGCAACCGCGAACGGGTCATCAGCGGCCTGCGCCGTGTCTCGCGTCCCGGGCGCCGTATATATGCCAAGGGCGATCGACTGCCACGCGTGCTTGGCGGCATGGGCACCGCTATTCTTTCCACCTCCAAGGGCCTCATCACGAGCCGACGCGCTCAAGAGGAAGGCATCGGAGGCGAGGTCATCTGTTTTGTTTGGTGAGAACCGACGAGAGTCCGGCGCTTATCGCCGGCGAATGAAGGACGTTTACTGACGTGAGTCGTATTGGCAGAAAACCGATTGAAGTGCCGAGCGGAGTGACCGTCACGATCGCGCCTGGGCGCGTTGAGGTGAAGGGTCCGCTGGGCACCCTCTCGCAGGTCGTACCGCAGCGGATGAAGATCGAGCAGGAGGAAGGCCAGGTCATCGTGACCAGGCCGACCGACCGCGGTGACGATCGAGCCCTGCACGGCCTCACCCGGACGCTCGTCGCGAACATGGTCGAGGGAGTCGAAAAGGGCTTTTCCAAGCAGCTCGAGATTCAGGGCGTCGGCTACCGCGCGACGCTCAAGGGGAAAGACCTCGAGCTCGCCGTCGGTTTCTCGCACCCTGTCTTGATCAAGCCGCGCGACGGAATCGACTTCGAAATCCCCGTCCCGACGCAGATCATCGTCAAGGGCACCGACAAGCAGATGGTGGGGCAGACCGCGGCCGAGATTCGCGCCGTGCGCCCGCCCGAGCCCTACAAGGGCAAGGGCATTCGCTATAGCGGCGAGTACGTGCGCCGGAAGGTTGGCAAGAGGGCATGAGCACTCTCACTCCACGCGAAGCCCGCATTCGCCGCCATCGGCGCGTGCGCAGCAAAGTCGCCGGAACGGCCGAGCGGCCGCGCCTGGCCGTCTTCCGTTCCAATCGGGGCATCTCCGCCCAGCTCGTGGACGACGAGAGCGGTCGTACGCTCGCCTCGGCGACCTGGAAGAGCCTGCCGAAGAGTTTCAAGGGCAACAAGACCGCTCAGGCGTCCGAGGTTGGCAAGCGCCTGGCGGCGAGCGCGAGCAAGGCCGGGGTCGCGACCTGCGTCTTCGATCGCGCCGGTTACCTCTACCACGGTCGTGTCAAGGCGCTCGCGGAAGCGGCGCGCGAAGGAGGACTCAAGTTTTGAGAAACGTAGAGACATCCGAGCCGCGTGAGCTGAAAGAGCGCGTGATCGAGATCAACCGTGTCGCCAAGGTCGTGAAGGGCGGCCGGCGTTTCTCCTTCACCGCACTGGTGGCAATCGGCGACGAAATCGACCGAGTTGGCGTCGGGTACGGGAAGGCGCGCGAGGTTCCGCTGGCGATCACCAAGGCGGTCGAGGACGCCAAGAAGAACATCTTCACCGTGCCCAAGCACAACACCACGATCACGCACGGGACGATCGGAAGGTTCGATGCGGCGCGCGTGATGCTCAGGCCCGCCAGCGAAGGTACCGGCGTCATCGCCGGTGGTGGCGTGCGAGCGGTGCTCGAGCTGGCCGGAATTCACGACATCCTCGCCAAGAGCCTAGGCACGACCAATCCGATCAACATGGCCAAGGCGACGGTCAATGCTCTCAAGAGCCTGCGTCGCCCGGAAGACGTGGCGCGCATTCGCGGCAAGTCCATCGCCGACGTGCTGCCACTGCGAAAGCCCGCCAAGACGACGGAGGCATCTGTCTGATGGCTCGTCTGCGCATCACCCAGACTGGAAGCGTCATCACTCAGAGCCCCCGGCACCGCGGGACGATGCGCGCGCTCGGACTCACACGCATCGGCCGCTCGGTCGAGCACGAGGAGAGCCCGGTGCTGACAGGCATGCTCCAAAAGGTCAGCCACCTCGTGAAAGTCGAGAAAGCGCGATGACAGCCGAGCTGAACCTCTCGAATCTTTCTCCGGCCCAGTCGCGCAAGTCGCGCAAGCGAGTCGGGCGCGGCCAAGGCTCCGGAAAGGGGCGCTACTCAGGCCGCGGACTCAAGGGGCAGAAGTCCCGCGCCGGCTCGCACAAGATGCGCGCGGGCTTCGAGGGCGGGCAGATGCCGCTGGCGATGCGCCTGCCCAAGCTGCGCGGCTCGACGTCGAAGGACGCCATGCCCGTTGGTCCCTTCCGCACCGAGACTCAGCCGGTCAACGTTCGCGATCTCGAGCGTTTTGACGCCGGAAGCGATGTGACCCCCGAGCTGATGCTCGCAGAGGGGCTCGTCTCGAACAACCGCGTCGACATCAAGGTGCTGGGCGACGGTGAGCTGACGAAGAAGCTGACCGTCACGGCGCACCGTTTCTCGGCCGGCGCGAAGGAGAAGATCGAGAAGGCGGGTGGCAAGGTCGTGTGCCTGCGCGAGTCGGTTGTCAAGACCTCGCACAAGAAGCGCGCCAAGGCGAAGCCCGCGCCGAGTGAAGAGAAAGCTCCGGCCGAGGCTCCGGCCGACGAGCCGGAGGAGTAGCGAGGACCCATGCTCTCCTGGCTCACCAATGCCTGGAAGGTTCGTGAGCTTCGTAAGCGCGTTCTCTTCACGGCGCTGATCCTTGCGCTTTACCGGCTTGGCTGCTGGATGCCGGCCCCCGGCGTCGACTCCAGCAAGATCAAGGACGCCTTCCAGAACCAGGGTGGCACCGTAATCAGCCTGATCAACATGTTCTCGGGCGGGGCGCTCTCGAAGTTCTCGCTCTTCGCGCTCGGGATCATGCCCTACATCACGGCCTCGATCATCCTGCAGCTGATGACTGCGGCCGTACCCCAGCTGGAGCGGATCCAGAAAGAGGGTGAGTCCGGGCAGGCGAAGATCACCCAGTACACGCGCTATTTCACCGTCGCTCTTTCGCTGATTCAGGCAATAGGCTGGACGTATCTCTTCCATCGCCAAGGCGACCTGCCCGGGAACATGGGCCGCTACCTGCTGATCATCCTCACGCTCACGTCGGGCTCCATGCTGCTGATGTGGCTCGGCGAGCTGATCACCAAGCGAGGCGTTGGCAACGGCATCTCGCTGCTCGTGTTCGCCTCGATCATCGACGGCCTGTACGGAGGACTTCAGGTCTGGCTCAACGGCACCTCCAGCGAGCGGCTCTTCTTCCCGCTGCTGGTGCTCGGTGTGATCGTGGCTGTCGTCTACGTGCAGGAGGGACAGCGCAAGATCCCGATCCAGTACGCGAAGCGTGTAGTCGGCCGTCGTATGACCTCTGGCGGCGCGACCTACATGCCGCTGCGCGTGAACATGGCCGGCGTGATCCCGGTCATCTTCGCTGCGGCGATCATGTCCTTCCCGCCCACAATCGCACTCTTCTTCCCGAACACATCGCACTTTATAAATACGCACTTCCAGGCTACGAGCGACCTCTATCTCAGCCTCGAGGCGCTGCTGATCATCGGCTTCACCTTTTTCTATACGGCCGTGCAGTTCAACCCGGTCGACCAGGCCGACAACCTACGCAAGAACGGCGGCTACGTGCCAGGTATCCGGCCCGGCCCGCCGACAGCGCAGTACTTCGATCGCGTGATGACGCGCCTTACTTTCCCAGGCTCGCTCTTCCTCGCCCTGGTCGCGGTGTTCCCGGTGCTCGTGATCAAGTATTTCGGCTTCTCGCAGTCCAGCCGACGAGCTCTCGGTGGAACCTCGATCCTGATCGTCGTCGGCGTTGCCTTGGACACCATGCGCCAGATGGAATCGCAGATGATGGCGCGCTCCTATGAAGGGTTCTTGAAATGAGTGAACTGAGCATCGTGATGCTGGGCGCCCCGGGCGCCGGCAAGGGCACCCAGGCGGTACGCATCGCCGAGACGCACGGAATTCCGCACATCTCGACCGGCGAGATGCTGCGCGCGGCGATCGCGGCAGGCTCGGAGCTGGGTCAGAAGGTGAAGGGGATAGTCGAGAGCGGCGCGCTCGTTTCCGACGAGCTGATCGTGGAGGTCATCCGCGAGCGGCTGTCTCAGCCTGATGCCCAGAACGGTTTCGTCCTCGACGGCTTTCCGCGCACGATCGTTCAGGCCGAGGCGCTGGACGCGCTCCTGGCCGAGCTCGAGCGCCCGCTCCAGATCGTGCTCGAGCTAGAGCTCGCTGAGGAGACGGCCGTTAAGCGCATGCTCGGGCGCGCGCTCGATGAGGGCCGAGCCGACGACACTCCCGAAGTGATCAAGAATCGGTTCGCTGTTTATCGCCGCGAGACCGAGCCGCTCTCCAACTACTACCGCAACACGGGGATCCTCGTCGCCGTCGATTCCTCGCCCGGTATGGACGAGGTGTTTGCCGAGATCGAGCGTGTGCTCGACGGCGTCAAATGATTATTCGCAAGTCGGCGTCCGAGATCGAGCGGATGGCGAAGCCAGGCGAGCTCGTAGCGCGTACGTTGGCCTTGCTGGGCGCCGCGATCGCGCCGGGCGTCACTACCGCCGAGCTCGACGCTCTGGCCGAGGAGTTCATTCGCTCGCACGGCGCCGAGCCGACCTTCATGGGCTACCACGGTTACCCGGCCTCGATCTGCGCCTCGCCGAACGAGATGGTCGTACACGGCATTCCGGGCCGCTATACGCTCGCGGAAGGAGACGTTCTGTCGGTCGACGTCGGTGTGACACTGAACGGCTTCGTAGGCGACGGCGCCTTCACCTTCCCGGTGGGAGAGATCGATCCGGCGGCACGCAGGCTGCTCGAGACCTGCAGCGCAGCGCTCGCGGCTGGAGTCAAGCAGGCCAGGGTCGGCAACAAGCTCAGCGATATCTCGCACGCCGTACAGGCGACGACCGAGAGCGCGGGCTTTTCGGTTGTGCGCACTCTCGTCGGCCATGGTGTTGGCCGGGTCATGCATGAGGATCCGCAAATCCCCAACTACGGTGAGCCCGGGCGCGGGCCGGAGCTGAGAGTGGGGATGACGCTGGCGATCGAACCGATGATCACGGCCGGTTCGCCGGACGTCTTCGTGCACGAGGATGAATGGTCGATCTCGACCGTCGACGGCTCGTTGGCGGCGCACTTTGAGCATTCGATTGCAGTCAGCGAAAACGGGCCGCGAATCCTCACCGCCGCGCCGAACGTAGATTTAGCCGCAATAGCTGGGCTTTCGGTGAGTTGACGACGGTCGAAGAGTGCGAGAATACGGCTGTAGCTGCTACGATTCCCAGCCGCGGCGCAGCGCGTCCGAGTGCGCGCGCGTACCGCAGGCATTACCGCGCTCAGTTGAGCGCGGTTTCCGTGAGAAGGATGGCGAAGAGCGAAGAGAAAATCGAGGTCGAAGGCGAGGTCGTCGAAGCGCTCCCGAGCACGATGTTTCGGGTGCAAATAGATGGCGGACACAGCGTGCTTGCGACCATCTCGGGGAAGATGCGCAAGCACTACATTCGAATCCTCCCCGGCGACAAAGTGAAGGTCGAACTCTCACCTTACGACCTGACACGCGGCCGGATCACCTACAGACACAGGTAAAAAAATGAAAGTTCGTCCCTCCGTAAAACCGATTTGTGAGCGTTGCCGCGTCGTCAAGCGTCACGGTGTCGTAAGGGTGATCTGCTCCAACCCACGCCACAAGCAGCGGCAAGGGTAAGAGGACTAGTCGATGGCTCGTATTGCTGGCGTCAACCTGCCGAATCAGAAACGACTTGAAGTCGGGCTGACCTACATCTACGGAGTAGGGCGCTCGACATCGCTCAAGATCTGCACTGACTTGGGGCTGTCGCCCGACACCAAGGTGCGTGATCTCACCGACGAGGAAGTCACAAAGCTCCGCAACTACATCGATCAGAATCTCGAGGTCGAGGGCGATTTGCGGCGCGAGCGACAGCAGGCAATCAAGCGTTTGATCGAGATCGCCTGCTATCGCGGGATCCGCCATCGCCGCGGCCTGCCGGTGAACGGTCAGAGGACGAAAACGAACGCACGCACTCGCAAAGGCCCGAAGAAGCTGATCGGCAAAGGCAAGAAGGGGAGATAGTTGGCACCTCCGAGAAAACCGACTCGCGGTCGTACCCGTCGCCGCGTCAAGAAGAACATCGCCATCGGCCAGGCGCACATCAAGACGTCGTTCAACAACACGATCGTCGCGCTGACCGATCGCGAGGGCGCCGTTATCGTCTGGGAATCGGCCGGCTCCGCGGGCTTCAAGGGGTCGCGTAAATCGACGCCGTTCGCGGCGCAGGTGACGGCGGACTCCGCCGCGCGCAAGGGCATGGAGCACGGATTGCAGAAGGTCGAAGTCTTCGTCAAGGGCCCGGGATCGGGTCGTGAGACGGCCATTCGCTCGCTTCAGGCCGCCGGGCTGGAGATTCTCTCCGTGAAAGACGTGACGCCGCAGGCTCACAACGGCGTCAGGCAGAAGAAACGGCGCAGGGTGTAACGGTAATGGCACGGAATCTAGGACCAAAATGCAAGCAGTGTCGGCGCGAGGGCCTCAAGCTGTTCCTCAAGGGCGAGCGCTGCCTGACCGAGAAGTGCGCCGTCGAGCGACGCAGCTATCCGCCGGGCGAGCACGGTCGCGGTCGCATCAAGCAGAGTGAATACCTACTGCAGCTGCGCGAGAAGCAGAAGGCACGCCGCTACTACGGCCTGCTCGAGAAGCAATTCCGCGGCTACTACAAGAAGGCGGCGCGCGGTTCGGGCATCACCGGCGAGACCCTGCTGCGCCTGCTCGAGACCAGGCTCGACAACGTGGTCACCCGCCTTGGTTTCGCCTCGTCGCGCTCGCAGGCCCGCCAGCTCGTTCGCCACGGGCATTTCCAGGTGAACGGGCGCCGCGTCAACATCCCCAGCTATCAGCTCAAGCCCGAGGACGTGATCATGGTCAAGCCCGGCTCCGACGCCGAGTCGTTGATCCGGGACGCCACCGATCTCACCGCCTCGGTACCGGGCTGGATGCAGGCCGATCACGAAGGCCTCACAGGAACGATTTTGCGCTTGCCTGAGCGCGAGGAGATCGACACACAGGTGCAGGAGTCACTAATCGTCGAGCTCTATTCGAAGTAACCGACCGGTACACGTTTTAGGGAGAGGGAAAGGAACGGCAACTTGGCTACTCGCACGAGCCTCATGGAATTCCAGGTTCCCAAGATCGTCCACGAGGAAGTGGACGAGCGCCGCGGCATCTTCGTGATCGATCCACTCGATCGCGGCTTCGGCTACACATTCGGGAACTCACTTCGGCGCGTGCTGCTTTCCTCGCTAGAGGGCGCCGCCGTCACCTCGGTGAAGATCGAGGGAGTCGCACACGAATTCACGACCATCCCAGGTGTACGCGAGGACGTGACCGACATCGTCCTCAACCTGAAGAACCTGATCTGTCGCCTCTACGGCGACTCGCCAGAGATCGAGGTACGGCTCTCGAAGAAGGGACCGGGCCCCGTCACGGCCGGCGATCTCGAGGCGCCCGCCGATCTCGAGCTACTGAACTCCGAGCTGGAGATCGCCCACCTGTCCGAGCGCGGCAAGCTCGAGCTAACGCTGACAATCGGGCGTGGCCGCGGCTACGTTCCGGCCGAGCTCAACCGTGGGCCCGAGCATACGATCGGGGTCATCCCGGTCGATTCGATCTTCTCGCCGGTTCGTCGCGTCGCCTATGACGTCGAAGCCGCCCGCGTCGGTCAGCGCACCGACTACGACAAGCTTCGCCTCGACATCACCACCGACGGTTCGATCGATCCGCGCGAAGCGGTGGCGCAGGCGGCCGAGATTCTCATCCGGCAGCTCGCCATCTTCACCGATGTGGAGAAGATCGAGGGACTGACGCAGGTCGCCGCCGCCGAGGCCGCGCCCGAGGCGACGGTCGCGCACGGCATGGAGAACTTCCCGATTGAAGAGCTCGAGCTGGGCGTTCGCTCCTACAACTGCCTCAAGCGCGTCGGCATCGAGACAATCGGCGATCTCGTCTCCAAGACCGAGGCCGAACTGGGCGCGATCCCGAACTTCGGCAAGAAGTCGATCGAAGAGGTCAAGGAGACGCTCGCAGCTCACGGCCTGAACCTGCGCGGCGAGGACTGATCGAGAACCATGCGGCACCAGCACAAAGGCAAGAAGCTCGGGCGCGACTCTGCGCACAGGCGGGCGATGTACGCCAACCTGGCCTGCTCGCTGATCGAGCACGGGCGCATCAAGACGACCGAGACCAAGGCCAAGGCCGTCAAACCGCTGGCTGAGCAGATGATCACGCTCGCCCGGCGGGGCGACCTGGCCGCTCGCCGGCTGGCGATCTCCAAGCTGCGCTCGGTCAACGCCGTGCACATCCTCTTCAGCGAGGTCGCGCCGCGCTTCACCGATCGCCCCGGTGGCTACTCGCGCATCGTCAAGATCGGGCCCAGGCAGGGCGACGCCGCCGACATGGTCTATCTCGAGCTCGTCGATTACGTGCCCGGGATGAACGACTGAGCTGCGCTAACCGAGAGGACAGGCCGGCCTGGCCAGTTCGTCAATCGGCGCACTATTAGTGCGCCGAGGCGCGATTTCGGCCGCCGAGGGACGGTATTTTGGAATGACCCCGCGGGCGGGTGGCTTGGTGGCGGGCGAAAAGAGAAGTGCTAAGAAACGCAGGCGAGGACGTCTCGACGATGTGCGGCGTCCTTTACCTTAGGCTGTTCACGTGCTCCTGCTGGCCGCGATCCTGCTTGCAGTATTCGTTCTATCGGCGCCCTGGAACGGGCTCGTGCTGGTTTGCGGGCTCCTCGGCGAGACGGGCGAGGTGGTCTTCGGAATCTGGTATTCGCGCCGGCGCCGCACCACGGCCGACGCCGAGAGGATGATCGGCGTCACGGCGAAGGTGGTCGAGCCCTGCCGTCCGCGCGGCCGCCTCAGCTTCAAGGGTGAGCTCTGGGATGCCGTCTGCACCGAGGGCGCGGATACAGGCGAGCGCGTGCGGATAGCCGGCATGGACAGGTCGACGTTGTTAGTAGAGCGAATCGGGGCCTCGTGAAGGCGCCGGCCGACGAACTGACGATCAGGCGCTTCTGTGAGCGCGACCTCGATCAGGTCTTCGAGCTGGTGCGCGAAACGATAGAGACAAGTTACGCCGGCGTCTATCAGCCCGCCATCATCGCTTTTTTCCACGATTATCATCAGCGCGAGAACATCGTCTCGGATGCCGAGGGCGGGCACACCGTCGTAGTGAATTCAAATGGCGCTTTCGTTGGTACAGGCACCCGGGTCGAAACGGACGTTCGCCGCGTGTTCGTACGACCCGATCGTCAGGGCCAAGGCATCGGCCGGTTGATCATGGCCGAGCTGGAATCCGCCGCGCTCAAGGCGAATATCGATCGGCTCGGTCTGAGCGCCTCGCTCCCGGCGAAGGATTTCTATCTACGCCTCGGCTATGAGGTTGTCTCCGAGGAGGATTACGAGGTCGCTCCTGGCCAGCATCTCGAGTACTACGAGATGGCAAAAGAGCTTCGCCGCTAAAGAAACAGACCGCGTTTGCCATCCCTCAGGCATATGGACAGGCAAACGCGGACAATCGAGGATGTCTACGGTCGCCGCTACCAGAGTTTCCGCGGCGCTCTGGCAGGCATCGTGGGCAGCTACGAACTCGCTCACGATGTGGTGCAGGAGAGCTTTGCCCGGGCTCTTAAAAGCCGGGACGATTTCCGGGGAGACGGGCCGATCGAGGCCTGGATCTGGAAGATCGCCTTGCGGGTCGCGTACGAGATGCGCGACCAGGCGAATGAGGTGCAGCTTGCAGACGCGTTTGAGCCCGAGCTCCCGCAGCCCGACCTCGATGAGAGGCTGGCGGCCGCGCTCAAGGAGTTGTCTCCGCGCCGACGGCTGGTGATCTTTCTCCGCTACGTCGCCGATCTCGATTACCGCGAGATTGCCCGTGTCTGCGAGATAAGCGAGGGGACGGTGGCAGCGACACTGGCGCAGGCCAAGACCGCGTTGGCCGCGTCGCTGGATGACTCGAATCCAGGACCGCGAGAGTTGCGAGAGGCGGCGGAACGATGAAGAGGAAAAATGCAGACAACCTGGACCGGATGCTTTCCGAACGCCTGGCGAAGGCCGTTGGCGAGGAGAGGCGAGCGGACTGGCTCGACGTGCTCGAACGCGCCGAAATGAGCCGGACACTGCGGCACTGGTCGCAGCGCCGCGTGCTTCTCGTGTCCGTCACCGTCGTACTGGCCGCTGCTGCCTGTGCCGGGAGCACGGGCGTCATTCCCTGGCTCAATCACCATCCGTTGAAGGTCGAGGCTCCCACGCGAGCGGCTCCCTGTCACGCGAGCGGCCTCCGCGTGCATCTCGACTACACCGTCAATCCGCAAGAAACCGATGGTCAATTCACGCTCGAGAACGTGAGTCGTGGCGCCTGCTCGCTCGCCGGTCGTGCACGAGTGGCGTTGATCGACCCCCGGGTGAGCGGACCGCGCCTAAACGTCATCTACAAACCGCAGCCGAAACCGCAACCAGGCGCCTTGGATTTTTGGCCTCCGAGCTTGTTGCGGGCTGTCCCACCCGGGAAGGCCGTCGTCGCCAGCTTCACCTGGCGCAACTGGTGCGGTCCTAGAGCGGTGCCCAAAGCGGTCGAGCTCCGACTTCAGGACGGCGAGAGGATCGTCCGCTCTTTCGCCTCGTCGCACCAAGAGACCCCGATCCAACCCGGGCTCAGCAAAGTGGCGCCCCGCTGCAATCGACCGCGCGGGCGGACGTCATTCGAGTACTCCGATTTCTTTCCCGCCTGGACGCCGGACAAGATCCTCTCGACCTATCGGCTCAACTCGGTGCTGCCGCTGCGCGCCAAGTTCATCACGAAGGGACTAGAGACGATTCGCGAGCGGGTGGCACCCGGTATGCCAGCGGGGACGTTTTTCCGCCTGCAACGCGGCTCGGTCTTCCACTATCGAATCGCGCTCCGGAGCACGAGCCGGCGCCCGTTCCACTTCACCAAGTGCCCGCTCTATAGAGAGATGCTCACGGGCCATAACAACTCGAGCAACGCGTACCACTCCGAGGCACTCGTGCTCAACTGCTCTCCCGTCGGGATGATCAAGCCAGACGGACAAGCCTACTTCGCGATGGAACTGCACGTTCCGAAGAACCAGCAGCTTGGCGAAAGCGACCTGATGTGGTTGCTCATGGACGGGAACTCCGCCAGCAGATCGCCCGATATCAATACTTGGGTGGTCCCGTGAGGCGCCGCGTCCGTTTCCGACTCGCCTACGACTCCGTTTGGGAAACGCGCGCCACTGCCGGGCCGCACTCGACGACGCGAGCGCGCCTGTCTCGGTCGCGCCCGTAGTCGCCGGCTACGAACGCAACACTGCGTCCTAGCCTCGCACTCACCGATCGCGCCCAGTCGACGGGTCTTCATTCCGCCTGAGGATCTCGATAACGGGGAGCGAGGAATGGCCGCCTCTCGGCGTGGCGACTAAAGATCGTGTGTAGCCGCCGCCCCAGACGGGAAGAACGGCAACCGTGTTCGACTACGTGGTCGTCGGGGGAGGACGCGCGGGTATCTCAGCAGTTGAGGGGATCCGCGAGCTCGACAGCTCCTGCTCGATCCTGCTCGTCGGCGCCGAGTCTCACCTTCCCTATGATCGTCCGCCGCTGAGCAAGCAACTCTGGACGGGCAAGAACGAGGTCTCCGACCTCTTCGTCCACGATCGCGCCTACTTCGAGCGCGCGAGCGTCGAGCTGGCGAGCGGCGAACGGGTAACCGAGATCCAACCCGGCGAGAAGACGATCCTCACCGACCGAGAGCGGAGCGAACGCTACGGGAAGCTGCTTCTCGCCACCGGCGGAACACCGCGCCGGCTGCAGATTCCGGGCGCCGAGGCCGAAGGCGTCTACTACTTCCGCACGCTCGACGACTACCTCGAATTGAGTCGCGATCCCGAAGGGCAGTCGATTCTCGTCGTAGGCGGAGGTTTTATCGGCGCCGAGATCGCGGCGGCGCTGAGCATGCACGGCGCGCATCTGACGATGTTGTTTCCCGGCCGGTTGATGCTGGAGCGCGTCTTCCCCGAAGCGCTCGCCCGCTCGATCCAGGAGCAGTACGAGCAGCGCGGGATTCGTATCCTGAGCGAAGACGCGCCGGTCTCATTCGCGTCCAGAGGTGGCTGGCTGGCCGTCGAGACGCGACGAGGCGTGCATCTGGCCTGCGACTCGATCGTGGTCGGAGCCGGCATCGAGCCGGAGATCGAGCTAGCCCGCTCGGCCGGGTTGGCGATCGAGAACGGTATCAAGCTGAACGAGCTGCTCCAGAGCTCCGACCCCGACATCTTCGCCGCCGGCGACAACGCCAACTTCCCCTATCTGGCGCTGGGCAAGCGGATGCGCGTCGAGCACTGGGACAACGCGATCGCGCAGGGGAAGGCGGCCGGGCGCAACATGGCCGGCGCCGGAGAGCCGTACGAATACATGCCTTACTTCTTCTCCGACCTGTTCGATTTCGGCTACGAAGCGGTCGGTGACGTCTCCTCGTCGCTCGAGACCTACGCCGACTGGCAGGACGAGAACGAGACCGGTGTCATCTACTACCTCGAGGACGGAAGGGTGCGGGGCGTGATGCTCTGCAACGTCTGGGGGAAGCTGGACGAGGCGCGAGCACTGATCCTTACCGGTGCGCATGTGAGCGAGCGCGATCTGCACGGTGCCGTCCACGCCTAGATCGAAACGGAGGGAGAAAGATGACAGAACACGGAGAGTTGCTCTCGCAGCAAAAGGCAGCCGAGCTGATGGCCTCGGTTCCTGATTGGACGCTCGGCGAAGACGTCATCTCGCGTGAGCTCAGGTTCGAAAACATCCGCGAGGCGATGGCGTTCGCGGAGCGGGTTGTCGACCTCGCCGAGGAGCAAGATCACCATCCCGATATCTACATTTCCATCAACTATCTGACCCTGGTTCTCTCCACACACAAGGTCGGAGGATTGACGCAAAGCGATTTCACACTTGCGGCAGCCATCGACCGTCTGCTCTGATCTCTACAGCATGGAAGCAGTTGCTCGGAGACTTACGGGTAAGAACGCGCTCGTCACGGGTGCGGCCAGGCGCATCGGTCGCGCGATCTCGCTGGCGCTGGCGCGGGAGGGCGCCAACGTCGCCCTCCACTACTCGAGCTCGGAACGGGAGATCGCCGAGCTGGCGGCCGAGATCGAGGGTCTTGGCCTACAGGCGGTTACGCTCCGCGCCGATCTCTCCGATCCCGCTGAGCTGGTAGGCCTGGTTGAACGCGCCCGCGACGCGCTCGGGAAGATCGAGATTCTCGTCAACAACGCCTCCATCTTCCCGTCCGACACGCTCGAGACGATCGAGATCGAAGGGCTGGAGCGGAATCTCGAGATCAATGCCTGGGCGCCGCTGGTGCTCACCCGCTCGTTCGCCGCCCAGACGGAGCGCGGCCATGTCGTCAATCTGCTCGACTCGCGCGTCTCGGGCTTCGACAGCGGCCACGTCTCCTACATCCTGAGCAAGCACGTCCTGGCCGCGTTGACGCGGATGAGCGCGCTCGAGCTGGCGCCCGGGATCGCCGTCAACGCCGTTGCGCCCGGACTGATCCTGCCGCCGGCCGGGAAGGACGAGGAATACGTCGATCGCCTGGCGCAGACCATCCCGCTCAAGCGCCGCGGCGCCCCCGAGGACGTCGCCGCCGCCGTCGTATTCCTCGTCACCAGCGCGTTCGTCAGCGGCGAGACGATCTACGTAGACGGCGGACGCCATCTCAAGGAGAATGCTCCGGATGGACCGGATCGTAATAAGTGATCTCACCTGCCGCTGCGTGATTGGTGTCGAGGAATGGGAGCGGCGCGAGCCCCAGGATGTGCTCGTCTCGCTAGAGCTGGAGGTCGATCTGTCGCCGGCCGGCAAGAGCGACCAGATCGAGGACGCGCTCGACTACCGCGCGCTCAAGAAGACAGTGCTGATCGAGGCGGAGGCTTCGCACTTTCACCTGATCGAGGCGCTGGCTGGGCGCGTGGCCGAGATCTGTCTCGAGGACGTTCGCGTGGAAGAGGTGAAGGTGCGGGTCGAAAAGCCGGGCGCGCTCCGCTTCGCTCGCACGGTCGCGGTCGAGATCAGCCGGCGCCGGTGAGCGTTCGCGCCTTCATCGCCGTCGGCTCCAACATCGAGGCCGAGCGCAACGTCGGCGACGCGCTCGAGCTGCTCGGCCAGCGCGCGCAAGTCGTCGCCGTGTCTCGTTTCTACTGGACGCCCGCGCTGGGAGCGCCGGGCAGTAGTCCGGATTTCCTGAACGGTGTCGTCGAGATCGAGACCGAGCTCGAGCCGCGCGAGCTGAAGCGGAGCGTTTTGCTCGAGGTGGAAGCCGAGCTCGGCCGCGAGCACGACATCGAGAAGTACGCTCCGCGCACGATCGACCTCGATCTGGTTCTCCACGGCGAGGTCGTCTGCAAGGAGGCGGGGTTGGTTCTGCCCGCCCCCGAGATCCTCGAGCGCCCTTTCGTCGCCCTGCCCCTGCTCGAGCTCGAGCCGAAGCTCGTGCTGCCGGGAGCAGATCGTCCGCTCAGCGAGCTCGCCCGCGGGCTATCGTCCAGCGAGATGGCGCCGGCGGAGTTGTTCAACGCTCGCCTGCGCCGGGTAGATCGATCTGGGAAGGAGAGCGCGTGAACAAGAAAAGAGTGCAAGAGCTGATCCGCGAGCTCCTGCTCGAGCTCGGCGAAGATCCCGAGCGCGAGGGCCTGTTGCGAACGCCGCTACGGGTCGCCGAGTCGTACGAGTTCCTGACCTCCGGCTATCAGGCCGATCCGAAGTTGCTGATTAACGAGGCCGTCTTCGCCCACGACGCCGACCAGATGATCATCGCCCGCGATATAGGTGTGTTCAGCCTCTGCGAGCACCACATGCTGCCCTTCTTCGGTCGCTGCCACGTGGGCTACATCCCCAGCGGCAAGGTGCTCGGCGTCTCCAAGATCGCCCGCCTGGTGGACATGTACGCCCGCCGCCTGCAGATCCAGGAGCGTATGACCGAGCAGATCGCGCACGCTATCGAGGACGCCGTCGAGCCGCGCGGCGTCGGCGTGATGATCGAGGCCCGCCATCTCTGCATGACCATGCGCGGCGTCGAGCAGACCAACTCGCTGATGGTCACCTCCTCGGTGCTCGGCACCTTCCGCTCGTCCGAGGTAACGCGGGCGGAGTTCATGGCGCTGATCAGGCAGTCGCAGTAGCGGCGCACACATTCCGTCATTCTTTGCGGACTTGTTGGGAAGCGGAATAACACTCGGATGATTTTCCTCATACGCCACGGCGAAACGATCTGGAACGAGAATGGTCGGCAGCAAGGGCACCTCGATTCGCCTCTCACTGTTCGCGGGATCTCGCAAGCACTCGCTGTCGGGCGTCTCTTGAGGGATCTACTCCCGGAAGGGCAGGCCCTGTCTATCGAGACGAGTCCACTCGGCAGGGCGCGTCAGACTGCGTCAATCATTTGTTCCGAGATTGCCGTCGACACGCGGGCCCTCGTTGTTGAGCCCCTGTTGATCGAGCACGATCTGGGATCGTGGCAAGGGCTTACGCATGCCGAGATCGAGGAGCGGTTTCCAGGCGCTCAGGCAGAACGGAGCCGCGACAAGTGGAACTACACGATTCCAAACGGAGAGAGTTACGCGCAGATCGCCGTCAGAGCAAAGAAATGGCTTGAGATTCGACGCGATACCTCAGTAAGGATTGCGGTCACGCACGAGATGCTGAGTAGAACCATCCAGGGCGATTACGCACATCTGCCACCGTCTGAGACTCTGAGTCGGTGTCATTCTCACGATCGAATCTACCGACTCCGGAATGGCGAGATCGAAGAACTGCGCTGCTGATGGTTCAGACCGCTGCAACTAATCAGGCAGTCGCAGTAGCGGCTACGCCGATCGCGGGACGAAGTCGGGCCACGATTTGGCGCGAATCCGACGAAGGCCGCCCGCGATTCTTCCGCGCAGAGTGGTTACGGGTACGGCGGCTTCATTGGGAGGCGTTACGGCCAGGCTAGAATCCAGCGTCGTTCCAGGGAGATACGGCTCTTGTGCGAGGTGAGATCAAGTGACGTCCAGACGGTTGAGTCGATCGGCAGGTGAGACCGCCGCGGAACGGCTCGCCGTCGGCGCGACGCCGCTGAGGCTGGACGCGAAGGCAGTCGGCGGCGGGCTCGTCGATCTGGACGGTGAGCGTTTCTACCGCGTCTCGAACTGCGATGCGATGCCTCCGTTTCTCGTCAGCCTCGTCAGTGACTCTGACCTCTGGCTGTTTATCGCCTCGAACGGAGCCCTCAGTGCCGGACGCCGCAGTCCCGACCACGCGCTCTTCCCCTATACGACCGACGACCGCCTCTACGACAGCTCCGAGATAACCGGGCCGAAGACCGTGCTGCGCGTCCTCCGGGGCGACACGGTGTGCTTGTGGGAGCCTTTCTCTCAGCGCTACGAGGGCCTCTACAGGATCTCGCGAAACCTCCACAAAAGCGTCTTCGGCAACAAGATCCTCTTCGAGGAAATCAATCAGGACCTCGCTCTTTCGTTCTCCTACGCCTGGCTGTTGAGCGACAGGTTCGGTTTCGTTCGCAGGGCCACGCTCGCCTCGCTGAGCGAAGAGCCTCTCTCGATCGAAATCCTGGACGGGCTCCAGAACCTGATGCCGCACGGGATCGTCCAGCGCTTCCAGATGGAGTTCAGCACGCTCGGGGACGCCTACAAGCTGGCCGAGCTCGAGCCGGAGACAGGCCTCGGCCTGATTCGGCTCAACGCCATCCCCGTCGATCGTGCCGAGCCGAGCGAGGCGCTCCGTGCAACCACAGTTTGGTCATACGGGCTCGAGCCGACCGCGCGCCTGCTCTCGACGGTGCAGCTCGATCGGTTCCGCCGCCTCGGTGAGGTGGAGCAAGAAGGCGAGGTGAGGGGACGACGCGGTGCCTACTTCCTCTCGGCCCGCCTCGATCTCGCGAGGAACGAGCGCAGGACTTGGTACCTCGTGGCCGACGTTGACCAGGACGCCGCCGATACCTCCGACCTGCTCACGCTGCTGCGGGCGGGCGGCGACCTCGGGCGGGATATCGAGCAGGATGTGGAGCGCGGTACGCGCGAGCTGGTCAAAGTGGTCGCGAGCGCCGACGGTCTGCAGGCGAGCGAGGACGAGCTCAGCCAGTGGCGGCATTTCTCGAACGCTCTCTTCAACGTCATGCGGGGCGGCGTGCCGGATCGCGGATACTGGATCTCGCGCGCTGATCTCAGCTCGAGCATCGTCACGGCAAACCGCGAGGTCGCGCGACGGCAGGATGCGTTCGCGCACTCTCTTCCCGACTTGCTTACGCATCGCGAGCTGATCGCGCGCGTCAGCAAGTGCGACGACGCCGATCTCGTCCGAATCGTCAGCGAGTACCTGCCGCTGACCTTCAGTCGCCGCCACGGCGACCCGAGCCGCCCCTGGAACTTCTTCTCGATCGAGATCAAGGATGAGTACGGCGAGAAGGCACTGAGTTACGAGGGGAACTGGCGCGACATCTTCCAGAACTGGGAAGCGTTGGCGCTCTCCTTCCCGGGTTACGCCGAGAGCATGATCTTCAAATTCCTCGACGCATCGACCGCCGACGGCCATAACCCGTACTGGATCAGCCGCGACGGCTTCGATTGGGAGCGGCCCGATCTCACGGGTGAATGGTCGTCGATCATCGGTTACTGGGGCGATCACCAGATCATCTACCTACTCCGTTTGCTCGAGCTGTCGGCTCGCTATCACCCGGGACTGCTCGAAGGACTGCTGACGAGGAAGGTGTTCAGCTTTGCCGACGTTCCCTACCGGATCCGCGACTACGAGGCCATGCTTGCCGACCCGCAGCACACGGTCGACTTCGATGCTGCGCTCGATCTGGAGATCACGTCCCGTGTGCGAAAGCTTGGTCACGATGCGAGAGCGCTGCCCGACGGGAGGGGTGGCATACAGCACGCGAACCTTGCCGAGAAGCTTCTGATCCCGACGCTGGCCAAGCTGACCAGCTTCGTTCCCGAGGCCGGGATCTGGATGAATACCCAGCGGCCCGAGTGGAATGACGCCAATAACGCCCTCGTCGGCCATGGCGTCTCGATGGTCACGCTCTACCAGCTCCGGCGCTTTCTCGCCTTCGAGCGCGACCTGTTCGCTTCGCTGGACGGAAAGCCTGTGGAGCTCTCGGCTGAGCTGATGGAGTTGCTGGAGGCGGTTACGAGAGCGCTCGAAGAGCATGGCGAGCATCCCGCGGGCGCGGTCTCCGATCGGGAGCGCATGTCTGCACTGGACGCGCTGGGGCGAGCCGGCTCCACCTACCGCTCACGGATCTACGACGGCGGGCTCTCGGCGGGTCAGGCCAGCGCTGATGGAGACCAGCTCGTGCGGTTCTTCGACCTTGCGCTGCGACACATCGACCACTCGATTCGCGCCAACCGGCGCGACGACGGCCTCTATCACGCCTACAACCTGATCAAGATCTCCGACGAAAGCATCGAGATCCAGCGTCTTCCCGAGATGCTCGAGGGCCAGGTGGCGGTGCTTGCCTCCGGGGCGCTCTCGGCGCGGGAGTCGCTGGAAGTCCTCGACGCCCTCAGGCAGAGCCGTTTGTACCGAGAGGATCAGGCGAGCTATCTTCTCTATCCCGACCGACCGAGCCAGAGCTTTCTTGAGCGGAACACGATCCCTCAGGAGAGCATCGAGCGCTCGCGGCTACTGACCTCGCTGGTCGAGCACAGCGATAGGCGCATCGTCGTTCGCGACCGGGCCGGCGCCGTCCACTTCAATGCCGCCTTTCGCAATGCGCGCTTGCTGGAGGAGGCGCTCAGGGCGCTCACGGGCGAATTCGAGGCGCTGGCCCAGGAGGAGATCCCGCTACTGCTCGAGATCTATGAGCAGCTCTTCAATCAGCGCTCGTTCACGGGCCGCTCCGGCAGCTTCTTCAAGTACGAAGGGCTCGGGTGCGTCTACTGGCATATGGTCTCGAAGCTCCTTCTCGCGGTCGAGGAGGTGCTCGAGAAGGCCGCGGAAGGAGGCGAAGAAAGGTCGCTGATCGACAGCTTGAGGAAACACTACGAGGAGATCCGAGAGGGGATCGGCGTCCATAAGTCACCTGCCCTGTACGGTGCGATCCCAACTGATCCCTATTCACATACGCCGAGCTTCATCGGGGCGCAGCAGCCGGGAATGACGGGACAGGTGAAGGAAGATCTGATCGCGCGCTTCGGCGAGCTTGGCGTGCGCGTGCAGGAGGGTCGACTCGGGTTCCGTCCCGACCTCCTACAAAGGAGCGAGCTCCTGTCGCAGGCTCGCAACTTCACCTGTTACGACAGCGAGGGAGAGGCGCGCAGCCTCGAGCTCGTGCCGGGCACGCTGGCCTTCACGATTTGCCAGCTGCCGGTAGTAGTCCACGGCGAAGGACCGCAGCGGATCGAGTTGACGAGCGCCGACGGCAGCAGCGAAACTCTCCAGGGCCTCGACCTCGACCCGGAGACGAGCACGGCGATCTTCGAGCGCACCCGGGAAGTGGCCCGCCTCGATGTCTTCTATGCGCTCGACGGCGAGCGCGGGCGGAGCCGGCCAGGGTAGCGCCCGCCTCTGTCCCCTGGCACGGTCCCTTTCGCACTCGCGCATTTCCCGATTAGGATCGACAGCGTGGAGGGAGGCGTGGCGGCCTCCCAGTCGGACGGCAAGACGAAATGGAGGCGTCGGAAAGATGCAAACACTGGAAGCGATCCACAAGCGCTGCAGCCTCAAGCTGCACCTGTCAAAGAAACCCGTTGAGCCGGAGAAGCTCGAGCAGGTGCTCGAGGCCGCGCGGCTCGCGCCCTCGGCGCGCAACCTGCAGCCCTGGCACTTCGTCGTCGTGCAGGGCGACGAGGCGATCGAGGAGCTGGCGCTGGCCTTTTCCGAGTCGAACCAGGTGGTGCGGGAGGGATCGACGCTGATCATGGTCTGCGCGCGTGAGGAAGACGACGTGTCCCCCGGCGGCAGGCCCTACTACCTCTTCGATCTCGGCCTGGCTGTCGAGAACCTGTTTCTCGCCGCAACCGACCTCGGTCTCTGTACCCACCCGATACTGAGCTTCGACGAGGACGAGGCGAGGCGCATCCTCGAGATTCCGGAGGAGTACCGCGTAGTTCTGGCCACGCCGCTGGCGTATCCGGCCGAGGCGAGCTACGACGAGGCGGCGGTAGACAAGCTGGGCGAGCGCACGAGGAAGGATCTGGCCGAGATCATCCACTACGGGAAATGGGGATCGTGAGGGGCGGATTGGGTTGCGCTGGCGAAGGGCAGACCAAGCTGAGTTGCGTTCGAGCGAAATAACAGGAGAAGAGGCAGAGATGGCAGAGATCACGAAGGAACAGCTGGTCGAGTTACTCAACAAGGACCTCGGGCTGGAGTACACGGCCTGCGTGCAATACACGCAGCATCAGGCGGTGCTGAAGAGCGCGATGTACCAGTCGATGCAGAAGGAGCTGATCATTCACGCCCAGGAGGAACTGGCCCACGCGACGATTCTGGCCGACCAGATCGATTACCTGGGCGGGGTCCCGACGGTGGAGATGCCGCTTCCGAAGGCATCGCCCGACAACGTGACGATGCTCGAGCAGGACCTCGAAGGCGAGAACGACGCGATCGCGCGCTACATCGCGCGTGTCAAACAGGCGGAGGCGCTCGACCTGTATCACCTCGCGCAGCAGGTACGGGGCATCCTCGCGACCGAGCAGGAGCACGCGATGGATCTCGAGCAGGCGCTAGGTAAGTAGACCAGTCGCCAAGAGCGTCCGAGGAGGGTCGTGACAATCCAGGTAGAGGCGCGGCGCGTTCGCTGATATACCGATGTAGATCGGCGTAAGAAAAGAGGCGCTCATGGGTATCGGATCGATGCTGAAGATGGCCCTCTCGCCAACGCCCAGGTGGATCAAGGGCGTGGAACAGAACGGCCAACCGGCCTTGGCGACTGTTCTGTCAGACCCCAAGGAAATCATCGAGGGCGTTGCCGGCTATCGCGCCAAGAACGGCTGGACTGACTTCGAGGCCGACGTGCAAACCGAAGTTGGAGAGCGGTTCGCGGCGACGACGAAATGCCGTCTTTCGCAGGCTCTCGCCGGGAGGATGGAACCGGGGATGAAAGTGAACGTCCGTTTCGACCCGGACGACAGGGAGCGAGTTGTGCTCGTCGACGACGTTCAGACGCTGCTCAACTACCGGCTCAAGCTGCAGTGAGAAAGAGCGGGTAGTGAGTGGGTCTGTTCTCCGAAAAAAGTAAGACCATCGACCTCGGCGGTGAGCCGATGCAGTGTCTGGTGTGCGGGAACGATCACTTCTGGCAGCGAGATGCGCAGCTGAACACCGCCGGATTGACTTTCCTGGGTCTTGATTGGGCGAATGCCTCGGCTGTCTGTTGCGTCTGCGACGGTTGCGGCTACATCCACTGGTTCCTGCCGAAGTAACGAAAATGAAAGCATGGCGTTCGAGCGAAGGAGAGCGCACGATGATCGATCACACGGGTTTCAACGTCTCCGATTACGCTCTTAGCAGGGCTTTTTATCAGAAGGCGCTCGCGCCGCTCGGCTATCGCATCTGCCTCGAGCTGGAAAGCAGCGCCGGCTTCGGCGCGCAGCGGGGAGGGAGCGACGACCTCGGCGGCGACTTCTGGATCGGCGCCGGCGAGCCGCAAGCTCCGCGCATGCACGTAGCTTTTCACGCTGCGAACGAGGAAGAGGTGAACGAGTTCTACCGCGCTGCGATCGAAGCCGGTGGGAAGGACAACGGAGCGCCGGGCGAGCGCCCGCACTACCACCCCGGCTACTACGCCGCCTTTGTGCTCGACCCCGATGGCCACAACATCGAGGCCGTGTATCACGGCACCGCAGCGTGAGTATCGTGGGCGAACCTCGTTTCCCGAACCTCAGGCCGGAAAACAGCGTCCTCCTGGTGATCGATGTCATCAACTCCTGCGCGCATCCCGATTACGAAGACGCGGAGCGGGGCATTCATTTTCGCAAGATCCGGCAGATGGTTCCCGCCCTCTCGGCGTTCGTCGCCTCCTACCGGCGCCTCGGCGGACGGGTCATCCTGACCACGACCGTACCCTGGCGCGAGCCCTTTCTTGCTGAGAACATCAACGATCTCTACAAGGAGAGCGAAGACGCGCGCTACTGGTCGACCGACGAGAGTGGGCGCGCCGAACTCTTCTACGAGATACCGACCGACGCCGCGACTGTCTTCGCGAAGAACAGCTACGACGCCTTCACGAACGAAGAGCTCGTCGCGACGCTTGAACGAATGAACGCTCGCTACGTCATCGTGGCGGGAGTGTTCGGCGACGGCTGTGTGATGGCCAGCATCTGCGGTGGGTTCTCCAAGGGGTACCGGCTCGTGATCGCGGAAGATCTGATCGAGACGACGGATGACGAGGATCGCCAGGCTCTACAGCGGTATCTGAAGCGGAGAACATGGCCTTTGATGTACGGGGCGACGGTGGAGTCGCAGCGGATACTGGAAGCTCTGTCGCAGTAGCCTCGAGACACGGGCATCGAGGACGGAGGCAGCACGCGAAACGCCACGAGCCTGCGCCGCGCGCCTTGCGAAATCTGATGGTTGGGCTTAAATGGGACGCCGGCGCTGGGCGGATATCTCTTGCCGAGCCCGAAAGTAGTGACTTGAGTGGGAACGATCGAGACGCATATCGACCTGGAGAAGGATCTCACGATCCATACCGTCAGCGGTGAAATCTCCACCGACGACATTCTGCGCAAGATTCGCTCGTATTACGAAGGCGAAGTCACGCGACTGCTCCTGTGGGATTTCAGCGGCGCTGATCTCAGGAGCGTTACCGCATCGGATGTGCGGGGTTTCGCCGACCTGACGAATTCCCTCAGCGCGGCGCGAGCCGGTGGGAAGACCGCGCGGGTCGTCTCAACGACGGTCGCCTACGGCTTGAGTCGAATGTTCGAGCTTTCGACAGACGACTCCGACGACCGAATTGCCGATAGGACATTTCGTGACAGAAAAAAAGCCCTGGAATGGTTGGGTTTTCCAGCGGGCGACATCTAGCGCGAGGCGAACTGGTCGCACGCATTCGCGTTAGTCTCCGCCCGTGCGCCTGAAGTTGACGATCGAGTACGTCGGCACCGCCTTTCACGGCTGGGCCGCGCAGCCCGGGCTGGAGACCGTGGAGAGCGAGATGCGCAAGGCGCTGGAACGCGTCTTTCCGGGCTACGAAAGTCTGGCTGTCGCCGGTAGGACCGACGCCGGCGTGCACGCGCTCGGTCAGGTGGCAAGCGTCGAGGTCAAGACCGGGCCGCCGCCGGAGCGCGCCGCCGCCGCGCTCAATGCGGAGCTGCCGCACGAGGTGGCGGTGATCTGCGCCGAGGAGGCGCCGGCCGACTTCCATGCCCGTCATTCGGCCCGCTCGCGCAGCTACCGCTATCGCATCTACCGTCGCCGCCTGCCCTCGCCCTTCGAGAGCGGGCGCAGCTGGTGGTTCCCTCGCCCTCTCGACGAGGAGCGGCTTGCCCACTCGGCCGAGCTACTGCTCGGCGAGCACAACTTCCGCGCCTTCACTCCTACCGAGACCCTGCACAAGGTCTTCCTGCGCAATGTAATGCGCGCCACCTGGTTCCGCCGCGACGACGCGCTCGAGCTGGAGATCACCGCCGACAGCTTTCTCAGGCACATGGTGCGCTCGCTCGTGGGCACGATGATCGAGCAGGAGCCCGACGAGATTGCGGCCCTGCTCGACGGCCGCCCGCGCAGCGAAGCGGGTAATACTGCGCCGCCCTGGGGCCTTTATCTGGAGCGGGTCGAGTACTGAGCCACCCCGGGCTCTGCGGCTACGATGGCCGACGATGCTCCTCGGAACGGCCCTCTTCGATCTCGACGGCACCGTCATCGATACGGGGCCGCTGATCGCGGAGTCTTTCCGCCATGCGATTCGCACAGTTCTGGGCAAGACGATCGACGACGAGGAGATGCTCGCCTACGTCGGGGGTTGGAGCTTGCGCGAGCAGATGGTCAGGCTCGCGCCCGATCGCGCGCAAGAGTTGGTCGAGGCCTATCGCGCCTACAACGAGCCTCGGCACGCCGATATCGAGTTCTGCTCGGGAATGTGTGAGCTGCTGGTTGAACTTCGCGCGGAAGGCGTGCGGCTTGGTCTGGTTACTGCGAAACGCCGCTCGACCGTGGAGATCGCCTTCCGCTATCTACCGCAGCTCGAGGGTCTCTTCGACGCGATCGTCTGCGCCGAGGACACCGAGCGCCACAAGCCCGACCCCGAGCCGCTGTTCCTCGCCTTGCGCAGGCTCGGAGGCGAGCTGGGCAAGGCGGCTTACGTCGGCGACTCGCCCTTCGACGTCGAGGCGGCGAAGGCGGCCGGCCTACGCGCGATTGCCGTTACCTGGGGCGGAATTCACGGTGAAGAGCGCCTACTCGCCATGGGTCCCGACGCGCTCGTTTCGACCACAACAGCGTTGAAAACTGCGCTGGAGGTTTCTCCGGCCTAGCCCGCGGCTAGATTTCCAGCATGGCCGGGCAATCTGCCGAGGAGCGCGTCCGCGAGCTGCGCTCGCAGATCGAGCACCACAACTACCGCTACTACGTGCTCGACGACCCCGCGGTCTCCGATCCCGAGTACGACCGTCTCTTCGACGAGCTGAAGGCGCTGGAGGCAGCCCAGCCGGAGCTCGCCAGCCCCGACTCGCCCACGCAGCGCATCGGCGCGGCGCCCTCCGAGCGCTTTCGGAAGGTACGCCACCTGCAGACGATGGGCTCGCTGGAGAAGGTGACGAAGGGCGAGGAGTTGCTGAAGTGGGCGGAAGACGTACACCACCGCCTCGATTCCGACGAGCCGATTGCATTCGTGACCGAGCCCAAGATCGACGGCTCGGCCATCTCGCTCGTCTACGAGAACGGTCGTTTCGTGCGCGGCGCCACTCGCGGCGACGGCGAGCAGGGCGAGGACGTGACCCAGAATCTGCGCACGATCCGCTCTATCCCGCTGGCGCTGCGCCTGGCCTCCGGCGAAGAGGCGCCGCCGCTGCTGGAGGTGCGCGGCGAGATCTACCTTCCGCTCGAGGGCTTCCGGCGCTTGAACGAGCAACTCGAGGCCGAGGGAAGAAAGCCCTCGCCCAACCCTCGCAACGCCGCCGCCGGCTCGCTGCGCCAGCTCGATCCGCGCATTACCGCCTCTCGCCCGCTGGCGATCTGGGTCTACGGCGTCGGCGTCGGCGACGGGCTCGGGCTCGAGACGCACTGGCAGGCGCTCGGCTGGCTTCGCGAGCACGGCTTTCGCGTCAACCCGGGTGCCGAGCGGCACGAGTCGATCGAGTCGGTGATACGCGCCTGCGGGGAGTGGGAGCGGCGGCGAGCCGAGCTCGACTACGAGATCGATGGGCTCGTCGCCAAGCTCGATTCCTTCGCTCAGCAGGCGATTCTCGGATTGCTGCACCAGCGTCCGCGCTGGGCGCGCGCCTTCAAATGGGCGCCGACGACGGCCCAAACCGAGTTGCGCGCAATTCACGTTCGCGTCGGGCGCACCGGTGCGCTCAACCCCTGGGCCGAGCTGGAGCCGGTGGAGGTGGGCGGCGTCACGGTCTCCAGGGCCACGCTGCACAACGAGGAAGACATTAACCGCAAGGACCTGCGCGAGGGCGACACGGTGATCGTGCAGCGCGCCGGCGACGTTATTCCGCAGGTGGTCGGGCCGGTGTTGCCGCATCCGGCCGGAACGAAGCCCTTCCGCATGCCGGCGCGTTGCCCTATCTGCGGCGCCGAGATCGCCAAGTCCGAAGGCGAGGTGATGCACCGCTGCCCCAACCGCGCCTGCCCCTCGCGCGGGCTCGAGACGCTGATCCACTGGGTGCAGGCGGCGATGGACATCGAGGGCATCGGCGAGAAGTTCGTGCGCAAGCTCTGGAGCGAGGGACTGCTTCGCTCGATGCCCGATCTCTACCGTCTGCGCGCCGAGCAGCTGATCGAGCTGGAGGGCTACGGAGAGATCTCGGCGCAGCGGGCGATCGAGGCGATCGAGCAGTCCAAGCAGCAGCCCTTCTTCCGCGTTTTGTTTGGGCTCAACATCCCCTACGTCGGCTTCGTCACCGCGCAGGCGCTCGCTTACCACTTCGGCTCGATCGAGAAGCTGGCCGCCGCGACGCAAGAAGAGATTCAGGCCGTCGAGGGAGTCGGCCCGGTCGTGGCCGAGGCGGTCGCGGAGTGGTTCGCCGACGAGGAGAACACCCGCCTGGTGGCCGAGCTTGCCGAGTTGGGCCTCCGGCTCGAGCTGACAGGCGAAGAGCGACCGGTCGAAGGGCGGCTCTCGGGCAATACGTACGTGATCACCGGCACGCTCGAGCACTTCAGCCGTGCCCAGGCTCAGGCGGCGCTGGAGGAACGCGGCGCCAAGGTCACCGACTCGGTCTCGGCCAAGACGACTGCCGTGATCGCCGGCGAAAATCCCGGCTCGAAGCTCGAGAAGGCGAGGCGCGCAGGCGTGGAGATTTTCGACGAGCGCGGGCTGGAAGAGCTACTGCGCGGCTAGCACGGTCACGAACCGGTCCTGTGCCGCGCGTGCCCGGGTGGCCGAGACTGGGCTTCCGTTTTGCAGGATGACGAAGGCGTAGCGGGTGCGGACGTAGCCCGAGAGCGCCGAGGCGGAGTTGGTCGTTCCGGTCTTGGCGTACACGTTGCCGAGCGCGGGTCGTGAGCGCAGGCGGTGACTGAGCGTGCCGAGCCGGCCGGCGATCGCCAGAGAGCCGACGAACGGTCTTCGCAGCGTCGTATCGCCCCAGACTGTGACAAGGAGTTGGGAAAGCGCCTTGGCTGTGAGCCGATCGCTTTGCGACAGCCCGGAGCCGTCGACGATTCGCAATCCGGCGAGCGGGATTCCGTCATCCGCCAGCACGCTGTTCACCGCGGCGGCGCCGTTCGCCGTCGTACCCTGCTCGTTGTCGTTCGCCCCGATCTGCTTGAGCATCAGCTCGGCGCTGTAGTTGTCGCTCTCGCGATCCATGAAGCGCAGCAGTTTCCAGAGCGCGGGCGACTCCACGGAGGCGATCGAAAGCGCATCGCTGGATGCCGCGCCGACGCGCACCTTGCCTTTCACCTTCACCCCGCTCGCGGCGAGCATCTTCGCGAACACGCGGGCCGCAACGAGCGGCGGTGACGCATTGGTAACAACCCCGCGATCGACCGAAAGCGCCGAGATCGGCGCACATTCGTTGACCAGGAAGAAGCTCTTCCAGCCCGGTGCGGTCCTGCTCCGGTCGAAGAAGCTCTCGTCGCCGATCAGATCTCCCGAGACCGAACGAATGCCCGCGGCGCGCACCTGTCGCGCCAGCCTTTTCAGGTCGCCGGTCGAAAGATCCGGATCGCCGTGGCCCTTCAAGACCAGGTCGCCGAGCCACTCGTTCCCCTGCTGCTCGCCCTCGCCAAGCACCTCGGTCGAGATGTGGTACTCCGGGCCGAACAGCGTCAGCGCGGCGAGCGTGATGGGTAGTTTCTCATTCGAGGCCGGCGCCAGCGAGCCGCTCGCGTGGCGCGAATAGATGACCTCGCCGGTCGCCAGGTCGACCACCTCGGCCGCCCTCTGCGCCGGGGGGATCCTGGCGCTGGCCAGGGCGGCGTTCAGCTTGCGGGCGAGTGTCGTTCTCGCCGCCGCGCTCTTGCCGGAGGCGTGCGCGGCTCGCGGCACCGCCTCGCGGGCGGTCGAGCTGGCGCACAGCGCCAGGCCAAGCGCGAGTGTTAGCGCCAGAGCGGCCAGGCGAGAAAAGATCGACCTCATCCCCATTCGCCGACGAAGGATACGCGAGCCTGCGGCGCTACTCTCCGCTACTGGATCGTGATGGTCAGCGTCTGGCGTCCGTAGGCGGCGGCTTTCTTGCAGCTCGCAACCCAGAGATCGATGCTCAGCCCGGTGACGGCAGAGCCGGTGTCGGCCGCGACGGCGTTGCCGTAGCCGGGAACGTAGGCTCGCGTACCGAGTGGTATCACCGACGGGTCGGTGGCCATGATCCCGGGCCCGACCGGTAGGCCGCTGGCTGTCGATCCCGTCAGGCAGTAACAGGTAGCCGACACGGTCAGATGCTGTCCCTTCGTGACCGAGCCGCCCGTAGAGGTGGAAGCGCCGCCGGACCTGGTGCTAGTCGTGCTCGTCGCGGTCGATTGGCTCTCCGTCTGGAGCGATTTCGTCGCCGCATGGGTCGCCTGCGTGGAGAGATTCGCCAGCTGATGGTTGGTCAGCGCCCGCTGGCTAGAGAGCCTGTGGATGGTGTCGCTGCGAGCCGCGCGGGCACCCTCCAAGCTCTGGACGCTTACTTGCGCCGCGCCGCGTAGGCGACCCAGCTCTCCCTCTCGTCGTGCGAGATCGGCCTTCAGGCGCGAAAGCTTGGCCTGTGTTTGCTGCGCTCGGCGCAGAATCAGATTCTGCTGGTTGGCGATCTGTCGGATCGTCTCGAGTCGGGAAACGGCGTCGTCGATCGACTGAGCACCGAGCATGATTGCGACCGGGTCGTTAATGTCTCCCGACTCGTAGAGTGCCCTCGCTCGCGCGCCGAGGACTCGTCTTGTCGCGGCGATCGAGTGCCGTGCCAGGCGCAGGCTCACGCGCGTGGAAGCGCTCTCGCGCTCGAGCTGGGCTTTCTGCGCATCCAGAGCTGCAGCTCGCGCCTTCGCTCGCTCGAGTCGAGTCTCGATCGAGTAGAGCTCGAGCAACGCGTTATGAGAGCGGCGATCGAGCTGAGTGCGCTGCGCGCTCAGCGAGGCGCGGCGTCCACCGGCCGCCCCGCTCACGGCCGCCGGTAGCTCAATAGCGATCAATACCGCCGCACAGGAGGCGAGCGCTACTAATCGCAGCGTCTGTCTGCGTGCTCGCACGAGGCGCTGACCGTAGCACAGCCGCCCTTACTGCGACCGGGTTTTCGGCACTACAGGTAGGCTTCCTGGGTCACCCTTGTCGGTTGCAGGCATCCGGACCGCTTGCTAGGGTGCTCAAGTTGATCGGGCCGAAATTCCGGCCCCGCTGTCCCATAAGCAGCCCGTGAACGGCTTTTCTAAAAGACAGCTCGCCACGTTCCTCTTTGCCGTACCGGCACTGGTCGGCATCTTCGTGCTGGCCGGAAGCGCCGGGGCCACACCGACGGTCAGCTCCAAGCGCGCCGCTGCCGCGCAGGCGGTGGAGCAGATCAATCAGATGGACCAGCAACTGGAGAAAGTCGGAACGGCGTGGGAGGGCGCCAAGTACCACCTGAGCCAGACGAGCACCAAGCTGAAGGCCACTAAAATCTCGCTCGGCATCGCGCGTAGGAGCTTCGCCGCCTCGCGCCACGCCCTTGCCCAACGCGTCATCGCCGTCTACATGGAGCAGGGCGATACGAGCAACTCGACGGTCGCCATTCTCTTCCAGGCGACGAGCGTGCAGGACATGATCGACCGGGTCGACGCGAGGCAACGCATTTCCGATCACGATGCGCGAGTCGTGAAGCAGGTCAAGACGCTGCGCGACAAGACCGCCTCCGAGGCAGCGTCGCTCCAGACGCTGCAGTCGAAGCAGCAGGCGTACTTGAGCCAGGTCACGGCGCAGCGCAGCGATTTGCAGCGAAAGCTGAGCGAGCGCAAGGCCTACGTCGCGAGCGTGAAGAAGGAGATCGCCTCGCTGATGGCCGAGCAGAAGCGCCAGGCAGCAGCAGCGGCCGCGCGGGCCCGCCAAACAGTCGCCAGCTACAACTCTGCGCCTACTACCCCTTCGTCCAACGTATCGCCCAACTACACCGCCCCAGCTGCGTCGTCGGTCGGGGCAGGCGTCGTAAGCGCAGCCATGTCGAGGCTGGGCGCTCCGTACGTCTGGGGCGCCGCGGGCCCAACCACATTCGACTGCTCCGGCCTCGTGGTCTGGTCGTTCGCCCAGGTCGGCATCAGCCTTCCTCACTACAGCTACAGCCAGATGGCCATGGGATCTCCCGTCTCGTACAGCGATCTTCAGCCGGGCGATCTCGTCTTCTTCTACGGCGGCAGCCACGTCGGCATCTACATCGGCGGCGGGCAGTTCATCCACGCGCCGCACACCGGTACCGTCGTCCAGGTCACGAGCCTGAGCTCGTACAGCCTTACCGCCGCCCGCCGCATCGGATAGCCGCCGCTTCGACGGCGTGGCTAGAGCACGCGCAGGCAGATACTCGCCGGCGTCCTGATTCTTGATTCTGTCTAGGTTTGGACACGACCGAGCAGGGCTGTTCGCCCGGTCGTGAGGCGATCTGGCTGTTACCTACGGGGTGCCGCTACGCCCAGTGCCGTGAGTTGCGCCTGGAACAGGTACTTGTCGATCTTGCCTTGATAAATCGGCACGCCCTCCTTCATGCAGACGCGGATCACTTCGTCACGGTCGATCCCCATTTCCTTGGCGATCTCCTCGGGCGTCAGGTGGTTGGCCATCTCGCTCCTTTCGAAAAAGAAAACCCGCTCGTGCAAGCGCACATAGCGGGTCTATCCGTTCCTCCGCAAATTATGTGTGGCGGCCATCAGGCGGACCGCCGAGCCAAGACATTCATTTCATCTGCAGCATAGAGCGTCGAGGCGACGGAGGCAACGGGTTATTCGAGAACCCCTTAAGGGGGTGAAGAGCCGGTCGGGGCGCTCCGGTTTTTCGGAAGCCCTAGACGGGATTCGGAAGCTCGACGAACTCCCAATCGACGCCGAAGCGCTCGCCTATCTTGGCCGCCAGCGCCTGGATGCCGAGCCTCTCGGTGGCGTAATGGCCAGCTGCCAGGAAATGGATGCCGAGCTCTCGGGCGGCGTGCAGGCTCGGCTCCTTGGGCTCGCCGGTGAGAAAGAGGTCGTAGCCTTCCCGCGCCGCGGCCGGCAAGCTCGAGCCGCCGCCGCCGGTGACTATCGCCGCCGTGCGCACGGGCTCGGGCCCGTACAGGAAGGCTAGAGGCTTGCGCCCCAGCTTCTGCTCGACGCGCGCGGCGAACTCCTCGCCCGAGACCGGCTCTGTCAGGCGCCCGCCCGTGCCGACCTCCTCGAAGGTGCGCTCGGGCTCGATGCCGAGCTCACGCGCCAGCAACACCGAGTTTCCGATCTCGGGATGGGCGTCGAGGGCCAGGTGAAAGGCGGCAAGCGAGAGATCGGCGTCGAAAAGCGCCTTCAGCCGGCCCTTCTGGCGCCGGTCGATCACGAGCTCCTCGCTCGTCCAGAAAAGACCGTGGTGCACGAGCACCATCTGGGCGCCGCGCTCGCTCGCGGCCTCGAACAGCTCGCGCGAGGCCGAGACAGCACAGACGATCTTCTCGACCTCGCTCGCTCCTTCGACTTGTAGTCCTACCGGCCCGTAGTCGTGAAAGCGGTCTACCTGGAGCAGCTCGCTCGCAAAGGCGACTATCTCGTCACGCTTGGCCACACGCCAATCATAGAACTAGGCCGGAACCGCCTCCTTCTCCTTTGCCTTCGCGGCGCCCGCCTCCTTGTGGCGCGGCTTGGACAAGAACTGAACACGACTGGCATTTACCTCGATTGCGCTGCGGCGCTTGCCGTCCGGGTCTTGCCAGGAGCGGCTACGCAGGCGTCCGTCGATCGCCACCTGGTCGCCGCGGGCCAGATACTCGGCGCAGATCTCGGCCTGCCGGTTCCAGCAGGTGACACGAACGAAGTCGGCGCCTCCGTCCGCGCTCTCGCGATCGACCGCGAGCAGGAAGCTGGCCAGCTTACGCTCCTCCGCCAGCTCCTTCAGCTCCACGTCGCTTGCCAGGTTTCCTACCAGGGTCACGCAGTTCACTTCTCCTCCTCTCGTTGGCAACACAGGCAACGTAGCGGGCAAATTCATACGAGAGACGCACGCTTCGGCCGCGCTTCGTGTCGAATCCGTGACGGAGTAGCTAACGTATGGGGCGCTCGGGGTGTGGCGCAGCCTGGTAGCGCGCTCCGTTCGGGTCGGAGAGGTCCCCAGTTCAAATCTGGGCACCCCGATTTATCGCGGCCGGAAATCTGTGATTTCCGGCCGCGAGAGTTTCGAGGAGTTGAGCGCGCCTGGCGGCGCTTGCTCAACTCCTACTCCTACAGGCGGGGCGGGCTGACCGCCGGTGTCTTGCGGGGTTCGTGGTGTGTTGGGGACGGGCGTGCGCTGAGCCGCGCCCGCTGGGTGGGTCGCGGCGGCAGCGCGGGCATCTACGCGCTCTGCGCTCGATCCCCACGCAGTGATTACACGAATGTCGGAACGAACCGGGGTGAGTGTCGAGCCTCCGCGGGACTATCCTGCGGAAGTGCCCGATTCCTTACGTGTCGCTTGCGTTCAGCTCACGGCCGGCTCCGACAAGGCGGCCAATCTGGAGAAGGCCGAAAGACTCGTAGCGCGGGCAGTCTCGCTCGGCGCCGGGCTGGTCGTGCTGCCGGAGAAGTGGAATCTCGTCGCTGGCGCCGAGACGCTCGAGCAGGGCGAATCGGTGCAGGCGATGTCGGCCTGGGCCAAGCGTCACGGCGTGGTGCTCGTCGGTGGCTCGATCGCGGAGCGGCGCGAGGGGCGCGAGAAGCTCTCCAACACCAGTCTCGTCTTCGACGCCCAGGGCGATCTGATCGCGCGCTACCGCAAGCTGCATCTGTTCGACGTTGAGCTGGCCGGCCTGGCCTACCGCGAGTCGGAGTCGGAGGAGCCCGGCGACGAAGTGGTGCTGACCGAGGCCGGCGGCTGGAAGATTGGTCTGACGATCTGTTACGACCTGCGCTTCCCCGAGCTCTATCGCCTGCTCGCGCTGGCCGGCGTGGAGCTGGTCACGGTGCCGGCCAACTTCACTCTGCGCACGGGAATGGCTCACTGGCACGCGCTTTTGCGCGCCCGCGCGATCGAGAACGCGCTCTACGTCGCGCGCCTGGGCAGCTGGGCGAGCCGTTATCGGGCCACCCAAGCTACGGACACTCGCTCGTCGTCGACCCCTGGGGAACAGTGCTCGCCGAGGCGCCGGACGGCGAGACCGTGATCGTGGCCGAGATCGAGCGCCGGCGCGTGGGCGAGATTCGCTCATCCCTGCCGGTGCTCGCTCAGCGGCGCCCTGACGTCTACCGTCGTTTCGAGCCCGCGTGACCGTTCGCGCCGTTCTCTTCGACGTCGACTTCACGATCTGCCGGCCGGGGCCGGAGTTGCGGCCGGAGGCCTATGCCGAGCGCGGCCGCGCCTTCGCTCTGCGGCTCGACCCGGATCTGTTCGAGCCGAGCAGGCGTGCGGCGCTGGCCGAGCTGCAGCGTCATCCGGAGCTCGAGCACGAGGACGAGCTGTGGATCTCCTTCAGCGAGGAGATCATCCGCCGCATGGGCGGCGAGGGAGAGGGCGTCCGCGCGCTGGCCGAGGCGATGGTGCTGGCCTGGGAGCGGGCCGAGCATTTCGAGCTCTACGACGACGTGCTTCCGGTCTTCGCCGAGCTGCGGCGACATGGTCTCAAGCTGGGGCTGGTCTCAAACACCGCCCGTGATCTGCCTGCCTTCGTCGTCCACCACCGGCTCGACGTTGACGTGGCAATCGACTCCCGCGAGCACGGTAAGACGAAGCCCGATCCCTCGATCTTCGCGGCGGCGCTGGCGACTCTTGCGGTGGAGCCGGCGCAGGCGGTGATGGTCGGCGACTCGCCCGAGGACGACATCGCCGGGGCGCGCTCTCTCGGCCTGCGCGCCTACCTGCTCGATCGAGGCGGCGACCACCCTGATTCGCCAGGAAGATTGAACGGGCTCGACGAGTTGCCCGAAGCGCTCGGCCTGCGCTGAACGTTGCGTAGTGGGATTGACGCCCGCACTCCGGGGAGCACGGGCGCCTGTCGCTGGAACTTGGTCTCAGTTGGAGGTGAGTACCGGTCGAACATGCCGGCGCGTGGCCGGTAGGTAGAGGTTGGCGCGCTCGCCACAACTTGCGTGTCGAGCGCAAACGAGCGCGCCTCCCACTATCTCCGCCGCGTGGCGGAGCGCCGCGAGACTCGGTCGCTCGAGTCCTTGCGGCGACCCCATCCGGGTGGTCCACGCGTTTCCTGCGTCCTCCGACCAGCCCCCTGTGTCGGAGACGCTGACGCGGACATACTCACCCGTAGGTAAACCGGTTACTTCAGAGCCGTTCTCGTCGAACTTGATTAACGCGGTCTCGAGCGAGAGCAATCCGCCCTGGTGCATGTGGTCGCAGGCCCTGAGGCTGAGGCCGAGGAGCAAGCCCTCGATCAGGGCGCGGTCAGCGCTTACGCTTGTCCAGCGGTCGCAAACCAGGCAGAGGCGAACGGCGACGCCGTTCTCGTCGAGGAAGCCGAGCGCGTCGACGAGGTGCTCCACGAGCTCGTTGACCGGCACCGGCGGGCCCACTCGCTCGAGCGGAACCTCTACCGTCAGCTCGCGCTGCTCGAGGTCGTCGCGTAAGAGGACGCTCACGGCTCCATGACCTCCGCCTCGAGGATGCGGTCGAAGGCGATTTGCGCCCGCTCGAAGCAGGCCGCGATCGAGTCGGCCGAATCACCACTGAAGAGGCACAAGCTGACTTCGTCGTCCGGCATATAGATGGAGCTCAAATAGGCGATCGCGTCCTTCTCGTCACCCTTCAGCTCCTGCCCCGCCTGCGTGACCTTCTCGCCCTCCGAGCGCAACTCGCTGGCGGTCGATCGGGAGACGTATCTTTCAACGACGTAGGTAGGCATGAGGTGGTGTCGGCACGCAGGGGAAATATCCAACACTGACACCATAAAAAATCGCCCACAAAACTGAAATAAGCGATTACCGCAGACTTCCCCCCGCGCGAATACGTGGTAGGGCCGCTAGGAAACCGTGGAAAACGATTGCGGAAACGTTACCAGCCGATTTCTGGTGTCTTTAGGTACTCTCGGAGGATTCTGGCCGATCGCTGTGAAGCCGTGCGGTCAGCTCGGCCCGCGACTCGATCTCCAGCTTTCGGTAGATCTTGGAGAGAGTCGCCTCGACCGTGCGCACGCTCACGAATAGCGCGCCTGCGACCTCCTTGTTCGAACGGCCCTTGGCCACCAGCTCGGCGACCCGCTGCTCGGTCGGCGTCAGGCCGAGCTCGCCGCTCCGCTGCCCGCCCGTGCGCTCGAGCGCCGTATGTGCTTTCTCTGACCACAGGCGCGCACCCAAGCGATCGAAGATCTCGGCCGCCTGCTCGAGCGCTTCGCGTGCCTTTCGTTTCTGCTTCGCCCGCTGCGCGATCGTTCCCGCGACGAGCATCGTGCGACCGCGCTCGAAGGGATCGGGCAGCACTTCGTGCCCGGCGATAGCTCGCTCGATCGCCCCTGCCGCGCTGTCGAGATTGCCGCGGCTGGCATCCACGAGCGCTCGGCAACGAGCCGAGCTGACGATTCCGTTCGGGCGCTTTGTCGCAGCCACGTGCTGCTCGAAGCTCTCGAGCAGGTGCTCGGCTCGGTCGGGCTCATCGAGAGCGAGCAGCACTTCGATCGCGTTCGGGCGGATCGTATAGAGGGGCATAGGGATCGAGATGTCGCGGCCGAGCTTGTCCTGCAGGTCGAGCGCAGGTTCCAGCCAGCGCCAGGCTTCCTGCGCGTCGCCGAGCGAGAGCTCGAAGAAGCCGGCGAGCGATGTGAGAGCGAGCACCCGCCAGTGAGCCTTGGCGCGCTCGGCCTCGGCGAGTTGTCCCGTCAGCCACAGCCTCGACTCTTCAACCTCCCCGCGCAACACCGCGAGCTGAACTTTCTGGAAGCCGAGTAAGCGGATCGTGTACTCGAAGCCAATATCGAGCGCCTGCTCCAGCCCTTCGGCTGCCATTCGCCCGGCGATATCCCAATTGCCGCTTCGTACCTCGAGCTCGATCAGCGGAGCAAGGATCTGAAGATTGTCGATCAGCTCGCCTTCCTGTCGAGATCGCTCGAGCTCGGCGCTGAGGATCGGGCGGGCGCGCTCGAGCTCGTCCAACCAGTAGAGCTGCATCCCGTGCCAGAACGCAGGGCCGTGGTAGGCGGGCAGAGTCAGCTCTTCGCGGTCGATCGTGATTGCCCGCTGCATGATCTTCTCGTCGATCGCGCCGCCACTCAGGACGGTCATATTCCCGACGCCTTGCAGCGCCTCGACGAGTAGTCGCTTGTTGCTGCCGCGCTTGGCGTGAGTGAGCGCGTTGCGCTGCGCCTCTACCTGGCCGGAGAAGTCACCGAGGATCGAGCAGGCTCTGGCGAGAGCCAGATAGGCCATCGCCAGGCGCTCCTTGTCTTTGCCTGCCTCCTCAACCGCCTCTCGGCAGAGATCGGTCGCCTCCTGCTGATCCTCGACGATCTCCGCGAGCAGTACGAGCATGTCGGTTCGCCAGAGCCCGCGATCGAGCCCGCTCAGCATCTCCTCTGCAATCGTCCGAGCGCGCTCGATGTCGCCCGCGGCGAAGTGGTGAGAAGCGGCCTCGTGGCGGCGCCGGTAGATCTCGTCCAGCTGCTCGGGCGGTGTCAGGCGAGCGGCGTGCTCGTATAGCTCGGCGGCGGCTTCGGGAGCCCCGCGCGAGGCCGCGTCCGCAGCTGCCGCGTCGAGATCCGCGGCGACCTTCGCATCGGGCACGTCGTTTCCGAGTGCCAGGTGCCAGGCGCGTTCCTCAACGCCCAGGGCGATGGTGGCCAGACGTTTGTGGAGATCGCGCCGGCGCCCTGGCGGCGCTTCGGCGTAGATGACCGAGGCGAGCAGTGAATTGGTGAAGCGGATGCGCTCCCCCTCGAGCTCGACGGCGCCGCTGGAGATCGCCTCTCTCAGGCTCCCACCGCCGGCTGCCCGCACCAGTTCGACGGTCGGCTCGGCGAACGCCGCTGCGATCAGGAGGGTCTCCTGAGTCGCCCTGGGCAACGCGACCAGGCGCTCCGTGACGAGTGCGCGCAAGGGCTCCGGTACGGGAATCGGCTGAACCGGCGCCGCCGGCGAATCCTCCAGCCCGACGCGGGCAAGTTCCAGCGTATAGAGGGGATTGCCGCCCGTTCCGCGGTAGAGCTGATTCAGGACGGCGCGCGGGACGCGATGCCCCGTTCGTTGCGTCAGCAGGCGCCGAATCGCGCCGAGGCTCAGCGGGCCGAGTGTGATTCGCTCGGTCGCTGCTCCCAGCCCGTTGCTGCTGTCGAGCTCCAGCGGCAGTTTCGCGCCGCTCTCCTCGCCGCTCCGGCACGTCATGAGAAGTCCGATCGGCCCTTCGTGCAGGCGTCGCAGCACGAAGGCCAGCACGCGCGCCGACGAGCTGTCGAGCCATTGCACGTCGTCGATGGCAATCAGAATCGGCTTTTTCGCCGCGAGCGAGCGGATGAGAGTCAGCACGGCGACCGAGACGGCTCGCTGGTCGGCATTCCCGTCGCCGGGCTCGATCAGCAACAGGCTGGTCTCGAGCGCCCTGCGTTGCGGCGGCGGAAGGCGCTTGTGACTCGAGAGGGGTACCTCGTCGAGCAGGTCTCCCAGGGCGGTGAAGGCAAGCGGAGTCTCGGTCGGCGCCGCCTCGCAGGCCAGCACGCGGAAGCCGCGCTCACCCGCCAGGGCGATTCCCTCGCGCCATAGCATCGTCTTGCCGATGCCGGCCTCGCCGTCCAGGATAAGACCGGCCATACCGCTTTCCGCACGGTCCAGTAAACGCCGAAGTACTGCTTGCTCGTGATCCCGGCCGAGCAGCTCCGCCGTCTCCATAACTCCGAGCTTATCTCAGCGGTTTGCAGAAATCGATGCACCGTTGTCAAGCGCGCTACGGCTCGAACCGCAACGGACAGTCAGCGGCCACTGCGCAGATACACTTGCGTGCTCTTAATAAACGCCGTCTCGCCTTTCGAAAATGAGTCCCTCGAAGCACATATCCCGGCCCACCAGCCATCCGCGCAGCCGGCACCGTAAACGCAAGTCGCGGCGCCCGTTGTTGTTTATCGCACCTGCGATCGTCGCGCTCTCGGTGCTCGTTGTCGTCGGCTACGCCTTCGCCGGATCGTCCAATCGCATCGCGACCGGCGTCGAGATTGCTGGTGTGGACGTGGGCGGCTTGACGGCGACCGAGGCGCAACAGAAGCTGGAGAAGGCTTCGAGCAAGCTTGCTTGGGTACCGGTCGAGCTCATTGCCAAGGGCAAGCACTTCGAGGTTGCGCCGGCCCAGCTTGGAATCACCATCGACTGGAACGCGGCCATCGCCCGAGCGCGTCGCGACGGCGATGGGGTCGGGCCGCTGCGCGGTTTCAAGCGCCTCGAGATGCGTCTCGTCGGCAGTCAGATCAAGCCGACCGCCAAGCTCTCTTCGCGGGCCTTGAAGATGCTTCTCTCGACCATCGCCAAGAGCGTGGACAAGCCCGCGCTCGAGCCGGCACTAGTTCTCGACGGCTCCCGTCCGAAGGTCGTCCCCGGGCGTAAGGGCAGGGCGCTGGACAAGAAGACGGCGGCCGAGATCGTCATCAGGGCGCTCGGGTCGTTCTCTCGTGCCACGGTCGTCTTGCCTGTGCACGTTGTCGCCCCGAGCGTTCGCCGCAGCGATCTCGTGCGCGTCGCCGGCGAGGTTCGCACTGTGGCCTCGGCGCCCGTGCAGCTCACCCTGAGAGGCGTGCACTGGAGAATCCTTCCGGCGCAGATACAGAAGATGCTCGTGTTCCCGCACGATGGCGAGCGGAATCTGAGCATCGGCGGAAGTGCGACCGACGCGTTTCTCGGCACCCTCGCCAAGCAACTCGACAGTCCAGCCAAGAATGCAACCTTCGCGATCTCCGGGCGAAGCATCCACGTCGTCCCGGCGCGCGTCGGCCGCGTGCTCGATCGTAAGCGGACGGCAGCCGCGATCATGGATGCCGCGCTCCAAAGCACCAATCGGGTCGCCACGCTGGTGTTGAAGACCGCTCAGCCCAGTCGGACGACTGAGCAGGCCAAGGCGTTGGGTATCACCGGGCTCGTCGGTTCCTACGAGACATCTTTCAGCGGAACGGCGAACCGTATTCACAACGTCCAGCTCGTGGCCAAGCTGATCGACAACAAGTTCATCGCTCCGGGCGCGATCTTCTCGTTCAACAAGACCACCGGCCAGCGCAGCGCGGCAAAGGGCTTCTTGACCGCGCCGCAGATCGTCAACGGCCAACTGGTCGATGCGCTGGGCGGGGGGATTTGTCAGGTCTCGACGACCGTTTTCAACGCCGCCTACGAAGCGGGCCTAAACATAACGGAGAGAACGAATCACGCTCTCTACATCAGCCACTACCCGCTCGGGCGAGACGCCACAGTGAACTGGCCCAGCCCCGATATGAAGTTCCAGAACGACACCGATCACTGGCTCCTGATTCGCACCTTCTCGAGCTACAGCACGCTCCTCGTCGCCATCTACGGAACGCCTCAGCATCGAAAGGTCGTGTCCGAGGCGGCGCCGCTGCGTACCACCGGGCCGCCGCCGGTGAAGAAGATTCTCGATCCGACCCTGGCCGTCGGCACGACGGTAGTGGACGACGCGGGGGAGTCTTCCTTCTCGACTCACGTACGTAGGCGCGTCTACAGCGCCGACGGCAAGCTGTTACACGACAACACCTGGTACTCCACCTACCGGTCCTCGCCGAAGGTTGTGCGCGTCGGGACCAAGTCCCCCAAGAAGAACACGGGGACAGGCACGACCGGAACGACAAAGACCGGAACGACAAAGACCGGAACGACAAAGACCGGAACGACAAAGACCAACACGACAAAGACCAACACGACCACGACCAACACCACCACGACCGGCACGACCACGACCGGTAACAACTAGCAAGGCGACCTCGCGAGGGCTAGAAGGCGCCTCCGGCCTGCTTGCCGGGCAGGTACGTCGAGGGGCAGATGAAGCGCAGGGCGTGCGCAAACTTTTGTGCTCGCTCGAGCTCGGCCTCGCTCGCGGCATGCTCTGCGGCGAGTTGCTTGTCGAACATCTCCGAGAAGGCCTGGCGGGCTGCCTCGTGGCGCGCCTCCGCATTTGGGTATTCGCTTCGGATCACGTTCAGCTCGCCCGTGTCCAACCAGATACCGCCACATTCCGGGCACTCGTCGAGGGCGATCTTGCGGGCGACACTCTCGAAGTGACGCAGCATCTCGATCTCGGGCCCGCATTTGGGACAGGTCCGTCGCCGACTGAGATCGACCGAGAGCGTCGGATCGCTGGGTATCTCGAGCAGGGCTGCGCCGGCCGACTCACTCTGCTCGTCCACCTTGGCGAGCTCGAAGTGGTCGAACCAGATTCCGGCGCAGCCTCCGGCGCAGGCATCGACCGTGATCGGGCCGGCCGTCATCGTCGTCAGCTCACGACCGCAAGCGGGACAGTTCATCGTTTCAGTCCTTTCTGGTTCGGCAGGGCTCCCTCACTCGGGGAGTGGTTCGACTCGGCCTTTCTGATCGCCTCTCTCAGCCAGGTCGGCATGCGCGTCGGCCGGAAGGTGCTCGAATCGACGAGTGCGTGCAGGCTCGAGCCCTCGGCCAGTCGCTCGCCGTCCCGCTCGACGAGGTACTGGCAGCGGAAGCGGGCGCCTCGAATATCGAAAATGCGAGCGTAGACACGCAGCTTGTCGTCGAATCGAGCCGGGGAGAAGTAGCGAACGTTGATCTCCACCACCGGCGACTCGATTCCCTGATCGCGTAGCGCCTGGTAGCCGCCGGCATGCTCCGCGAGATAGGCGACGCGGGCGGCCTCAAACCAGACGAGGTAGGCGGAGTGATGGGCAATACCCGCCGCGTCGGTCTCAGCGAAGCGGACGATCACCTCGGTGGAGAAATGGAAGGGCAAGACCCAGGAACTCTAAGGCCTAGCCCGTTAACGATGCTCGATCGAAGGGGTCGAGTGGTGAGAGCTGCGCGAGTCGCGAGGCATCGATCCGGAGCAGGCCCGGCTTGACCGCTGATCTCAAACTTGCTATATAGCGGATATGGGAACGGACGAATCCGGCCTCGAGAAGCAGATCGAAGCTCTCGAGCGCTCCCTCAGAACGCTAGAGCGTCGCGTCAACAGGCTCGAGAAAGAGGAGGCGCTGCCGGAGCCGAAGCCCGTGCCGAGCGCCGAGCCTGTCTCGCCGCCCGGGCCTCTCGAGCCGGAGCCGACGCCCCCGATCACGGTCGAGCCTGCCGAGCCGATCGCACCTGCGCCTCCGCGAACGTACGAGCTCGATCTCGAGCAACTTCTCGGTGGCAGGCTCCTTGCCTGGGCCGGAGGCGTTGCGATTGTGCTCGGAGCGGTCTTCTTCGTGACGATGGCAATCCACCGCGGTTGGATCGGCGAGGGAATGCGCGTTCTGCTCGCCTTCCTCTGTTCGACGGCTTTGCTGGGTGCCGGCGTCTGGCTGCACGAGCGACAGGGGCGAACGCAGACCGCGAAGATCATGGTCGCGGCTGCTATTGCCGCCCTCTACGCGAGCCTGACTGCGGCGACGGCGCTCTACGATCTCGTGACGCCGGTCGAAGGCTTTCTCATCGCCGGCCTCGTCGGGGCCGTGGCGAGCGCGATAGCGGTTCACTGGAAGTCAGTTCAGATCGCCGGAATCGGCATTGTGGGCGCGCTCTTGGCACCAGTTCTGGTCGATGCTGGCACGTCGATCGCGGCGCTCGTGTTCATGGCGTTGGCGCTGATGAGCGCGATCGCGGTCGTGATCTGGGAGCGTTGGCCTTGGCTCGCGACGCTCGTCTATTTCGTCAGCCTTCCGCAGCTTCTGCTCTGGGTCCACGACAGCTACGACCACCACCTCCATCGCACCCTCGCCGTCTTGCTCGGGTTCTGGCTGCTCTACATGCTGGCGGCGATCGGCTACGACCTGCGCGTTGCCAGCGAGCGCCTGCGCGTACCGAGTGCGATGCTCGCCTTCTCGAACGTCGTAGTGACCTCCGGCGTCGGTTACGGGATCCTCAAATCCCAAGTCTCCGGCAACGCCGCAACGACCTGGGTGCTCGTAATGGCCGCATTGCACGTCGTGCTCGGGTTTGCCATCGCCTGGCGCAGATCATCGGCGAAAGAGATCGCGCTGCTGGCGGCGGCGATCGGGATCGGGCTTTCGGCCATCGGCCTGGCGCTCGCGCTCGACGGGCCCGCGCTCGTCAGTTGCTGGGCTGTCGAGGCTGCGCTGCTCGCCTGGCTGGCCAGGCGAACCGGCAGCGCGCGAGCAGCCGCCGCGGCGATCGGTTTCTTGGTCCTTGCCGGTGTACGCGCGCTCGATTACGAGCGAATCCGGATCGATCACCATGTCACCGGGACGAAGGTCGACACGACGGCCCTCGTTGCGCTCCTGGTTGTCGCCGTCGCGGCCGTAGTCGTGGCTCGACTGTTCCCTCGGCGATTGTCCGAGGCTGCGTTGTCGCGCTTCGACGCCGTCTCTTCCGTTCCGCTCGAACGGCTGCGAGAGGCCGCCACCCCGATTCTCGACGCCGCCGCTATCGCCTTCGTCGCGGTCGCGCTCGACATGTTATTCAGCGGCTGGAAACTTCCGGTCGCCTGGGTCGTGCTCGCATCTGCGCTCGCGCTGATCTCGAGGAAGCTCGAATCACCGACGTACTCGCCCGCGTCAGCGCTTCTTCTCATCCCGGCGAGCCTCCATATCCTCTTCTTCGATGTTCCGCCGCGAGTCGCTCTCAATCGCGGGCTCGATCACGTCGGGCTTCAGTTCGTCGCCCTGCTCTTCGTCGTGGCGGGCTGGATCGTGGTCGCGCGCTCACTGCGTGTTCCCGGTCTCGATGAGAAGGAGGAGAACGCTGTTCGGGCCCAGGTCACCGTTGCTGCGGCGATTGCCGCCCTCTATCTGGGCTCGGCGCTGATTGTGACGATCGCTCCCTCCGGCGAGACAGGAGGGACGCAGATCGGTCAGATGCTGCTGAGCATCTTCTGGGCACTATGCGGGTTCGGGGCGCTGGCGTACGGGCTCCTGCGTCGTAACGGCTGGGCTCGCGCCGGCGGTTTATGCTTGCTCGTGCTTGCCGCAGCGAAGGTCTTTCTCTACGACCTCGCTTCGCTCGATCAGATGGCGCGCGTCCTCTCGCTGCTCGGCCTGGGTCTCTTGCTGCTGGCGGCGACCTTCCTCTATCAGCGACTGGCCGGCAGCGGCGACAGGCAGGCAAAAGAGCGCAAATGAAGAGCGCGATCGCAGCCGCGATGTCACTCGTCCTGGTCGCTCTGGTCGCTCTGGTCGCTCTGGTCGCGGCCACGGCGGCCGGCGCTTCGCAGACAATCGATCCGCAGCGCTTCCGCTACGAGCGCACCCTTACGGGAGCTACCGGTCGTCCGCTGCTGGTAAATCTCGACGAGCCCCTGCTGGGGCACGCTCGAACCGATCTGAGCGATATACGCATTCTCGACGCCAAGGGCGCTCAGGTTCCCTGGCGCACCGTGCCCGAGGTCGCCGCGCCTCGGCCGCTGTCGATACCGCTGATCGATGTCGGGCGCGAGAGCGGTGTGCTGGTCGCTCTGCTCGATCTTGGGACGAGCCGCCGGATCGTCAATCGAATCGACTTGCAGATACCGGGCTCGAACTTTGTCAGCAGGGTGGAGGTGCTAGGGAGCGATGACCGGGTCACCTTCCGCTCGCTGGGTAAGACGCTCGTCTACGACGTGAGGGGCGCGACGCACTCTCGCTCGACCGCGATCAGCTTCCGGTCAAGCGATCTGCGCTATCTCGAGTTGCGAGCGAGCGGGCTGCCCGGATTCACCGCCGCGACGGTCAGTAGGCAAGGTGTGAAAAGACAGTACCGCGCCTGGAAGCCCATCTCGACAACTCGTAAGGAGCGCAAGGCGACGACCGTCGTGACGCTCGACCTCGGCTATCGCCTGCCTGTGGCGTTGCTGAACGTGCGGGCTGCGACATCGGTTTACGAGCGGCCGCTCGAGGTCTTGGGCTCGAGCAACGGCTCCTCCTGGCTTCCCCTTGCCGAAGGACGTCTGTTCCGGTTCGAAGGCTCCGCCCAGGGTCCGATCGCGATCGACGCCCAAGTCCGCTTCCTGCGCCTTCGCATCGAGAACGGCGACGACAAGCCACTGGGAGCCGTTACCGCGCGCGTACTCGGTCATCCACGGACGCTGTACGTGAAAGGCGGCGCGCCGGGCCCCTACCGGATGCTCTACGGAGCGCGCTCCCGCTCTCTCGCGGCGCCCGACTACGACCTGGCCCGAATGCCTCGCTTGGCTCTGGGCCTCGACCAGGCGGTGCAGGGTCATCTGAGTAACGAGCGAGCGTTGCAAGGGCCTGCAGCGCCGGCGAAGTCGTTGCTCGATCGCTATCCCTGGCTGATCGAAGCGGCGCTCGCACTCGTTGCGATCGCCTTCGGGGCCGCAGGCTTGATCATCTTCCGCAGCAAGGCCTAGAGAGAGTGCGTCACGCAGCCGCACGACGGAGCGGTCGCTCCGAGATGATCTCTTGGCATTCGCCGCAGAGCGTGCGCTCGACCTCGTAGGGCACTCCGCCCTGTTGGCCGAGAACGCGAACCGTGACCTGCTGGTGAGTGTGCCCTTTTTTGTCGTCCACAGCTTTCATGACTTGGTCCAGATTACTTTTGGTATCGGCGGGACAGGCTGTGCAGTTGAGCCTGCGATCCTCACTCCTTTAGACGGTTCGCTGTGGTGAGGGTTTGCACTGCGAAACGGGGATCGAATTACCGGCTGGACCATCGATCATGTGAGTAGCGATCAAAATGAAGACTGCGGTTACATCCCCCAAACTTTCAACTGCTCTCATCGAGGACCAGGAGCGGCTCGAAACGTCGCGCGCGGAGAGCGACGAACTCGCCGCTACCAAGGCTGAGCTGGAGCAGGTACGGGCGCAGCTCTACGGTGTGCTCGAAGGGGCGCGGGCGGCCTTCTCGGCCGAGGACGGCGTCGCGCGTGCGCTCGCCGAGGCCGAGCAGATCGACGAGGCCGCCGATTCCGTGCTCGACATCCTCTGCGAGTCGTTCGAGTTCGACACGGCGACTCTCTGGCTGCTCGACCCCGAGGACGGCAAGCTTTGCGCCGTCGCCCATCGCGCGTCCCCGACCAGCAGGGCACGCTTTTTGGAAGCGAGGATTCGCTCTACTCAGCTGGCGCTGGACGAGGGAATCGCAGGTCGCGTGTTTGTGGAGAGGAAAGTCTTCTTGAGCGACGATGCACCGTCGGCCTCGGACAAAGAGATCGGCATGCTGCTTGCCGACGACGAGCTGCGCACCGGTTGCGCCTTTCTCGTCGCGGGCCCGCGCGCACCTCTCGGCGTGATCGAGATGGAGAGGCGGGAGCCGCTCGCCCCCGATCAGGTGATCGAGTCGGCAGCCCGCTTGATCGGCGATCGCATCGGCGCCTTCATAGAATTCAGCCAGCTTCGCTGGCGCTACTTCTCGCTCGTCTCCGAGATCAATCGCAGCGCCCGCAAGGACTCCGAGCCGGCGGCGAACGTAATCCCGCTCAGGCACGTCGCCTAGTAGCGCCTCGTACCTAGAATCTCAGTCTTGCGCAGGCTGCTGTTCCTCTGTCTGGGAATCGCGCTCGTCGCGACGGCGACCGGCGTTGCCGTGCTCGTCCGTAACGACGGTGCCTCCGATCGGTCGGCGGGCGAGGGAGCGAAGCGCTCGCCGGTCGTGACTCGTCATTGCCGGGCGGCCGAGATCGCTCTCGGCTCGCGGAGAGTCTCCTTTGTAGCCTTCCTGCGCACTCGCGCGGAGATCTACCGGCGCCCGGACGGCGCCCGGCTGGCCACCCTCCCGCGATTGAGCAAGAGCTTCGTCGCGACGAGTCGGCGCGGCGTGCCCACAGTTGTCGCTGCGTTGGCCGAGGTGAGAGCGAGCGATTGCGGAGTGTCCTGGTACCGCGTCCGGCTCTCCGGCAAGCCGGGAGTCTCGGGCGCCACGGAGGGCTACGTTCCCGCAGACTCCGTTGCGCTGGCGGAGGTGCACACGCGCGTCGTCGTCGACCTTTCCCGCCGTCGCCTGACGCTGTACGAGGACGGCTCTCCCCTGTTTGAAGCTTCGGTAGCGGTCGGCGCTCCTGCGACTCCCACTCCGCGCGGGCGCTTCGTCGTGCGCGAGCGCATCCGGATAACCAATTCGAGCAGCGCCTTCGGGGCCGCCGCGATCGGGCTGTCGGCCTTTTCCGAGAAGTTGATCGACTGGCCCCAGGGCGGGCCGATCGCCATCCACGGCACAAGCGATCCCGACTCGATCGGCAAGGCCGTGTCGCACGGCTGCGTTCGCCTCGGCGCCCGCGACCTGGAAAGGCTGTTCAAAAGGGTGCAGATCGGCACCCCGGTCGAGATCGTCGAATAGGAGCCGGTGGCTAGGCCCCCTTTCGCAACCCTCGCCGGCTAGCTAGGCTGCGTTCAGCGCGCATTATCGAATCTAGGAGGAGATGCCAAGTGCCTCAGAGCACGCCGGATATCGTCACCAAGCTCGCCGACAAGGGCGAGGAAGCGTTGCAGAAGATCGCCGGCTCGCAGGCCGCCCAGAAGCTGCTCGACGCTCTGACCAATCTCAAAGACCGTCTCGACGAGTTGCAGAGGCGAGTCAGCGGCGTGGAGGATCTCGAGAAGCGCGTCGCCGATCTCGAAAAGCAGGTCAAGGCACACACCAAGGTGCACGAGCCAGCCGCGAAGAAGCCGGCCGCGCGTAAGGCTCCCGCGAAGAAGCCCGCGAAGTAGTCGGACGCTCGAGCAGCTGCGGCGCTCAGTCGCGCACGCGCTCAGTCGCGCGCCGGCACGCGCAGGTTCAGTACGCCCGGAATCAGCTCGAACTCGACCGGGGTCGTTCCCGGCTGCTCGCCGTCGAGCTGGATCGGTAGCGGCTCTTCGGCCTCGATCGAGACGTGCCGGCCGCGTAGAACGTCCACCTTCGGATGCGAGAGATGGGTTCCGCGGTAGGTCTTGTGCAGGTTGCGGATGAGGTCGGCCTTGCTCAGGTCACCGAGGATCAGCACGTCGAACAGCCCGTCGTCAGGAATGGCGTCGGGGCAGAGCTTCATACCGCCGGCCTGGTAGCGCCCGATCGCCGCGATCACCTCGTGCATCTTGCCCTCGCGCTCCTGGTCATCGACGCGCAGGCGTACGACGCAGTTACGCCAGCGCGGGAAGACCGAAACTACGGCCAGGGCGTAGCTGCCGCGCGGACCGAGGCCCTTCGTCCCGTCGTCCACGCGGCGGGCGATCGCGCCACTGATGCCGACGCCGGCAGCGTTGGCGAAGTACTGCTCAGTCCGCTTTCCGTCCCAGGCGTGGAAGGTCGCCTTGCCGATGTCCAGCGCGCGCAGGTCTCCTTCCAGCGCCACCTGCGCCGCCTCCGCGACCGCGTGCGGAATGGCGTGCTCGCGTACGAAGTCCGAGCCCGTGCCCTGTGGGATCAGGGCCAGCTCGACCTTGCTCAGCTGCTTACCGAGGCCGTTGACGATCTCGTTCAGCGAGCCGTCTCCGCCCACCAGCACAAGCTTGTGGGCGCCGGAGCGGACGGCGTCACGGGCCAGCTCGCCCAGGTGGCCGGGATCCTCGGAGATCAGCGCGTCTCCGACGAGCCCTGCTTCGGCGGCCCGGTGGGCGATCTCGGGCCAGCGCTTGGCGGTCGAGCCACCGGCCGAGGCGGGGTTGACGAGGAAGACGGTCTCGCTCATTGCGCTACCTAGCGTAATACTCGGGCGGCTTTGGCAGGATAGGGGAGTGGCGAAGCCTCGTACGCCGCCGCTGAACCAGGTTCTTGCCTTCTGCGCCAAGAATCCGGTCGAGCGCGTCTTCCTCGAGGATCTGGCCCGTCGTGGGCTCGGGCGCTTCCTGGCTGTCTCGGAGAACGGCTCGCTCGGAGCTCTCTGTCACTTCGGGATGAACATCGGGCCGGCCGGCGTCGGCTGCGGCGTTTTCGCGCGGCGCGCACTGACGAGCAACGCTCGCATGATCGTCGGCGCCGAGAGCGCAGTGAACGAGCTTTGGGACGAGATATCGAGGCGTTTTCCGCCCCCGAGCCGGGACAATCCGGGCGAGCCCGTCTACGAGTTACGCGAGCGCCCCGAGCCGAAGGACAGCGGGTTGCGCCCGGCAACGGTCTCCGACCTCGATCTGCTCGTTTCCCCCTGCGCGGCCGCACACGAAGAGGAGTTGGGCGTGAACCCGCTCAAGCACGACCCGGTTGGGTTTCGCCAGCGCACGCGGATCCAGATCGTCTCCGGACGATCGTGGCTCTGGAGCGAAAACGGTCGCATCCTCTTTAAAGCCGAGGCTTCGGCCTGGACGCCCTCGGCGATACAGCTGCAGCAGGTCTGGACCGATCCGGAGCTGCGCGGGAACGGTTACGCGCGGCGGGCGCTCAGTGATCTATGCCGCCTGCTGCTCGAAAGCACGCCCTGTGTTTGCCTCTTCGTACGGGCCGAGAACGAGCGGGCGATCGGGCTTTACGAATCGATCGGGATGCAGCAGGTCGGACTCTTTCGCAGCATCGTTCTATAACGGACGGAAACCCGTTGACTCGAGTCTCCGGCGGTCGAGAGCGGCGAGCCGGCGGGTGAGACTCGATAGAGGAAGAAGCGCGGCGGTTGCGAACTCTTCCGCGCCATGCGGCGACTGGTTCTGTTGACCCTGCTCGTAGCCGCGACGGTGCTCGTGGCGCCGAATCCCGCTCTCGCGATGGGCAGTCCGAAGATCGCGGCGCTTCAGGCCGCGCTCTGGCAGAGCGGGCTCTATCACGGCGATCTGAGCGGGGTCATGAACCGGGCGACCGTACGAGCGGTGAAACGCCTGCAGCGCTCGGCCGGGCTGGCCGCGGACGGCGTCGTCGGGCCCAAGACGCGGCCTCTCCTGGGCAAGCTCGGCGCCCCGGCACTCGGGAGCCGCATCCTGCGCCGCGGGCGCGTGGGCGGCGACGTCGTCGAGCTCCAGTTCCTCCTCGCCGAGCACGGGTTCCCTTCGGCGCGGCTCGACGGAGTCATGGGCGAGCACGTGGTTGTCGCCTTGCGCCGCTTTCAGCTCTACGCCGGTCTGAAGGTCGATGGGCGCAGCGGTCGAAGCACGCTCGCCGCCCTGGCACAACCTCCTCCGCAGGCGCCTGCCGGTGTGCTCAGCCGGCCGCTGCAAGGCCCGATCTCCAGCACCTTCGGGCCCCGTCTCGACCGCTTTCATGCCGGTATCGACTTTGCCGTCGCCAGCGGAACCCCGGTGCGAGCCGCAGCGGCCGGCAGAGTGGTCTTCGCCGACCCGGGCGGGAACTTCGGGCTGCTGGTCGTGATCGCTCACAGCGGCGAGTTGCGTAGCTTCTACGCTCATCTCTCGCGCGTCGAGGTGCGCTGCGGCCAGAGCGTGGCACGCGGAGCTCAAATCGGGCTATCGGGGGAAAGCGGCGAGGCGAGCGGCCCGAATCTGCACTTCGAGCTCCGCCTGAGGGGCGCCGCGGTCGACCCGCTTCCCGCGCTGCGCTAGCGTGACCAGAATGCAAACGATCCTCGTTACCCGCCATGCCGAGAGTGAGTGCTCGGCCCGGGGCGTCGTCAACGGCGAGCCGAACAGCCGCTGCCCGCTGACCGAGCGCGGGGAGGAGCAGGCCCGCGCGCTCGGGCGCTCGTTGGTCGGACGCCGGATAGATCTCTACGTGACCAGCGAGTTTCCGCGCGCGCGGCGGACGGCCGAGATCGCTCTGGCCGGGCACGAGCCCGAGCCGCCCTGGCTCGAGCTGGCGGAACTGAACGACATTCGCGTCGGCGCCTTCGAGCAAGGCCCGCTTGAGAATTACGTTTCCTGGGCGCACACGCACGAGTCCGACGAGAGCCCGGCGGGGGGAGGCGAGAGTCGCCGCGAAGCGGCGGTACGTTACGCTCGCGGATTCCGGATCGTGCTGGCTCGCACGGAGCCCGTCATCCTCGTCGTCACGCACGGGCTGGCCGTCAGTTTTCTACGCGAGGCGGCCGCCGGCCAGGGCTTCCACGCTCGTCATGTTCCGGTTCCCTACGCTCGCCCCTTCGAGTTCAGTGCCGTGGAACTGGCGCAGGCGCTCAATCGCCTCGAGGCCTGGGAGAGCGACCCGCGCTGGAGCGAGTGAGCGCTCGGCCGGCGTCCGTGAGGCCTTTCCTACGAGGCGGGCTTCCGACCTTCGCACCTCGATCATCATCTGGTAAGCGCTTCTCTAGCGGGGCGGGTCGCTTATTTCGCTCACTTGGCTTTCCTGCAGCGCCTTGATAGCGGCAGCGAGCTTTGCGTCGGCGTCGAAACCGCCCGGCCACGGCTCGCTGAGCACCTCGCGAACTGGGTCGGCGAGCGGCACGAGCAGCCCCGCCTTTTCGAACAGCATGGCGTCCTCGATTCGGGGGTCGCGCGGCTCGAGCCTGCGCACAAAACTGGCAAGATCCTTCGCTTCTTTGGTGGCCGGGCTCACTGCGGCTCTCGAAGAGCCGAACTCGATCGGCTTGCCGCCGTTGAGTCTTTCAGCCTCTGCGTCGAATGCTCTGGCGAGTGTGTTTCTTGCGACTTTGAGCTTTGCGTCCTCGCCGGCCTCGTGCTTCTGCGCGCGTCGTTTCTCGAATCGATCCAACAAACCCATGCCTCGCTACCTCCTGTTCGGGACTGAACCCTCGAGGCAAGTATTGCGCACCCGAGCGCCGGGAACCTCAGATTCGCCGAAAACGGCGCTACCGCCCGGCTGCGCCCAGCGGCAAGCTGGAGGCTAGGCAGCGAATCGGCGCGTTTCCGTACGGGTCGTTCCGCCATGGTGTTACGCCACCGTGGGTGGGTGGGGGTGGCGGGTGGGCAAAGGCGTCCCAACCCCGAGCGGTAGTCGGACAGTGCGATCTGTCCCGTCGCAAGCGCCTTGCCCGCTGGCGGCGAACACGAGACCGCGCCGGCTGCGACAATTGGCTCATGGAGAAGAGCGCACAACTCCGCGAGCGAATCGAGCAGCTGATCCGCGCCGAGAACCTGATCGAGCCCGGCGGCGAGATTCTCTGCCTGGTCTCGGGCGGCGCCGACTCAACCTGTCTCTGGCATGCGCTCGGGGCGCTCGGCTACCGGGTCAGCGCCCTGCACGTGAACCACCACCAGCGCGGCGAGGAGTCGGAGGAGGACGCCCGCTTCTGCCGCGTGGTCTTGGGCGCCGAGGTGGTCGAGGCCGGCGAGCCTGGGATGAGCGAATCCGAATTGCGCGACCTTCGCTACTCGTTCGCCCAGAGCAGCCTGCGCGCGACCGGGCACACCGCCTCCGATCAGGTCGAGACGATCCTCTACCGGATCGCCGCGAGCGGAAGCGTGCGCGGAATCAAGATCAAGCGGGAGGATGGCGTGGTGCGCCCACTGCTCGATCTCTGGCGAGACGAGACCCGAGCCTACTGTCTGGCCGAGCACCTCGACTATCGCGAGGACTCGAGTAACCCAGATACGGTGAGGGGGGTGATTCGAGGCGAGATCTTGCCCGCGCTTCGCCGCCTCCACCCGTCCGCCGAGGAGAACATTCTCGCTCTCGCGCGTGAGCGTCCGCGCCTGCCGCGCGGGCTCGAGGGCGCTCTACTCGAGCTCCTCGGCTCGCAACGAGGCTCCAAGTCGGTCGATCTGAGCCCGGCGCTCAAGGCGGTGCGGGAATATGACCGCCTCTTCATCGAGCAGACGCCCTTGCCGCTCGAGGGCAGAGTCCGCTTCGGCCCCTGGATTCTCGAATCCGAGCTGGAGGGATTACAGGTACGCTGCTTCAAGTCCGGCGATCGGCTCGCCGGACGCAAGAAGAAGATCCAGGACGTGTTCGTAGACGCCAAGATTCCGCGTTCGCAGAGGAGCTCCTGGCCACTCGTGGCCGAGGGAGAAGAGATCGTCGCCGTGCCCGGGATCGTGGCGGCGCCGGGCTATGAGAACGCGGTGCGAGCGATAAGAGAAGACGACCAGTGAGACCGCTGGGGCAAGGAGACGAACGGCTGTGAGCGATGCGCAACTCGACCCCGGCGTGGGCGAAGTTCTCGTATCGGAGGAGAAGCTGCACGAACGTGTCGTCGAGTTGGGCCGCGAGATCGCTTCCGACTACGAGGGGCGCGACCTCCTACTGATCGGGGTGCTCAAGGGCGCCGTCTTCTTCATGGCCGACCTGATGCGCGAGTTGCCGCTTCCCTGCGAGGTCGATTTCATGGCCATCTCCAGCTACGGCTCGGCCACCGACTCCTCGGGCGTGGTGCGCATCCTCAAGGATCTGGACATCAATATCGAGGAGCGCCACGTCCTGATCGTCGAGGACATCATCGACTCCGGGCTCACCCTCTCCTACCTGATGAGAAACTTCCGCTCGCGTGCGCCGGCCTCGCTGGAGGTCTGCGCCTTGCTCGTGAAGGAGTCGGCGCAGAAGGTGCGCAAGTCGGTGCGCTACGTCGGCTTCGAGATCCCCGATCGCTTCGTCATTGGTTACGGGCTCGATTTCGCGGAGCGCTTTCGCAACCTTCCCTACGTGGCGGTGCTGGACGATTCGCTGCTTCCCGAAGGAATGTAGAGCATCCGTCCCGGGGCTTCTTTTCCAGCTCGAATCGCTGCCCTTGTGACCGCCCGGGAAAGGCGGGAAAGAGAAGGACTACTGCTACGCTCCGGGTAGAGGTTTATCTATGGGCCGGTTCTTTCGCAGCGCGTTCTTTCCCTTGGTCCTGATAGTCGGGGCTGTATTCCTCCTGTCCCAATTTATGCCGAGCTCGAGCGGCAAGAAGACGAAGCCTTTCACCTACTCAACGCTGATCGCTAAGACCAAAGCGAACAAGGTGCAAGAGGTCAGCTTCAGCCCCAACTCACAGCAGATTAAGTACACGCTCAAAGTCCCCGCCGGAGCGTCCGCCAAGCCCGTAAGCGGCAAGGTCAACTACCCGAGCGCCGAGTCCGAGGCCAACTTCGAGAAGATCCTCCAGCGCCACCACGTGCTCTACGGCTCGAAGGGCACTGGCTCCTCGCCCTGGGTCTCGATTCTCGTCAGCCTGCTTCCCTTCGCATTCTTCATCGCGATCTGGATCTTCCTGATGAACCAGATGCAGGGCGGCGGCTCGAAGGTGATGAGCTTCGGCAAGAGCCGGGCCAAGCGGATGACGCCCGACGCGCCCAAGATCACCTTCCGCGACGTCGCCGGGGTGGATGAGGCGGTCGAAGAGCTGCAAGAGATCAAGGAGTTCCTCGAGAATCCGAAGAAGTTCCAGGCGCTGGGCGCGCGCATCCCCAAGGGCGTGCTGCTCTACGGACCGCCTGGAACCGGTAAGACGCTGCTGGCACGCGCCGTCGCCGGTGAGGCCGGCGTGCCCTTCTTCTCGATCTCCGGCTCCGACTTCGTCGAGAT
>PMNA01000003.1 GCA_003162055.1 Actinomycetota bacterium | reverse complement strand
GCTCCGCCTCCCGGTCCGCCCACGGTACCGCCGGTATCGGGCGCGGTCGAGCCGGTTGCCGGGCAACCTGTGGCTTCTGCTCCGCCGGCTCCCTCTCCGCTGGAAGCGCTGCGCGCCTCGGTCACCGAGGACGTGAGCGGCGAGACGCCGGAGAAGAAAGTCCCCTTCTACAAGCGCGAGCTCTCCTTCGGAGGCAAGAAGAAGAAAGAGAAGGCGCCGAAGGGAGGAGAGATCGCGGCAGCCGCACCGGCCGTTGCTGCCGATGTTGCGAGCCCCGAGGTTCCCCCGGCCATTCCGGCCGCGCCCCTCGTTGAGCCCGCGGCTGCGCCTCCGGCTGAGCCCGCTATCGCGCCCGTCACGCCGCCCGTCGCGGAGCTGGAGAAGAAAGTCCCCTTCTACAAGCGCGAGATCTCCTTCGGAGGCAAGAAGAAGAAGAAGGAGAAGGAGAAGGCCCCGAAGGGCAAGGAGATCGCGGCAGCCGCCACGGCCGTCGCTGCCGGAGTTGCGGGTGCCGAAGTCGCCGAGGCTGCTCCGGCTGCGCCCGCAGCGGCGCCGGAGAAGAAAGCTCCCTTCTACAAGCGCGAGCTCTCGCTTGGGCACAAGGGTGCCACCGGCGCGGCGCCTCCGAAAGGCAGTGCGCTACGGCAGAAGGCCCTCGTGGGCGTCAAGATCGGCGCCTCGGGGATCTCGGCTGCACGTGTGATGCGTAACGGGGACAAGCTCGAGCTGCTAGATCTGGTGCGCGAACCGCTCCAGCGAGGCGTCGTGGTCGCCGGCGAGGTTCGCGACGCGCAGGCGCTTGCCACGGCGCTGGCTCATCTGTTCGAGGCCCATCGGTTGCCCAAGAAGGCGGTCAGGCTTGGTGTCTCCAACAACCGAATCGGCGTTCGTATCATCGAGGTGTCGGGAGTGATGGACGCCAATCAGCTCCAGAACGCGATCCGCTTCCGGGCTCAGGAAGTACTGCCGATCGCGCTCGAGGACGCCGTGCTCGACTATCAGCAACTGAGCGAGAGCGTAAACGCCGATGGCGAGCTCGTCCGCCGCGTTCTCCTCGTGGTCGCCTATCGCGATCTCATCGATCGCTACGTCGTAGCTTTCAAGGAGGCCGGAGTGCGTCTCGTCGGGATCGACCTCGAAGCCTTCGGACTGCTGCGAGCGTTGATTACGGCCGGATCAGAGGCGCGATCGGATGCCGCCCATGTCGTCGTCTCGATCGGGCATGAGCGCTCGACCTTCGCCGTATCCGACGGGCATATATGTGAATTTACGCGTGTGCTCGAGTGGGGAGGCTCAACCCTCGACGTCGCCATCGCGCGCCAGCTCAATCTCGCCCCGTCCGAAGCCGAGCCGATCAAGCATTCGCTCTCGCTTGACGGATCCGAGCAACCGCTTCAAACCGGTGTTACCCAAGAGCAGGTCGCCACGGCGGCCGACATCGTACGGCGCCAGCTTCAAACCTTCGCGCGCGAGCTCGTATCGTCGCTTCAGTACTACCAGAACCAGCCCGATTCACTGGGCATCGGCGACATCGTGATCACGGGCGGGACATCGCTCTTGCCGGGCTTGGCCGTTGAGCTGCAGCGCCTGATCGGAGTGAGCGTGCGGGTCGGCGATCCGTTCGAACGTGTCAAACCAGCCAGGGGAGTTGCCGTCGACGAGAGCCAGCGTTCCCTGGCGGCGGCTATCGGCCTGGCGATCGAGGATTGAGCTGAGGGATAGATCTGATGCGAGCGGTCAACCTTCTACCTAAAGACGCGGAACGTGCCAGGCGCACAACTCCCGACCCTGCGCTGTTGGTCGGAGTCGCGGGTCTCGCCATCGCTTTAGCGGTGCTCTTCTCCATGTACATGAGCGCAAGCGGGAAGGTCCAGGACAAGAAAAGTACGCGCGGCGATCTGCAGAATGAGTACGCGATGCTGGCGAAGGTGAACCCGCCGCCGAAGGTCCTCCCCATCCAACAGAAGGTAGCGTCGCTTGAAAACGATCGAATATCCGCGGTCGCGAGCGCTCTTTCCTACCGCATTCCCTGGGACGACATTCTCGGTCAGATCGCTCTCGTAATGCCATCTGGCGTCAAACTAACGACGCTGACCGCAACGACTCCGGTATCGGCGAACCCGCTGTACTCGTCGACTAGCACGACTGGGACAACGACTACGTCCACGACTGGGCTCAATATCAGCGGCTGGGCTTACTCCCAGGAGTCTGTGTTCCTTCTCATGACGCGACTCAAGGTCCTTCCGCCTCTGACCGATGTGACGCTCATCTCGAGCGCGAAAAACTCCACGGCGTCGCCCGTGACTTACACGTTCTCCATCTCGGCCCAGATACTGGCGCCTGGAAACGCATCATGAGCCCTGCACTCGCACTGAAGAAAAAGACACCCGTCGCGATCAGACTCGCTGTAGTGCTGGCTGGCCTGGTCGTGCTCGCCGCCGCCGGCTACTTCCTTCTCGTCGGGCCGAAGCAGAACCAGGTCAACTCGCTTTCGAAGCAGATCACGCAACTCAATCAGCAGATACAAGCTTCGCGCACGCAAGCCACGCAGGCCGCCGGGCTGTCGAAGATTCTCGTCGCCGATTACTACAAGCTCGGGACGGCGATGCCCAGCGATCCCGAGGTGGCCGAGCTCTCTCTGCAGCTCTATTCCGTCGCCAAGGCCACCGGCATCAGTTTCGACTCGATCACCCCGGGAACGGTCGCCGACGCGAGTACCTATCAGGTGATACCGGTCACGGTGGTCTTCCAGGGGAGCTTCTATGATCTTTCCGATTTCCTCTATCGCTTGCAGTCATTGGTACTCGTCGAGAACCACAAGTTGAGCGCAAAGGGCCGCCTCTTCACAGTCGACCAAGTCTCTTTCGCCGAAGGCGACAAGGGCTTTCCCCAGATCAAGGCAACGCTTGCGATTGACGCCTACGTATACGGTCACCCCGTCGCGACCGCTACGACACCAACGTCGACGACCTCGACAACGACCACATCAACGTCGACGACCTCGACAACGACCACATCTTCCACGACATCCGCGACGGGAGGGGGGTGAGTTCTGATGGCTTCGAAGCAGCGCGCGGACAAGCAGAAGGAGAAGGAGAAGAGGGAGAAGATCATTCTCGTTGCGCTCGTCGCGGTACTGGTCATCGTAGGAGCTATCGAACTGCCGAGCATGCTCGGGGGCAAGAAAGCCTCAAGCCCTAGTAGCTCGGTCGCTCAAACGACGACGCCTACTACGTCGTCGGTAGCGAATCCGGGCGGGACATCCACTTCTGGAGAATCGGCCTCGATCGGGGGGCTTCCTGACGCGAGCCGCTATCAGGCCCACGCTGGGCAGCTGAGCGGGTTCAGTCTCTTCAACAACGGGAATCCGTTCGGGAGCGCCACGAGCTCCTCGAGTGAATCGACCACAGCGTCGTCGACCACAGCGTCGTCGACCACGACCACTAGCGGCAAGACCAAATCGACCACCATTTCCACTTCGAACACCCAGTACGCAGCCGCGAGAATCTCGGTCAACGGCACCTCCGAGGATGTCACTCTAAATGCGACCTTCCCGTCCACATCGCCCGTATTCGTTCTCAATTCGATAATGGCGAAGAAGATCGAGATCAGCGTCGCAGGCGGGTCGTTCTCGAGTGGCCAGTCGACGGTGACAATCAAGAAGGGCAGGAGCGTAGTGCTCGTGAATACCGTCGACTCGATGAGGTACGCGATCAAGTTCGCCATTGCTCTGACGGCGTCGCAAGCGTCGTCATCGACGGGCACCACGACGAGTGGCACCACCACGAGTGGCACCACGACGAGTGGCACCACCAGCAGTACGACCTGATGTAGTTCGCGCCTGGTCTTTAGTGAGATTCGGAAACTGCCGATAAAGCGAAGCGATGCCCAGCTTCGCATATAGCGCAATCAACGCGCAGGGAATCGCGAGCGCCGGCGAGCTCCAGGCGGCGGATCTCGAGTCGGCGCGCGAGCAACTTCGCCATAGGGGGTTGCTTGCCGAACGCTTGGAGCGGGTTGCCGAAGCTGCCGGCAAGGCCACGGCGACATCCGGCAAGAGGGTTACGGCGAAGGCTCTCCAGGTGTTCTCGCGCCAGTTCGCGACGCTGATCGCCGCGGGCGTTAGTGTCGTAGCGGCGCTCGTGATTCTCGAGGAGCAGACCGAAGACAACAACCTTGCGGTTGTCATTGCCGACGTTCGCGCCAAAGTCGAGCGTGGTCTTCTCCTTTCGGAGGCCTTGGCCTCACATCCGAAGGTCTTCGACACGCTTTATATATCAATGGTCGAAGCCGGCGAGGCGGCCGGCGTTCTCGACACGGTGCTCGATCGCGTTGCAGTTCAGATCGAGAAAACCCAACAGATCAAGCGGCGCGTCAAGGGCGCGATGATTTATCCAATAATGGTTTTCTGCTTCGCCACCGTCGTTCTGATCGGAATGCTGGCATTCATCGTTCCCATCTTCGTGAACATGATCAAGACGAACGGTGGTCAAATCCCGACGCTGACGCAATTCATCATGAATCTGTCGAACATCGTGCGCGCCTGGTGGTATCTGATCTTTCCTCTCCTAGGATTGACGATCTGGGGCCTTGCACGCTTCAAGAAAACGCAAGCAGGGCGAGATCTCTGGGATGCGCTCATACTCAAAATACCGGCGCGGATCGGCGCGACCGTTCTCAAAGTTGCGATGGCCCGTGTCTCGCGCACACTCGCGACGCTGATCGCCTCGGGCGTAGACATCATCAAGGCGCTCGACATCACCGCTCATACTTCGGGTAATGCGGTCGTTGAGAAGGCGTTGCTTGACGTAAAAGAGAGAGTGCAGGAAGGCATCCCGATCGCCCAGCCGCTACTCGAGAGCCCGCTCTTCCCGATCATGATCAGTCAGATGATCAAGATCGGCGAAGAGACCGGCGAGTTGGAGTTGATGCTGTCGAAAGTCGCCGATTTCTACGAAGACGAGGTCGATACGGCCATCGCGTCGCTCACCTCGATCATCGAGCCTTTGATGATTATCGGCGTCGGTTCCATGGTCGGCGTGATCGTGATCTCCATGTACCTGCCGATGTTCAGCATGCTCAAGTCGATTCACTGACCGTCGACAGCGCCCAAGTGGAGAAAAGTCGTACGGCGAGGCTTTTCGACCCCTTGCCGGGCTGAGCGATCGCCGCCGGCTTGACCCAGAAACGCCTGCTGCTACGCTTCGAAAGCCGTTAACCATCACGAGCGGTCGAGGGATCTGGCCCGATGACACCGCCGCAACCGGAGTTTCGGCTCGACAGGTGCGAATTCCAGCCGCAAGCCGGACCGTCCCGGGCCGAGGAGCGGGAAGATGGAGAAACGGAGCGCCCGCCATGCCGGCGGGAGCAAGAAGGGCCTCCGGGATAGGAGGCCTTTTTCGTTCCCGGGACATTTCCAGGTATGGAAGGGAAGGAGCAGGAGATGAGTGAATACCGAACCGAGACACTGGCACTGCATGCGGGCCAGGAGCCGGATCCGACCACGGGCGCCCGCGCGGTGCCGATCTATCAGACGACGTCGTACGTTTTTGACGACACAGAGCACGCGGCCGACCTGTTCGCGCTCAGGGTGCCCGGCAACATCTACAGCCGAATCGGGAATCCGACCAACGCCGTGCTCGAGCAGCGGGTCGCGGCGCTCGAAGGCGGCGTCGGCGCGGTCGCCACGGCCTCCGGGCAGGCAGCGAACACCTACGCCGTGCTCAACATCACGCGCGCGGGCGAGAACATCGTCTCGGTCTCGACGCTCTACGGCGGGACCTACAACCTGTTCGCCCACACGCTGCCGCAGTACGGAATCGAGGTGCGCTGGCTCGACCCCGACCAGCCCGAGAAGCTGGCCGAGCTGGTCGACGACAAGACGCGCCTCGTCTTCGTCGAGACGGTCGGCAACCCGAAGCTGAACGTCGTCGATCTCGACGCCTGGGCCGCGGCCGCGCACGAGAATGGGCTGCCGCTCGTGGTCGATAACACCGTTCCCACGCCGATCCTCTGCCGCGCCTTCGATCACGGCGCCGACGTGGTGGTGCATTCCGCGACCAAGTGGATCGGCGGGCACGGCACTTCCATCGGCGGCCTGGTGGTCGATTCGGGTCACTTCGACTGGCAGGCGCGGGCCGACCGCTTCCCGGGCCTGACCAAGCCCGACCCCTCCTACCACGGGATCGTCTGGACGGAGGCGCTGGAGGAGGCGGCCTATATCGGACGCGTGCGCACAGTCCTGCTCAGAAACACTGGCGCGGCGCTCTCGCCCTTCAACTCCTTCCTCTTCTTACAGGGGCTGGAGACGCTACCGCTGAGGATCGAGCGGCACTCGAGTAACGCCCTTCAGGCAGCGCAGCATCTCGAAACGCACCCGGGCACGGCCTGGGTGAGCTATCCGGGGCTGGAGTCGAGCCCGTACAAAAAGGTCGCCGACCGGATTCTCAGCGGCGGCTACGGCGGTCTGGTCAGCTTCGGCATCAAGGGCGGCCGCGAGGCCGGCGCGCGATTCATCGAGGGCCTGAAGCTGTTCAGTCATCTGGCCAACATCGGTGACGCCAAGTCGCTCGCCATTCATCCTCCGACCACCACCCACGCGCAGCTGGACGATGAGGAGCTTGCCGCCGCGGGCGTCACTCAGGACTTGGTGCGCCTCTCGATCGGGATCGAGCACATCGACGACATCCTGGCCGATCTCGACCAGGCGCTCGAGCTCGCGCTGAGCGCGGAAAGCTGAGACGGGAGTAGAAGATAGGCAGACACGCCATGGCAGGAAATAACACGTGACACACGAGACGCTGGGATCGAACGCCGGCAGGGGAGACAGCGTCGGCCTGGTCGAGACTCAGCACGTTCGCCTCTACGACGAGGGCGATCCGTTGCTGCTCGATTCGGGCCAGACGCTCGCTCCGGTCGACGTCGCCTACGAGACCTACGGCGAGCTGAACGCTGAGCGCTCGAACGCGATCGTCATCTGCCACGCGCTGACGGGCGACGCGCATGTTGCCGGGCACCACGGTCAGCCCAAGACGGACGGCTGGTGGGACTCGATGATCGGGCCCGGCAAACCGGTCGATACCGACAACTACTTCGTGGTCTGCTCCAACCTGCTCGGCGGCTGCTCGGGCACGACCGGGCCGTCCTCGATCGACCCCGCAACGGGCAAGCCCTATGGACTCCGCTTCCCTTACTTCAGCGTCCGCGACCTGGTCGAGGTGCAGCGCTCCCTGGTGCGAAAGCTCGGCATCGAGCGCCTGTATGCGGGCATGGGCGGCTCGCTGGGCGGAATGCAGATTCTACAGTGGGCGCTCGATCATCCCGAGGAGATGGAGCGCGCGCTGCTGATCTGCGCCTCCTCGCGCCTGACGCCCGAGAACATCGCCTTCTCCTCGGTCGCGCGTAACGCGATCATGCGCGACGCCAACTTCCAGGACGGCGACTACTACGGCACCGATCGCCAGCCCGACTCGGGCCTCTCGGTGGCCAGGATGCTCGCTCACATCACCTACGTCTCCGGGCAGGCGCTGGAGAAGAAATTCGGGCGCGAGCGCCGCGATACCGAGGGGCCGACCTTCGGCATCGACTTCCAGATCGAGTCCTACCTCGATCACCAGGCGGACAAGTTCCTCGGTCGCTTCGACGCCAACACGTACCTGTACCTCTCGCGCGTGATGGATTATTTCGATCCCTTCGCCGACGAGGCGGCGGCGGTCGAGCGGCTGCGCAACAACCCGACTCGCTTTCTGGTGGTCAGCTTCGACACCGACTGGCGTTTCTCGACGGCGCACTCGCTCGAGATCGCGCGCGTGCTGGAGGAAGCGGGCTGCAACTCACTGCGCGAGGAGATCGCCTCGCCTTGGGGCCACGACTCCTTCCTGCTGCCGGTGCCGGCCTATCACCAGCTGGTGCGCGACTTTCTCGCCGGCAAGCGATAGCGGCGAGCGGTCATCCTCCTGATACCCTTAGGGGGTATCCATTACAGGGAGGTCGAAGGATGAGTGAGCGAGTCGAGCTCGTTGTCCCGGACATGAGTTGTGGGCACTGTAAGCGCGCAGTCAGCGAGGCGTTGAGCGCGCTGCCCGCGGTTACGAACGTCCAGGTTGATCTGGAGACGAAGCAAGTGGTAGTCGAGGGCGAAGGCCTCAATGACGCGACCCTTCGGGCCGCGATCGTCGCTGCCGGCTACGAAGCCGAGCCGTGAGCGCAGCGGCGACAGAGAACGCCGAGCTGATCGAGCTCGAGCTCGAGGGGATGACCTGCGCCTCCTGCGCGTCCAGGATCGAGCGGAAGCTGAACGCGCTCGAGGGCGCATCGGCGACGGTCAACTTCGCCAGCGAGCAGGCTTACGTGCACTTCGACCCGGCGCGTCTCCGGGCCGACGATCTGATCGCGGCGGTCAAGAGCGCCGGTTACGACGCCCGCGTCTACGACCGCGAACAGGCCCACGAGCACGAGCTGAGCGGCTCGCGCTACGGCGCCCGCTTGCTCGTCGCGGTCGCACTCGGCCTGCCCGTTCTGCTCATCGCCATGATCCCGCCGCTTCGGTTCTCAGGCTGGGAGTGGCTCGCGCTGGCACTGGCGACGCCGGTCGTCTTTTGGGCGGGCTGGCCGTTTCACCGAGCCGCCGCGCTCAATCTGCGCCACGCGAGCGCGAGCATGGACACCCTCGTCTCGCTCGGCACACTGAGCGCCTGGGGCTGGTCGGCCGCCGTGGTCGTGCTCGGCCTCGACGCGCCGAGCTACTTCGAGGCGGCGGCTGTGATCACGGCACTCGTCCTGCTCGGCCGCTATCTCGAGGCTCGTGCCAAGCGCCGCTCGGGGAACGCCATCCGCTCTCTGCTCGAGCTGAGCGCCAAGGAGGCCACGGTCTTGCGCGACGGGAAAGAGGCTCGAATTCCGGCCCGGGAGTTGCGCGTCGGCGATCTGCTGGTCGTCCGCCCTGGCGAGAAGATCGCGACCGACGGAGTCGTCGAAGACGGGGCCTCGGCGGTCGACCAGTCGTTCCTTACCGGAGAGGCGGTGCCCGTGGAAGTCGCTGTCGGCGATGCCGTGGCGGGCGGGTCCGTCAACAGCTTCGGGCGCCTGCTCGTGCGCGCGACGAAGGTCGGCGCGGAGACGGCGCTGGCCCAGATCGGGCGCCTGGTCGAGGAGGCACAGGCCGGCAAGGCGCCGGTGCAGCGCTTGGCCGATCGCATCTCGGCCGTGTTCGTGCCGCTCGTGCTCGCGATCTCGCTGGCGACGCTCGCGGCCTGGCTTTTCGTTGGCGCGGGCGCGGGCAGCGCCTTCAGCGCGGCGGTCGCGGTGCTGGTGATCGCCTGCCCCTGCGCGCTCGGCCTCGCCACGCCGGCGGCGCTAATGGTAGGGCTCGGCCGCGGCGCTCAGCTTGGAGTTCTGATTCGCGGCCCGGAGCTGCTAGAGCGCACGCGCCGGATCACGACCATCGTCCTCGACAAGACCGGAACGGTGACCGAGGGCCGGATGAGCGTGGCCGGAGTGGTGACCGGAGCGGGCATCAGCGAGCCCGAGCTGATTCGCCTGGCCGGCGCCGCCGAGGCCTCGAGCGAGCATCCGATCGCGCGGGCACTGACCGAGTACGCGCGGGCGCGCGAGGCGTCGCTGCCCGACGTCGAGCGCTTCGTTAGCGCGGCCGGGCTTGGCGTCGAGGCGCAGCTTGAAGGCCGCGTCGTGCTGGTCGGCCGGCCGGTCTTCTTACGCGAGCGAGGGCTCACCTGGCCCGAAGGGCTCGAGGCGCGAGTGGAACAGCTCGAGGGCGAGGGCACGACCGTCGTAGCCGCAGGCTGGGACGGTGCTGTGCGTGGACTCGTCTCGCTGCGCGACGCCACGAAGCTGTCGAGCGCGGCGGCGATTCGCTCCTTCGAGCGCCTGGGGCTCGAGCCTTTCCTCCTCTCCGGCGACAACGAGCGCACGGTGCGCTCGGTTGCTCGCGAGCTGGGCATAGAGCGTGCGCGAGCAGGAGTCCTTCCCGGCGAGAAGGCGGCTGTGATCCGCGAGCTGCAGGCGGCGGGCGAAGTGGTCGCGATGGTCGGAGACGGCATCAACGATGCGCCCGCGCTGGCCCAGGCCGACCTGGGATTGGCGCTCGGAAGCGGAACCGACATCGCGCTCGAGGCCGCCGACGTGACCCTGACCTCGCCCGATCTGCGCGCCGTCTCCGATGCCGTCGGCCTGGCGCGCAGGACTCTCGGCACGATCAGGGGCAACCTCTTCTGGGCCTTCGCCTACAACGTCGCCGCGATTCCGATTGCGGCGGCCGGTCTGCTCAACCCGATGGTCGCGGCGGGGGCGATGTCGGCCTCGAGCCTGCTGGTCGTCGGTAACAGCCTCAGGCTGCGCCGTTTCACGAGCCTGCGGCTCGAGACGGGAAGTGAGTTGTGAGCGAGCACGCCTATCCGGGCTACCTGGAAGAAAAGGACGCGCTGATCAAGCGCCTGCACCGCATCGAGGGCCAGGTGCGCGGAATCGAACGCATGGTCAGCGAGGAGCGCTACTGCATCGACATTCTCACTCAGGTCGCGGCGGTGACGACGGCGCTCGAGAGCCTTGCTCTCACCATCCTCGATCGGCACGTCCGTCACTGCGTGAGCGGCGCGCTGGCCTCCGGCGACGCGGAGGTCGCGGCCGAGAAATCGCGCGAGTTGTTCGAGGCTGTGCGCCGTTTCGCCAAGACCAGCTAGACTGGTGTGCGGCGGCGGGTTACGCCGCTATTCTTTCGCGCTCAGAAACCCTTAAAGAGACATGGCAAAAACCGGAGTCAGAGTCGCTGTGACGCTCGCCTGCACGGAGTGCAAGCGGCGGAACTATCAAAGCGAAAAATCGAAGCGGAACACGCCCGACCGGGTGGAGTTCAACAAGTACTGCCGTTGGTGCGGGAAGCACACCCTGCACCGGGAGACCCGCTAGCGGGGGAGAGGCGATGGCGCGCCCAACTCGTCAACAGCGCCGTGCTCGCCGCAGCGAGCGCAGCGAGTCGTCTCTCGCCGAGCAGGCGCGTTCCTCTCGGCAGTCGTCCACGCTGCGGACGCAGAAGCTCGGCAGCGAGCCGAAGGTTGCGCGCCCGCGCCGCTTCCGCTTCATCGGGGAGTCGGTAGGCGAACTGAAGAAGGTCGAGTGGCCGGGGCGCCAGCAGCTGGTGCAGGGAACGCTCGTCGTGCTCATTGCCTGCGCGATTGTCGGCGGCTACCTGGCGATTGCCGATCTCGCGTTCAAGCATCTAGTCCAAAACGTTCTTCTGGGTTAATAGGAGACTCCAGCGCATGTTCCTTTGGTACGTGATCAACACCTATTCCGGGCACGAGAACAAGGTCAAGGCCAACCTCGAGCACCGGATCATCTCGATGAACCAGCAGTCGCGCTTCCGGCGCGTCGTGGTACCCACCGAGAGCGTGATCGAGACCAAGGACGGCCAGAAGGTGCAGGCCGAGAAGCGTGTCTTGCCCGGCTACGTGCTCGTGAACATGAATCTCGACGACGAGGCCTGGATCCTGGTCAAGAACACACCGGGCGTGACGGGCTTCGTCGGCTCCGGCGCCAAGCCGGTACCGCTCTCCGAGGGCGAGATCGAGCGCATCCTGCACACCGGTAAGGGCCAGACCGAAGGCGCCCGCCCGCGCGCCCAGGTCGAGTTCTCGCTCGGCGAGTCGGTCAAGATCACGTCCGGCCATCTGGCGGACTTCGACGGCGAGATCGTCGACGTCAACCCCGATCAGCAGAAGCTGAAGGTGCTGGTCAACATCTTCGAGCGCCAGGTGCCGGTCGAGCTGAGCTTCGAGATGGTGAAAAAACTAGATTGATCCAGCGCCAGACCTCGGTCCGGCTCGGGTGGGCAGTTTGTAAGTAACACGGTGTACGTAGAAAGAGCGGGCCAGCCCGGAGAATCGCCGGGCAGGGCGTTCAATCCGGTAGCATCCGCTGCCGCGACATGAGTGATCCGGCCCGGCCGTACGGGCGTTCAAGAGAAAGAAAACAGAAGTGGCCAAGAAAGTCCTGACGTTAATCAAGCTCCAGATTCCCGGTGGCCAGGCCAACCCGGCGCCGCCTGTCGGTCCCGCGCTGGGTCAGCACGGGCTCAACATCATGGACTTCTGTAAGGCCTTCAACGCTCAGACGCAGGCCGACAACGGCCGCATCATCCCGGTCGAGATCACGGTCTACGAGGATCGTTCTTTCACCTTCATCACCAAGACGCCGCCGGCTGCCGTCCTGATCAAGGAGGCGCTGCGGTTGGAGAAGGGCTCGGGCGAGCCCAATCGCACCAAGGTGGGGAAGTTGACGCGATCGCAGCTGCGCCAGATCGCCGAGACGAAGATGAATGACCTGAACGCCAACGACGTCGAGGCCGCGATGCTGGTCATCGCCGGCACCGCGCGCTCGATGGGTGTCGAGGTGGAGTCGTGAGCGGCCGCGGCAAGCGTTACGCCAGCGCGCGCACCCAGATCGATCGCGAGCGCGCCTACTCGCCGCTCGAGGCGATTCAGCTACTCAAGGGGTTCGCCGACGCGAAGTTCGACGAGACGGTCGAGATTCACTTCCGTCTCGGTCTCAACGTTCGCCACGCCGATCAGCAGCTGCGCGGCACGCTGATGCTTCCCAACGGAACGGGCAAGAATGTTCGCGTCGCCGTGTTCGCCGAGGGCGAGAAGGCCAAGGAAGCCGAGGAAGCCGGCGCCGACGTGGTCGGCTCCGCCGATCTGGCCAAGCGCGTGACGGAGGGCTTCACCGATTTCGACGTCGCCATCGCTACGCCCGACCAGATGGGCAACGTCGGCAAGCTCGGGCGCGTCCTGGGCCCGCGCGGCCTGATGCCGAACCCCAAGACAGGCACGGTCACTTTCGACATCAGCAAGGCCGTGGGCGATGCCAAGGCCGGCAAGGTCGAGTACCGCACCGACCGTGGCGCCAACGTGCATGTATCGATCGGAAAGCGCTCCTTCAGCGAGCGAGCGCTGCTCGAGAACTACGCCACGCTGGTCGAGGAGATCATGCGTGCCAAGCCGGCGGCGGCAAAGGGCCGCTACATACAGTCGATCACGTTGACGACGACGATGGGCCCCGGCATCCACGTCGATACGACCAAGGTCAGAGAAATATCCGAAGAGCTCGAGGAGGAGCAAGCGGTTAACGCTTAGTCAACCAAGCCCGTCGCCAAAGACAGCTGGCAGCTCTTAGAGCAGAAGCCCAGCCCAGGCGGCCCGGAACGGCTCATCGCCTCTCTCCGAGCTCGCCTCTAGTGCGGGCTCGAATTATTCGAGGAGGTGATCAGATGCTTAAAACCGACAAGGAACGCGTTATCGCCGAGTTGGCCGCACGTCTCAAGGAAACCGAGACGCTGGTTGTCACCGACTACCGCGGCCTGACCGTGAGCGATCTCGCCGAGCTCCGCGCCAAGCTTCGTCAGCACGGCGCCCGTTTCAGCATCGTCAAGAACACGTTGGCGAAACGAGCCGCTGAAGAGGCCGGTGCGTCGAATCTGCTCGTGTATCTCGAAGGGCCGACGGCAATCGCGTTCCTGGAGTCGGACGGCGATCCGGTGGGCGTGGCCAAGGTGCTTGGAGATACCGCCAAGGCGACCAAGGTCCTGAGCATCCGCGGCGGTGTCCTACAGGGCGCCGAGATCCGTGCCGAGCAGTTCGCGGAACTGGCCAAGCTGCCTCCGGCAGACGTCCTGCGCGCTCAGCTCGTAGGCGCTATCAGTGCCGCGCCGACGGCCATCGTCGGCCTGTTCGCGGCTCCCTTGCGCGATCTAGTCGGAGTGCTGGACGCGCGTGTCAAGCAACTGGAATCTGAAGATCAGTAATCAGGAAGGGGTAGTTCACGTGCCAACCGATACCGCGAAGCTTGTTGATCAGCTCGGCAAGATGACTGTGCTCGAGCTGGTAGAGCTGAAGAACGCGCTCGAGGAGACCTGGGGCGTTACCGCCGCAGCGCCGATGGCCGTAGCGGCCATGCCGGGCGCTGCGTCCGCCGGAGCCGAGGAGGCAGCCGAGGAGCAGACGGCTTTCGACGTCATGCTCACGGCGATCGGCGACAAGAAGATCCAGGTCATTCGCGTAGTGCGCGAAGTCGTTCCGGGTCTCGGCCTCAAAGAGGCCAAAGATCTGGTCGAGAGCGCGCCCGCCGCGATCAAGGAAGGCGTCACCAAGGACGAGGCCGATCAGGTCAAGGCCAAGCTCGAGGAGACCGGCGCCACGATCGAGATCAAGTAACTGAAGCCGAGGCGGTTAGGGACCGAGCTCTTCTGTCCCTAACCGCTCGCTCCCTAGTGAACGCCGGCGCAGGGCGCCGCGTCCTTCCGCCAGATCGGAGCGCTCGCGTGCGCCGACACGGGACGCGATCCGGCGAATACAACGCGACCCGAGGTCTCGGTTATCTTCGCCCGCCAGGGGCCGTTACTGCAGAAGGCGATTCGAATTGAGCGCGATTCACCTACCTTCAGCGGAACGTATCGTTTAGCCGCGCCCGGAAACGAGAGCGCAAGCGTTATTGGGCCGATCCCTCTGGGAGCCGTAGCGTGGAAGGAAAGGAAACCCACCAGACGGCCCCCTGTTCTCGTCGGCCACAGCGTTAACGCGGCGCGCGGGCTGATCCAGCCCGAGCTGAAGCCGAACGCGTAGAGGGCGAAGCGCGGCCGGCCTCGAGGCAGCCAAAGCGCGAAGTTTGTAGAGCGGCCGACCTCGATTGCTCCCCGCAGGGTGATCGTGTGGTTTTCGTCGTCGATCACTACAGGGCCGGTGAGTGGTTTCCCCTTTATCGAGAGCGCGCCGTCACCGTCTATCGTCTCAGGGTTCTTCCGCTCGAAGCTTGACTCCTCCGGGGGCCGAGTTATAGTGGGCCGGCAGGCGGTGCACGTCACCGTCGGGTATCCCTTGCGGAAGGGTCACTTCTTTCGCTACCGTTCAGAGTTGCGCCAAGTTCCGCCTGTCCGCATTTCTGTATTAGACGCCGTTAAGGGAGGCTGTCTCATTTGATTAGCACCGTTGCCGCGCCTCGCGTGCGTAAGAGTTTCTCACGCCTCAAGCACGTTCTCGACCTCCCCAATCTCATCGATATTCAGAAGGCCTCGTTCGACTGGTTCTTGAGCGATGGTCTCAGGGAGACGATCGACGACATCTCGCCGATCGAGGACTACACAGGCACGCTCGCCGTCGAGTTTGCCGACTATCACTTCGCCGATCCGCAGTTCTCCATCAAGGAGTGCCGCGAGAAAGACCTGACTTATCAGGCGGCGCTCTCGATGACCGTCCGCTTCGTCAACAAAGAGACGGGCGAGATTCGCGAGCAGACCGTCTTCATGGGCGACTTCCCAATGATGACCGAGTGGGGCACCTTCATCATCAACGGCACCGAGCGCGTGATCGTCACGCAGCTCGTGCGCAGCCCGGGCGCCTACCTGATGGAGCCCAAAGACGCAGCGAAGCAGGTCTTCATCGCCAATTTGATGCCGAGCCGCGGTTCCTGGCTGGAGCTCGAGATCGACAAGAAGGGCATCTGCTACGCCCGTATCGACCGTAAGCGCAAGTTGCCGATCACTACGCTTCTGCGGGCGCTTCCGGCCGAGGATCCGACCACCGGCTACAAGCTCGACACGAGCTCGAACGAGGCGATTCTTGCCTTCTTCAACGACTCGCCTTACATCCAGTACACGCTCGAGAAAGACCCCTCCACACGTGAGGAGGAGGCTCTGATCGAGGTCTTCAAGAAGCAGCGCCCGGGCGAGCCTCCCACGCTCGAGAACTCGCGCAACCTGCTCAGGTCGCTCTTCTTCGATCCGAAGCGTTACGACCTGACCAAGGTCGGCCGCTACAAGCTCAATCAGCGTCTCGGCGTCGGCGTGCCCGACGACGTGCGCGTTCTCACCACCGAGGACATCGTGGCCCTGGTGCGCAGGCTGCTCGACCTGCCGGTCAAGCTCGGTCTTGATCACGAGGCGAAAGACCTCGCGGCCGAGGCGTCCTCGATGAACCGTGACCCGATTCGCGGCGAGCTTGACGAGTACGAGCACTTCGGCAACCGTCGTCTGCGCACGGTAGGCGAGCTGATCCAGGAAGCGTTCAGGGTCGGCCTCTACCGCATGGAGCGCGTCGTGCGCGAGCGTATGACCACCGAGGACGTGGACACGATCACGCCGCAGACGATCATCAACATTCGACCCGTCGTGGCGGCGCTGAAGGAGTTCTTCGGCTCCTCGCAGCTCTCGCAGTTCATGG
>PMNA01000007.1 GCA_003162055.1 Actinomycetota bacterium | reverse complement strand
GCGCGCGGGCGCGGCATCGCCACTACCAGGTCGAAGCGGTCGATCAGGGCGCGAGAGAGCTTCTCGTGGAAGCGCGCCAGCCTGACGGACGAGCAGGAACAGCCGGCCGCATCGCCCTTACCGCCGCAGGGACAGAGGTTCATCGTCGCCACCAGCTGGAAGCGGGCCGNNGCCATCCTCGAGCGGCTGGCGCAGCGCCTCCAGCACCGGCCGCTGGAACTCCGGAAACTCATCCAGAAGTAGAACCCCGCGGTGCGCCAGGCTGGCTTCGCCGGGGCTGGGGCCGCTGCCGCCGCCGACGATCGCAGGCATCGAGGAAGAGTGATGCGGGGCGCGGAAGGGCGGCACGGCGACGAGAGGATGCTCGCGTGGAAGCAGCCCGACCACCGAATGGATCCGCGTCACCTCGAGCGCCTCCTCCTCGGCCAGCGCCGGCAGGATCCCCGGCAGCCGGCGCGCGAGCATCGTCTTGCCTGTTCCGGGCGGGCCGGCCAGGAGCAGATTGTGGCGCCCGACGGCGGCGATCTCGAGCGCCCGGCGCCCGCGCCGTTGCCCCTTCACCTCGGCCAGGTCGGGACAGGAGGCAAACCGGGGCAGGCCGTTCTTTCCGAGCGGCGCCGGATCAGGCAGCCAGTCGCCGCGCAGATAGTCGACCGCTTCGACCAGATGGTGCAGCGGCACCGGATCGACACCGGCCAGCGCCACCTCGGCCGCCGACTCGGAGGCGCAGAGCACGAACTCGATCCCCGCCCGGCGCGCCCCTTCGGCCACGACCAGCGCTCCCCCGACCGGCCGCACCCTGCCGTCGAGGGCCAGCTCGCCCACCGCCGCGTGTGCCTTGAGCGAGCCAGGCGGAATCTGGTGCGAGGCGGCGAGGATGGCCAGCGCGATCGTCAGATCAAAGCCCGACCCCTCCTTGCGCAGGTCGGCCGGCGCCAGGTTTACGGTGATGCGCCGGAGCGGCCAGGTCAGCTCGGCCGAGACTATGCCGCTACGAACGCGCTCCTTGGCCTCCTGACAGGCCCGGTCGGCCAGCCCGACGATGGCGAAAGACGGAACTCCCTTTTGTAGATGCGCTTCCACTTCCACCCGCCGCGGCTCCAGCCCGACGAGCGCGTAGGTCAGCATCTTCGCGAGCACGCTTCCAGGCTATTAAGCAAGCCGTCACGTGTCTGTCACGGATCGATGCCAAAAGACGTGAAGCGGACGCCAGAAAGCGTTTGGGCGGCGACCGAGGCGGTCGCCCGTGTTTTCGTCTCGTCGGTGCGGGCAACGCGAGATCAGCGACGAGATTGGAGGGGGACCTACCTCGTCGCGATCTCGCGGGCTTGGCCGCGCTCGCGGCTACTCAGGCAAAGTGGGTTACGAGGACATCTTCGTAGTACTCGCCGGCCCGGCGGCCGGTGCGGCGGTTTACGTGGCGGCGGTGACACTCCTCGAGCTCCAGCCCGGCGGCGGCAAGGATCTCGGGGTAGAGGCTCCGTCGGTCGTTGACGACGATCAAGACCGGGGCGCCGGGCCTCAGAGCCGGGCGCAGCTGCTCGAACACCGCGGCAATCCCCTGCGAATAGTCCGTAAGCGCACCTCTCCCGCTGCCACGCGCCGCCGGCCCGAGCTCCTGCTTGCGCCGGTCGTCGAGGCCGAGCAGCTCGTAGGCGTAGCGGTGCTGCTCGTGGTAGTCGATCAGGCCCGGGTAGGGCGGCGAGGTGATGATGCCGTCGAGGGGGCCTTGCAGCTGGATCGAGCGCGCGTCTCCGTGCATTACGGCGGCCGAGCGCGCGCGGCCGCGCAGGCGCTGGAACTGCTTGATCCGCTCCAGCGTGTCGAGCGAGTAGCGGCGCAGGAAGTGCGAGGCGCGCTCGACCGGGCGACAGGTGCGGCGGTGCTTGTGGCACCAGTAGGGCTCGAGCTGCGGAGAACGCGGAAACTCCAGGTCGAAGTGGCGCGTGCGCCGGGCCGAGCGCGCGGCGCGGGCGAGAATGACACGAAGAACGTCAGCATGCTCGTAGTCGGCGATCGCGGCGCGGAAGGAAAGTAGCTCGGCGAGCGCCTGCGGCGCGTACCAGTCGCGCAGGTAGGAAGAGGCGCGGCCGCCTTTCGGCGCGCCCTGGGAGTCGAGCCCGGCCACGACGCTCCTGATCTCGTGCTCCAGCGAGAAGAGGTCGTAGCGGCTCGTCTTGACCTGCATCAGCAGGCAGTTGAAGGCGGCGATGTCGACTCCGGTCGCGTCCAACCCGCTCTCGAGCGCCTGCACGAGCGTGGTGCCCGAGCCGGCGAAGGGATCGAGCACGTGCTCGCCGGCGCTGAAGTAACGATCGAGCAGAACCTCGACCAGCTGCGGAATGAACTTGCCCAGATAGGGATGAAGACGATGGACATGCTTCGTCCGCTCGCGCTCGGGAAGATCGCGCTCCGACCAGGAGAGATCGAGGTCTAGCTCGCGGTAGAGAGCTTCCTGGGTGAGCGCCATGGCTCGCCTCGATTCGACGCCAGCGGCCTGAAGCCCTGCAAAGGCGCGGAAACCCGGTCGCAGCCGGGATTACGAGCTAACTGCCAGAAACTCGAGCGCGCCCGGGCTGCCGTTGGGGAGCCTGGCGTCCTCCCAGGCCTTGGCGACGGCCTCGCCGAGGCGGGCACAACGATCGAGGCTCGCCTGCGAGAAGTTGCCGCAAACGACGCCGCAGCCGGCGCCGGGCCCTTCCGCGCCGGCGAGGAGCTGCTCGACCTCCTGCTCGGATTGCCCGGCCGCGGCGACGAGCATCAGGTCGCCGCACCAGACGCTGGTTCCGGCCTCGCGCGCGTACTCGCGCAGCACTCCCATCGGATAGCTGCGCTGCTCGGGCGTGTCGTAGCCGTACCAGTAGAGGACCTTGAAATCATCCTCGATCAGGCCGGCGGCCAGCTCCAGCGCCGAGATTCCGCCGGCGATCTCGAACGGCTGGAAGGGATCGATCGTGACCACGACGCCTTCCGACTCGCCTTTCAGCTTGCGGGCTTCCTCCACCACCGTCGTCATCCCGTCGGCCTCGCGCACCACGTCTTTCTCGCGCAGCCCCAGCTCGGCGGCGGCGGCGTTCAGGCTGGCCACGCTCTCGGGATCGAGGTCGCAGAGCAGGTACTCGGCGTCCTTACCGAGCATCCGCATCGCCAGCAGGGCAGAGCCGGGGAAGCTCGCGGGTGCCACACCGTCGGCGGCAAGCCGGCGCAACTCGGTGGCATAGCGCGACTCGGCCAGCTCGGGAACGCTGTCGGCGCGCTCGATGAAGCGATAGACGCCGTAGTCGCGGTCGGGCGAGTGTGTGAGCGGATAAGAGGCCGAGCCGGCGTGCGTCTCCCAGTAGTGCTTGGGCGGCTCGAGCGCGAGCAGCTCGGCCAGCACCAGATGCTTCCAGACGTCGCCGATGTTGCCGTAGTAGCGGTTCATGCGTGCTCCAAGCTAACACAGCCGTGCGTGGCGCGAGATAACGCGCTAGAAAGCATTTTCCAGGCGCTCGAGCTTGCCTTGCCGCACTGCCACCACGTCGAAGCGCACGGCCAGATCGGGCTCGGGCGCCTGCGCCAGCCAGGCCTCGGCCGCGCGGCGCAGGCGCGCCTGCTTACGCTCGTCGACCATCTCCAGCGGGTCGCCGAAGCAGTCCTGCGTCTTCTCCTTGACCTCGCAGAATACGGCGACGCCGCGGCGGCGGCAGAGCAGGTCGACTTCGACGCCGGCCAGGCGGATGTTCGAGCCGAGGATCCTGTAGCCGCGCAGACGGTAGTGGCGACGGGCGCGGCGCTCGGCCCGGGCGCCCGGGAGCGCGATTGCCCTCACCGCTGGTAGCAGGCAGCCCGGAAGGAAAGCCTATGGACGGCGCAGGGCCCATGCAGGCGCACGGCGGCGGAGTGAGCCGGGGTGATGTAGCCGACATGATCGGCGAAGCCGTAGGTCGGATAGACGGCATCGAGCCGCCGCATCATCCGGTCGCGCACCACCTTGGCCACAATCGAGGCGCAGGCGATAGCAGCGCTCTTTCCGTCGCCGCGGACGATTGCGGTGTACGACGGCGCCCCCGGCCCGAGCGAGAAGTTGCCATCGACCAGGCAGACCTCGGCGGGTGGGACGCAGGCTCTGAGCGCCCGCTCCAGCGCTTCCAGGTTGCTCTCTTGCAAGCCGCAGCGATCGATCTCGCCGGCCGGGATCGTCTCCACGACGACCAGCTCGCTCAGCGCGAGCACGGCCAGCAAGAGACGCTCGCGCGCCTGCGGCGCGCACTTCTTCGAATCGCGCAGGTCGGCCAGGGTGCGGGCCCGCGAGCCGTCCAGCTTGTGGAGGTCGAGAACTACCGCCGCGGCGGCCAGCGGCCCGGCCAGCGACCCCCGCCCCACCTCGTCGGCCCCGGCGACGAAGCGAACGCCAAGCTCGCGGTCGTGCCGGATCAGCTTCTCGCCGAGTTCAAGGCTCACGGCGCGAGAATAGCGCGCGCTTCGGCCCAACTACTCAAGCGGGAGAAAGAATTGCTCCCCCGTTACAGAAAGGGCTTCGCGGCCGCTGCTACTTGGCTTCGTCGGCCGGCGCTTCGCCGGCTGGCTCGGAGCTCTCCGGCTCGGGCGCGGCGTCATCCGCCGGCTCCGCGGCCTCAGGCTCCGTGGCCTCAGGCGCCGTGGCTTCGGGCTCTGCGGCTTCGGGCTCGACGCTCTCCGGCTCCACTGCCTCGATCTCCGGGCTTTCCTTCGCGGCCGTCGTCTTCGTCATCTGATCGCGCTTGGCGCGAACACGCGCCTTCTTACCGATCTTGGCGCGCAGGTAGTAGAGCTTGGCGCGGTTGACGTCGCCGATCGAGATCACGTCGATCTTTTCGATCTTGGGCGAATGGAGCGGGAAAGTGCGCTCGACGCCAACGCCGAAGGAGCTCTTGCGCACGGTGAAGGTCTCACGCACACCGGCGCCCTGGCGCTTGATCACGATTCCCTCGAACACCTGGATGCGCTGGCGCTGACCCTCGATCACCTTGAAGTGCACGCGCACGCTGTCGCCCGCCTTGAATTGGGGCAATTCGGAGCGCAGCTGACGCTGCTCGATCTGCTCGATGATCTTGTTCATGACTGGAAAGAGGTCAGGCTGGTAGCCGGCGGCAATCCTAGCTAAAAGCCGCGGTCGGGCGCTATCTGAACGAGATCCGGTTCGGCGGCCAGTAGGTCATGAAGACCGGTCCGATCAGGTCCTTGCGCGGCACCGGCCCCCAATCGCGCGAGTCGCAGGAGGCGATTCGGTTGTCGCCCATGAAGAAGTACCAGCCCTTCGGCACCGGCCAATTGCCATTGCTCTTGTCGCGCCGAATCGACTGTACATAGGGCTCCTTCAGCTTCTTGCCGTTGATGTAGATGAAGCCGTGCCTCTCGCTGACCATGTCGCCGGGCAGCCCGATCAGGCGCTTGACCAGCACCTTGGTCGTGAGACCGTGGCAGGCTTGCTTCGCGAGCGACGGCGCCTTGAATACGACGATCTCTCCCCGGTGCGGACTGCGAAACCTGTAGATGAAACGGTTCACGAGCACCCGATCGGAGAAGTGCACGCCGAGAAAGCTAGTTCCCTGACACTGGCGGAGAGAGACAGGGCCTGAGTGCTGCGTTGTAGTCGTTTGGCTCTGGCCGGGCGGCAGTGATGAGGTGGGCGAGGATGTTTTCGTCTTGGCGGGCGCGCAGTGCAGCGTCGGTTCCATCGAGGAGGTTGGAATCGCGTAGGGCGTGACGACCCAGGCGCGAAAGGACAGCACGACGACCACCGCGATGGCGATGCCGATCAACCAGTCGGCGAGCACTCGCGCCCACCCCGGAAGCCGTTGCAGGAGCCGATCGAGCGGGTTCTTCGTCATCGCCTAGTGGAAGGAGATGCGATTGGGCGGCCAGTAGGTCATGAAGACCTTGCCGATCAGGTTCGCTCGCGGAACCGGGCCCCAGTCGCGTGAGTCGCAGGATGAAGCGCGGTTGTCGCCCATGAAGAAGTACATGCCGTTGGGAATACGCTTGGCCGAGTAGTTGCGCAGGTCACGTCGTGCCGGCTGGATGTAGTTCTCGATCAGCTTCTTGCCGTTGATGTAGACGTAGCCGCGTTTCTCGCTGATCGTCTCGCCGGGCAGCCCGATCAGGCGCTTGACGAAGACGGAGCTACCCGAGCTGCCCTCACAGACCTCACGTGCCCGTGCGGGCGTTTTGAAGACGATGATCTCGCCGCGGCGCGGGTTGCGGAAGTGGTAGATAACGCGGTCGGCGAGCACGCGGTCGGAGAATCTCGCCGTACAACCCGGAGCCGGCCTGGCACAGAGCAGCGTCGGCTCCATCGACGAGGACGGGATGCGGTAGGGATTGACGACCCAGGCCTTGATCGCAAGTACGATGGCGACCGCGCCGATGATCGTCAGCGTCCAGTCGAGCGCTACTCTGGCGGGTTTTGGTAGACGTCCGAAGAGGCGATCGATCGGATTTCTCACTTGGCGCTCCTGACTCGGCTTTGTTCGCGCCGCCAGCTTTCGATGCGGGCGTGGTTGCCTGAGAGTAGGACCTCCGGCACCTTCCAGCCACGGAACTCGGCCGGGCGCGTGTATTGCGGGTACTCTAGCCCGCCGTCCAACTCCTCGGAGAAGCTCTCGATCAGTCCCGACTCCTCGCTGCCCAGCGCGCCCGGAAGACGGCGCACGACCGCGTCGAGAAGCGCCATGGCCGGAATCTCGCCGCCCGAGAGCACGTAGGGGCCGATCGAGACCCGGTCGCTGCAGATCTGCTCGACGATTCGCTCATCGAAGCCCTCGAAGCGCGAGGTGAGAAGGGTCAGGCTCTCTTCGACGGCCAGCTCCTCGACCAGAGCCTGGTCGAGCTGGCGCCCCTGCGGCGTGAGCGCGATCAGCCGTCGTTTCGGGATGCCGCCGTAGACAGCGTCCAGGGCGGCGGCTACAACGTCCACCCGCAGCACCATACCGGCGCCGCCGCCGTAGGGCTCGTCGTCGACCTGGCGGGCACTGAGCGGAGTCGTCTCGCGGTAGTTGAAGACGCGCAGCTCGAGCGCCTCACCGAGCACCGCGGCGAGCGGTCGCCGCTCGCACATCCATTCGAATGCCTTCGGGATGAGCGTGAAGATGTCGATCTGCAAGGGATCAGCTCTCGCGGGCGTTAGCTCGGCTCTGCGAAACCGGTGTGCACAACGATACGTGCTGCCGCGAGATCGACGAGCGAGATGCAGTCCTCGACCATTGGCAGCGCCAGGCCCGAATCGAGCTCCAGCACGTCGTTGGCCACGCCCGAGACGACCTCCTTGATGCGCCCGAGCTTCCGCCCGCCGTTCTCTTCGACCTCCAGCCCGACGAGCTGGAAGGCGTAGTAGGTGTCCTCGGGCAGCGGTGGCAGCTGCGTGCGCTCGATCTGGAGCTCGGCGCCGCGCGTGACCTCGCAGTCGAGCCGGATCACCGGGCGCCCGCCCGATACCTTCGACTCGACGACCGCGGCGGCGACTCCGTTCACCAGAACGGTCGCGCCCACGGCGAAGCGCTCGGAATCCTCACTCGGGCGCTCGACGAAGAAGGCGCCCTTCAGGCCGTGCGGCTTGCCGACGCGTCCAATCGAGACGAACTGAGGATCCTTACTCGGCAATCTCGAGCAGGTATCGCTTTCCCTCGCGCGCGCCGCCGGCGCGCGCGAGCGTTCGCAGAGAGCGGATGATCCGGCCCTGCCGCCCGATCACCTTGCCTCGGTCGCTCTCCGCGACGGTGAGCCGAAGCACGGCGTCGCCGTCGCGCTCCAACTCCTCGACCGAGACGGCGCCGGGATCTTCGACGATCCGGCGCACGACCTCGAGCAGGAACTCAGCCAAGGAGCCCCTTCACCTTGAGCAGGCGGCCGACGGCCTCGGAAGGCTGAGCGCCCTTGCCGAGCCAGTCCTTCACCTTGGCCTCGTCGAACTCGATCAGTGATGGCTCGGAGCGCGGGTTGTAGCGGCCGACGATCTCGATGAAGCGGCCGTCGCGCGGCGCGCGCGAGTCGGTGACCACGACGCGGTAGATCGGGTTCTTCTTCGAGCCGACCCGCGTCAATCTTATCTTTACTGCCATTTAGATCCTTTCTGGCGAAGCGACTTCGCTTCGCTGCCTTTCCATAGTTCCGGAAAACTCGGGCAAACCTTAGCGGCGGCGGCGCTTTTTGCGCGCCTTGGTCGCTTTTCTCGTCGCTCCTGCACGGCCGCCCTGCCCCGGCAGACGCATCTTCCCGCCGGCGTTCATCTGCTTCAGCATCCGCTCCATCTGCTTGCGCATCTCCAATACCTGGTTCACCTGCTGCACCGTAGTGCCGCTGCCGCGCGAGATGCGCGCCCGCCGCCTGCCGTCGATGATCTCGGGCCGGCGCCTCTCCTGCGGCGTCATGGAGAGGACGATTGCCTCGACCCGCGCCAGCTGCCTCTCGTCCACGTCGACGTCCTTGAGCTGGCTGCCGAGGCCGGGAACCATGCCGAGCAGTCCCTTCATCGAGCCCATCCGCCGCATCATCTTGTAAGAGCGCAGGAAGTCCTCGAACGAGAAGCGACCTTTGAGCATCCGCTCTTCCATCTCGGCCTGCTCGTCGACCTCGACGGCCTGCTCGGCGCGCTCGATCAGCGAGAGGACGTCGCCCATGCCGAGGATGCGCGAGGCCATCCGCTCGGGATGGAACAGCTCGAGCTGGTCGAGCTTCTCGCCCACCGAGACGAACTTGATCGGCTTGCCGGTGACGGCCTTGACCGAGAGCGCTGCGCCGCCACGCGCATCGCCGTCGAGCTTGCTCATCACGACGCCGTCGAAGTCGACCCGCTCGGCGAAGGCCTCGGCAACGGTGACCGCCTCCTGACCGGTCATCGAATCGAGCACGAGCAACACGTTGTGCGGCTTGACGGCGTCTCTGACCGCGGCCAGCTGCGACATCATCTCCTCGTCCACGTGCAGGCGGCCGGCGGTGTCGACGATGGCCACGTCGCAGCCCTGGCGCGTGCACTCCTCGACTCCTGCGCGCGCGACGGCGACCGGATCGGTTGTGTCGCGGCGGGCGTAGACGGGAACGTTGACCTGCGCGCCGAGTTGCTCCAGCTGGTCGATCGCGGCCGGGCGCTGCAGGTCGCAGGCGACGAGAAAGGCCTTCTTCTTCTCCTTGCGCAGGTAGAGCGCCAGCTTGGCCGCGGCGGTCGTCTTGCCCGAGCCCTGCAGGCCGGCGAGCAGGATCACCGTCGGCGCCCGCTGCGCGAAGGCCAGCCCGGAGGCGCCGGCACCCATCAGCGTCGTCAGCTCCTCGTGCACGATCTTCACCACTTGCTGCCCGGGGGTGAGGCTCCTCAGCACGTCCTGGCCCAGCGCCCGTTCCTTGACCTGGGCGACGAACTGTTTGACGACGTTGAAGTTGACGTCGGCCTCGAGCAGGGCGAGGCGGATCTCGCGCATCGCGCGTGAGATCGCTTCCTCGTCGAGCGTGCCGCGCTTGCGCAGGTCGCCGAGGACGCTCTGCAACCGGTCGGAAAGGGAGTCGAACATCGCGGCTCAGTGTAGTCGTGGGCTCAGCGGCGGCCGCCTGGCTGCGCGTAGCGATCAAGCTCTGCTTCGGCACAAGACCGGCACAGATCGCGCGGCCGTTCTCGCGTCAGATGGGCTACGCGGACGGACGCGAATGGGCCGTCGTGTTGCGGACGAACCACCTGGCGCACACTGGCACGCCGCCGCCACGGCGCAAGGTCATGACCCAGCTCTCCGCACGCGGTGAGAGAGCTCGTAATAGTGCTCTACGAGCCCTCGAGGGGCTCAAGGCCGGCAATTCTGTCTTTCATGGCCTGGACAGCTTCCGGGGAGTGTCCCTGCCAATCCGTGCACTCGCCCGTGACCCGCAGCGGCTCCCGGGAGCGGTATGACTTCGTCGGATTACCCGGATACCTTTTGTCCGTCAGATTGGGGTCATCCATAATCGGGCCGGTCGGTTCTACCGTAAAGATTCTGCCGGGACCTTCGCCGAGTGCCAGCTCAGCCCCCCAAGCGGCTGCGTCCAAACTGCCGGTCAGGTAGACGTAGCCTGCCTTCTTCCGCCTGCCGAAGTTAGAGCGATAGCCGGGCTCGATTAGGTCTCCCGGCTTCAGGTCAGCCCGTGTGCCATGGTAGAACCGCTGCGAACTCGGGGGGTCGGTGGCTGCCATCGGCTCGCTTCTCATACTGCGCGGCTGTGCTGCCGCGCGGTGCTGTTCTCCGCTTGCTCGTCCCATCTCAGACCAACCTACTCGCCGTCGAGACCGACGAGGAGATTCTCGTCTCGTGCTGTGCTGACGTGGTTGGGCATTTGTCTCCGGTTCACTGTAGTGCGCCTCGGCCTGGCAACAGCCGACGGTGGACGGACGTATCGCAACTCAAGTCCCTACCCGCCGAAAGAAGTGCCCGCCCGAGTCCGCTAAACAGCTTTCACCTCGCCGTCCCGCTCAGCGCTTGCGCTTCTTGACCGCGCTCACCTTCGGCGCCCGCTCGACCCGCGCCGCGAACGACCCGATCGCCCGCGCGACCAGCGCCGGCTCGCTCAGCATCGAGAGGTGACCGGCGCGCGGGATCACGATCAGCTTCACGCCCAGCGCCTGCGCCGAGGTGCGCCCGGCCTTCAGGTTGTCGACCGCGTCGCGCTGGCCCCAGACGACTATCCGTGGTACCCGCAGCCGCTTCAGGTCAGCGAGCGTGAGCCCCTGCACGCCGCCGCGGAAGAGATCGTGGAAACCGTTCTCGGTTCCGTCAACGCGGAACGGCCGCTCGAAGGCATCCACCTGGCTACCTGTGATCGGCGGCCGGTCGGGACCGTAGGCCTGGACGAGCACCTTGCGCACGAGCCAGTCGGAGTGGGTGACGAGGCGGAAGAGCGTCGTGTAGTAGGGGTTGACGAACAGATTCGCGAGCCAATGCGGGCCGCCGACCGGGAGTGCGTCGCCGTCGAGCAGAACGACTCCGCCCGTGTTCGCGGGCGCCTCGAGGCCCACGTCCACCGCGACCGCGGCTCCCAGCGAGTGCCCGACGATGATCGGCCGCCGCAGCCCGAAGTGAGTCGAGAAGTCGCGTACCAGCTTTGTCCAGCCGGCCAGGCTGTACGGGCCCTTGCGCTCGGAGTAGCCGAAGGGCGGCAGGTCGAGTGCATAAACGCGGTGACCCAGCGCCAGCCTCTGCCCAACCTGCTTCCAGACCCAGGAGGGCTCGGCGAAGCCGCCGAGCAGGATGATCGGACTGCCTTGCCTGCCCAGCTCGCGGTAGGCGACCGCGCGCCCGTCGATCTGGACGTAAGGGCCCGGATAGAGCGCCGAGGCCGGCTTCTGATCACCGTTCGTGGCCAGGTTGTAGACAAGCGAGAAGAGGGTGCCGAGCACGAAGAGGGCCACGAGCACGCGCACCGTCCAGCGCAGCCAGCGGCGGCGGATCAAGGGGCGCCCGCGCCGGGGAAGGCGCAGACGAGAGAACCTGCGCTTCGGACTCTCGGCCGGTTTGCCGGTGGAATCGGCGGTGGTCATTGAACTTGACCCTACCCGTAGAGCGCCCGCTCGACTCTTGGCGCTGTTTCGGCACAGATGCGTGCGTCCGGCCTCGGTAGCGTTCTCGTTGGGGTGCCCCCGGAAGCACCAAATCACGCGCGACCAAGCTCGGAAAGAGCTAGCCCCGCACCAGCGCCTGTGCGAAGTCGCCAGGATCGAACGGGCGCAGGTCGTCCAGCTGCTCGCCCAGCCCGATCAGCTTTACCGGCAGGTCGAGCTCGTAGGCGATCGCCACCGCGACGCCGCCCTTGGCCGAGCCGTCGAGCTTGGTCAGAACAACACCGGTCACACCTACGGCCTCGGCGAACAGGCGCGCCTGCTGCAGTCCGTTCTGGCCGGTGGTGGCGTCGATCACGAGCAGTGTCTCCTGCGGAGCGCCCTCCAGCTTGGCTGCGATTACGCGGCGAACCTTGACCAGCTCCTCCATCAGGTTGATCTGGGTGTGCAGGCGCCCGGCGGTGTCCACTATCACCACGTCGCTCCCGCGCGCCGTGGCGGCCTCGATCGCGTCGAAGGCGACCGCGGCCGGGTCTCCCCCCTTCTCGCCGCCGACGAAGTCGGCGCTCGCCCGCTCGGCCCAGATCTGAAGCTGCTCCTCGGCAGCGGCTCGGTAGGTGTCGGCAGCGGCTACCAGCACGCTGCGACCGTGCTGATGCAGCACCCGGGCCAGCTTGCCGATGGTCGTCGTCTTGCCGGTACCGTTGACGCCTACGACCAGAATCACGCTTAGTTGCGCGGAGAGATCGAAAGAGACCGGCCGGTCGATCATCAGCGCGATCTCCTCGGCCAGTGCCTGACCGAGATCGATGATCTCCACTCGCTCCTCCAGCCGTCGCACCAGCTCGGCCGTCGCACGCACGCCCACGTCGCCGGCGATCAGCGCCTCCTCCAGCCGCTCCCAGGCCTGCTCGTCGCCCGGATCGAAGGCCGCCGCGGCGATCTGGCCGACCAGCGCCTTGCGGCTCTTGCCCAGCGAATCGCGCAGGCGCGAGAAGAAGCCGCGCCGTTCTTCCTCGGCCTCGGCCGGGCTTTCCGCCTCTCCGAGCAGCTCTGACCAGGTTCGACTCACGCGCACAAGCGTAGTCGAGGGCGATCTCTGGAAATCACGCGAGGTGGCGATCGACTACGTCGACGTTTCCGACGCCGCCGGCCGAGGAAGCTAGGCGGTCGCCAGCGCCAACTCGGGCTCGCGCGGCGTGCGCCGCGAGACGACCTGCGAGATGCCGTCGCCGCTCATGGTCACGCCGTAGAGCAGGTCGGCGGCCTCCATGGTGCGCTTCTGGTGCGTGATGACGACGAACTGGGCCCGATCGGCGTAGCGGCGCAGCAGCTCGACGAAGCGACCGATGTTGGCCTCGTCGAGCGCGGCCTCGACCTCGTCGAGCAGGTAGAACGGGCACGGGTGGGCGAGGAAGAGCGAGAAGAGGAAGCAGATCGCTCCCAGTGACTTCTCGCCGCCGGAGAGCAGCGAGAGCTTGCTGACCCTTTTACCGACGGGGCGCAGCTCGATCTCGATCCCGGCCTCTTCGTCCGTCTCGGGCGCCGTCGAAGCGGCTGGCTCGGTCAGGCGCAGCCTGCCCTCGCCGCCCGGGAAGAGCGTGGCCGCGACCTCCTCGAAGGTGCCGCTGACCAGCTGGTAGGTCTCGGCGAAGCGGCGCTCGACTGTACCCGTCAGCTCGGCGCAGAGCCTCTCCAGCTCGGCCAGGCTGCGCTCGAGATCGGCACGCTGCAGCTCCAGCTCCTCCAGGCGCGCCTTCTCCTCGGCGTACTCCTCCTTGGCCAGCGGATTGACCCGCCCCAGCTCCTCTAGTCGTCTGTGCCCGCGCTCCAGCTTGAGAGAAAGCTCCTCGCGGTCGTCGCCTTCGGCCGGGACAACTCCTTCGCCACCCAGGCGCCGCTCGGCGTCCTCGGCCTCGGAGTCGAGACGCGCCAACTCGACTCCCACCTGGGCCTGGCGTTCGGACTCCGCACTCGTACGGTCGCGCAGAGCCGCTTCCTCGGCGCCGAGACGGCGGAGCGTGGCGCCCAGCTCGCCGGCCTGGCCGGCGCCCGCCTCGACCTGCTCGCGCAGCGGCGCTTCCAGCATCTCGACGCGATCGGGAATCGCGCTCAGAGCGGCCTGTAACCGCTCGCCGCAGGCGCTCAGACGGGCGCAGAAGAGCTCGGGCGGATGCGCACGATCGACGCGCGCCTTGGTGTGCGCCTCGGCGGCCAGGCTGGTGGCCTCGCGTGCGGCAGCGGCGACGCGGCTGGCCACCGTCAGCGTCTCCTCCGCCGCGGCGATCTGTTGCGTCAGAGCGTCCCTACGCTCGGCAACCCGCTCGGCGGCGAGCTCAACGAGCTCGGGCGGCTCGGCGGCGCCCGAGCGCCGAAGCGCCTCCGCAAGACGTTCTCGAGCCGCCGACAGCGCCAGGCGTAGCTCGGCCTCGGCGGCGGCCAGCGACTGCAGTTCCTCGCTCAGCCGCGAGACCTGACCGCGGCTCTGCACGGCCTTGCCCTGAAGTGGCTCGCGCAGGGCAGCCGCGGAGCTCTCCGCGGCCTGCAGCGCCTGTTCCAGGCGAGAGCCGCTTGCGATCAGGCGCGCAAGGAAAGCAGCAGGCAGCAGACGCCGCCGGGGCGGCTCAACCTCGGCCAGCGCCTTCTCTGCATTCGTCAACTCACGCCGGGCGCGTCCGAGCGCCTTCTCGGCCTCGGCCGCTTCGCCGAAGAGCTGCTTGACCTCGCCCTCGAGCGCGCGATGGCGCACATCGAGCTCGAGCATCAGCGTCTCGGTCGCGCTACCGGAGAACCAGAGCTCGCCCCGCGTGGCGTCGTAGCCGTGCCCCTCGCGCGTGACGACGACGCCCGAGCGAGCCTCGGTAAGGCGCTCGAGCGGCACCAGCCAGATGCCTTCGAGCAGCTTCTGCGCCCTCCTGTCTCCCGCGGCGAGCTCGACGAGCGGACGGGCGCCCGCCAGCGGCGCCGCTTCCTTCGCTTCGCGCCTGTCCGGGCCGGAGGCAGCGCCGGAGGCGAGCACAACGGCCAGGTTGCCCAGCCCCTCCCGGCGCGCCTTCTCCAGCAAATCGAAGCCGCGCTTTGGATCCGGCGCGATCAGAGCCGCCGCGCGCCAGGCCAGGGCCGCCGCCACCGCCTGCTCGTAACCAGGCTCGACCTCGAGCAGCGTCAGCGCCAGCAGCTCGCCGGCCTCGGCCAGCGCTCTGGCGGCCGGTGGAATGCCCTCCCGCTCTTTGATCGAACGCTCGAGCACGCTCAGCCGCTCGGCGGCGTGACGGGCACGTTCGCAGGCCCGGTCGCACTCCTGCGCCAGCTCGCGCTCGCGTGCGGCCGCCCGGGCCTCCGCCTTCTCGATCTCCTGATAGCTCGGCGCCCCACTCTGCTCCAGCGCCTCGGCCTCGCTCAGCTCCTGCCGCGAGCGCCCCAATGAGGAGCCGAGCGACTCTCGCCGTAAGGAGAGTCTCTCGACAGCCGCGGCGAGCTCGAACAGCTCACGTCCCGCCGCCTCCGGCAGCGAAGCGGCCTCGGCGAGGTCGCTCTCCACCTTCGTCCTCTTTTCGAGCAGCGCGCGCGACTCGGTTTCCAGCCGCGCCAGCTCGATTCGCTCCAGGCCCGCCAGCTCGGCGAGGCTCCGCTGCAAGGCGAGCTCACATTCGCGCTCGCCCAACTCGGCCTTCTGCAACTCGTCGCGGGCCCGTGCGTGGGCGCGCTCCAGCTGCACCAGCTCTGCCCGGCCCTCGGCCGAGCCGCTCTGGCGACTACGGGCATGCAGGAAGGCAAGCTCGGTAGCCAGTCCCTCGACCGCCTCGCGCCTGATCTCCAGCCGCTCGACCGCGCCGCGCAGCCGATAGAGCCCGGCCAGAGTCGCCTCGCGGCTGCCGGCGATATCGGTCAACTCCTGCTCGGCGCCTTCGCGCTCGCTCAGCAGGCGCTCCAGCTCGGCTCGGGCCTGTGCCTGCGCCTCGAGGATCACGGCGCGCCTCGACTCGGTCTCCGCCCGCCTTTCCGCGACCGAGGCCAGGTCGAGCTGGGCGATTCGCGCCTCCAGCGAAGCGATCTGGCCGCGCAGCTTCTCCGCCCGCTCGGCCGCGCTGGCCTGCATCGCCAGCGGGCGCAGGTGCTTGCGCACCTCGGCCTCGACATCGTGCGCACGTGCGACCTGAGCCTGAACGCGCGCCAGCTTCAGCTCCGCCCGGTGGCGGCGGCGCTTGAACTTGCCCAGGCCGGCCGCCTCCTCGATCAGCGCCCGCCTCTCGGTCGGGCTCGAGGTCAGCACCTCGTCCACCCGACCCTGGCCGATGATCGAGTGCATGCCGTGACCGAGACCCAGGTCGGAAAGGAGATCTACCAGATCGAGCCGCCGCACCGGCGCCCTGTTGACCAGGTACTGGCCCTCGCCGCCGCGCTGCAGGCGCCTGGTGATGGCCAGCTCGCTGTAGTCGAGCGGTCCGTCGCCGGCTGTGTTGTCGAACACCAGCTCGACCTCGCAGGAATCGACCGCCGCGCGCTCGGCGCTACCGGCAAAGAGCACGTCGTCGGGCTTCTCGGCCCTGAGCTCGCTCGGAGTCAGCGAGCCGGCGGCCCAGACGATGGCGTCGGAGATGTTCGACTTACCGGAGCCGTTCGGCCCGACCACAACCGCCACGCCCGGCTCGAGCCGCACCTCGACCGAGTCGGGGAAGGACTTGAAGCCCTTGATCTTGATCGTCTTCAGGTGCAGCGGATGCCTCCCGCCGGCGCGTCAGGCGCACGGTACGGATCAACGACACCGCTCCGGCGGATGCTTTCGATCAGATGCATGCGAGCGCAATTTTGACGGGCGGGCAGGACAGCGCCGGTCGTGCTGGGCGCCGAAGGCCTATTTGTCCGACTCGAGCTCGAGCCGCTCCAGTACCTGCTCGGCCGCCGCCTGCTCGGCCGCCTTCTTCGTCGTGCCGGTGCCGCTGCCCATGCTCTCACCGTTCACCTGCGCGGCGCAGGTGAAGGTGCGCTCGTGCGGCGGGCCGACCGCGTCGAGCACTACGTAGATGACCTGCTGGCCGCGCCGCGCCAGCGCCTCCTGTAGCTCGGTCTTGAAGTCCACGTGACCCGAGATGGCGTACTCGATGTGACTCTCGAAGGAGGCCACGATCGCGCTCTCGACCGGCTCGAAGCCGAATCGCAGGTAAATGGCCGCCAGCGCCGCCTCGAGCAGCGCTGCAAGCACGTTGCGGTTCACCGACAGGCGCTTCAGCTCTTCACGCGAGACGCCGTGCCCGAGCTCGAGTAACTGCTCGCCGAGGCCCAGCTCGCTCGCTATCTCGGCGCAGCTGGCGCGCGAGACGACGTGAGAGCGGATCTTCGCCATCCGCCCCTCGCTGAAGTCGGGGTAGCGGTCGTAGAGCGCCCTGGCCGTAGCCAGCTCGAGCACGCTGTCGCCGAGAAACTCGAGCCGCTCGTACGAAGAGGCACGGTCTGGCGCCCACGAGGTGTGGGTGAAGACGTGCTCCAACTCCTCCGCCGGTAGAGCGTCAATCAGCCCACGGAGAGCCTTGTGACCTTCAGGCGCCTTAGAGCCCATTTCGCTAGGCCTGTACGCCCGATGCGGCCGCTCCGCGGCACCAGTGATCACCCGAGTCGTTCAACGCACCACCAGTGCGCCCTCGCGGCTCGCGCGGCCCCTGGCATCCACGGATCGGCCCCCTCAAGCGCACACCTCTATCGAACGAGCTCTACTTCTGGTGCGCTGTGACGTATTCGACAGCCTGCCCGACGGTCTGGATCTTCTGTGCGTCTTCGTCCGAGATCTTGATGTCGAAGGAATCCTCGAGCTCCATGATCAGCTCGACCAGATCCAACGAATCGGCGTCGAGATCTTCCTGGAAGGACGCCTTTTCGGTGATCGCACTCTCGTCGACACCAAGCTGCTCGACAAGGACTTCCTTGACGCGGTCGAAGACTTCTTCACGCGATGCTGCCATGACACCTCATTCCGTCGAGTTCGAAGGGCGGGCCGATGCTACCACGCGGGAGGGCATGCGCTCGGCAATGCGTTGCACGACGCGGTGCTCGACGCCGCGCGCAGCAAGGCGAATGGCGTTCGCAATCGCGGCCGGGCTGGAGTTTCCGTGGGCCGTCACCGCCAGCCCGCGCAGGCCGAGCAGGTAGGCGCCGCCGTAGGTATCGGGGTTGAATTTCTCGCGCACCGCACGAAGCGCCGGACGCAGCAAGAGCCCGCCTAGCTTGCTCACCGCGCTTTGCTCGACTTCATCACGCAGGGCCATAAACATCGAGCTCGCGGTGCCCTCGACCGTCTTCACCGCGATATTTCCGGTGAAGCCGTCGCAGACGACAACATCGGCAGGATGCTCGAGCAGCAGCCGGCTCTCGGCGTTGCCGGTGAAGTTGAGACCGCTCGCGGCGAGCAGTTTGTGAGCGGCGATCGACAGTTCGTTCCCCTTCTCGGCCTCCTCGCCGATCGAGAGCAGACGAACGGTCGGATGTTTCAGCTCGAGAATCTCCTCGGCGAAGGTGGCGCCCATGTGCGCGAACTGGAGCAGGTGGCGCGGCCGCGCGTCGGCATTGGCGCCGCCGTCGATCAGCACGTAAGGACCGCGCCTGGAAGGCATGACTACCCCGATCGCCGGGCGCCTGACGCCGGGCAGGCGGCGCAGCACGACCATCCCCACCGCCAGCATGGCGCCGGTGTTCCCGGCCGAGACGACCGCGTCCGCCTTCCCGTCGGCTACCAGCCTGTGCGAAACCACGAGCGAGCTGCGCGGTTTCGTTCGCACAGCCTTGCTGGGCTTCTCGTGCATGTCGATCACCTGATCGGCTACGACGTGCGCCAGGCCCCTGGGATCGATTCCCAGGCGCCCGACCAGGATCGGCTCGATCTCGTCGCAGGCGGCCAACAGCGCGCCGGCGATGATCGCCTCGGGGGCGTTGTCGCCGCCCATGGCGTCAACGGCTATACGGATCGGCCTGGACATTTCCTACTTTCCGCCTCAATCACCTCAGGCGGAAGATAACGATGCGCGCTCGGCGCCGAACGGTTAGGGCGCGTCGACCCGCAGCGGCTCGACCTCGCGGCCACGGTAATGCTTACAGGTCGGGCACATGTGGTGAGGGCGCTTGGGCTGATGGCAGACCGGGCAGACGTTCGGGCGCGGCGCTTCGAGCGCCTGATGAGTGCGGCGCTTATCGCGTCTGGTCTTCGATGTTTTTCGCTTTGGGACAGCCATAACCGGCCGCGTAGTGTACACGCCGACGAAGCTTCGAGCGCGGTCTCTTCGCTCGGGAAGTCGGCCGTACCGTCGGAATCTGCCTGCTCCAAACGGTGGACGGGACCAGCTCGCCTTCCGAGATCAGTGGATGCGATCTCCTCACCGCCGCTCAATATCTCAGCGAATAGCGCCCCTTGAGCGAGGCGAAATTGAGAAACAACATGACGAGAATGGCCGGCCCGATCAGCCAACGCACGCCACGACTGATGTAAATCGCAATGCGAGCGACGTGAAAGCGCAGGCGGGGTGGGCCGTCGCCGCTTTCGAGACCCCTGCTGTGCAGAAGGTGAGCGCGCTCTCCCTGTCGGAACTCGGCCTCCGAGAGCATCGTCCCAACGGTCGAGAAGAGAGCTGCCAAGGCGATCAGAAGGAGTGGATATAGAAAGCTCCCCTTGTGATAGATGTGCGGGAAGTCGGCGATCAGGGCCGCGAGCGCGACGGCCGAGGCAAGCGCAGCGATAAGCGACAGGTAGCACTCCCACCAGGCGGGGGCGCGCAGATGCACTTCCGCGGGCTCGGCCGCCGAGCCGACGCGGCCGTAAGCGCTCGCGCGTCGTTCCAGCTGTTCGGCGCTGCGGCCCGTGAGCCGACCGAAGACCTCCTTCAGGGCCGCCAGCTCGACGCGCGCGCTCTCGTCGCCCGCGGCGAGACGCTCGCTGGCCGAGTTGCAGCGCACGTTGTAGGTGTGCTCGATCTCGGACAAGGTCGCGCTTGCCGGTAGGCCCAGATAGGCGAGGATCTCGTCCCGGTCGGACATCTCCTGCTGAGTTTAGGAGACCCGCAGGATTCCGCTACCAGGGCCGGGCTCGCCCGTTGCTTCAACTGAGCGGAATGACGAGCTCGGTGATCAGCTCGTCGGGATTCACGACGTTGACCATGCTGCGCAGAAAGCGGTCGTAAGGCACCGTCTTGGGCCGGGGCCGCTCGCCCTTGGCCAGCGAGTCGTTCAGCTCGAGCCAGGCTTCGGGAAGTTGCTCATAGGACCCGTGCAGAAGGCCGACGAGCGCACTACCGCCGCCGAGCTCTATCACCTTCATGCCCTCGGCGGGCTCGAGCTGGCCCTCGAAGGGAATCGCCGCGACGGCGGCGATCCGGCCCGGCAGCGTCTTGCGCTTCGGGTGCATACAGATGCCCGGGCCCGTGAAGACGGCGCCGGCCTCGGTAAGCACCTCGCCGATACGTCCAAAGGCGGAGGAGAGATCGGCGTCAAAACGCTCGGACGAGGTCGTCAGCTCGATCGCGAGCACCCGTTCGGGCTCCAGCTCTCGCCGCTCGATGCCCAAATCCATGGCCCCTCCGTTCTCTCGAATGCTATCGAGCCGTCTACGTGATCATCGGCAGTAGCCCAGGCGCGATTGAGGGTCTATCTCGCCACGGAAGCTAGAGCTTGTCGCGCAGCTGCTCGAGGACCGACCAGCGCGGGTCGACGATCTCCTCGGAGTGCGTATGCGGCTCGAGATTTAGGTCGCGCCCGCACTGCGGGCAAAGCCCGGCGCAATCCGGGCGGCAGAGGATGGTCTCGGGCAGCGCCAGCGCGGCGGCGTCGCGAGCCCAGGCCGAGAGATCGAGCAGGTCGCCTTCGAGATAGGGCGTGCGCAACTCTTCGTCGGCTGCGGGGTCGGCATCCTGGTACTCGTCGGCGACGATCTTCTCGCGGAACTCGGCCTCGCCCAGGCAGCGATAGCAGGGCCCGACCATCCGGCACTCGAAGCGCAGGCGAAAGAGGGTGCCGCCCGAGGCGCGGTCGATCGTCAGGTTGGCCGTGACAGTCGGCGGCAGCGGCTCGTAGCTCTGGCCGCCGTAGACAAGCGGCTCGAGCTCGATCTCGACCGCCTCGCGGTGCTCCTCGCCCGACCGCAGGCGGAGCCGCCTAAGGTCGTAGGTGGTCATACGCTCAGGGTAGCAGCGGGCCGAGCCGGTACCTGCTCGGCCCGCCGCCGCGCAGGCGAAGACGACCTGGCCTGAGCCGAGCCGCTAACCAACATCAAGCGCGACTACTGGTAGCTGTCGGGGTCGTCGAGCGGGCCGATGCCGGCGACGACCGATTCCTGCGAGCGCTCGTGCAGGCGCTCGCGACCGCGCTTGACCGCGGTGAGGAACTTGTCGAGGTTGACCTCGAGCGTGGAGAGAATCGAGTCGGCCCAGTCTTCCATCTCGAGCCTGGTCTGACGCGCCTGGCGGCGGGCTTCCTCGACGATCTCCGTGGCCTGGTGCTCGGCCAGCTTCACGATCTCGGTCTGCGAAGCCTGCGTAATCGCCTGCTCGCGCGCCTCGCCGGTAATGCGATCCGACTCGCGGTTGGCCTCGGCGAGCATGTCCTGGCGCTCCTTGACGATCCAACGCGCCCGCTTCAGCTCCTCCGGGATCGTTGCGCGCATCTGATCGAGGACGTCGTAGATCTCCTCGCGGTCGATGCGCACCTGGTCGGTCAGGGGCACCTGCTTGGCGTTGTGTACTAGATCGTCGAGCTTGTCAATGAGGACGAGAATGTCCATGGTTATCCGTCTCCGAGAAGTCTACTCGCGCGCTGATTGCTGGGTCTCTTCCTGCGTTCCTGCGCGGGCGCCGATCTCCTTCCTGGCGATCGATCGTCGGCTCGTTGCTTCCCCGCGGGGGCGTCACAAGAACCATCTCAGTCCTCCTTCGCTCCGCCGTTGCCGAAGATCTCGTGGCAGCGCTTGGCCACGGCCGGCGGCACGAACTCGGAGACGTCGCCGCCGAAGGAGGCCAGCTCCTTGACGCCGCTGGAGGACACGAAACTGTAATTGGGGTCGGCCATCACGTAGACGGTCTCGAGCTCGGGCGCGATCGTTCGGTTGAGATGGCCCATCTGGAACTCCCACTCGAAATCGGAGATGGCGCGAAGTCCCTTCACCATCGTGCGCGCACCGCAGCGCTTGGCGAAGTTCACGACCAGATCGCTGAAGGCCTCGACGACGATGTTCTCGGCGCCGTCGAGCGCCTGCTCGAGAAAGGCGATTCGCTCCTCGACCGTGAAGGTCGGCTGCTTGTGATGGGGCTCGACGATGACGCCCACGACGATGTGATCGAAGACCGCCGCGGCGCGGTGGATGATGTCCAGATGACCGTTGGTCACCGGGTCGTAGCTGCCGGGACAGATCGCGGTGATGGGGTGCGTCGAGCTCACGAGTCTCCTCCGTCGTAGACGCCGTCATAGACGGTTAGGCGCGCCGAGCCGTAGCGGCGAGAGGTGCGCAGCGCGAGCGGCAGATCGGGCTCGAGGCGGCTTTCGGTCTCGACCACGACGACGCCGCCCGACGCGAGCAGCCGGGGAAGGTAGATGGCGAGTGTCTTTTCCAACTGTCTGTATTCCTCGTAGGGCGGATCGACCAGGATCAGATCGTATCGCCTAGCCGCCGCCACATCGGCAGAGAGCGCGCGGCGCGCGTCGGCGCGAACGAGCTCGGCGCCGCTCAGCTCGAGCTTGGCCAGGTTGCGCTCGATCACGCGGCAGGCCTCGCGGTCGGACTCGACGAAGACGGCGCGCGCCGCGCCGCGGGAGAGCGCCTCGAGCCCCATCGCGCCCGAGCCGGCGAAGAGGTCGAGCACCGTGGCGTCGTCCACGGGGCCGATCAGACGGAAGGCCGCCTCGCGCACGCGATCGCCCGTGGGCCTGGTCGAGCGTCCCTTGGGAGCGAAGATCCGCGCCCCTTTTCGATCGCCGGCGATGATGCGCATGCCCCTATCTTCGCCGAGCGCGGGCGCCGAGGCGTAACCAGCCGGCGCCGTACCGGGTACCGGCGCAAGCGACGAGGCCGTCCATCCGGACTTGGCGAGGTAGTGCGCTGGAATCTCCCTGTGAGGTCGAGGATAATCCGATCTGCCTGAGACTGACACCTGACCGTTTTCCTAGCCCACGCCACCGGAGGTGGAAAGTGACCCGTCTGCCCTCTCTCGCCAGAAAGCTGCTTCTCGCTACCGTCCTCGTGCTCGTGCTCGTCGGCACGGCTTCCGGCACCACGTCGAGCGCCAAGCTCTCCGCTCACCTGACCAAGACCAACTTCACGAGCGCCCAGGCGAGCAAAGTCAAGCTCATCTGCAAGTTCACCGCGCCGAGCAAGAGCTTCGCTTACGCGATCACGATCAAGAGCGGTAAGAGGTGGAAGACGGTCAAGAAGGTCGCGAGGAAGGGCAGCTTCAAGGGCTCCTGCACGAAGACGGTCAAGAAGCTATTTGCCGGCAAGCCGGTGAAAGTCGGGAGCTACAAGCTCAAGCTCTCCGTCGACTCGGGCAGCAAGACGCTTCCCTTCAAGGTCGTCAAGGCAAAGAAGAGCGGCGGTTCACCGGCTAACAAGGCTCTTCCCACCATCAGCGGCACGGTCAGGGACGGGCAGACACTCGCGGCTCACCCGGGCACATGGTCAGGTTCTCCAACTCCCAGCTACTCGTATCAGTGGCGCCGCTGCAACTCCTCCGGCGCCAGCTGCAGCGATATTTCGGGCGCCGCGACAAGCAACTACGTCCTGGTGGGAAGCGACGATCATTCGACGATTCGCGTCCAGGTGACGGCCTCCAACTCCCGTGGCTCAGCAAGCGCAACGTCGGCCCAAACGAGCTTGGTGGCCTCGGTTGTCTCGAGCGCCGACAGCGGCGACGATCACAGCTGCGCCGTGCTCAGTGACGGCACGGTCAAGTGCTGGGGCGCGAACGAACACGGCCAGCTCGGCGACGGCACGCATACATCCAGCGCGACGCCAGTTCAGGTCGTGACCAGTCCCGGTCATCCGCTCGAGAACGTAGTCCAGGTGAGCGCCGGCGAGAACTTCACTTGCGCCGTCCTCTCCGACCACAGCGTCAGGTGCTGGGGAGACAACGAAGCCGGCCAGATCGGAAACAACACCATCACCGAGAGCGACGACGTTCTCGCGCCCGCTCAGGTAGTTGGAATCGGCGGCTCGGGGACGCTGAGCGGCGTCTCCCAGGTGAGCGCCGGCGGCTGGTTCACCTGCGCCCTGCTCACTGACGGGACGATCGACTGCTGGGGCGACGGCGTCAGCGGGCAACTCGGAAACGGCAGCTCGGGCGGTTCGAACGCCATTGCGTCTCCGGTCCACGCCTACAAGACGGGCACCTCCGGCGCGCTGTTCGGGAGCGTCACCTCGTTGAGTGCCGGCAATTCTCACGCCTGCGCCGTATCCGCGGGCAGCGTCTACTGCTGGGGCATAGACCACAACGGCGATCTCGGTACCGGAGCCACCGGCTCGGAGAGCAACAACCCGACCCTCGTTGCCGGGATATCCGCCACCGAGGTGAGCGCGAGCTATTACGACACGTGTGCTCTGCTCAGCGCCGGGACGGTCGATTGCTGGGGCCTGAATCACAGCGGCGAGCTCGGCCAAGGCGGCGCGCTGCCGGGAACCGACAGCTCGACTCCGGTACCGGTCTACAGCTCCGGCACCACGCCACTCGGCGGCGTCAGCTCGATCGGCGTGGGTGGCTTTCACGTCTGCGCCCGCTTGAGCAGTGGGATCACCGACTGCTGGGGCAACAACGGGGACGGCGAGCTCGGCAACGGAACCATCGCCGACGCCGCGAATCCCGGCGCCGTCTACTCGTCGGGCACGACTCCGCTCGCGAACGTCAGCCAGTTGAGTCCCGGCATGTACTTCACCTGCGGCGTTCTGGCAAGCGGAACCATGGACTGCTGGGGCGACAACAACTCCGGTCAGCTCGGCGTCGGCGGGATCGCGCTAAGCGAGACTCCGATTGCGGTGGTCGGGTTGCCCTAGCCGGTTCCCGAAACGGCCAGTGGCCGGGCGTTCTCGCGACGTCCGGCCACTGGTTGCGTACTACTTGACCTTGAACTTGAGCGTCTTCGAGTTCTTGTCGGCCGAGAGCTTGAGCCGGTAAGAGCCGCGCTTGATCGGCTTGCCGGCGAAGAGCTTCTTGAACCTCAGCGTGTAGGTCTTGAAGGAACCGGTCTTCTTGACGCTCTTAACTACGGCCCACTTCTTGCCCTTCTTGAGCGAGAGCGCGTAACGGAAGACCTTGCTCTTGGGAGAGAACTTGCAAGTGAGCTTGACCTTGCCGGCTTGCGAGGAAGAGAAGCTCGTCTTCGACACCTTGCAGGAGACGATCTTTCCCTTGGAGGTCGTTGTGGCTGGCTTCGTAGTCGGCGGCGGCGCGACGTCGTTGTCGACGATCGTGAGCGTGGCCGAGCTCGGACTGCCGAGCGTGGCTCCCGAAGACGGACTGGAGAGCGAGAGAAGTACCGTCTCACTGTTTTCTACTGCGCTGTCGTCGGTGATCGGGATGGAGACTGTCTTCGAGGTCTCGCCGGCGGCGAAGGAGACGGACTGAGAAACCGCGGTGTAGTCGGAGCCGGCCGTCGCGGTGCCGTTCGCGGTTGCGAAATGGACCGAGGCCGAGCCGGCGGTCCAGCCGCTGCGGTTGATCGTGATCGTGGCATGACCGCCCGCCTCACCCACCGTGTAGGCGGAGGCCGAGAGGGCGAAGCTCTCGGGCACGGTGAAGGTTCCCTCGCTTGCGAAGGCCGAGCCCGCGAAGCCGGAGTCGACCGCCTGCACGCTCCAGTGGTAGGTGGTGCCCGGAGTAAGGCCGGCTAGTGCGTAGCTCGTGCGCTCGCCCACGTTTCCGTCCTGGGGCACGAGCCTCGTCCCGGCGGAGAGCGAGAGCGGCGAGACGATCTCTGTCCCGCCCGAGCTGGTGCCGACGCGCAGGTTGTAGCTGAGCGCCCCCGATGCGGTGTGGTCGTCCGAGGGCGCACTCCAGCTCAGGTTCTCGACCCCGGAGCTGAACGAGGCCGCGAGACCGCTCGGGGCGGCCGGGGCGGCGTTCGTGCCGATAGAGCTGCTGTAGAGCGTGGTGGTATCGCTGGAGTCAGTGCAGCCACCGCCAGTGCCCACGGTGCAACCGGCAACGAGAGCATCGAGCTTGCCGTCGGCGTTGTAGTCGCCCCAAGCGACGGAGCTGCCCGTGACGCCGGTCAGGCTCGCCCCGATATCGGCGAAAGCGCCGTTTCCCTGGTTCTCGAAGATGCCCGAGATAGGCCCTGAGGGAGTCAGTCCGGCGAGCAGGATGTCGGGCTTGCCGTCAGCGTTGTAGTCGCCCCAGGCCGCGGCGCCCTGCTGTTGCCAGGGAAGCGCGGCGCTCGCGTCCTGCGTGAAGGTGCCGTTGCCGTTGTTGGTGTAGACCTTGGCCGACCCGCTGCCGCTCGAGTCTTTGCCGGACGCCAGGATGTCGGGCCAGCCGTCGGAGTTGTAGTCGCCCCAGGCGACCGTGCCCTCCTCGATCGCGGCGGCGCTCAACCCGGCACTCGTCGTCAGGTCAGTGAACGTTCCGTCGCCGTTGTTCCTGTAGAGCTTGGTCATAGCCGGGGAACTTGAGTTCGGCGCGGTCGAGCCCGAGATCAGCAGGTCAGGCCTGCCGTCGCGGTTGTAGTCGCCCACGGCGATCGAGCTGAAGTTGACTCCCACCAAGCCTGCCTCGGCCGTCGTATCCTCGCTGAAGCTGCCGCCGCCGTTGTTGCGGTAGAGCTTGGCGTAGGTGTGGCTGCCGTTGTCCCAGCCGGTCACCAGAACGTCAGGCCGACCGTCGGAGTTGTAGTCGACGAAGGCAACCGCCCCCCTTAAAACTCCGACGAAGCTCGCGCTCGCGTCGGCCGTGAAGGCGCCGGTTCCGTCACCCGTGTAGAGCGTCGTAGTCGGCGTCGAGTTGTGCATGCCGGCGATCAGCAGATCGAGGTGCCCGTCGTTGTTGTAGTCGCCCCAGGCGGCCGAGCTGTCCGAGACGGCGGTCAAGTTCGCGCTCGTGTCCTCCGACCAAGTCCAGAAGTGGAAGCAGAGCGGGGGGAATCCGCCGCAATGTTGTGTGTAGACCTGGTGATAAACCTTCGCGATCGGATTGCTCGAGCTGTCCGTACCGGTCACAACGGCGTCGAGCCTGCCGTCCGAGTTGTAGTCGCCGAAGGCGACGGTGCCGCCCTCGATCCCGGGGAAGGTGGTGTTATCGGCGGTGTAGCCGAGAGCGAAGACCTGCTCCGCGCTGAACGCCGAGGCCATGAAGCTCGCGTCCACGGCCTGCACGCTCCAGTAGTAGGGAACGCCCGGCGTGAGGCCGGTGAGCGTGTAGCTCGTCGCCTCGCCCACGTTCCCGGGTGCCGGCGCGAGTCTTTTCCCACTCGAGAGCGACATCGACGGGACGACGTCCGAGCCGCCCGGCGTCGTGCCCACGCGCAGGTTGTAGGTGAGGCCGGCGCTCGGCTGCTGGGTGTCGGTCGAGGGGGTCCAGGAGAAGGTTGCGCTGGTCGAGTCGCGCGAGACGGTGGGGCCGGCCGGAACGGTCGGGGCGGTGTCGGCGGTCGAGGAGGTGTTCTGGAAGATGTTCGTCTTGAAGCTCCCCGTGAGCACCGCGTCGAGCCTGCCGTCGTTGTTGTAGTCGCCGAAGGCGGCCGTTCCCGGGCCTGTCGTTCCCGGGCTCGGGATTTGGAACCCCGTGGAATCGACTGTGAAGCCGGGGCTGCCGGTGTTTGCGTAGGCCTTTCCGGCGAGCGGGTGCGTCCCCGCGTCGTCGCCGCTGAGCAGGATGTCCGGCTTCCCGTCGGAGTTGTAGTCGCCCCAGGCGGCGCCGCCGTCCTTGGAGCCTTGCAAGCTCGCCGTCGGCAAGTACTGAGTGAAATTGAAAGCGCTTCCGGACCCATTGTTCGTGTCGACCTTGCTGACCACGGACACGCAGGCGCCGGAGGAATTGTCGCAGCCGGCAAGGAGGATGTCGAGGTCACCGTCGTTGTCGTAGTCGCCCCAGGCGGCTGCGCTGTTTTCGACCGGCGTCAGGCTCGGGTCGGCCGTCTTGTCCTCACTGAAGCTGCCGTCGCCGTTGTTTTCGAGGATCTTCGCGACCCGAGCTGGGTGGATCGAATCAGTCCCCGAAAAGCCCGTACCGCCTGTCACGAGAATGTCGAGATAGCCGTCGTTGTTGTAGTCGCCCCAGGCGACCGAGCCGTTGACGAGTCCGGGGAACACCTCTGTGCTGGTGTCCCATGTGAGACCGGCGCTTGCCGATATATCCGTGAAGGTGCCGTCGCCGTTGTTCTCGTAGAGCTTCAGGGTGGGCTGGCTGGAGGCGTTCGTCCCGCTCAGCAGGATGTCAGGCCGGCCGTCGTTGTTGTAGTCGCCCCAGGCGACCGAGCTGTTCTGGACACCGGTCAGGTTCGCATCGGCGACTTTGTCCTCCACGTAGACGCCGCTCGAGTTCTGCTTGTAGAGCCTGGCAACGGGAGTGCTGGGATGACCGGTCGTCGCGAAGCTCAGACCTGTCAACAGAATTTCCGGCTTGCCGTCGCCGTTGTAGTCGCCCCAGGCGACGGCGCCGCTGGACACGTCGGCCAGATTCGCCTCGGCGGTCGTGTCCTCCGTGAAGCCTCCCAAGCCGTCGCCTTTGTAGAGATACGTGCCCGACGGGTAGCCGCCGGTGCCGCCCGAGCTGCCGGGCGTGACCAGGAGATCGAGATTGCCGTCGCCGTTGTAGTCGGCCCAGGCGACCGCTTCCCCATCCACATAGTTCGTGAGGGAGTACAGATGGTTGCTGGTAAGAGTGTCGGGCGTAAAGGTCGGTGTGATCGCCCCGGCGGGATTGGCGCCGGAAAGCTGGGCAACAGCGGCAGCGAGAAGAACGGAAAGGACGAGAAGCGCGCGGGACCGGTTCATCGGAATCTCTCCTGGATCGGCGGGGACGGAGCGACCTGGCGGCGATATACGTAACGTAAGCCACTTGAGCCGATTCGACAACCGGGTACGGACATTAAATTCGCAGCTCAGGCCAGCTCGCCCAGCTCCAGTTCGGCGAAGCGCTGCTACAGCTCGTCTTCCAGCGGCGTCCCGGACAGGCTCGGAGCCAGCTCGCGCGCGGCGGCGCGGGCCTGCTCGAGTAGGGCGCGGTCGGCGCGCAGGTTGGTGAAGCGAAAGTCCGAGAAACCGGATTGCCGCGCGCCGAGCAGCTGCCCCTCGCCGCGGATCGCCAGATCGACCTCGGCCAACTCGAAGCCGTCGGAGGTCCGCACCAGCGCCTCCAGCCGCCTCTGCGCCGGCTCGCTCAGCTCCTCCTTGGGCCGCGAGACGAGCAGGCAGTAGGACTGCTCCGCTCCCCGCCCCACCCGGCCGCGNNCGCGCTTTGAAGTGGGCCATGATCTCGCGCCGCTCGGCCGGGCGCAAGCGCCCGTGCATGCAGCCGATGCGGTAGCCGGCGAGCTCTCCCTTGCGCAGCCGCTCGGCCTCCTGCTCGGCGGCGCGCGCCTGGCCGGCCGCATCGTCCACCAGCGGGCAGACGACGTAGACCTGGCGCCCCGCGTCCAGATGCTTGCGCAGTCTCCGGTAGGCCTCCGCGCTGCGATCCTCGAAGACCCAGCTGGTGATCACCGGCTTGCGCGTCGCCGGCGGCGCGGCGATCTCGCTCAGCTCCAGGTCGCCGTAGAGAGTGAGGGCCAGCGTGCGCGGAATCGGCGTCGCGCTCATGTGCAGAACGTGCGGCGAGTGGCCCTCCGACAGCGCCGTTCGCTGCTCGACGCCGAAGCGGTGCTGCTCGTCGACCACCGCGACGGCCAGCTTCTGGAACTCGACTTCCTTCTGGATCAGGGCGTGCGTGCCGATGGCGATCTGCGCCCGGCCGCTGGCGATTCGCGCCCGCGCTGCCTCGTGCTCCTTGGCCGGCAGGGCGCTCGTCAGCAGCAGGCACTCCACCCCCAGCCCGCGGCAGATCTCCTCGATGGTGAAAAAGTGCTGCTCGGCCAGGGTCTCGGTGGGCGCCATCAGAGCGCCCTGATAGCCCTTCTCGACCGCGCGCAGCAGGGCGTAGAGCGCGACCACCGTCTTGCCCGAGCCGACGTCACCCTGAAGCAGGCGCTGCATCGGGCGTTGTCCGGCCAGGTCGCGGTCGATCTCGGCGAGCGCGGACTTCTGGTGGCGAGTGAGCTGGAAGGGAAGCACGGCCAGGTATTTCTCGATCAGCGGGCCGGGCGCGCCAAGCGCGGGCGCCTCGGAGCTGTCCCGCTCGCGGGCGATGTTCGCCAGAGCGAGCTGAAAGAGAAGCAGCTCGTCGAAGGCCAGCCTCTTCCTCCCCAGCTCGCCCTGCCCCTGGCGCTCGGGCCGGTGCAGGGCGAACAGCGCATCGGAGCGGAGCGGCAGAGCGAGCCGGGCACGCAGCGAGGCGGGAAGCGGATCGGGCAGCGAGCGGGCCAGCGGCAGCACGCGCTCGACCAGGCCGCGTAGGCGCTTGAGCGAGACCTCCTCGCTGGCGGAATAGACCGGAGCGTTGTCGGCCGTGGCGCGGGGCTCGCCCAGGTCGTAAGCCTTGACCGCGAAGGTACCGCGGCGGAGCTGCCCGCGCATGCGTAGGCGCGTGCCCGGCGCGAGCTTCTCCACCAGCCAGGTCTGGTTGAACCAGACGCAGGGCACCTCATCGGTCCCGTCCGAGACGAGCGCCTCGACCAGCGTCAGCCGCCGGCCCGAGCGGCGCGAGGCCACCTGACGTACCTGGCCCTCGATCGTCGCCTCCTCCCCGATCAGCAGCTCGGCGATCGTGCGCTCGGGCGCGGCCGGCTCGTAGCGGAAGGGACGGTAGGCGAGCAGGTCGCCTGCGCTGCGTAGTCCCAGCCGGGCGAGCGAACGCTCAAGCGCCACCCCAACGCCGGGCAGCTCGCGCAGGCTGCGCTGGAGCTTCTCTGGCCCGGCGAAGTTGCGCGGACGCGGCCAGCTCTCCGGGCTTACGGAGCCGGCGAAGCCGAACGGAAGGACGTTGGTTTTCGTTGACTCAGGCAGGTCGGTCCGAGTATAGGACCGGGGTCCGGACGCTCAGCGCTGTGCGGCGACACGCCGCCTAACGCTCGCGTGCGCTCTCGGCCGCGCTGTGCACGGCGGCGACGATCTCAGCCAGCTCCTGATCTTTGGTCAGACAGGCATAGGCGCCGGCTTCGATCAGCGCCGCTCGCTCGCGCTCCGTGGCCAGCCCGGTCAGGCAAACGACCGCCAGCGAAGGGAAGCGCTCGAGCAGGAGCTGCGTCGCCTCGACGCCGTCCAGGCCGGGAAGGCGGTAGTCGAGCAGCACCAGGTCGGGACAGCTCTCGGCGCAGAACGCGATCGCCGCCTCGGCGTCGGCCACCGAGCCGGCGATCGCGACGTCCGTGCGCAGGCCGAACAGAAGCTCCAAAGCCTCGCGATAGATTTCGTTGTCCTCCACCAGCAGGATCTGCGGGATCTCGCCCATCGTCCTAGGAGCCTATCGCGATACGTATCCGCGGCCGAGGCGGGCGAGGCTTGAATTGGTCGGCTACGGCGAAACGAGCCTGAGAGCCGGCACCGGCGCCACGACCGGCGCTCCGGCCAGCGCACTCGAGATCGCCCGCAGGCAGACGAGCAGGCCGGCCGCTCCGGCATCGACGACGCCGGCCTCGCTCAGAACCGGGCTCTGCTCGCGCGTTCGCTCGAGCGCCGCCTCGCCACGCTCGACCAGGCCGTCCAGGCGCTGCTCGAGCGAAAGTCCCTTTCGCCTCTGCTCGCGCGCCTCGTCGGTCAGCTCGCGCATCATGGTCAGGATCGTTCCCTCCGCCGGCTTGGCGACGGCCGAATAGGCCGCGTCGCGCGAGCGCTCCAGCATCGTCGCCAGCGCCCGCCCGCCGATCGGCCCCGAGACGGGCGCGGCCTCCACGGCGCCGCGCACGATCTGCGCGAGGATGACGCCCGAGGTGCCACGTGCTCGCATCAGCAGGGCGCGGGCAAGATCTCGGCGAAAGGCCGCCGGCGCGCTCGACTCGGTCGCGTCCAGCTCCTCGACCAGCGCGCGCACGGTGAGTACGAGGTTCATCCCCGTGTCGCCGTCGGGCACCGGATAGACGTTCAGGCCGTCGATCCGCTGCCGCTCGCGCTCCAGCGCCTCGAGCGCCGAGGTCGCCAGCCGGCGCACGAGCGCAAGCTCGGCGCTCGCTGCTTTCAAGTCAGTCTTTGTGTCGGACATCGTCGATTCGCACCTCCACCCGAGCGACATCCAGCCCGGTCACTCGCTCGACCTCGTAGCTGACGCGCGAGCGCACCGTCGCCGCCACCTCCGCCAGGTTGAGACCGTAGGCGATCACCACCGCGAGCGTCAGCTCGATTCCGCCCTGCTCGCTGAGGATCACCTCGACGCCGTGCCGGCGCCTGAGCGCGAAGGCCCGGCGAATGCGGGCGCCGCGACCGAGCCCGACGACGCCGTAGCACTCATCCAACGAGTGCTCGGCTATCTGAGCGATCGCCCGCGACGAGACGAGCAGCTGCCCGAGTGGGGTCTCTTGTAGCTGAACGGCTTCCACGAGTTCTTAGACCGTCGGGCGAGAGAAGCGGTTGCTCGACCGACGAAAGAACGCGGAGCGGGACGAGCTAGGCTTTTTCGACTTTGCCCGAGCGCAGGCAGCGCGTGCAGACGTAGGCGCGGCGTGCAACCCCGTCGACCAGAATCCGCACCCTTTGCAGGTTCGGATCGAAGCGCCGTCTGGTGGCGACCATCGAGTGGCTGCGGTTGTTGCCGAAAGCCGGCCCCTTGCCGCAAACTGAGCAGATCTTGGACATCGCCGCGGAAGTCTAGCTGAGCGTTCCTTGGTTGAGCGCGCCTAACGGAATGAAGACCCGTCGACTGGGTGCGATCGGTGAGTGCGGGGCTAGGACGCAGTGTCGTGTTCGTAGCCGGCGGCTACGGGCGCGACCGAGGCAGGCGCACTCGCGCCGCCGAGCGCGGCCAGGCGGCGGAGTGCTTCGTTTCGTTAGGCGCCTTTCAGCGCGGTTCCCTTGAAGAACGTGTAACAGAACGTTCCGCCCGGCCCTGTCGCCTTGTACATATCTGCGATGCCCTTGTCCCAGCTCGCCGCGTCGATCAGGCCCAGCTCGAGCGCCTGCTCGCGCACCCCTTCGACCATGGCGATGAAGGTGCTCTTGGAGAAGCCTTCGACCAGGTCGGGACGGCTGTCGTCGACGTAGACCATGCGCGGGCTGACGTGGACGTCGCGGAAACCGGCCTCGACGAGCAGCGGATAAACGCGGCGGCCGATCAGGCAGTCGCCGCCGAGACGGGCGGCGATCTCGTTCTGGCACTCCACCGTTCGCCTGGCCTCCGGCGTCTCCGGATGGCAGTACCAGGAGCCGTTGTCACCCTCGATGGCGGTGATCGATCCACCGGGGCGGAGAACACGCCGCAGGCAGCGCAGGGCCTCGGCGGGCCGCGGTAGATGTTCCAGCACGAAGCAGATGAAGACGTGATCGAAGCTCCCCTGCTCGAACGGGAGCTCGTAGACGTCGGCCGCTAGGAACTCAACGTTCTCGTAGCCGGCGGCTTCGGTGCGGGCCTTGGCCTGCTCGAGCGAGGCCGGCGAGATGTCGACCGAGACGATCGCCGCCTCCGGGCTGGCGGCGGCGAGAAGAACGGTCTGGGCGCCCACGCCGCAGCCGCACTCCAGCACCCGGCTGCCGCGCGGATAACGCGTGTCGCCGTGAAGCAGCTCGGCGAGCGTGTCGGCCTGGTCGGCGAGACGCGTGGCCTCGCGCAGGGAGTAGCCGTGGACGTAACCGGAATCGCTCATCGCCGAACCACTCCTCCTACGCGCTGCCGAGCGGTTAGCCGCCCGCGACGACGCGCAGGCGAGCGAAGGCGTCGGCCATCTCGAGCGCGCTCTTTACGGCCTCGGCGCCCTTGCCCAGCCGTGCACGGGCCTGCTCGATCGTGTCGACCGTGAGAACGCCGAAGGCGACCGGCACGCCGGTCTCGAGCCCGGCCAGCAGCACGCCGCTGGCCGCCTCGCCGGCGACGTAGTCGAAGTGAGGCGTCTCGCCCCTGATCACGCAGCCGAGCGCGACGACGCAGCTGTAGCGACGCGACTTGGACAGCGCCATCGCTGCCAGCGGCAACTCGAAGGCTCCCGGCACCGGCATGATCGTGATCGCGTCGCCGCCGATACCGAGGCGCCCAAGCTCGCTCAGAGCGCCCTCCAGCAGGGCGCTGGTGATCTCGCCGTTGAAGCGGCTGACCGCGATCGCCACCGAGCGGCCGCCGCCGGCCGGTAAGCCCTCGATCGTGCGATAGCCGCTGGGAATGATCAGCTCGCCCTCGGCGTGCTCGCCGGTGTACACGGGCTCGGCGCTCGGTTCGACCGCCGCGTAAACGGCTTCGTCAACCTGCGGCGTGGGCTCCTGCGGCACCTCGCTCTCGGGATATACGGGCGGACTGAGCGCCTCGTAGCCGGGCTGGCCCGGCCATGGATTCTGGTCGTGGTCGAAGGGGGCCGGCTGGCCCTGGTCGGGTGTCATCGGTCCCTGATCGCTCACTCTTCAGCCTCCAGCTCCGTATCGAGGTGTTGACCTTGATGGTGCAGACGATGTCCGAGCTTATCTCGTTTCGTCGCCAGGTAGCGTTCGTTCTCGGCGTTGGGCGGAATGACGATCGGCACCTGCTCGACGATGGTCAGCCCGTAGCCGGCGATGTTCAGCTTGCGCGGGTTGTTGGTGAGCAGGCGGATAGTCGAGAGCCCGAGATCGACCAGGATCTGGTTGCCGATTCCCCACTCCCGCTCGTCGGCGCCGAAGCCCAACTCCAGGTTGGCCTCGACCGTGTCGTAGCCGCGCTCCTGCAGCTCGTAGGCCTTGAGCTTGTTGAGCAGGCCGATACCGCGCCCTTCCTGCGACATGTAGAGAAGGACGCCGCACTTTTCCTTGGCGATCTGATCGAGCGCGTAATCGAGCTGCTCGCCGCAGTCGCAGCGGAGCGAGTGGAAGGTGTCTCCGGTCAGGCATTCCGAGTGGACGCGCACGAGCACGTTCTCGGCGCCGGCCACCTTGCCCTTCACGAGCGCGACGTGCGACTTGCCGGTCAGCTTCTCGCGGTAGGCAACGGCCTGAAACTCGCCGTGCTCCGTAGGCATGCGGACCGAAGTCACGCGCTCGATCAACGACTCGGTACGGCGGCGGTACTCGATCAGATCGGCGATCGCGACCAGCTTGATTCCGTGCTGGGCGCAGTACTCGATCAGATCGGGCACGCGGGCCATCGTACCGTCGTCCTTCATCACCTCGCAGATCACCCCGGCGGGAATCAGCCCGGCCAGGCGAGCGAGATCTACTGCGGCCTCGGTCTGTCCGGCGCGCTCCAGCACGCCGCCGGGACGCGCCCTGAGCGGAAAGACGTGACCCGGCCGGACGATATCGTCGGCGCCCATCTCGGGCCCGATCGCGACCTGGATGGTGTGCGAGCGATCGTGCGCCGAGATACCGGTCGTGATCCCTTCGCGGGCCTCGATCGAGACGGTGAAGGCGGTTTGATTGGGCGTCTCGTTGCGCTCGGTCATCTGCTCCAGGCCGAGCGTGTCGCAACGCTCCGGCGAGAGCGCCAGGCAGATCAGGCCGCGCGCGTTGGTGGCCATGAAGTTGATCGCCTCGGGAGTGGCGAACTGGGCCGCGATGGTCAGGTCGCCCTCGTCCTCACGGTCGGCGGCGTCCACGACCACCACGAAGCGGCCGCTGCGAATCTCCTCGATCGCTTCGTCGATCGGGGCGAAAACTATGCTCGGACTCTTGCCCGCCGTATCCGGAGTCACTGTTCCGACCTTCCCGGCAGCAGGCGCTCGACGTACTTGGCGATCACGTCGGCTTCGAGGTTGACCGCGTCGCCGGGCCTGGCCTTGCCGAGCGTCGTCACCTCGAGCGTATGCGGGATGAGAGCCACGGCCACCTCATCATCCTTCAGCTCGGCGACGGTCAGCGAAACGCCCGCGACCGTGAGCGAGCCCTTCTCGACGCAGTAGCGAAGAACCTCCGGCGGAAGCTCGATCCACATGCGCACGCCGTCGCCCTCGGGCACGAGCGAGCGCACGCGTCCGATCGCGTCGACGTGGCCCTGCACGTAGTGCCCGCCAAGCGGATCGCCGACCCGAATCGCCGGCTCCAGGTTCACGCCCTGCCCGGCGCCGAGCGATCCGATCGCGCTGCGCGAGAGCGTCTCGGCGCTGAGATCGAAGGCGATCGCCTCTTCCTCCTGACCGACCACGGTCAGGCAGCAGCCGTCCACCGCCACCGAGTCGCCGATCTCGAGCCCTGGGGCGAGCCCGGGCGCTGCCACAACGAGGCGCGCCTGCTCTTCGTCGCCCTCGAGCGAGACGATGCGACCGAGCTCTCTGACGATGCCTGTGAACACTCCAGCAAGGCTACTAGTAGAGCGCCCTTCGGGGGAAGGTTGGGCGCAAGACCGGGCGCCGGAACGCCTTGTGCGGCGCTCCGGCGCCCAACGGATTGGCGCTACTCACGCTTGCGCGAGTCGGAAACTCGGTCACGCTCGAGGGAAATCACTGTACTCCTCGCGCGCTCGGGCCCTAAGCCCGCGTGTGAGCAGCGTTTCTGGTTACCACCAGGGCCACTTGTCTCTCACGAGTCTCACCTCCCCCCTGGCGTTGATGCTGGAAAAACCCAAAAAGTCGAGGAAAGAAGTAGAATGACAATTGGCACCATGTAAGCATGACAATTGGCACCCAGCACGTCATCAACTTGACGTTGGGGGCTAAACCCCGGTTGAATGGAGCTCATGAACGACACGAAGAGAGAGCCGACAGAGACGCTCGGTGAGCGACTGCGGCGGCTCCGAAAAGAGCGAGGCCTCTCGCAGCAGGCGATTTCGGGCCCAGGCCTGACGACTGCACACATCTCACGCATAGAGGCGGGCCTGCGGCGCCCGTCGGTACGAGCGATTCGAGCGCTCGCAAAAAAGCTCGATGTGACTCCCGAATACCTCGAGACCGGCCGGCAGCTTGGACCGCGCGGCGACCTCGAGCTACGAATCGCCGATGCCGAGCTCGAGCTGCGCATCGGTACCCGACCGGAGGCGACTGCAGAGGATCTGCACCGTCTCATCTCCGAGGCCCGTGTCCTTGGCGACCCGCTGATCACGGCTCGAGCCGTGGCCGCGCTCGGCGTCGCGCTAAGTACAACCTCCTCCTACGCGGAAGCCATCCCCCTACTAGAGGAAGCGATCGCCTCGTCGACGATCACACCGGCCCTACGATCCGACGTCTACCTCGCCCTCGCACGTGCGCATAGCGCTGCCGGGCACATCGCGGAGAGCATTCGAGTGCTCGAGACATCGATCGATTTCGTGCGCGAGCACGCGACCGAGCATGCGGGCGCCTACATGCGATTCGCGGTTTACCTGAGCTATGCGCTCACCGACGCGGGACGCTTCGAGGAGGCGCGAGCCGTACTCGAGGAATCCGTGAGTCAACACGGTGACGACTGCGATCGGCGTGCCCAGGTGTCGAGCTACTGGACACTGGCGCGGATCGCCGCGATGTCCGGTGACACTCCCGCCGCACTCGAGCACATACGACGTGCGGTCGCGCTGCTCGAGGCCGACGAAGACTCGATGGCGTTGGCAATGACCGAAGGCGCCTACGGCCAGATCCTCGTACTCGACGGGCGCTACGAGGAGGCCCGCGGGGTCCTCGACCATTGCGTCAGCATCCTCGAGCACTCCGGAAGGAGCGACGACCTAGGCCTTTACGTCGCCGATCAGGCCAAATGCGCCGCCGAGCTCGGCGACGCTGACGAGGCCGAGCGATTGGCCAACAAGGCACTCGGGCTGCTCGAGCAGAGTCCGCGTGAACAGGGCGGAGCAGTTGGCGCCCTGGCTCTTGTTCGCGTCTCCAGGAAGGACTGGGCGGGCGCAGAGCCGCTCTTCGCGCGCGCAGTAGATCTGCTCGAAGACGACAGCCAGTTCGAAGAAGCAGGCCGGTTCTGCCGTGCCTGGGCGTCGATGCTGGACGAGCAAGGTCGCAGCGACGAGGCGATCAAGCTGGTTGCTCGGGCCGAAGGGCTCGAGAAACGAGCGCGTCCACGCTCGCTCCGTCCGTCGAGCTGAGATACGAAACCTAAGAAAGCCGCCGGCGATGAGCGGGCCGCGAGGTTAGAATCGCGGCTCGACTCTCGCACGACCTGAACCGGGAGCTGAGGTGGAAAGAGCAAAACTCGTCAACGTCGCTCCGGTGCTCGTCTCCTCTGACGTCAGGCAGACAGCGGAGTATTACCGCGATGTTCTGGGCTTCGAGCTGGTGGAGCACTACGAGAGCCCCGAGCCCTTCGCCACGCTCTACCGAGACAGCACCGAGGTCGTCGTCGTACAGGCTGCCCGGGGCCGGATCGAGTCCAACGCGCAGCGCTACGGCGCCGGGTACGACTTCTATCTCGACCCCGCCGAGCTTTCCAGCGTCGACCTGCTCTACGAGGAGTTGCGCGAGAAGGGCGCCAGCATCGCCGCCGCTCCGGCAATGACCGCCTACGGCAGCTACGAGTTCGTGCTCGAGGACAGCGACGGCCGGCGGATCGGGATCGGGCGGGTCAAGGACAAGGACGTCTTCTTCCGGGGCAAGTTCTCATAGAGCCGACTCGGTTCCCGGGCTGATCTAGCCGAGCTTCTTCAGGACGCTGGCAAGAGGCACGAAGACGACGCGCCCGGGTGCGTGTCCGCTCGGGCCGTTGTTGTAGGCGTAGTAGAGCCCCGAAGCGGCGATCTGAGCACCCACGAAGTCCGATCTCAGCGGCGCGAAGCTCACGACCTTCCTGTCCGAGAGGCGCAGAACGCGAACTCTGTAGTCGATATAGACCGCCAGCCCCTTCTGGAGACCGTACAGCTGCGAGCCGCCGGGGAGCGAGATCGTCTTCACGCGCTTGCCCGAAGAGACGCTGTAGAGCTCGAGCCTGCCGTTGCGAATGGTGACGAATTGCGAGCCCTGGAGCGCGAACCCGGAGAACGTGCCGGACGGGACGGGAATCGACCGTAGAGCGGTGCCGTTAGCCGAGTAGATGGTCACGCTGTCGTCGGGATTCTGGACAGCGATGCGGTTGGCGTCGACGGCGACCACGGCGGCGACCGGGCCGGTGGTGCTGTCAGGAGACATGAGAGTTGACCCAGGGGTTTGAGTGTTCGGCGCCGAGGCGATCTCGACACTCGTACCGTTGTTCACCACCTTGAGCAGCTTCTGATCGCTATAGACGATCACCGGCTCGTTGCCCGGGGCCGACTGAGGACAGGTCGCTCCCGACTCGGCGACCGGAATCTCCATGCATGCCGTCCAGCTGTTGAAGACGACAAGGTTTCCGGCGCCGAACAGGTTCCCGATGAAGTTGAACGGGCCGTAGTCATCCTCCTCGTAGCCATCAAGAGGATACGTACCGGTCGGCGATACGCTCTCCGCCGTTTTCGTGCCAAGAGTGTGACGGTATACCCCGAGCTCGCGCCAGATGCCTCCTCCGGTTTCGAGCCAGAGAACGCGTTTCCCTGCGAGTGCGAGCTCCTGAATGTCGTCGCCCGTCGACGAGTCGTTGCAGGCGCCCGTCTTGAAATATGGCGAGGTCTTCTGGCTCGGGCTCCAGACGACGATTCGGTCGCAGTCGCCCGCCTTCTTCGTGGTCGTTGCGACGGCGATGCGGGAGCCGTCGGCGGCGATCAGCCTCACCGGCTGTTTTGTCCTCAGCACGCGGCTTGCGCCGGTCGAGGGAGACGCGGCGGCCGGAAGCGAGCCGACGGCGAGCAGAGCCGCGATTGCCAGCCAGGAGACCTTCACGACCTCAGTCTCCCACCCTTGCCGGTCGAGGGGCAACGAGGTGAAGGTTCGACGCCGCCGCTAGCCACACCCGATCACGGCTCGTGGATGTAGGCGCTGATCAGCACGTCCTCGCCGATCGGCTCGGTGCTGACGCGCGAGAGCCGAAGCGGATGCGTCAGCTCGCCGAACAGCTTGGGGCCTGTGCCGGCGAGATGGGGCGTCACGAACACGAGCAGCTTGTCCACCAGGTCGGCCTCGACGAAGGCCGTGGCGAGCGTGGGCCCTCCTTCGAGCAGAAGCGACTGCACGCCCTCCCGCGCCAGCGCCGCAAGCTCCTCGGCGATCGGGCCGGAGCGGAGCTCGAGCTCAGATTCCTTCGGCAGCGGCCCCTTGCCGAAGGCCAGGCGGCGCGGCTGGCGCCGGGCGGCGACGTCGCGGGCATCGAGCCGGGGCGAGTCGGCCAGGACGGTGCCCATCCCGACGGCGACGGCGTCGGAGCTGGCGCGCAGCTCGTGCACGAGCCGGCGCGAGGCCTCTCCCGAGAGCCAGCGCGAGTCCGGCAGCGTAACCCGTCCATCCAGCGTCGCCGCCACCTTGTAGGTGACAAACGGGCGCCCGGTCGCAATCCAGGTGCGCCAGGCCTCGTTCTGCCGGCGGGCTTTGTAGGCGATCTCGCCCTCGGCCAGTTCGACCACCAGCCCGGCCTCGCGCAACCTGGCCAGGCCGCGCCCCGAGACCTTCGGATTCGGATCTTCGGCCGCAACGACAAGGCGCGCGATCCCGTCCTCGATGATGCGTTCGCAACAAGGGCCGGTGAGGCCCGTGAAGCAACAAGGCTCGAGCGTGACGATCAGCGTCGCGCCGCGGGCGCGCTCGCCGGCCTGCTCCAGCGCGACGACCTCGGCGTGCGCTCCGCCCGCGCGCTCGTGCCAGCCCTCCCCCACCACCGCGCCGTCTTTCACGACCAGCGCTCCGACGATCGGATTCGGACGGGTCTGCCCACGCCCGCGCTCGGCCAGCTCCAGCGCCCGCTCGAGCAACTTCTCTTCGCCTGGGCTCGGGCTCACCGCACTGCTCCTCAGGCCAGCGCCGCAACCAGACGGCGATAGGCACGCACGATGTCCTCGCGCCCGAAGACGCTGGAGCCCGCGACGAACAGGTTCGCGCCCGCCTCGTAGACCTCGCGGATGTTGTCGGGGCCTATGCCGCCGTCGACCTGAATCTGCATCTGCGGCGGCAGCAGCTCGCGCAGCTCGCGGATGCGGGCGATCGCTTCGGGCATGAACTTCTGGCCCGAGTAGCCGGGATTGATGCTCATGCAGAGAACGAGATCGACGCCGGCCGCCATCGCCGCGGTTGCCGCGGTCGCCACCCTCGTCTCGGGGTTGAAGGCCAGCCCGACCTCGAGACCTTGCTCGCGCGCCTGGGCGACGACGTCGCGCAGGCGGTCGCCGACGACCTCGAAGTGGACGGTGACGCTGTCGCCGCCGGCCTGAGCGAAGGCGGCGAAGTGGCGCTGGGGCTCGACGATCATCAGGTGGCAGTCGACCACGCCGCCGGCCGCGTGAATGATCGGCGCGATCGACTCGAGCACGATCGGGCCGATGGTGATCGGCTGGACGAACTGGCCGTCGCCGACGTCGAACTGGAAGATACGCACCCCGCCGCGCATCAGATTCTCGAGCTGTTCGCCGAGGCTGGAGAAATCGGCGGCGTAGATCGACGGCTCGATCTCGGCGGTGCGCACCCATTCCTTCCAGGACATGGCCTGGATCTTAGAGGTCGCGAGCTTGGATCACGGAATTAGCGCTTGGCCGTAGATGCCGGCCAGCTTCTCGCGCAGGCGACTGATGAAGGGCTCGGGATCGATCGGGCCGCCGAGGACTCTCTCCTGCAGCTCGGCGGGCGTGAACTTCATTCCGTGCCGGTGCACGTTCTCGCGCAGCCACTCACGGAGCGCCTCGAACTCGCCGCGGGCGATTTCCTCGGGCAGCTCGGGCAACTCGCTCGCGATGCGCTGCCAGAGTTGCGAGGCGCGCAGGTGGCCGAGCGAGTAGGTGGGGAAGTAACCGAGCGATCCCTGCGACCAGTGCACGTCCTGCAGCACGCCGAGCCGATCTTCTGGCACCTCGACGCCGAGGTAGTCGTGCATGCGCTGATTCCAGGCGCTGGGCAGATCGCTCAGCGCCAGCTCGCCCGAGAGCATCTCCTGCTCCAGCTCGAAGCGCACGATCACGTGCAGGCTGTAGGTCGCCTCGTCGGCCTCGACGCGGATGAAGTCGGGGCGAACCTTGTTCACCAGCGCGTAGACCTCCGCGCTGCCGAGCGAGCCGAACTGGTCGGGGAAGATCTCGCTGAGGTCGGGCGCGAACCGCTGCCAGAAGGGGCGACTGCGACCGATCAGGTTCTCCCAGAGCAGGCTCTGCGACTCGTGCCAGCCCAGCGAGGCGCCGCGGGCGAGCAGGCCTGAGTCGAGCTCGGGCGCGATCTGGTGCTCGTAGAGGCCGTGCCCGAACTCGTGCACGCTCGAGAACAGGCTCTCCAGCCCTTCGACCTCGTAGCGCGTGGAGAGGCGGATGTCGGAGATGCCGATGGCGGTCTCGAAGGGGTGGACGGTCGTGTCGAGGCGGAAGGCGTCGGGGTCGAAGCCGGCAGCGGCGAGCGCCCTCTGCTCGATCTCTCGCAACCCGGCGACCGGGAGCTGCCGGCGCAGCGGCGCGTCGTCGACGGCGTCGGAAGAGCCGACGGCGCGCACCAGCGGTATCAGCACCTCCTTCAGACGGGCGAAGATGGGCCGGATCTCGGCCGTGGTCATCCCCTGCTCGAACTCGTCGAGCAGCGCGTCGTAAGGTTCCGTCTCGGGCGCCATGCACTCGATGTAGCGGCGCTTCAGCTCGAGCGTCTTCTCCAGGTAGGGCAGGAAGGCGGCGAAGTCGCTCTTCTGCCGTGCCTCCACCCAGACCGGATAGGACTCCGAGCAGGTTCGCGTGATCGCCGCGCGAAGATCCTGCGGCACCTTGACCTCGCGCTCGAATTCGCGGCGGGCGACCTTGACCAGCCTGGCGTCGTCGGAGTCGGGATCGAGCTTCGCCGCAACCGGCTCGGCCACGTCGAGCAACTTGCCCAGCTCGGGCGAGGTGGACCTTTCGTGGATCAGTCGGCCCAGCGTCGAGAGCTGGTCGGCCCGCCCGGCGGCGCCGTCCGGCGGCATCATCACCTGCTGATCCCAGGCCAAAAGCGCAGCGATCCGGTCGAAATCCTTGAGCTCGCCGAGCTCGCGTTTCAGCGCGTCGAGTGCACTAGCCGCCGCAGACATAGACGGAAGACTATCTACGAGCCGCGATTTTCGGTAGGTGTCCTTTTGGGGCGGGTTGAGCGCAACTCGCTGTTTCTCGGCTCGGATTCCGAACGAGCTTCCTCGATTTCTTCCCTCAGTCTCCTAGCGCCGCGAGCTCGCTGTCAGCGTCTTGTCTCGAAATCGGCGCATATTCGCGCGTCTTGTTTCGGTACCGTCATCCGCCCCGTGGGTGGGTGGGGGGTGGTGGGNNGTGGTGGGTGGGCAAAGGTGCCCGAACCCCGAGAAGCCGCACGCGTAGAGGGCTTTTAGCTCACGACACCAGCAACCGCGCAACAAAAAACCCGCTCGTGCGGTGCACGTGCGGCAGCGTGAGCAGGAACTCGGGATGGTGCGGGTGCGAGAACTCCGGCCAGAGCTCGCCCAGGGGCTCGGGCTTCAGACCGGAAGCCGCAACGACGTCCTCGTTCTCCTCGCGGTTGATCGTGCAGACCGAGTAGGTGACGCTGCCGCCGGGGCGGACGCGGGCGGCCGCGGCGCGCAGCAGATCGAGCTGGAGCTCG
>PMNA01000028.1 GCA_003162055.1 Actinomycetota bacterium | reverse complement strand
GGGTTCGAATCCCTTCATCCGCTTGAAGCCGTCGGGAGTCCGGGACCCGGCGGCTTTGTCTTCTTGCCCGAGGCCGACGCCGATATCCCCCGGCTCAGTCTAGGATTCGCCTGCACGGCGCGGTGGCCGAGTGGCTAGGCAGAGGCCTGCAAAGCCTCGTACAGCAGTTCGATTCTGCTCCGCGCCTTCATCGTTATCCCGCAGCGATCGCTCTCTGCGGCGGTCGAAGGAAACTAGAACTGGCGCGCTAGCGCCGCGCCACCGACGGCGACCAGAATGGCCGCAATGGCAACCAGGCAGAGCGCGGCGGTCGTCGGCACGAAGAAGGCGGCGACGGCGGCCACGATCACGAGCGTGGCAAGGGCAGCGAAGATAAGAGGGCGACGGTATTTTCGCATAGGTCCACCTGATAATGGGCCTTCGCTCATGATCGGCAGGCGGATTCGAGCGTCAACCCTCCATCGGGGGTATCGGCTAGAGTTCCGCTTCCGATGACGGCGATTCTCATGAACGGATCTGAGTTGGCGGCGCGTGTTCGCGCCCAGGTCGCCGAGGAGGTGCGCGAACTGGGGCATGTCGCGCTGGCAACGGTACTCGTCGGCGACGATCCCGCCTCGGAGGTTTACGTGGGTTACAAGCACAAGGATTGCGGCGAGGTCGGGATCGAGTCGATTGACCACCGGCTCCCGGACGGCGCGAGCGAAGAGCAGGTGCTCACGCTCGTGCGAGAGCTGAACGTCGACGAGAACGTCGACGGCTTCATCGTCCAGTCGCCCGTCCCGGCCCAGATCAGCGAGCCGCGCGTGATGGAGGCAATCGACCCGATCAAAGACGTGGACGGCTTCAGCCCCGTCAACGTCGGCCGCCTCTGGCTCGGGCGCGAGGGCCACATCTCGGCCACACCGCTCGGGATCATGGAGATGCTCCGCGCCTACGACGTCGAGCTGGAAGGCGCAGACGCCGTGATCGTCGGGCGCAGCGAGATCGTCGGTAAGCCGATGGCCGCTTTGCTGCTACGTGCGAACGCGACGGTAACCTTCTGCCACACCCGCACGCGAGACATGCCCGAGCGCACCAGGCGAGCCGACCTGCTGGTTGCGGCGGCCGGCCGTGCCGGCCTGATTACGCAGGAGATGGTCAAGCCGGGTGCCACTGTTATCGACGTCGGCATCACGCGAACGCCCGAGGGACTCGTCGGCGACGTCGACAAGGGCGTGGCCGAGGTCGCCGGTCTCCTCACCCCGGTTCCGGGCGGAGTTGGCCCGATGACGAGAGCGATGCTCCTCACCAACACCGTCCGTGCGGCTCGTGTCAGGCGCGGACTGCTTGCTTTCGACTAGCCAGCGGGATATTTTTGACGAGCTCAATCCCCGCTCGACGGCTCGGTGCCCGGGCCGTCGCAGGTTCAAGGAGGAAATGTTGGCTCAGGGCACCGTCAAGTGGTTCTCAAACGAGAAGGGCTTCGGATTCATCGAACGAGAGGGCGGAGACGACGTCTTCGTCCACCACACGAAGATCACCATGGACGGATATCGCACACTCGTCGAAGGGCAGAAGGTCGAGTTCGAGATCGTCCAGGGCGACAAGGGCCTTCAGGCCGATAACGTCCAGGTCGTCTGAGAATCACACACAGTAGGTCGTCGAAACGGGCCCGCAAAGGGCCCGTTTCTCTACCCGCTTACTCGGGCGGTGGCCGAGGCGCCCGGGAGGTGTCGATCGCCATGGCCGCCTGACACCGCTTTCGGCACGATTTTCTCCGAGACCGTGTGGGAACACTGTTTTCTCGGGGCTCGTACCGCCAGCGGCGCCCCGGGATATCGGCTTTCGGTATTCCGAAAATCGAACGGTAAATCGTCTGGTTCGTCCGCGTACGCGGGCTGTTTTAGACAGAGTGGCGCCGCTACTGGCAGGATTCAGCCGTGGCCATCTCGCGGGAACAAGTCCTTCACGTCGCCAAGCTGGCCCGTCTGGCGCTGAGCGAGGAGGAGGTCGAGCGCTTCGGGGAGCAGTTGAACGCCATCCTCGAGGCGATCGGGAAGGTCTCGGAGCTCGACCTGGCCGACGTGCCACCGACGTCACATTCGCTGCCGCTCGTCAACGTCGTCGATCCCGACGAGCCGCGTCCCTCTCTTTCTCGCGAGCAGGCGCTCGCGAACGCGCCCGAGAGCGAAGCCAACGCCTTCCGGGTGCCTGCCAGTGGCTAGCCGGATAGACACCTTGCGCCTGACCGCGGAGGAGGCGATGGGGCTGCTCGAGCGCGGCGAAGTGAGCGCCGAGGAACTGCACGGCGCCTACCTCGATGCGATCGCCGGTCGTGACGGTGAGATCCACGCCTACCTGAAGCTGGTCGAGCAGTGCCAGGGCACGGGCGTCCCGATCGCGATCAAGGACGTAATCACGACCGAGGGCATCGAGACGACGGCCGGCTCAAAGATTCTCGCCGGTTACCTGCCGGTGTTCGACTCGACCGTGGCGGCCAAGCTCAAACAGGCCGGCCTGCCGCCGCTCGGCAAGACGAATATGGACGAGTTTGCGATGGGCTCCTCGACCGAGAACTCTGGCTACGGCCCGACCCACAACCCGTGGAACCTCGAGCGGGTGCCCGGCGGCTCTTCGGGCGGCTCGGCGGCGGCAGTGGCCGGCGGCCTGGCGCCCTGGGCGCTCGGCTCCGACACCGGCGGCTCGATCAAGCAACCGGCCTCGCTTTGCGGCGTGGTCGGCCTGCGCCCGACCTACGGCACCGTCTCGCGCTACGGCATCATCGCCTTCGCCTCCAGCCTCGACCAGGTGGGGCCGATCACCAAGACGGTGCGCGACTGCGCGCTCCTCTACCGGATCATTGCCGGGCGCGACCGACTCGACTCGACCACGGTTGAGCTGCCCGGCCCGGTCGAGTTGCCGCAAGCCCGCGACCTAAAGGGAATGCGCATCGGCCTGCCCAGGGAGATGAACGAGGCTGAAGGGATCGCGCCGGGCGTGAAGGCCGAGGCCGAGAAGGCGATCGAGCTTTGTCGGGAGCTGGGGGCCGAGGTCGAGGAGTGCTCGCTACCGCTCTCGATCGAGTACGGCTTAGCCTGCTACTACCTGATCGCTCCGGCTGAGGCATCTTCAAATCTGGCTCGCTACGACGGCGTCCGCTACGGCCACCGCGCAAAGGGCGCGTCCAGCCTGATCGAGATGTACGAGCGCAGCCGCGACGAGGGCTTCGGCGACGAGCCCAAGCGCCGCATCATGATCGGCACCTACGCGCTCTCGGCCGGCTACTACGACGCCTTCTACGGCCAGGCCCAGAAGGTGCGCACGATCATCGCCCGCGAGCACGCCGCCCTGTTCGAGCGCTTCGACTTGATCGTCAGCCCGACCTCGCCCACGGTGGCCTTCAAGCTGGGCGAGAAAACGCAGGATCCGCTGGCCATGTACGCCTCCGACATTCTCACGATTCCGCCCAACATGGCCGGGCTGCCGGGACTCTCGATTCCCTGCGGGCTGTCCGAGGGGCTACCGGTCGGGTTGCAGCTGACCGGGCCGCAGTTCTCCGAGAACGTGCTCTTCCGCGCCGCACACGCCCTCGAGCAGGCGCTCGAGTTCGACTTCGTGCCGCCGCGCCTGAAGGAGAGCGCATGAGCGCGCTCACGAACAGGTCCGTGAGCGAGTGGCAACCGGTTATCGGGCTCGAGATCCACGTCGAGCTGAAGACACGGACGAAGATGTTCTGCCGCTGCGAGACCTCCTTCGGGCTGGAGCCGAACGTGCGCACCTGCCCGGTCTGTCTCGCGCACCCCGGCACGCTGCCGGTGCCGAACGCCCAGGCGATCGAGTGGACGATCAAGCTAGGGCTTGCGCTCGGCTGCAAGGTGTCAGGTAGAGCGCTGTTCGCACGCAAGAACTACTTCTACCAAGACCTGCCCAAGGGCTACCAAATCTCTCAGTACGAGGCACCTCTCTGCATCGGCGGCCGTCTCGTCGTGCCCGGTCCCGAGGGAGCGAGCGAGATCCGCATCAACCGTGCCCACCTCGAGGAGGACGCGGCCAAGACGATCCACGTCGGCGGGGTGGAGGGCCGTATCGTCGGCGCCGAGCACTCGCTGGTGGATTTCAACCGCGGCGGCACGCCGCTGATGGAGATCGTCTCCGAGCCCGATATCCATTCGTCCGAGGAGGCCAAGCGCTTCCTGCGGCTGCTACGCCAGACCGTTGTCGAGCTGGGCATCTCGGACGCCGAGATGGAGAAGGGCACGCTGCGTTGCGACGCAAACATCTCGGTGCGCCCGGCCGGCTCGAACGAGCTCCGCACCCGCTGTGAGCTCAAGAACATGAACTCCTTCAACTTCATCGGTCGCGGCATCGAAGCCGAGATCGCGCGCCAGATCGCCGTCTACGAGTCGGGCGACGAGATCCTGCAGGAGACCTACGACTTCGACGCCGCCTCGGGCACGCTGACCGCGCACCGCTCCAAGGAGGAGGCCGAGGACTACCGCTACTTCCCCGAGCCCGATCTGGTGCCCTACGAGCCCTCGGCAGAGTTGGTCGAGCGTCTCGAGGCCGAACTGGCGGAGCTACCGGGCTCGCGGATCGAGCGGCTCACGTCGGAGCTCGGCTACGAGTTGGCGCTGGATCTGGTCACTAGTGGGCGGGACGCCCTCTACTCGCGGTTGGTGGCCGCAGGCGCGGAGCCGAAAGCCGCCGCCAACGTGTTGATGAACCAACTGGCCGCGGCGGGAGTCGATCCGGACGCCGTTAATCCGAACGAGCTGGCGAAGCTGATCGAAGCGCGCTCGAGCATCCCGACCGCCGTTTTCAACGAAGGGGTTGGCGCGAGCGGATCGTCGAGTTTTGCGGCGATCGATTTCATCTCGCAGAGCGCAATCTCCGACGCGGGCGAGCTGGAGCCGCTAATCGACCGCATCCTCGCTGCCAATCCAAGCCAGGTCGAGCAGTTCCGCGGCGGTAAGGAGGGCCTGCTCGGCTTCTTCGTCGGTCAGGTGATGAAGGAGACCCAGGGCAAGGCCGACGCCAAGGTCGTCAGCGAGTTGCTGCGCGCGAAGCTGAACGGCTGAGCCGGTCTCGTCACTCGGGCATTCGGTAGCGTAGAAGCGCGATCAGTGGGCCGTCCGGTTAAGACGGCCGACCCCATTGCGACCAGAGCAAGTCGTAGCCGGCGTAGATCACAGTGATCACGAGCGCAACGAGGATCACGATCGCGACCAGGCCGACGATGTGCGTGATTCGAACTCTGCGAGGCGACGGAGGCCTTATCTTCGTCGAGTGTTCGAGATAGTGCTGCCTGCCTTTGCCTAGCGCCCTCGAGGCTTGCTCGTCGAATTGCCCGAGGTCTCGTTCGACTTCGACGATCAGACGGCTGCGCAGCTGCGCCTCGCGCGGCGAGCCTGTCTCGTTGGCGGCCACCAGCTCGAGGATCGCGTCGAGCCCGTTCCTGCTTCGGATGCGGCGGAAGCCGCGCCGGGCCCGGCGAAGCTCCGCCAGGGCCTTCGTCTGTTCACCCTGGGCGAAGTCCTCTCGGGCGGCGCTGAGAAGTTCACCGCTTGTTCGGGGCATCTCTGTGAGTAAGTATCACGGCTGCTTCAGAAGGAGGCAAGGCGCCGACGATGGCTGCCGTCGCGGTCGATCACGTAGAGACCGTTGTCCAAGTCCGAGCCGCTGATCGAGAAGGCTAACTTGGTTCCGTCGGGCGACCAGGCGACGTCGATGGTCGAGTCCAACGGGTCGCCCACCTCGACGATGGTCTGCGGCTTGGCATTTCCCTCGAGCTTCGTGGTTTCGATGCCGTTCCAGGCGAAGGCGAGTAGCTTGGCGTCGGCAGTCATCGAGACGGAGACCGGCCAAGTTGTGAAATCGGCCGCGACGAGCTGCTCCCGCCGACCGCCCTTGGTCGGTAGCGCATATACGCCGTCGTCACATCCGAAGAGGAGAGAGCTTCCGCTCGGCGACCAGGCTGGGGTTCGTGGATTGCACTCGTGGCCGAGCAGACGCCGGACACCAGTGCCGTCGGGCTTCATCGTGTACAGCGTCGAGTTGAAACTCTGGTGGGCGTCCGGGTCGGGCAAGAGGCCGTGGACAAAAGCGATCCGCTTTCCGTCCGGTGACCAGCTCGCGCCCATGACTCCGTCGTCTTTACGGATCAGCTGCGTTGTGCGGCTTCTCACAGTTATCACCGAGAATCCGTCGCGCGAGCGGTAGACGATCGCGCTCCCGTCCCGCGACCAATCGGGCAGAACGCCGTATCCCTTGGTCAGCTCGCGCGTGGGCCCGCCTTTAGCTGAGATGATCGTGATCTGTGTGCCGCAACTTCCGTTCTTGGCGAAGGCGATTCGCTTGCCGTCGGGCGACCAGGTGGGCGAGCCCTCTTCGCCGCTCGGGCACTTGATCGCGTGCGCTACGCGCTGCGGCGCTCTCTTCACCAGTACCCAGGTGGTGATCCCTCCCGCCAGGAGAGCAACGATCGCGGCGGCAATCAGAATCTCGCGCCGCGACATCGGCGGTAGGGAAGGAAGCTTCGAAGTCGTCTTCGGCGCGGCGGCGGCGAAGGGGTCGCTCCACTCCTCGCCGGCACTGAGAGCGTCGCGGCGGCCGAGAAAGCGAACGTTCTGTTGAGTTGCATCGATCAGCTCCCTGCGTGCCTTCTCTTGGCGCACCTTGACGGTCGGTAGTCGCTGTGCCATATCAAGCAGCTCATTGAGCCCGTGCAGGTCGCCGCGGTTGGACAGGTTTCGCCTGGCTTTCTCGAGACTGCGCAGAGCGCGACCGATCTCTCCGCGCTTGATCGCGGCGTGGGCGGTGGCGAGGATCGGCTCGCTGGAGAGGGCGGCGTGGCTGAGAAACTGCCCGCCCGCGCCGGCAGTGGTGATCGACGTTGCTGATAGGGGCTTTGCCGGCGCGACCGAAGCAAGAGATGTGATGCCCTGCTCGAGCGCCGCAAGCAGGCGCTCGCGCGACTTGGTGTCGGCGGGGGCGAGAGTCTTTACGCCACGCGCCAGCTCGAGCGCTTCGGCGAGCCCCTCCTTATCGCCGGCTGCCAGTAGCTCGGCGCGCGCGGCCTCCAGCTCTTTCAGCGCCGCGCGCGGCCTCCCCCGAGCGAGCTCGGTGCGAGCGGGGCTGAGGATCTCGATCGACGTGCGCGGCATCCTGAATCGAGCCGGAGTCTCTCAAATACCGGGCGCCTCGATCGGCTGTATTGTCACCAGATGAAATTCCTCCGCCTGTTCTTCCGAGTCTTGTTCCGCAATATATCGGGTCGCGGGCCGACCGGCCCCGCCGAGTGGTAGTCGCCTCCTCGCGATGAAAAGCGCTCGCGAAGAGCTCTGGTTCGAGACGCCCCACCGGCGCGACTACATCAACATCACAGGTCGCGTCCAGGACTTCGTCTCCCGCTCGGGCATCGCGGAGGGGCTATGCCTGGTTAACCCGATGCACATCACCGCAGCGGTCTACGTCAACGACGACGAGTCCGGCCTGATCCAGGACATCGACGACCTGCTCGAGCGGCTCGCCCCGCACGAGCCCGTCTCCTCCTATCGCCACAACGTCGGCGAGGACAACGCCGATGCTCATCTCAAGCGCCAGCTGATGGCGCATCAGGTGGTGCTGGCGATCACGGGCGGCAGGCTCGATCTGGGGCCCTGGGAACAGGTCTTCTACGCCGAGTTCGACGGGCGCCGGCGCAAGCGCGTGCTGCTCAAGGCGATCGGCGAGTAGCTCCCTCCTGTCGGAGAGCCCGAAAAGCGTTCGTAGGAGGTGGCAAGCGGCGCTGTGTTTCTCCGCACACTCGTGCGTACTTTGCCGACGAGTTAAGTCCTGAGCGAAGATCCGCAGGCGTTGTGCTCGAGCCGTTCTCCTGGTTGAAGAGCGTCCGCAAATAGGCTGTATACCAGGTGCTTTGTAGCCGGACGTGCGATCTCCTCGGCGCCGAGAAGGGTGTCTGTCGCAGAACTTCTGATCCACGCTGACCAGTGAGCCGTCGAAATCGTGGGCTACGGTTTTTGTCCTATGCCTGAGAAGAAATACATGATGACGCCCGGCCCGACCCCTGTACCGCCCGAGGTACTGCTGGCGATGGCCGAGCCAATCATCCACCACCGTGGCGCGGACTTCCGCCACGCCTTCGTTGAGTGCAGCGAAAGGCTCAAAGAGGTCTTCAAGACCAAGAACGATGTGATCATGTTCGCCGCTTCGGGCACCGGCGGCATGGATTCGGCGGTTTCCAACATCAACGCTCCGGGCGACCGCGTGGTCGTCCACTCGGCCGGTAACTTCGGCGAGCGCTGGGCCAAGATAGCCGCTGCCTACGGGCTCGACGTCGCGCATATCAAGGAGGAGTGGGGAGCAACTCCCGACCCCGCCAAGCTGGCCGCCGAGCTCGAAAAGAACCCTGCCAAGGCCGTCTACCTAACCCATTCAGAAACATCCACCGGCGTCGTCGCCGACATCCAGAAGCTGGCCGCGGTCGCCAAGGAGCACGGTGCTCTCGTCGTCGTGGACTGCATCTCGAGCCTGGCAGCCATCCCGGTCGAGACCGATGCCTGGGGCCTCGATGTCGTCGTTGTCGGGTCGCAGAAGGCGCTCATGCTTCCGCCCGGACTGGCGGCGGTATCGATCTCGGACGCGGCCAGGGCTGCGAGCGAAGAGCCCGGGCGCTGCCCGAGCTTCTTCCTCAACTGGCCGGCCGCATTGAAGGCGCTCGGTAACGAGACAACGGCCTTCACTCCGGCGGTGACCCTGATCCTCGGAATGAATGTCGCTCTCGGAATGATTCTCGAGGAAGGCCTCGAGACTCGCTTCGACATGCACAAGAGGCTCGGTCGCGCCTGTCGCGCCGGGATCAAGGCGATGGGGCTCGAGCTGTTCTCGCCGGACGAGGACCGTTCTGCAGTCGTCACGGCAGGCAAGGCTCCCGAAGGCATCGACGGTCAGAAGATCGTCGGCACCATGCGTGACAAGTACGCGGTTCAGATCGTCGGTGGCCAAGGAATCCTCAAGGGCCACATCTTCCGCATCGGCCACATCGGCTACTACGACATCTTCGACATCACTACGGCGTTGGAGGCTCTAGAGCTGGCACTGGTCGATCTGGGTGCAGATATCAAACGCGGTGTCGCGGTAAACAGCGCGCTCGCCGCATTCACAGAATAAGAAAGAAGGGGAGGCGCGGTGAGCGAAAAAGCGAAAGTCCTGGTTAGAGAGAAGATCGCCGACGGCGGCATCGAGATGCTGAAGGAGAAGTTCGATGTCGATGTCGACCTCGAAGGGGACCTGTCGGAGAAGATCGGCGCCTACGACGCGATCATCATTCGCTCGGCCACCAAGCTCACCGCCGACCTGATCGAGAAGGGCACGCGCCTGCGCGTCATCGGACGCGCAGGCGTGGGCGTCGACAACGTGGATGTCGAGGCCGCGACGCGCAAGGGCATCATCGTCGCCAACGCTCCGGATGCGAACACGGTTTCCACGGCCGAGCACACGATCGCCTTGCTGATGGCTCTGGCCCGCAACATTCCCCAGGCCTACGCGGCCATGAAGCAGGGTGAGTGGGAGCGCTCCAAGTGGAAGGGCATCGAGCTCGCCGGCAAGACGCTCGGCATCATCGGCCTCGGCAAGATCGGTCAACAGGTCGCCCGCAAGGCCGCCGGCCTCGGGATGCGCGTCATCGCCTTCGACCCCGTCGTCTCCAAGGAACGCTTCCGCGAGCTTGGCGTCGAGCGGATGGAGACGATCGACGACCTTTACGCCGAGGCGGAGTTCATTACGTTGCACGCGCCTCGCACCGCCGAGACGACGGGCATGCTGAATAAGGAAGCTTTCGCCAAGATGCGCGACGGCGTTCGCATCATCAACGCCGCTCGCGGCGCGCTGATCGTCGACGACGACCTGATCGAGGCGGTCAAGGCCGGCAAGGTTGCCGGCGCAGCACTCGACGTCTACGCGAAAGAGCCTTACACCGGCCCGCTCACCGAGTACCCCGAGATCGTGGTCACACCACATCTCGCGGCCTCCACGGGCGAGGCACAGGATAGAGCCGGAACCGACGTCGCGGCGCAGGTCGCGGCGGCGCTCGAGGGCGAGCTTGTGACCAACGCCGTCAACATCCCGGCGCTGCGCGAGGAAGATCTGGCGATTCTCGGACCGTATCTGCCTCTCGCCGTCAAGCTGGGTCGCCTGGCGATGGAGCTCGCCGGCGGTCGCGCCGAGAAGATCGAGGTGTCCTACTACGGCAACATGGCCGGCTACGACACCCGTCTGGTGACACTAGCCGTCCTGAATGGCGCCTTCGAGAACCGCGAGGAGCAGCCCGTCAACTGGGTCAACGCGCGCGTTATCGCAGAGGATCGCGGGATCGAAGTGAGCGAGGAGTCCAAGCCGAACTCGCGCGATTTCACCAACCTGATTCGGGTGCGGGTGTCCGGAGACGGCAGCGAGGTCGCGGTCGCCGGCACGACGGTCGGGAACGACCACCGGCTCTGGCTCGCCGGAGCGCTCGGCTACGAGCTCGAGATCGAGCTGGCACCGCTGATGGCCTTCGTCCGCTACGAGGACGTGCCCGGCCAGATCGGCCGGCTCGGCGTCGCCTTCGGCAACGCGGGCGTCAACATCGCCAACATGGCCGTCTCACGGACGCGCCAGGGCGGCACGGCACTGATGGCCCTCTCGATCGACACCCCGGCCCAGCCGGCGCTGATCGAGGGCATCGAGAAGGCGGGCTTCGCAGATGCTCGCTTCATCGATCTCGGCTGACAGACAGGAAGACGTTTCGAATCAGCGCGGCGGCGGCCAGACGGTCGTCGCCGCGCTTTGTTTGGACGTCGCGCGCGCGGACGGCTAACCTCTTCATTCACGGAAAGGAGAAGGATGGCTGACCTACAGGCAACCGAGAAGATCTGGATGAACGGCGAGTTCGTGGATTGGGCGGATGCGACGGTCCACGTCGGCGTTCACGGCTTGCACTACGGCTCAGGGGTCTTCGAGGGGATTCGTGCCTACGAGACGCCCAAGGGCACTGCCATCTTCCGCCTTACCAATCACCTGCAGCGGCTGCACGATTCGGCGCGCCTGATCAGAATGACGATCCCCTACTCGGTCGAAGAGTTGCGCCAGGCGTCGTTGGAGCTGGTCGCAGTGAACAAGCAGCCCTCCTGCTACGTGCGCCCGATCGCCTTCTACGGCTACGGCTCCCTGGGCGTGCCGCCGCGCGACAACCCCGTCTACGTGGCGATCATGTGCTGGCCCTGGGGCGCCTACCTGGGAGAGGAGGGCATGGCTCGCGGAATACGGGCCAAGATCTCCACCTGGGTGCGCATGCCCTCGAACGTGATCCCGCATGCCGCCAAGGCGACCGGGATGTACCTGAACTCCATGCTGGCTATACAGGAGGCTGCTCTCGGCGGCTACGAGGAGACGATCCTGCTCACCGAGAAGGGCTACATCGCCGACTGCTCGGGCGAGAACGTGTTCATCGTCAAGGACGGCGTGCTCTACACGCCCTCGCTCGAGACCGGCATCCTGCACGGGATCACGCGCCAGTCGCTGATCGAGATCGCCGGCTCGCTCGGCTATGAGGTTCGGGTAGAGAACCTCGTTCGTGCCGACCTGTACCTCGCCGACGAGATGTTCATGTGCGGCACTGCCGCCGAAGTGACGCCCGTGCGCGAGGTCGACGACTACGTAATCGGCGGTCCTGGTCCCGTAACGAAGGCTCTCCAGAGCGCCTACTTGGACATCGTGCAAGGGCGGGACGAGCGCTGGGAGCGCTGGCTGGAATACGTCGCGCCGGCGCGCGCGAAGGCATGAGCTCCGGCCGAGCGCCGATACCGCTCTCGCTGCCTTTCCTCGACGAGCGCGAGCACGAGCTCGTGAACGAGGTGCTCGACTCGGGCCGGCTCTCGCTCGGTCCAACCGGGCGGCGCTTCGAGCAGATGCTGGCCGAGCAGGTTGGAGCGCGCCATGCGGCGGCGGTCTCGAGCGGCACCGCCGGCCTGCACCTACTCGTGCGTTCCTATGAGATCGGTGCCGGCGACGAGGTGATCACGACTCCATTCTCGTTCGCCTCCTCGACCAACTGCTTCCTCTACGAGGGGGCGACCCCCGTCTTCGTAGACATCGATCCGGTTACTTGGGATATCGATACCGCGGCGATCGAGGCCGCGATCACGCCCAGAACGAAGGCCATCGTGACCGTCGACATTTTCGGCTATCCCTGTGAGCTCGATCCGATCAAGGATCTGGCGGCCAAGCACGGGTTGGCCGTGATCGATGACGCCTGCGAGGCGCTGGGGGCCGAGTACAAGGGAAAGCGCGTGGGCGGGCACGGTGTCCCGGCGGTGTTCGCCTTCTATCCCAACAAGCAGATGACCACCGGCGAGGGCGGCATCGTCGTTACCGACTCCGAGGAGCAGTGGCGGCTGGTCAAGAGCCTTTCCAACCAGGGCCGCGGCGACGACGGCCCCTGGCTCGAGCACGTGCGCCTCGGCTACAACTACCGCCTCGACGACCTCAGCGCCGCGCTCGGTGTCGCCCAGCTCGAGAAGCTCGACCGTATTCTCGAGCTCCGCTCGCAGGTTGCCGAGCGCTATCGCTCGCTGCTCGCGGGTCTCGACGGCGTCGAGCTGGCCGCCGCCGACGACGCCGAGCACCACCGCTCCTGGTTCGTCTTCGTAGTCAGGCTCGCTCCCGGGATCGACCGCGAGCGCGTGATCGACCAGCTCACGAAGGAACAGATCGCCACCAGCCGCTACCTGCCGTGCATCCATCTACAGCCCTACATGCGCGAGCGCTTCGGCTTTGCGGAAGGGCTCTGCCCGAGGGCCGAAGCACTCAGTAGTAGCACGGTCGCCCTACCTTTCTACACCGCTCTCGAAGCCGAAGACCAAGAGCGGGTAGCAGCGGCGCTGAAGGCGGCGGTCGAAGCTCAAGGATGAGGATAGTGCCGCGCGATTCGCCCTGAGCGAAAGCGCACGGCACGAGTAGGTCGGGCAACGCCGAGCCGCTGGCCATCGAGGCGCTTTCAGGTGGGAGAGGCGACACTCGCTGCAAAAGGAAGAAGCCCGCATCGGCGCGGGCTTCTTCGCCTGAGGTTCGAGAGATTCGACTCAGGCCGCGGGCGCGCCCTTGCTTTCCCAGAAGCGGTTCATTGCCCACTGCGTCTTGCATATCCAAACGATGCCGCCGACGAGCGGAAGAAAAACCCAGCAGCCGGTCCAGCCCGAGACGGGGTTCTCCTTGCCGTCTCCGTTGTAGAGCTTGCCAACTTCGGAGGCCATCAGGAACGGAATGACGAAACCGATGACGATGTCGAGTATCACCCCGACCCAGCCGCCGACGCCCTTGCCGGAGTACTCCTTCATCTCCTCGAACGTCTTGTAGATCCAGACCAGCCCGTAGATGCCGAAAGTGATGATCGAGAGCAGGATGATCACCAGCACCCTGCGTGGCTTTCCGACCGGAGGTGTGCTCGCTGCCGCAACGGCGACTTCCGACATGTGTGTCTCCTATCGCTAGAGGAAGTGCGCGCAGCCAATCACTCAACGCGCTCGCAGTCAAGGGCGCATTCGGGTTAGAGTGACGCTGTGACAGATCGCGCCGTGCGGATGGTCTTCCTCGGCTTTGGCAAGTACGCCCGTGCCGACCGCATCTACACGCTCGAGCCGATACTCGGCGAGGAGCGCGGTGGAGGCAAGCGCACGCTCGTCTGGGTGGAGGGTATTCCGGAGCCCCTGGTCGCCTCGCGCACCGAGCGGACGATTCTGCAGGACATGGGCGAGGACGCCTCGGCCCAGGCATCGGTACTGGAAGACGCATTGGCGCTGGCCGAGCGCCTGGCCGAAGACTCCGAGCGCGTCGGGCCGCTTCTTGCACGCTCGATCAAGGCCGAGTCGGGCGTCGACATCAGCGAGCTAGGCAAGAAGGCGCGCGAGTTGCTCGAGCAGACGGCTCGCGGCGACGACGATCAGCATCTCTTCTAGCGCGGACTAGGCTCTTTGCGGTGACCCCGGAGAACGGCGTCTCTCTTCCTCGCGACTTCTTCGCGCGCAGCGCGCACGAGCTGACGCCGGAACTGCTCGACGCCACGCTGCTCGTGAACGGAGTGGGTGGGAGGCTGGTCGAGTTGGAGATCTACGACCAGAGCGACCCGGCCAGTCACAGCTACCGCGGCCGGACGGAAAGGAACGCCTCGATGTTCGGGCCGCCTGGGCACTCCTATGTCTACCGCTCCTACGGCGTCCATTGGTGCCTGAACATCGTCTGCTCGGCGGCGGGCGAGGCTAGCGCACTGTTGATCAGGGCACTCGAGCCGACACAAGGCCTGGAGCGGATGATCGAGCGCCGCGGCGTCTCCGATCCGCGCAAGCTCTGCTCCGGCCCTGGCAAGCTCTGCCAGGCGCTGGCCGTCAGCGGCGAGCACGACGGGCTGGCGCTAGATGCCGCCCCTTTCCAGATACTCGCGCGCGAGCGCGAGCCGCAGATCGTGCGCTGCGAGCGGGTCGGGATTACGCTCGCTCGGCATCAACCCTGGCGCCTCTGCGTCGGCGGGTCGCCGTATCTCAGTCGTGGCCCAGGAAGAGCGTGACGGTCATCCCGGGGCTCAATGCACCGCCGGCGCGCGGCTGCTGAGCAACGACGCGCCCCGGTTGACCGCGGACGAACGCGCCCGCCCGCAAGCGTAGGTCGAGCGACTTCAACTTTGCTCGCGCGTCGGCCAGTGTCAGGCCGACGACACTCGGCACCAGGCCGTTCACGGGCTTGGCCAGCACGATGATGACGTTGTCGTAAGAGGAGAGAGTGCCCTTAGCCGGGATCTGTCTGATCACGACCCCGGGCCGCTGCAAGGGCTTGGCCTTCTGGTAGAGCACCTCGGCGTTGAGCGGCTGTAGAGCGAGCCTGGCCTTGGCCGCGTCGAGCTTCATTCCAACCACGCTCGGTACGTCGACCTCATTTGGCTTACAGGGTGCGACGGATGTCGGGCCCGATCCGCTGAAGTACTCGAGCGGGAAGCTGTTACGGCAGTTGCCGTTGTCGAGCATCAGCTTCTCGTTACGCCAGACAACCTGCTTCGAGACCGAATAAGGGTAGGAGGGGTTGCTGAAGTACTGCGGTTCCCACTGCCCACTCGGATCGGTCTTTTCGAGATAGGTGAAGGCGCGCTCCATGAAGGCCTTCCAGATCAGCGCCGGATAGGTGCCGCCCATCACCGGCGCGCCATGAAAGAGCTTGCCCATCGAGACGAGCTTGTTCGGATAGCCGACCCAGACCGCGACGGCGAGCTGAGGTGTATAGCCGACGAACCAGGCGTCGCCGTAGTTCTCGGTGGTGCCCGTCTTACCCGCGGCGACGCGGTCGGGCAGCGCCGCCCGATGGCCGGTGCCGTAGCTGACGACGTTCTCGAGCAGCGAGGTGACGATCGCCGCGTTGTTCGGATCCATCGCCGGCCTGCGCACTTCGGCGTTCGCGCTGACGGTGTTGTTCTTGAGGTTGCGATAGCCGAGAACGGCACGGGGCTCGTTGCCGAGAATGGAACCGTCGATGCGGGTGCCTCCGTCTGCGAGGGTGGCATAGGCGCGCGTCATCTCGAGCGGGTTCACGAGATTGGTGCCGAGCCCGATCGACATATAGGGGTCGAGATGGGTTTGTATCCCGAGCGATTTCGCCGCCGCGGCGACCGACTTCGGGCCGACGATCTGGGTCAGCTGAGCGAAGACCGTGTTGTCCGAGTACGCGGTGGCGGTTTTCAGGTCGATCGGGCCGAGGTAGGAGTCCTCGCTGTTGGAGACCGACCAGAAGCGATCGCCCAGCGACAGGTAGAGCGGCTTCGAGGTCAGGACGGAGCTGGGCGAGAGCCCCTCCGAAAGCGCCGCGGCCAGCACGAAGGGCTTGAAGGCCGACCCCGCCTGTCGCTGCGATTGTGTCGCCAGGTTGAACTGGCTCTTCTTGAAGTTCCGGCCGCCGACCATGGCCAGGACCTCACCGTTACGCGGGTCGATCGCCACCATCGCCGCGGAGGGCCCGAGCGAGCTCGGCAGCGACTGCTTGACGGTCTGCTCGGCGATCTTCTGCAGGCCGTAGTTGAGCGAAGTGGTCACCTCGAGCCCACCGCCATAGACCTTCGCCGCACCGAGGTGGCGAATGAGAAGGTCTTTGACGTACTCGGTGAAGAACGGAACGCGCTCCCAGGAAGTCGGACGCTTTCCCTGGCTCAGGCGGGGCAGCGGCGACCGGCTGGCCTCCAGCGCCGCAGCCGCTCCGATGTCTCCCTGCTGCACCATCTTGTCCAGCACGAGCGCGCGCCGGTCCCTGGCCGCCTTGGGATTGCGGAACGGGTCGTACAGCCCGGGGTCGCGCGGGATCCCCGCGAGCAGAGCTGCCTCGGGTAGCGTCAGCTTCTTCGCACTGTGCCCGAAGTAGATTTGCGCCGCTCGCTCGACCCCGTAGGCGCCGTTGCCGAAGTAGATCGTGTTCAGGTAGGCGGTGAGGATTCGATCCTTCGACCACTTCTGCTCGAGCTGCCAGGCGAGTGCGGCTTCGCGCAGCTTGCGCGCGATAGTGCGCTGTCTCTCGCTGTAGCTGTTCTTGATCAGCTGCTGCGTAATCGTCGAGCCGCCCTCGACGACTTTCCCCTGGACGATGTCCGTCCAGGCCGCGCGCAACATTCCGCGCAGATCTACTCCGTGATGCTCGTAGAAGCGACGATCCTCGATATCGACGATGGCGTGCTTCATCGTCCAGTTGATCTGATCGGGGCGGTCGATCTTGCGGGCTTCGGAACCGCGCAGGATGGTCAGAACGGTCTTGCCGTCGCTGGCGAGAATGCGCCCGTCGACGTCGCCCTTTTGGAATTGAGCCGGGTCGAGTTGGCCCAGGCCGCTGCCCAGCGCGCTGAGGAAGCCGAAGCAAAAGGAGACGAACGCGAGCACGCCGAGCACGCTGATAAACGAGAGCAGTCTCAGCTTGCGAATTCGCCGCTTTGGCCGGGCCGGGCGCTCCCCGCCTGAGCGATCTCTGCGAGCGCGAAGCACGACGCGGGAGTCTACCGGAGCGAGTCTTGCTTGCGCGGGCCTCAGGCGCCACCCTTAGAATCGTTTGTGATGCCCAAGCCGGCCGAGATTTCGACTTTGACGCGGAACGCCGTCGAGGTGCTGCCCGAAGGCGGACTGGAAAGGAAACTGGCTCTCGGGCGACCGCTCAGGGTGAAGTTGGGGATCGACGTCACCTCTCCCGACATCCACGTGGGCAGGGCGATTCCCCTTCAGCGCATGCGCGCCTTCCAAGACGCCGGTCACGTCGGCGTGCTGATCATCGGCGACTACACGACGCGAATCGGCGATCCGTCAGGACGGTCGAACGAGCGTCCGATCCTCAGCGACGAGGAGATCGAGCACAACGCGCGCACCTACCTCGAACAGGCGATGGTGATTCTCGATCCCGATCGCACCGAGGTGCGCCGAAACGGCGAGTGGCTCTCGAAGCTCTCATACGCCGAGGTCGTCCGCTTGGCCCGCACCACCACGGTCGCTCGCATCCTCGAGCGCGACGATTTCGCCAATCGCTTCGCCGCGCACGAGCCGATCTCGATCTCCGAGCTGCTCTACCCGCTGATGCAGGCCTACGACTCGGTGGCCGTCGAGGCCGACGTCGAGCTGGGCGGCACCGACCAGCTCTACAACCTGCTCGCCGGGCGCGAGATCATGGAGTCCTACGGGCTCGAGCCGCAGGTGATACTGACGACGCCGATTCTGGTCGCCTGGGACGGCGAGAAGATGAGCTCCTCGCTGGGAAACAACATTCCGCTGCTCGCCGCGCCCGAGGAACAGTTCGGTCGCACCATGCGGATCCCCGACGAGCTGCTGCCGCAGTGGTACGAGCTGATCCTCGAGCGCGAGCCGCCCAAGACCGATCCGATGGCGCAGAAGCTGGAGCTGGCCCGTCTGATTGTGGCCCGCTCGCACGGGGAGGAGGCGGCCGCCGCCGCCGCCGAGCACTTCAGCCGCGTCGTCCGGCAAAAGGAGGCGCCCGAGCGTATCGAGGAGGCCGCGCTCCCCGGCGGCGACACGCTCCATCTGCCCTCGTTGCTGGTCGATTTCCTCGGTCTGGCCTCAACCAGCGAGGCTCGGCGCATGATCACGCAGGGCGGCGTGAAGCTGAACGGCGAGGTTGTCAAGGATCTCGACCTCTCCCGCGACCGTCTGAACGGTGCTCTCGTACAGGCCGGAAAACGTCGTTTCGTCCGCTTCCGCGAGTCCTGAGATATCTGCGATTAGCAGGGTGTTTCACCTCCGCGGCAGTCTTGACAGACCTGGTCGTGGTGCTACCATGGTGAAACCGTCCGAGGGCGGGATTTGAAACTGTACGACCTCAAACCGGAGCACAGCTAGCGCATCGGCTATACTCAGCCGGCGATGCTTGTGGCCTCTGGCGCGAGTCGGAGGCTTTTTTGCGGCCGCCAGACGGCGGCGTGGTCTTTGAAAACTCAACAGCGTGCGTTTACGTCGAGACCTCTCGACTCGGCTTCGGCTTGGTCGTGAGGTTTAGATAAAAAACCGTCGACCCTCTTCGGAGGGGAGACACTTTGAGCTCCAAGCTCGAAGGAGAATCAGTTTGCGTGGGTTCGCCCACGCGACCGATCTTCACGGAGAGTTTGATCCTGGCTCAGGACGAACGCTGGCGGCGNNAGTAACACGTGGGTAATCTGCCCTCGATACTGGGATAGCCCGGGGAAACCCGGATTAATACCGGATAGCCCGTCTGCTTTATGGGCAGACGGAAAAGGTAGCTTCGGCCTCCGATCGAGGATGAGCCCGCGGCGGATTAGCTTGTTGGCGGGGTAACGGCC
>PMNA01000020.1 GCA_003162055.1 Actinomycetota bacterium | reverse complement strand
GGATGGTCCCGTCGTACCTCCGCCCAACCATAAAAAGCTCGGCGCGTAAGAGCCATGGTGTCAGACACCGGTCAGAAGAACTGTCCGGCGTCAATGACCGTTCGTCACGAAAGTGGAACGATTTCCGCGAATCGCCATCCTCGGGTGCTAGCCCGGAATCTTCAGCGCGCCACGCTTGTAGTACGCCTTCGCCTGCTTGCGGAAGTATCCGCCGTCGTCGTCGGCAGAGTAGGAGCGCTGCGTGTTGCCGTTGATCGGAGCCGGGTTGGTAACCCCGTCGCCGGCCGCGTCGCAGGCGCAGGTGGGGCCGTCGGCGCCGCGGCCGAAGAGGAAGGCGACGACACCGGCCTTGGCGTAGGCGCGCAGGTGCGCTCGCCCGGATCTGCCCAGCAGCCACTGCACGCGGTTGTCTTGATAGTGGTTCCAGGTGTTGTTCTCGGCCCGCATGATCGTGTTGCCGTAGGGAATCTGCCAGGCGACCATGCGCAGCTTCGCGAGGCGCACGAAGGTCTTGGCATAGAGCATGTGACGGTGGAAGTCGCCGCTCCTGAACCAGGTCTTCGAGTTGCCCTGGACGACCTGATAGAAGCCGGCGTCGCGGTCGGAGAAGTCCTCGAAGGAGATGTCGAACCTAGCCCCGAGCGACTGCTCGAACTTGGCCGAGCGGGTCGCGTAGGCGCGCACGACGGCGTCCGACGGCTTCTCGTAGACGATGTCGTGCATCGTTCCCCAGCCGCTCATGTGGTAGGCGAGGATGACGTTCGGCGCCAGCTTGTCGCGCAGCACGACGATGGCCTGGGCGAAGCCCGCCACCGTGTTCGGCAGCCCGGTCAGCTCGCTCAGCCCGGTCGAGGCAACCGCGGCCGGCACCGTCGCGGCGCTGTCGTTCTTGGAGGCCTGCTCGGCGTAACCCCAGAAGTCGGGCTCGACGTGGAGCACGACGGGCTTGCCCGTGGCCGCGTGAGCCCGCTGGAAGAAGAGCTTCAAATCTGCGTAGTAGGCGCGCATCACCGTGACGCTGTTTACGTGAGCGAGGTCGGTCTTGGCCTCGTCACCACCGGTCGGATTGGACTGCAAGAGCATGTAGTAGGGGAAGACGGGGATCATCTTGCGGGCGACCGATTCTTGGATATAGCGCGTGACGAACGAGCCGTTCTCGTTCCAGGTCGCCCAGCCCTTGCCGGTGTTCACTCCGCCGGCTAGATACTGGTAGCGGAAGCCGAAGCGGGTCGTATGGCGCATCGCCTTTGCGTCTCCGGGCTCGCTGGCCATGCCGATTTGAAGCGTGTGCGGCCACGCTTTGGGAAGCGGCGGCAGGGACGCAGTAGTTCTCGCGTCCGCTCCCCCCGCCGCCCCTGCCAGAAGCAAAAGCGGAATCATCCAGAGACGCTTGATGCGGTAAGCCTAATGCGCCTCGGGTCGCGCTGCATCGTCCAATCAGGGAGGAAGGGCCTCTCTCGCGCGGCGGCGCCGCGCTCGCCTATTTCACCTTGATTCGAACCGGCGCAGCGACCACATTCCCGTCGCTGAGACGGTAGTAGGCGCTCGCGGTTGGCCTGATTTGTACCTTGAACAGGCCCGAGGAGTCGGGATTTAGATCGCGCAGCTTCTTCCAGGTACCGTCCGAGCTGCGCATCTCGAGCAGCGGCGATTTTGCGTATCGAGCCCACCCACTGAGCCTCAGAGAGCTTCCGGAGACGACCGCCTTGCTCGGATACTGGAGCGAGAGCACGGTCGCTGTGAACCAGCTCGAGCGCAACCCGAGCGCCAGCTTGACGCTGTCGCCGGTAGCTTGCGAGGTCGCACCGCCCGCGCCGGTGATCGTTGCGGTCGCCACGCGTCTGGAGCCGTTCCTCGTCGTCGTCAGGTCGGAGATCGGCCCTTTCACGTGCAGGCGTCTGGCGAGCTTCTGTGACGAGAATGTCACCGGCCCCCAGTCGTGGTAGGGCGAGACGTTGTCGTAGGGGTCGTTGACCGAGACCAGATAGGGCTCGGGCTTGGCCTTGGGCCAGGCATCCTGGATCGCGGAGGTTCGACCACCAGAGGTCGAGAAGAAGAACGTTCGCGCCACATTGCCGTCGTAGTAGACGACCTCACCGGCGGTGGCCTTAGCGGCCGCGGTCGATTCCGGATACTCGCCGGAGATGCCGTGGTAGACCTGGCTGCGCGTGTCGGAATAGACGTCGAAGTTCGAGCCCGTCCTGACGGAGCCGAGCGCGTAGGTGCGAGCGACGACAGCCTGCGCCTTGAGCGCCTCGGCCGGCCAGTCGTGTGGCGATTCGCAGGGAACGACGCCGTCGACGTAACGCTCGAGGCCGACGTTGTTGACGAGGCTCAGCCCGTCTCCGCTGACGGAGACGCGGAAGGTGCCTCCGTACTTGCGACCCGCGTAGGCGAGCGGCGAAGTCGTGGCCGTGAACTTGAGCGGCGCAGAGAGGGCGACTTTGCCACCACCGTCGGCAAGCTCCACCTTGAGCGAGGAACTCAAGTCCAGCGAAAGACCTGCGAGGTCATAAGTGGAGCCGGTCGAATCCTCGACCGAGAACGATGCGCCTGAGGAAATCGTGAGGCTCGAGGCGCCGCTTGCGAGCAGCACCCTGATCGTCTTCGAAGCGTCGGACTCCAGCTCGGTGCCGGGGTAGTAGTGGGCGATCATCTGGTCGTAGGTGTAACCGTGCTTCGCGTAGCCGTAGGCGCCGTATTGGCTCATCCCGACCCCGTGACCCCAGCCGTGACCCGTGAAGACCACCGTTGCCGGCGACCAGACCATGGCCGGCGTCGCCTTGGCGCGCGCCGAGCCGGCGACCGCGCTCAACGGAACGAGGGCGAAAGCGAGCGTGGCGCCGGCAATGACGAGAGCTACGTGTACGCGATGAGGCATCAGACCGACCCTCGAGGCTAGCGAAACTGTCCTCAGCCGGGCGTTTTTGGGTGTACCTCGACGCGCGAGGCGAAGTCGCAGAAAAGGCGTCATGAGTCTCTACGAGGAACCTTCGCCGCTCGAGCGGCGAGACCTACTCTGCGCCGGCGAGGCGCTCGGCGTACTGCCGCTCGTAGTAGGCGCGGTAGTGCTCGCCCGACTTGATCGACTCCCACCAGGCGCGGTTCGCCTGGTACCAGGCGACTGTCTGCTCGATGCCGCCGGCGAAGGAGACGACCGGCCCCCAGCCGAGCTCCTCTTTCGCCTTCTCGCTGCTGAGCGAGTAGCGGCGATCGTGGCCCGGCCGGTCGTCGACGTGCTGAAGCAGCTTCGGGTCGGCGCCGGTGAGCTCGATGATGCGTTCGGCGATCTCGATGTTCTCGACCTCATGGCCGCCGCCGATGTTGTAGATCTCGCCCGCCCGGCCGCGCCGCAGCACCGCCTCGACGCCGGCGCAGTGATCCTCCACGTAGAGCCAGTCGCGGATTTGCTTGCCGTCGCCGTAAAGCGGCAGTGGCTGGCCGTCGAGCGCGTTGGTGCTGAAGAGCGGGATCAGCTTCTCGGGATACTGGTTTGGCCCGTAGGTGTTGGAGCCGCGCGTGATACAGGCCTGAACACCGAAGGTGCGGACGTAGGCGGGAATGTGGAGGTCAGCCGCCGCCTTGGCGACGCTGTAAGGGCTGGAGGGGGCGAGCGGATCGTTCTCGCGTGACGAGCCGCCGGCCTCCAGGTCGCCGTAGACCTCGTCGGTGGAAACCTGGACGTAGCGCACATCGATCTTTCGCACCAGCTCGAGCAGCGTCTGCGTGCCGACGAACTCGGTGCGCCCGAAATCGGTGGCGCCGAGAATCGAGCGGTCGACGTGCGTCTCGGCGGCGAAGTTGACGATCGCCTCGCATCCCTTCGCGGCCCGCTCCACCGCTTGCGGGTCGCAGATGTCGCCGACGACGAGCTCGATCCCGGTTCCCTCGAGATTGGCGGGATTGCCCGAGTAGGTGAGCTTGTCGAGAACCACGACCTCTTCGCCCGCCCGCTGTAGGCGCTTGGCGAAGTGGGAGCCGATGAAGCCGGCGCCGCCTGTAACGAGTACGCGCATTCCGGGGAAGCCTAATCACCTTATGCGCGTCGGGCGGCAGCCGATGTTCGCAATATGAGCCGAAGGCTGTTTCGTATCACCCTCTTGGCGCTCTACGTAGTCACGGCGCTCTCTCTCGCTGCGATCGGGTACGGGCTGTCGAATCCGTATAACCCGGCCCAGATCGTGCAGACGATCGTGGGGCTGATCGCCGCGAGCTGCGCGCTGACGGGAGCGGAGCTTCTCCGTCGCCGCTCGCCGCTCGGGTTGCCCATGGCCGAGGATATGACCGGCCTTCCAGGCCGTCGCCGGCTCGTCGCCGATCTGAATCAAGCTCTCAAGACCGCCACGCCCGATCGCCCGGTTTTGCTCGTGCTGCTCGACCTGATCGGCTTCAAGGAGTACAACGACACCTTCGGTTATCCGGCCGGCGACGCCCTGCTCAAGCGCCTGGCGGGCAAACTGGCGCGGGTTGCGGCTACGCGTGGCAGCGCCTACCGCCTCGACGGCGACGAGTTCGCAGCCTTGCTCACGGTCGAGGATGAGGTCGGCCAACTCGCCGATCTGGCAGCGTCCTCGTTGGTTGAGGAGGGCGACGGATTTACCGTGGCGCCCTGCTACGGGACGGCTCTGCTGCCGCACGAGGGGAGCACGGCCTCGGACGCGCTGCGGGTGGCCAACGAGCGGATGTACGCGCTCAAGTACTCGCTGCGACCTTCGGTTGGCGCGCTTCAGTCGAACGAAGTGCTGATGGAAGCGCTCGCCAAGCGCGGGCCGGACTGCGGCGACTACCTGCACGGACTGGCCGAGATAGTGGAGGCCGTCGCGGCCAAGCTGAACGTTGGCTTCGAAGAGTTGGAGCAGATAAGGATGGCCGCCGAGTTACACGACGTCGGCAAGTCGGCGCTACCGACCACGATCCTGCAGAAGACCTTCCCGCTCGATTCCGAGGAGCGGAACTTCGTCGAGCGCCACTCGATGATCGGCGAGCGGATCTTGCACGCCGCACCGGCTCTGCACAAGGTCGCGCGAATCATCCGCTGGACGCACGAGCGCTACGACGGAAGCGGCTATCCCGATCATCTGAGCGGGATAGATATCCCGTTAGGCTCGCGCATCATCGCCGTTTGCGACGCCTTCGACGCGATGATCTCGAAGCGCGCCTACCGCACGGCGATGAACTTCGACGAGGCCACGACCGAACTTCGGAAGAACGCCGGTAGCCAGTTCGACCCGCTTGTAGTGGATGCTTTCTGCGTCGTAATGGTAGAGCGCGAGCGCTTCTTCCTGGCGGCTTAACCACCAAAAGTCCGCCCGCGATGCAGGCGAATACTTTCGCTGGCGTAACGAGTCGCACGAGTCACCGCGCCGTCAGCGCGTGTGTCTCGTCTGCTCCCAGACGCGCACTCAGCTTGCCGCGATTCTGGTCAGTGTTCGATTTGCAGGGATTGGGGACGGCGTTAGGTGAGCCGCGCCCGCCATGTCGGTTGCGGCGACCCTTAGCGGGCCCGAGACTCGCCCACGGACCGTGCGCGCGTAGCCCACCTCTCGATCGCGGCGAGGGTGGGTCTTTATAGTCTCGCTGTGGTCGCGCCGCCGAATGACCCGACAGTCGGGGCCTCCGAGCATGCCTCGGCCCCCGCGCTGAGCGTGCGCGGGCTGGTCAAGCGCTTCGGCAAGACGGATGCACTGGGCGGCGTGGAGCTCGAGGTCGAGCCGGGCCAGCTGGTGGGCCTGCTGGGTCCGAACGGCGCCGGCAAGTCGACGCTGACCAAGATCGCCTGCGGGCTGGTGCGACCCAGCGGTGGCAAGGTCGAGATCTTCGGCGCGCGGGCTGGATCGCGGCAGGCCTGTCGCGCGATCGGCTACCTGGCCGAATTGTTCCGTTATCCGAGCTGGCTCAGCGCCGACGAGGTGCTGAAGCTGCATCAGAGGCTTGCCGGCTCGAGTGGCGGCGCCGAGGAGCGAAGGCGCCTGCTCGAGCGAGTCGGCTTGAGCGCGGCTGCCGACAAGCGCGTGGGCGCGATGTCGAAGGGGATGCAGCAGCGCCTAGGCGTTGCGCAGGCGCTGGTAGGCACGCCGCGCCTGCTCCTTCTCGACGAGCCGACAAGCGCACTCGACCCGGGCGGCCGCCGCGATATGCGCCTGCTGCTCGAAGAGCTTCGTTCCGAAGGCGTCGCCGTCTTGCTCAACTCGCACCTTCTGAGCGAGGTCGAGCTTGTCTGCGACCACGTCGTGATCGTCGATCGCGGCCAGGTGGTGGAGTCGGGACCGTTGGAGGACCTGGCTCGCCCGCGCGGAGTTGAAGTCGAACTGGAGCAGGGCTCGCGCCTATACGAAGGAATGAGCCGCGACGAGGTTCCCGCGCTGGTCGAGCGGCTTGTGGCCGAAGGCGAGCGGGTCTTCGGGGTGAGCGTCCGTGCGGCCACGCTCGAGGAGGTTTATCTGGACGTAGTGACGGAGGACGGCGAGTGAGAAGCACCTGGGTCGTCTTCAACTACGCGCTCCGCGAGAGCCTGCGCCGCCGCGTCTTCCACGCCGGGCTCGTGCTGACCGTGGTCTTCCTCAGCCTCTACGCGCTGGGTTGCTCGTTCGTGCACGTCCCCGAATCGCCTTTCCCCGGTGCGAAGGTGGACGTTTCTGTAGCCGCGACCATTCTCGGGCTGGCGGTGTTTGCGACCTACTTCTTCGGCGTCTCGCTGGCGATCTTCCTGACCATCTCGACGGTGCGCGGAGACGCAGAGCAGGGCGTCCTGCAGTCGCTGATCGTACGGCCGCTCGCGCGTTGGCAGTTCCTGCTCGGGCGCCTGTTGGCCGCGGTCGCCGTCGCTGTCGTGTACGTGGCGATCGTCTTCACGGCCTCGATCGCGATCACCAGCGCGACGCTCGATTGGGCGCCGCAGCATGCGCTGGCAGCCGGGCTCGAGATCAGCGCCGCGATCGCCGTCGTGGCCGTGGTCTCGATGCTCAGCTCGGTCTATCTGAGCGGAGTGGCCAACGGAATCGGCGTCTTCATGCTCTTCGGCGCCGGTCTGTTCGGCGGGCTGCTGGGCGAGATCGGCGATGCTCTCAACTCGCCCAAACTGGAGCACACCGCAACCGTAATTCGTTACCTGGCGCCGTTCGAGTGGCTCTATCAGAGCTCGCTTGGTCGCCTGATCCAGGGCGAGGGCGGTTTCACCCGAGCGGCGCTCAGACTCGGCCCTTTCGGCGGCTCGATCAATGGCGGCACGGCGGTCTGGCTCTGGTCGGCCGCATACGCGCTGGTGATGGCCGCCGCGACCGTGCTCGCCTTCTCCCGCCGCGACCTGTAGCGCCTGGCGGGTCGCCATTCGGGCTCGAGCTCTGAGTCGACCGCGGGAGTGAAAAGGTAGAACCTGGACCGCTAGAGTGAAAAAGCCGACGCAGGCTCGAAAAGCGGGTCTCCGACGCGGAAGGCACCATAAGAGATGCCACTACTAGAGATAAAAGATCTACACGTCGCGCTGGATGACGGGGCGGAAATCGTCAAGGGCATCGACCTGACGGTCGAAAGCGGCGAGGTGCACGCGATCATGGGCCCGAACGGCTCGGGCAAGTCGACGCTGGCGCACGCGCTGATGGGCCATCCCGCCTACACGATCACCTCCGGCGAGGTGCTTCTCGACGGCAGCAGCCTGCTCAAGCTCGCTCCGGACGAGCGCGCCCAGAAGGGACTCTTCCTGGCCTTCCAGTATCCCTACGCGATTCCGGGCGTGACCGTGACCAGCTTCCTGCGCTCGGCGATGAACGCCCTGCGCAAGGCGCGCACAGGCGGCGAGGACGATCCGATTCCGATTCCGGAGTTCCGCAAGGAGCTGGCCGCGGCGACCGAGAAGCTGAAGGTGCCGCGCGAGCTGCTCGGCCGCTATCTGAACGACGGCTTCTCGGGCGGAGAGAAAAAGCGGATCGAGATTCTGCAACTGGCGCTGCTCCGTCCGCGCCTGGCGGTGCTCGACGAGACCGACTCCGGCCTCGACATCGACGCCCTGAAGACAATCGCCGGCGGCGTCAGCGATCTGGTCGGGCCCGAGATGAGCGCCATTGTCATCACCCATTACCAGCGCATCCTCAACTACATCCGCCCCGACTTCGTGCACGTATTCGCGGGCGGTCGTTTTGTTGCCGAGGGCGGCCCCGAGCTGGCCGAACAGCTTGAGTCCGAGGGCTACGACGCCTACCTGCCCGAAGCGAGCAACGGAGCGCGCTAGTGAACAAGCCCGAGACAGACGTCTCGCAGATCGGGCGCGATTACAAGTACGGCTTCCACACAACCGACAAGCCGACGTTCAGCACCGGTCGCGGGCTCACGCGCGAGGTGGTCGAGACGATCTCGGCTCAGAAGAACGAGCCGGCCTGGATGCTCGAGCGCCGACTCGAGGCCTACGAGCACTTTCTCACCCGCCCAATACCGACCTGGGGCGGCGACCTTTCGCGGATCGACTTCGACTCGATCTTCTATTACGTCAAGCCGACCGAGACCGAGGCCGCCTCGTGGGAGGAGCTGCCGCCGGATATCAAGCAGACCTGGGATCGGCTCGGCATCCCCGAGGCCGAGAAGAAATATCTGGCCGGAGTGGGCGCTCAGTACGAGTCCGAGGTCGTCTACCACAAGCTGCAGGAGGAGCTGGTGCGCCGTGGCGTCGTCTTCCTCGGCATGGACGTCGGCCTGCGCGAGCACGAGGAGATCGTGCGCGAGCACTTCGGCAAGGTCGTTCCCTTCGACGACAACAAGTTCTCGGCGCTGAACACGGCGGTATGGTCGGGCGGCTCCTTCATCTACGTGCCGCCGGGCGTCAAGGTCGAGATGCCGCTGCAGGCCTACTTCCGCATCAACGCCGAGAACATGGGCCAGTTCGAGCGCACCCTGATCGTCGTGGACGAGGGAGCCTTCGTGCACTACGTCGAGGGTTGCACGGCACCGATCTACTCCAGCGACTCGCTGCACGCCGCGGTGGTCGAAATCATCGTCAAGCCGGGCGGGCGCTGCCGCTACACGACGATTCAGAACTGGTCGACCAACGTTTACAACCTGGTCACCAAACGCGCCGTCGCGCAAAAAAACGCGACCGTGGAGTGGGTCGACGGCAACCTCGGCTCGAAGCTGACGATGAAGTACCCGGCGATTGTGCTGGCCGGCGAGGGCGCACACGGCGAGGTGCTCTCGATCGCCTTCGCGGGAGCGGGCCAGCACCAGGACACGGGCGCCAAGGCCATTCACCTGGCACCGAACACGACCAGCGTGATCACGGCCAAGTCGATCTCGCGCGGCGGCGGGCGAGCGGGCTACCGCGGGCTCGTCAGCGTGGATCACGGCGCGCGCGGCGCCAAGTCGAAGGTCGTCTGCGATGCGCTGATCCTCGACGAGGAGTCGCGCTCCGACACCTATCCGACGATTCGCGTGCACGAGGCGGACGCCAACATCGAGCATGAGGCGACCGTGTCGAAGATCGGCGAGGAGCAGCTCTTCTACCTGATGAGCCGCGGCCTGTCGGAGCAAGAGGCCTCTTCGATGATCGTCTCGGGCTTCGTCGAACCGATCACCAAGGAGCTGCCGCTCGAGTACGCGGTGGAGATGAACCGCCTGATCCAGCTGCAGATGGAGGGAAGTGTTGGCTGATGAAGATCGAGAAGCTTGATTTCGTTGCCATTCCGTCGCGCGATGCGGAACGCTCGCGCCGGTTTTACGGCGAGGTGCTCGGTCTTCGCTCGGACAAGCACGGGAAGTACGAGTTCTGGGCCGGCGGCACCTGCCTCGCGATCTGGGAGCCGGAAAAGCTCGGAGCGCCGTTCAAGCCGCAGAAGAACGGTCACCTCGCGCTTCACGTCGCGGACGTTGAACAGGCCCGGAAGGAGCTCGAGGCGAAGGGCGTCGAGTTCGACGGTGAGATTCTCGACACGACGATCTGCAAGATGGCCTTCTTCGCCGATCCCGACGGCAACGACCTGATGCTGCACCGTCGCTACGCGCCCAATGAGTAGAGCCGCCGCAAAGAAGGTCTACGGCGAGCTGTCTCTTCCGACGACGTCGGAGGAGGGCTGGCGCTTCACCGACCTGACGGGCCTCGACCTCGATGCCTACGAGCTCGCCGGCGAAGCTCGGCCGGCCGAGATCGCGCCTCTGGTCGAGCTGGACTTCGCCGGGAGCGCCCGCATCGACGAGAGCGGCGTCGAGATAGTCGCGGCGCCCGAGGGAATCGTCTTCGCCCCGCTCAAGGAAAAGGACAAACGGATCGGAGCTCTGATCGAGCCGGGCGACAAGATCGCCGCCGCCAATGCCGCCTTTTGGAAGCACGGGCTACTGGTGGAGGTTCCCGCAGGGGTGGAGCTTGAGCGGCCGTTACACGTGCGAATCGAGAGCACGGTTGCAAACGGCTCGCTGCCGACCCGACTCCTGGTCGTCGCCGGAGAGAACAGCCGTTTCACGCTGATCGAGGAGCACGTCTCGGCCGCCGACGACCTCGACGCCCTGACCAACTGCGCGGTGGAGATTCACGTCGGCGCCGGCGCGAAGCTGGAGTTCGTCTCGCTGCAGCACCTTTCGCGCCAGGGCTGGCATTTCAGCCGCCAGCATGCCCGCCTGGAGCGCGACTCCGAGCTGGACTGGGTCTGCGCCGGGCTGGGCTCGAAGAAGAGCAAGACCTGGATCTCGAACGATCTCGCCGGAGCGGGCGCAACCTCGCGCGTCACCGGTCTCTATTTCGCCGACGGCTCGCAGCACCTCGACTTCGACACCTACCAGGAGCACGCCGCGCCGCGCACCAACTCGGATTTCCTCTTCCGCGGCGCGCTGCGTGACGAGGCGACGACGGTCTGGCGCGGAATGATCCGGGTCGAGCCCGAGGCGCAGGGCACCGACGCGTATCAGGAGAACCGCAATCTCCTGCTCTCGCGCCGGGCGCACGCCAACTCGATTCCCGGGCTCGAGATCCTGGCCAACGACGTGCGCTGCAGTCACGGCGCCACGGTCGGCCAGGTCGACCGCGAGCAACTCTTCTACCTGATGAGCCGCGGCCTTTCGGCGGGCGAGGCCGAGCGCTTGATTGTGAGCGGCTTCTTCGCCGAGGCGCTCGACCGGATCGAACGCGAGCCGATTCGCGAGGCGCTGACAAAGGCGCTCGAAGCGCGAATTCCGTAGCCGGGCTTCTCCAGCTCGTCCGCAGGGCTGCCGATGAGAGGCTCGAAGGTGCCGTAAAGCCGCCATGCGCGAGACGAAGAGTTCAACCGACCGCTACCTGGCCGAAATCGATCGACTCCTCGCCTTGCGCGGGCGGGAACGCCGTCGGACGCTTGCCGCCGCGCGACGGCGCCTCTCGCGGCTCGAGAAGGAAGAGCGAAAGCGAGGAGCAAGCGGCGCCGAGGCGCAGAAGCGGGCGCTGGCTCAGATCGGGGCGCCGGAGCAGGTTGGCGAAGAGCTACGTGAGTGGACGCTGGCGCAACGGGCTCGTGTCAATGCGCAGGCGGTTCTGGCGGCGTCCATCCCGATCTTGCTGGCGATCGCGGCGATCGCGCTCAAGGCTCTCGAGGTTCGTCGCTACCGGCACAACGGCGAAGTGACCTTCCCGGCGAGCGTCAACGAAAATATCACCAGCGAGGGGTTTTTCCATCACTTTCGTGCGCTCGATATCTACCTTCCGCCGCGGTACCTCTCGCTGAAGCTTGCCCTCAGTGTTTGCCTGATCGTGATTGCACTCGTTCTCGCCGAGTCTGCGCTGGCGTTCGTGCGCCGGCGCCGGCGTCTCAGCTCGGGGCTCACGCTCGCGGGCGGTGCTGCCTTGGTGGCGGCCGTCGCGCTTCAGATCGCGCTGGCCTTCGAATGGCACCGTCTGCACCAAGGGCGCGACGCGTGGCTTCTTACTGCGATTCTGGTTGAGGTCGGAGCGGTGCTCTTCCTCGCCGTCTTTCTCGCCCGCGCCGCCAAAGCGATCTTAGTCGGGCGACTGACACCGCTGACCGGAGCGCCGGTATTCGCTCTACTCGTGCTCACGCCGCTACTTGCCGTCGGCGCCAAGAGCGGGCTCAGCTCGACAGCTCTGTGCCCGCCTTCGGACTCCTGCGGCCTGGACCCCGAGCAGATGCTGGAGTACACGAGCGGCCATCCCGTAGGCGTCGACCTGCCCATAGGGCCGGTGGGCTCGCAGGGAACTGTCGCGCTGAAAGGAAGGCGTTTGGCCGCCGCGATCGAGGTCTGGAAGAAACAGCCAAAATCGGAGCAGACGCCGCACCCCGGGCCGGTGGAGCTCGAGGTCTGGGAAGGTCGTTGGTCGAGTTCTCAGCCGGGACCTTGCGGCGCGATGAAGCCGGGGTTGAACGGAGACCTGCTCGCACCGAGAACGAATACCTGGTGCGCGGCCCTCACCCGCCGAAGTCATCGCGGTACGTCGTGGCGAGAAGTGGCTCGTCTCGGAAAAGCGAAGACAGGCGCCGTCGCAGTTGCCTATCGGTCAACGGGAAGTCTGGCTGTGGCCTTTTCCCGGTCGAGCGGCGTCTACATCGCCGAAGCTCCATCGTGGCGGCCTAAGCGCCTGCTTGCCAAGAGCGCGAGATCGGTTCGGCTTGCTCCGCTACGCGGCGGCGATCTCTCGCTTGCGGCGATCGTCTCACGGGCGGGAGGACCCGAGCTCGAGCTGTCTCGCTCGTACGCTGAGCGCTGGTCGCCACCGATCTCGATTTCGGCGCAACCCGGGCTCAACATGGTCTCGGGAAGCTCTCAGATCGCGCTGATCTTCCGCGATCGCGCCGGCCGGTTGGTGCTCGAGCGTCGCACCGACAAACTCGCTCTAATCGAGCATCGCACCTTCGGCGTTCGCACTCGCGGGGCGCTCGGCGTCCTTCGCGGCGGCCATATCGGGGTCGCAATTGCCGATCCACTCCGCGGCCTCGCTCTGCAACTGAGGCTTTATCGAGTCAGCGGAAAGACGACCGTCCTGCTGACGGAGGAGCGAGTTCCGACCTACAAGCGTCATGCGGTCGCGACCACGACGCTGACCAGAGATCTATCGGTGCGGGTCGAGCAGAAACGACTCATCGGTGTGATGCAGACCGGCCGGGTGGTTCGGGCCCTTTACGGAGGGATAATGCACGGCCATACGACGAAGCACGTTCTGGTGTCTTTATGGCTCTCTGACAGAGAGATCGGATTTACATCGGATTGGCCGCGTTCGGCCGTTCTCAAGCAGAGGCTCGAAGAGGAGACGACATACGGAAAGCCAGCCGCGCACTGGCTGAGCTTCACCCTTACTCTCTTCCAGCCGCCTACGGCGCAGCTCAGGTAACTCACATCGCCGCGAAAACCTTGACGTGATCGGAGCGACTCCCCGGGCGGTGTCCGACCGCGCGCGAAAGAAGTCTGCAGCGCCACGGCGGTATTAGCTCCGCTTATTTGACTTACAAGCAAGAGCTATTGATACTCTGCAGCGGCACCCGCGCGCGAGAAAGGTGATCGATGGCACCTACCACCCCGGACATTCCGCCGGTAACCGGCGGCGTTCAGATCTTTAGAAGCTGCTTGGTCTCAACCGAGTACCCAGGCGTCGAATCGGCGACGAAGTGGCTGTTCGACCGTTTCGATGTCGAGTACATCGTCAACCCCGACCAGACCTGCTGTACGGGGCTCGGCTACTACACCGACCTGATGCCGTTCCCGACGACGATGACCGTCTCGGCGCGGAACTCCTGCGTCGCGGTCGAGGCCGACCATCCGATCCAGAGCTATCTCTGCTCAACCTGTTACGCGATCAACAAGAAGTCGCGTGACGCGCTCGAGGTGCCCGAGTACCGCAAGCAGGCCAACCAGGTGCTGGCGCCGATCGGGCGCGAGTACAACGATGAGGTCGCCGGCCGGATCAAGCACATGCACACGCTCGAGATCCTCTGGAGTCGCCATCACTCCATTCCCGGGTTGATCAAGCGCCGCCTGGACGGGATCAAGGTCGCCACCCACCCTGCCTGTCACTACTGCAAGGTCTTTCCGGACGAGGTAGTGGGCAACGCCGAGAACTTCATGATCCCCGAGGATCTGCTCGAGCCGGCCGGGGTGATCAAGACCGGCAGCTACAACGAGAAGACGACCCACTGCGGCGCCGGCTTCCGCCAGCGCTTCGTCAACCCCTCCATCTCGATGGCGGTGACGCGCGAGAAGCTGAGGGCGCTGGCGCGAGAAGGCGTTGACGTCTGCGTGCACATGTGCCCGAACTGCGCCATTCAGTTCGATCGGCACCATTCGATCATCGAGCAGGGCTCGAACGAGGAGTACCCGTTCGTGCACCTGCACACCCAGCAACTGGTCGCGCTCGCGCTCGGGGCCGATCCCGACACGGTCTGCGGCGTGAAGTCGCACTCGCAGGACGTCGAGCCGATTCTGGAACGGATCGGCGCGCGAGAAAGGGCGGCGGTCTGATGCGCTGCGGCGTCTTCCTCTGCGAATGCGGAGGCAACATCTCGGGAGTGCTCGACCTCGACTCGCTGGCCGATGTGGCCAGAGGCGCGGACGGAATCGTCTCCGTTTCGCGCAGCCAGTTCATGTGCGGCACCGAGGGACGCCGCCTGATCGAGCAGGCGGTCGAGGATCGCGGGCTCGATCGGTTCGTCATCGGGGCCTGCTCGCGCCGCTTCCAGGGCCCGACCTTCGAGCGCATCGCGCGCGAGCTGAGGCTGGGCGAGAACGCCGTCGCCTTCGCCAACCTGCGCGAAGGTTGCTCGTTCGTCCACCGCGACGAGCCCGAGAAGGCTCAGAGCAAGGCCGAGAAGATCGTCGCGGCGGCGATCGCGCGGGCCGGCTTCCAGTCGGATCTGCCGCGCGGTCGCACCTTCCTGCATCGTTCGGCGCTGATTGTGGGCGGCGGCATCGCGGGCGTCGCCGCCGCCGAGGAGCTGGCGGGAGCTGGGATAGACGTGCACCTGGTCGAGCGCGAGCAGTCGCTCGGCGGCTATATGGCCCGCCTTTCCAAGACCTTCCCGACCGAGGACTGCGCGATGTGCTCGCTGGCGCCACAGCTCACCGGCGCCGCGCTCGAGCCGCGCACCCACATCCACACACTCACCGACGTGACCGAGATCTCCGGCCCGCCCGGAGAGTTCCGGGTCAAGCTGCGCCACCGCCCGCGCTTCGTCAGCGAAGCCTGCGTCGGTTGTGACGACTGCACCCCGGTCTGCCCGGTCTCGGTCTCGAGCGAGTTCGATCTGGGGGTTGCCAAGCGTAAGGCGATCTCGCGGCCGTTCGCGAACGCCGTTCCCTCGCTGTACGCGATCGACAAGCGCGGCGCCTCGCCGTGCAAGTCGGCCTGCCCGGCTGGAACTTCGGCTCAGGGCTACGTGGCGCTGGTTGCCGAGGGGCGCTTCGACGAGGCCTACGGCGTCGCCTCCGCTCCCAATCCCTTCCCCTCGGTTTGCGGCCGAATCTGCACCCATCCCTGCGAGAGCGCCTGTGCTCGCGGCGATGTCGACGAGCCGATCGCGATCGCCGCGCTGAAGCGCTTCGTGGCCGATCGTGTCGGGCCCGAGATCGTCGTGGAGAAGGCGCCGCTGGTTCACTCCGAGAAGGTGGCGATCGTCGGCGCCGGCCCGGCCGGGCTGACCTGCGCCCGCGATCTGGCCAAGCTCGGCTACCAGACCACCGTCTTCGAGGCGCTGCCGGTCGCCGGGGGCATGCTCAAGACGGGAATCCCCGCTTACCGCCTGCCGAAAGACGTACTGGGGCGCGAGATCGCCGCGATCACGGCGCTCGGCGTGAAGGTCGAGACCGGCAAGCGGGCGGGCAAGGACTTTTCGATCGACGGCTTGCTGGCGGACGGCTATGGCGCCGCCTTCCTCGCCGTCGGCCTCCAGAAATCGAGTGAAGTGGAGATCGCCGGCGCAGAGCTGGAGGGGACGCTGCGCGCGGTCGAGTTCCTACGAGAGCTGAACCTGGGCGAGAAGGTCACGGTAGGCGATCGGGTGGTCGTGATCGGCGGCGGCGACGTGGCGCTCGACGCTGCCCGCAGCGCGATTCGCCTGCAGAAGGGCTCGGGCCGCGAGCCCGACGTGACGCTTGCCTACCGCAGAACGCGTGCGGAGATGCCGGCGCTGGCCGAGGATGTCGAGCAGGCGCTCGAGGAGGGCCTGAAGGTTGAATTCCTGGTCGCGCCGCTAAAGATCGTGGGCAAGAAGGGACACGTCTCGGCGCTCGAGCTGCAGCGCTGCGAGCTGGGCGAGCCGGACGACTCCGGTCGCCGCCGCTCGGTCCCGATCGAGGGCGATTTCGTCGAGATCGCGGCCGACAACGTTGTTCTGGCGATCGGCCAGGAGATCGTCGCTGACTTTCTCGAGGGCTGTGAGGGCGTAGAGGTCGAGCGCAGCCAGATCCAGATCGATCGCGAGACGCTGATGACCGGCAAGGCGGGAGTTTTCGCCGGCGGCGACGCGGCCGCGACCGGCGGCTGGACGGCAATCGAGGCGATCGCGGCCGGAAGCCGGGCCGCCCGCTCGATCCACAACTTCCTGCGCGGCGAGCAGCTGCTCGAGATCTGGCCGGCGAAGGCCGCCGAGGCTCGTCCGAGCGACGAGGAGCTGGCCGGGCAAGTTGTTGGGCAGCGCGTTCCTGCTCCGCTTCGCAACGGCGCGGAGCGCCGCGCCGATTGGGGCGAAGTCGTAGGCACTTATAGCGAGGAAGACGCGATCGCCGAGGCAAATCGCTGCCTCAACTGCGCCGTCTGCTCGGAGTGCGAGTCCTGTGTGAAGGCCTGCCCGGCCGGCGCGATCGAGCTCGACCAGACCGAGACGATCGAAGAACTGGCTGTCGGCGCGATCATCGTCACCACCGGGCACAAGGAGTTCGACGCGCGGCGCAAGCGCCCGCTCGGCTTCGGCCGCTTCCCCAACGTTGTGACCCAGAGCCAGCTGGCCCGTCTGCTCGCGCCCTCGGGCCCGACCGCCGGCGAGCTGAAGCGTCCCTCCGACGGCTCCATCCCGAAGAAGATCTTCATGCTCCAGTGCGTCGGCTCGCGCGACTGCAGCTCCTCGGGCAACGAGCACTGCTCGGCCATCTGCTGCCTGTTCGCGACGCTGCACGCCTCGCTGATCAAGCAGCACGATCCCGACGCGGACGTCACCATCGGCTACACGGATATGCGTACGCCTGGCAAGGCGCACGAGGAGTACTACCGGCTCGTTCAGGAGCGCGGGGTGCGTTACGTGCGCAGCCGCTCGGGCGAGATTCTCGAGCAGCCCGATGGCGGCCTGCTCGTTCGCTTCGAGGACACGGTCACCGGGCGCAAGAACGAAGAAGTGTTCGACATGGTCGTGCTCTCGGCCGGGCTGGAAGCCTCGGACGGGACGACCGAGATCGCCCACGTCGCCGGCCTGCAGCAGTCCTCGGCCGGCTTCATCAAGGAGTATCACCCCAAGCTGCGCCCGGTCGATACGCAGCGCCCGGGCATTTTCGTCGCCGGCACGGCACAGGGGCCGAAGTCGATTCCGGACACGATCGCCCAGGCCAAGGCCGCGGCCGCGCGCGTCGTCTCGATGCTCTCGGCCGGCTATGTGCTGACTCCGGCTCAGGTCGCCTCCTCCGATAGCGAGCAGTGCATCGGCTGCGGCATCTGCGTGGAGGTTTGCCCGCAAGGGGCGGCCGCACTGACTGTCGGCGACTCGCCGCACGCGGTCGTCGACGCCAACTCCTGCCGCGGCTGCGGCATCTGCGCTGCCGAGTGCCCGAGCGGCGCGATGACGCTGGGCGGCTTCTCGGACGAGGAGATCCTGGCCGAGGTGATGGTATGAGCGAGGCGCTGGTGGAAGAGCAGGCCCAGGCGGCCGAGACGGAAGACGCCGAGCGCAAGATCATCGGCTTCTTCTGCCGCGAGTGCGCCTACGCCGCCGCCGACGCGACCGGTAACGCACGCATCTCACTACCACCGACGATCCGCAGCGTGCTCGTGCCCTGCACCGGGCGGGTCAGTCCGCTGCATCTGCTCAAGGCGCTCGCCGACGGCGCCGACGGCGTCTACCTCGCAGGCTGTCTGGTGGGCCAGTGCCACTACCGCGAGGGCAACCTGCACGCTATCGATCGGGTCGAGTTTGCCCGTGCGCTTCTGCAGTCGGTAGGCGTCGAGCCCGAGCGCGTGCAGATGTTCACGATGAGCGCCGCCGACTCGCCCAAGTTCGTCGCCGCGGCCCGCAAGATGCACGAGACGATCTCCAACCTGCCGCCCCTGAAACGGAAGTGAGCGGCGATGCCACTGACGGCTAGGGGCGAAGCGATCTTCGAGCGGATTCCGAACTCGGCTCCGCGCGAGAGCACGGGCTCGATCGGCTGCGAGATCGTCAGGCACGAGGAGCTCTGCATCGGCTGCGCCCGTTGCGCCTCGGTCTGCCCGACCGGCGCGACCGAAACCAGCGGCACGTTCGACCCGATGCAGCTGTTCGCGGCGCCGCCGGACAGCCGTCGCGGCGCGCTCGGCGAGGCGCTGCGCAAGATCGCGCGCCATCAGCCTTCCGGACCGATCGAGGTGCCAGGTCGCGTCAGCTCCTTTCGCTCGATCGTCTACGAGGCTGAGAAGTGCATCGGTTGCGGCGCCTGCGCCCGTATCTGCCCGACCGGAGCCGTCGAGGCTATTCCTGTCTCGGCCGCGGAGATCGCCTCCTCTCGCGGTGGAGAGGCCGCATGAGTGAGCTGCGGGACAACGGCCTCAAGCCGCGCGTGCTCGTTTGCGAGTGCGCCGGGACGATGGGCGAGAACATCGATTTCGAGCGCCTCGAGAGGGCGTTCGCGGACGTGGCCGAGGTGGAGCGCTCGCCGGTCTGGTGCAACCGCCAGGGCCAGGCTCGCCTGCTCGAGCTGATGGAAGAGGACGGCTCCCGGCCGCTCGTCTTCGCCGGCTGCTCGCAGGATTTCGCCAACCGCCGCTTCCACCGGCTGTTCGAGCGCGGTCTGCGCCTGGAGGTGGCCGACATCCGAGAAGGCTGCTCCTGGGTGCACAACGGCGACAGCGAGTCGGTGACCGACAAGGCGCGGCGAATCGTCGAGGCGGCGATCGAGTTTCCGGGCGCGCACGACGACAAAATGGTGCTCGAGAACAGGGTCGACTCGGTGCTGGTGATCGGCGGCGGCGTCTCGGGCACGCAGGCCGCGGCCGAGCTGGCGCAGATGGGGCACCGCGTCGAGCTGGTCGAGCGCCGGCCTTTCCTGGGCGGTCGCGCGGCCCGTATCGGCACCGTCTTTCCCACCAACGATTGCGGTCAGTGCCTGCCGACGACCGACGCCCAGGCGGGCGTACGCAAGTGCTTCCACCGAAACGTCGCGATCGACAACGAGAATATGAATATCTGGCGCCGAGCCACGGTCGAATCGGTTAGCGGCCGTCCCGGCGATTTCGAGGTCTCGCTGCGCCAGCTACCGAACATCGTCACGCAGGACTGCGTCAACTGCGGCCTCTGCGAAGAGGTCTGCCAGGTAGGAAGCGAGGAAGAAGGCGGCAAGGCGATCTTCAGCGAGTTCTACGACGGTCGCGTTCAGCGCACCGTTGACCTTGAGGCCTGCACCTTCTGCGGCGCCTGCGCCGAGGCTTGCCCGGTTGACGCGATCGACTTCAGCCAGTCGCCCGAGCTGACGACCGTGCACGCCGGCGCGATCCTGACCGCGGTCGGTTGCGAGCCGGCGCCCGCGCGCCTCGTCGAGCACCTCGGCTACGGGCACGAGCACGTCGTCACGCAAACCGAGATGGCGGAGTTGATGGACGAGTGGGAGGAAGCCTCATGGCTCGGCGAGCAGCCGGTCAAGGAGCTTGTGATGATTCAGTGCGCAGGCTCGCGTGACCGGCGCCGCCTGCCCTACTGCTCGCGCATCTGCTGCATGATCGCGCTCAAGCACGCGATCCGGCTGCGCACTCTGTTCCCGGAGATGAAGGTGACGATCTGTTACCTGGAGATGCGCGCCGCCGGCGTGGGTTACGAGAACTGGTTCCTGGCCGCCCGCCGCGCCGGAGTGGAGTTCCTGCGCGGAACTCCCTCAGAGGTGCAATTCGACGCCGAAGGCAGGCCGGTGATCGAGGTCGAGGACGTGACCGCGGCGGAGAAGAAGATCCTGCGGCCCGACCTGGTCGTGCTCTCGACCGGGATGGTTCCGGCCAACGACGCCGGTCGGATCGCCGAGGTTCTCAACGTCGATCTGGACGAGGACGGCTTCATCGACATTCTCGACCGCAAGAACCGCGCCACCGAGACGACGACCGAAGGCGTCTTCGTCTGCGGCTCGGCGGCCGGGCCGAAGGCGCTGGTGGAGTGCAATACCGAAGCCTCTGCGGTCGCCAGCGAGATCCACAACTTCCTTTCCTCGGCCGGGCGCAAGTCGGTGCCCGCCTCGACCGTGGACGCAGCCAAGTGCATCGGCTGCGACACCTGTGAGGCTGCTTGTCCCTTCGGTGCGATCAACCTGATCGAGCGCCCTGCCGACGCGCCCCGCCCCGCCGAGGTGAAGGGCGACGGCAAGCTGGCCGTGATCGACGGCGAGGCCTGCCGCGGCTGTGGAATCTGCGCCGCCAAGTGCCCCGAGCTGGCGATCACGCACAATCTCTCGGACGACGCGTTGTTCGGGCGCCTGCGCACGATGACAGGTGGCGTCGAGCGGCCGGTGGTCGGCTTTTACTGCAAGGAGTGCGCCGGCGCGGCGATCTCCCTGAGCGGACTACGCCACGATCACTATCCCGACAGCGTGCGTCTGATCGAGCTGCCCTGCCTGGGCCGGATCAGCGCTCTGCACATCATCGAGGCGGCGCGGCTCGGCGCGGCCGGCATCTTCCTGGCCGGCTGCGCGGAAGAGCGCTGCCAGTACCGCACGGGCGACCTCTCGGCCGAGGAGCAGATCGAGCTGGCGCGCGAGCTGCTGGAGGAGGCCGGAACGCCGATTCCGCTCGAGCTGTGGCACCTCTGCGCGGTCGACCGGCACACGGTCGGTAGACGCATTCGCCTGTTCTGCGCCCGCGCCGAAGGAAGCGAGGAGGCCTACAGGGCCGGAATCGAGCTGGAGCGAGTGGGAAGCGTTCCCTGCGCGGGAGGTGGGGACTGTGTCCACGCTAGTGCCTGAGCAAGCACGTGCGACCGTTCGTGAGCTCGAGGCCCAGTGCCGGCAGTGCCTGCAGTGCGGACAGTGCATCGGGGCCTGCCCGAACGGCTTCGAGCTCGAGCTGGGTCCGCGCCGAGTGGTGCGCATGATCCTCTCGCAAGATGTCGAGAAGCTGCTCAAGTGCGAGGACGTCTGGCGCTGCAGCGAGTGCCAGGCCTGCACGGAGGCCTGCCCGATGGAAGTGGACGTGGCCGGGATGATGGGCAGGGTCCGCGAGCTGCAGATGGAGTTCGGCGGCGTGCGCTGCCCCGAGCGCAAGGTGGCCGAGATCGCGACCAAGCGCCTCTCGCGCAAGAACAAGATCGACAATATGCTCTTCGGCACGGCGATGGTCTCGCGCGGCTTCATCCCCAGCGACCTGCTCGCGACCGCGGAGATGGGGATCAAGATGTCGACCGGGAAGGTGCGCCGCAGGCCGCGTCTCACGGTCGAGGGCACAGAGCCCAAGCCCTTCTACGCCGGCTGCTCGTTGCAGCAGGACAAGGAGGCCTTCAACGCTACCGCCAAGGTCGCGCGCGAGCTCGGTTTTCCGCTTGCCGAGCAGGAGGGCGCGGGCTGCTGCGGACACGGCTCGCGCGGGAAAGTCCCGGCCAAGCTCGAGACCGACAAGTCCGTCTTCACCGTTTGCCCGGCCTGCGACTACAGCCTGCAGGAGGTCGAGATCGAGACCGAGCCGGTCTGGCAGGCGCTGGTCGAGCACGCCCGGCGCGAGGAGCTCAAGCTCGCAGCCGCCAAGCCTCGCTTCGTCCCCTACGTCGGCTGCCTGACCGATCGCGAGACGGCGCTGGGCTCGCTGGCCGATGCGGCGGAATTGGCCGACGCCGAGATGGTGAGCTCCTACCCCGGCCTGCACGCGGGTTGCTGCGGCGCCCTGGGCGCCATGTTCCGCGGCCCGACCGAGGCGGTGCTGAAGCTGATCGACTTCGCCGCGGAAAACGAGGCGCCGATCGTCACGCCCTGCCTGCTTTGCCGCGACAACGTGCGCTCGGCCGTGCGGAGCGCGAAAAAGAAAGTCCACGTTTATTTCTGGCCCGAGTTCTTCCAGGCCGCTGGGACGGCCGCGACAACCGCCGATGGAGAAGCAGATGACTGACGAGAAGAAGAAGACGAAGAGCGAAACGAAGACGAATCCCTACTCGGTCATCGCCGACAACTCCTTCAGCGAGCGCCCGCTCGCGCGGCAGGAGCTGGTCGACCGGATCGTCAACGATCCGCGCATGCACGATCACAAGGAAGGCTTCTTCTCCTGCATCCAGTGCGGTATCTGCACCTCGGGCTGTCCGGCCGCGCGCTTCACCGAATACTCGCCGCGCGAGATCGCTCGGCGCGCGCTCGAAGGCGACCCGACGCTGCTCACTGACGACACGCTCTGGTACTGCTTCTCGTGCTACACCTGCCAGGCTCGTTGCCCGCGCGGCAACTCGGTCGCCTGCATCAACCAGATTCTCCGCTCGATTCAGGTCGAGCAGGGCTACGGCATCAAGCACGTCGAGATGTTCTCGGCCTGGGGCGAGCAGTTCTACGACAAGGGCATGGGCGGTACGCCGGGCGTCTTCTTCGCCGACATCGCCGAGGCCTTCGGTCCGAAGTGGGCGGAGTTCATCGCCAATCGCGACGAGATTCGCGACGAGCTGGGTCTCGGCGGTATGTACCCGTCGGAACAGGCGGTCAGCGAGATGCAGATGATCATGGACGAGACCGGTTTTCGCGATCGGCTTGTCTCGATCGGCGCCTGGGGCGGCAAGGACCCGAAGAAGAAGTAGCCTCGCCGCGCTGGGAAACTTTCGGCGCACTTCTGGCACGCCTTTCCCTTGACACTCGCCGGTGTCTGTGATCGGTGTCTGACACCGTTTGCTTCAGCTGTCAGCTAGGGGGGAGATCGTCGCTGAGCTTCTAGCCGAAACGCATCAGTCGTAGCGCTCAGATCACGGTCGGCGCGCCGCTCGATCAGGTCTTCGAGCGCGACCTGCGCGACTGGGAGGAAGCGATCAATCACTACCTGGCAAGCGGCGAGCGCAAGCACCTGCACTGAGCTGCCCCGCGCAGTCCATCCGGCTACCCGGGCGGGGTAGCAAGTAGCCCGTTTCCGCGTATCGAGCGCGAAACGCGGCGACCGATCACAGCGGTATGACGGCGGCTCCACACCCGATCGCGACGACCCATTCCTGGCGCACGAATCCCCTCTCGCCGATCGCGGCGGCCGAGACGGCGGCTGTCGTCGTCGTTGCTCTGATCTTCGCCGGCGTCATGGCAGTGCATGCGCGCGCCGCGTTGCAGAGCGCTCAGCGGAGCGCCGCCGCGTCCGAGATCAAGGTTCTCGGTCCCGTCGTCGGTGCCTACGGGCTCGATAACTCGGGCTTTGCGGGAATGACTCCGGCGGCTTTGAAGCAGAGCTACGAGCTGCAACTCGATAAAGGCGCGCTCGACACGCTCGAGATCACGGGCGCGAGCGCGAGCGGCTTCTGCATTCAGATCCGGGACGGCGCCTGGTACGCGGCCCAGCAAGGGCTTACGGGCGCGATCGAGACGTCCAGAAGCAAGATCTGTCGCTAGGTTCGTTGCAGGGGTGAGCGGTACGGTCGGTGTTTGATCCGACACAAAATCGGCACCGCGACGTGCGTTGTTTGCCGCTGAGGGACGGTAGTCTGGAACGACCCCGCGGGCGGGTGGCTCGGGGGAGGGCGAAGAGAGAAGTGCCCTCTGCCGAGGAGGTGACGAAAACGTCGTCTGCGTAGGTGCCGATCCGCGCATGAGCGCCGCGGCGGGTGCGCGCACTCGCCGCGGGCCGGCTTGGTATCGTGACGCGTCCTCTTCGGGGAGCCGGCTCGAAAGTCGCTCGAGCCCGGTCGCAGGGGGCGCTCGCTCATCTGGGTGTGTTTGCTCGGCTCGTCTGGGAGCTATTAGCTCGCGTTCTTGCCAGTACTTCAGAGGAGCAGAGAAGATGAAGCTAGTTATCGGGATCGTTCGTCCTGAGAAGGCGAACGACGTGCTCGAGGCTCTATACCGCGCCGAGGTGCGAGGGCTCTCGGTGAGCAGGATCCAGGGGCACGGAGGCGAGACGGACTACGTCGAGACCTACCGTGGCACTACGGTGAAGATGGAACTGAGCGAGAAGGTTCGGTTCGAGGTGGGAATCTCGGACAACTTCGTCGATACGACCGTGAACGCGATCGCCAAGGCGGCGTGCACGGGCGAGGTCGGCGACGGGAAGATCTTCGTCGTCCCGGTGGAGAGCGTCGTTCGCATTCGCACCGGAGAGGAGGACACCGCCGCGGTTACACCCGTGCTCTAGGCGGTGACGAGACCATGCACGATCTCATTTCCTTTCCCCTGCCGCTTGCGGCTGCGAAGAGCGGCATCGACAGCGGCGACACGGCCTGGATGATGGTCGCTACGGCGCTGGTGCTGATGATGACGCCGGCGCTCGGGCTCTTCTACTCGGGACTGGTGCGCTCGAAGAACGCCCTCAACACCTTCATGATGAGCCTGGGCGCGATGGCGGTGGTCAGCATCACCTGGGTCGTGATCGGCTATTCGCTCGCCTTCGGCAAGGGAGACGGCTTCATCGGCGACCTGCACAACGTCTTCCTGAAAAACGTGACGAACGGACCGCGAGCGGGCCTGCACATCCCGGAGCTCGTCTTCGTCTGCTTCGAAGGTGCGTTCTGCATCATCACGGCGGCGTTGATCTCGGGCGCCGTGGTCGAGCGCATGCGCTTCGGCGCCTTCCTCCTTTTCGCCGCTCTTTGGTCGTGCCTGATCTACGCGCCGATGGCGCACTGGGTCTGGGGCGGCGGCTGGCTTCAGCACCATCACGTGATGGACTTCGCCGGCGGTGTGCCGGTGGAGATGGCGTCGGGCTTCTCGGCGCTGGCGGCGGCCGTGGTAGTGGGCGCACGCAAGGACTTCGGGCGGCAGGCGATCCTGCCCCACAACGGCGTCTACGCGCTGCTCGGGGCGAGCCTGCTCTGGTTCGGCTGGTTCGGCTTCAACGCCGGTAGTGCGCTTACTACGGGTGCACAGGCGCCGCTTGCCTTCACCAACACGCTACTGGCACCGGCGGCGACGCTCTCGATCTGGATGCTGATCGACTACCTGCGCGGGCGCAAGGCGACCGCGATCGGGGCGGCGACGGCAATCGTGGTCGGCGCGGTTGGGATCACGCCGGCGGCCGGCTTCGTCAGCCCGATGAGCGCGATTCTGCTCGGGGCGCTGGCTGCTCTGCCGGCCTACGCGCTGATCGTCTGGCGCCCGCGCACGCGGCTCGACGAGACGCTCGACGTACTGGCGGCGCACGGTCTGGCGGGATTCACCGGCATCCTCTTCATCGGCTTCTTCGCCCAGGCGAGCTGGAACCTGACCGGAAATGGGCTCCTGTTCGGCTCGCCGATCCAGCTCGGGCGGCAGGCGGTGGCCGCGCTGGTCGCGCCCGCCTATGCCTTCTGCGGAACCTTCGTGCTGCTCAAGCTGATGAGCCTGGTGGGACGGATTCGCGTGCACGAGCGCGACGAAGGCCAGGGTCTCGACGTCAGCCAGCACGGCGAGGAGGCCTACACGCGCGGCGAGGGCGCCATTCTAATCCGCCCCGAGCACGTCTTCGAGTTGGAGCGCAAAGAGATCGCGAAGTCCAACTTCCCCGAGAACAACTAACTAGTCGAAGAGTCTGCCGCGCTCGCACGGGGGCGGGCGCGGCAATCCGGGGAGCTGACCGGTAGGAAGATCTCCGCACGGCGTCTGCGGCGCGAAACTCTCATTTCCAACTCATCGAGAGTGTGGATCATGTAGCCATGAACAGCCTCGATAACTCGATTGGCTTTCGCGTTATCTCATCCGACGGCTACGTGGGGACCGTCGAAGAGATCGTCTACGGCGCCGAGAACTCTCCCAGCGCTCTGGTCATCGCGACGCGCCTTGCGAAGAGGCCGTTCGTTCTGGTTGGGGTGGAAGAGGTGCTCGGCTGCTTCGAGCATTTCGGCTCTCTCATCCTGTCGCCGTCCTGGCGCTCCAGCGCAGTGGAGATGCCGGTCGCGGCGAGCATGGTCGCCTGAGTGCCTATTCCGCTGGACCTGCAGGCCCGGCGCACATCTCGATCGGAATAGACGCTGAGAGCGCGCTCGAACTATCTCTTCCGGCGACTACGATGCCTGCATGGCTATCTGCGCCGTCTGCGGCCAGGAGATGCTGACCGCCTCGTCCTGCACCGAGCGCTACGCGGAGCTGGTCGACGGGCGCTACGAGCGGATCCGCTGGGGCGCGCTGGAGGGCGAGCCGACCGACGAATCGTGCGGCGACTGTGGAGTAGATCCGGGCGGCTTGCACCACGTCGGCTGCGAGTTCGAGACCTGTCCGCGCTGTGGCGAGACGCTGGCGCTCTGCGACTGCTGGCCGGAGTAGCGGCCCGGTTGGCGGAGAGAGGGATACTTTGTCCGTCAGCTCGACGTTGCTGAGTCGACACCCCGGAGGGTAGGAGAAGCATATGGCGCACGACCTGCACGAGACCGCACGGGCTCTCGTCGCCGAGGGAAAGGGCATCCTCGCCGCCGATGAGAGTGACGGGACGATAAAGAAGCGGCTCGACTCGATCGGCGTGGAGTCGACCGAGGAGAATCGCCGAAGCTACCGGGAGCTGCTCTTTACAACGCCGGGAGCGGAAGAGTTCATCAGCGGCGTGATCCTGTTCGACGAGACGATTCGCCAGAGCGCGCTGGACGGCACGCCCTTCCCCGAGTTGCTCGAGTCGAAGGGGATCATTCCCGGCATCAAGGTGGACAAGGGGGCGAAGCCGCTGGCGCTCGCCGAAGGCGAGACGATTACCGAGGGGCTAGACGGTCTGCGTGAGCGGCTCGCCGAATACCGCAGCCTCGGGGCGCGCTTCGCTAAATGGCGCGCGACCTATTCGATCAGCGACGTCCTGCCAAGCGACGACTGCATCTGGACGAACGCGCACGCCCTCGCCCGCTACGCCGCGCTCTGCCAGGAAGCGGGAATCGTCCCGATTGTCGAGCCCGAAGTGCTGCAGGACGGAACGCACACGATCGAACGCAGCTTCCACGTCACCTCACGCGTGCTCGCCGCGCTGTACGTCGAGCTTTTCGACCAGCGAGTCGACGTCGAGGGAACCCTGCTCAAGCCGAACATGGTGCTTTCGGGGTACGAGGCGGCCGATCGCGCCGGCTCGGACGAGGTCGCCGAGCGCACGCTCGCCTGCCTGTACAAGCACGTGCCGGCGGCGGTACCGGGAATGGTGTTCCTATCTGGCGGTCAATCCGACGAAGACGCCACAGCAAATCTGAATGCGATGAACGCGCGCAGGCCGCATCCCTGGCAGCTCTCCTTCTCGTTCGGGCGCGCTCTGCAGTCGCCGGTGCTCAGCGCCTGGCGCGGCAAGCCCGAGAACGTCGAAGCGGCCCAGCGTGCCTACTACCATCGGGCGAGGATGAACGGAGCAGCGCGCAGCGGCACTTACTCAGCCGAGATGGAGACGACGAGCGCCTAGGGCGTCGGCAAAGACGCGCTGAGAAACGCAGATCGCTCTACGATCCCCATAGGCCATCTGCGCCGGCTGCGGCCAGGAGATGCTGACCGCCTCGTCTTGCATCGAGCGCTACGCGGAACTGGTTGATCGGCGCTACGAGCGGATCCGCTGGGGCGCGCTGGTCTCCTCCGGCGAAGCGCGGCCAGCGGCGCCCCGAAAACGCGAGAAGCGCCGGGTTCGAATCCGCCTAGCTCCAAACCGCGGTTTTACGGGGTAAACGCGGACAACTAAAGTTTCACGTCCAAACCCTGACCTCTGAATCACCGCACCGGCACCAGCGCTGACCTCGACCGCGTCGCTGAGCGACTCGACCACTCAGCCGCCGAAGCCGCATAGCTCGAATACGTCGGAGAACTCCTGAGCCAGAGCACTAGGCGTGAGATTGCGACGCTCGCATGCATGCCTGCGACGCTCGACGGCTCCCACGTAATAAGGTTGTTGTGCTACAACAATGTTATGACAACGGCGAGCTCCCCGTCTCGTGCTGATCGTGACGCGCGACGCCGTTCGGTGGTGCTGGCGACGTGTTGTCTGAGCGTGTTCATCGCGGGCCTCGACGTGACGATCGTCAATGTCGCCTTGCCGTCGATCCAGGGCGCATTGCACGCGTCGGTGAGCGGTCTGCAGTGGACGATCGATGCTTACACCCTCGTTATTGCGTGCCTGCTCATGCTGTCGGGCTCGCTGGCGGACCGCTTCGGCCGCCGTCGGGTCTTTCAGATCGGGCTGGGGGCGTTCTCGCTGGGGTCGTTGCTGTGCAGCCTGGCTCCGTCGCTCGGGTGGCTGATCGCTTTTCGCGGGCTGCAGGCCGTCGGCGGGTCGATGCTCAACCCGGTGGCGATGTCGATCATCCGCAGCACGTTCACCGACCCCGCCGGGCGCGCGAAGGCGATCGGCATGTGGGGATCGGTGGCCGGGCTCAGCCTCGCCAGCGGCCCGGTGCTCGGGGGCCTGCTGGTCAGCGGGCTCGGGTGGCGTTCGATCTTCTGGATCAACGTTCCCGTCGGCCTGATCGCGATCGCGCTCACCCAACGATTCGTGCCCGAGTCGCGGGCCGAGCGGCCCCGGCGGCTCGACCCTCCGGGCCAGCTGCTGGTGATTGCGCTGCTGGGCTGTCTGACCGCGGGGATCATCGAGGGGCCACGCAGCGGGTGGGGCTCGGCGCCGATCGTCGCGCTGTTCGCGGTTGCCGTGCTCGCGGCGATCGTGCTGGTCGTGCTCGAGTCCCGGCGGCGTGAGCCGCTGATCGACATGCGGTATTTCCGCAGCGCACCGTTCTCGGGCGCGGCGCTGATCGGGGTGGTCGCGCTCGCGACCTTAGGCGGCTTTCTGTTCCTCAACACGCTGTATCTGCAGGAGGTTCGCGGCTACAGCGCGCTGCACGCCGGACTGCTCACGATCCCGATGGCCGCGATGCTCGGCGTGTTCTCCACCGTCTCAGGCCGGCTGGTAGCCAGCCGCGGGCCGAGGCTTTCGCTGATCGTGTCCGGTGTGCTGATAGCCGTGGGCGCGATCCTGCTGATCGGCCTTAGCGCCCACACCGCTGTGTGGTACCTGATCGTCGCCTACCTCGTCTACGGTGCCGGTGCGGGCCTGGTCAACGCCCCGATTACCAACACCGCACTCTCGGGCATGCCCCGAGACCAAGCCGGTGTCGCGGGAGCGATTGCCTCCACCTGTCGCCAGACCGGCGCGGCCCTCGGGGTCGCGGTCACCGGCGCGATCATCGCCGCCAGCTCCGCCGGCTTCGTGCACGCCAGCCACGCCGCGTGGGCTGTGGTCGCCGGCTGTGGAGTGATGGTCATGCTGCTCGGCATGGTCTCGACCGGACGCTGGGCGCTGGCGACCGCCGAGCGAAACGGCGCGCGCCTGGCCACTGACATAAGCCCCGCCCCGGAAGGAGCCCGATGAGCACCCGATCGGCCACGCCGCCAGACACCGCATCTCGAGTGTGGATCGCCCTGCATGAGTTCGTCACCGGACAGGACCGCCGGCGTGCCCTCCACGCCGCCCTCGATCTCGGGCCCGCCAAGGTCGAGCTGCTGATCAAGCTTGCCGACGGTCCGATGACCCTGCGAGAGATCGCACGCGCCGTCGAAGTCGACCCACCAGCCGCGACCGTCGGCGTCGACAAGCTCGAAGCGCGAGGACTGGTCCATCGCACACCCCACCCCGACGACAATCGCCGCAAGCTCGTGCACCTCACCGACGCTGGACGCGACGCGGCTCAACGCGGCCAGGCGATCCTCAGCGAGCCACCGCCCGCACTGACCAACCTGGACTCCGATGACCTCGCCCGGCTCGACGAGATCCTCACCCGACTCCAGACCAAGAGGAGACCCATATGAGATCAATATCCGCGACCCGTCCCGGCTCACCCAGGAGGCCCCGCCGATGATCCGCANNTCAAAGCGATCGTCCTGACCCACGCCGACCCCGACCACGTCGGATTCGCCGGCGAGCTGCAACAGACGCACGGGATCCCGGTCTACGTCCACCGAGCAGACAGCGAGCGCACCCGGCAGGGCAAGATCAAGCACGCCGAGGGATCGCCGCTGGCCATGCTCGGCATGCTCAAGCACGCCCACAGCCGTCGAGCGCTGCGCCACGCGATCGCCAACGGAGGAGTCAAGCAGTCCAAGGTCAGGGAGGTCATCCCTTTCGACGACGGCGACGAACTCGACGTGCCAGGACGACTGCGAGTGATTCACACCCCCGGGCATACCGAGGGCCACTGCGTCCTCTACGCGCCATTCGAGGACGCGCTGTTCGTCGGAGACGCCATCAACAACCTCGACCTCGTCACCGGACAGCCCGGCGCGCACCTCGCGCCTCAGGCCGCCAACACCTCCACCAACCAGGCATACGAATCGCTGTCCAGGATCGAGGAACTGGACGCTCAAACTCTCTACTTCGGCCATGGCGACCCATCCACGCAAGGAACCCGCGCAATCGTCGCCGAGGCCCGCGCCAAACGCTGACCAAACACACCCCGCAACCGCACCGAGCCTTCTCCGAACGCCGGTCAACTCGTCCCGAGCCTGAACTCCTGAGCCTATCCGCGAGGCCCTCGCGTCAGGTCGCATCCAAGGGCTGCCTGTTGACCGCTGGGCGCAAAGCGCTGACCCCGAATGGCTTCACCGATCTCGACACCCTCGAGCGGCACCTGCTCGCGTTCGGCCGCCGCTACGAACAGATCGCCGCCCCGTTCGAGTGGAAGTTCACCCGCGCCGACCTCGACCGCGTCGCTGAGCGACTCGACCACTCAGCCGCCGAAGCCGCGTAGCTCGAATACGTCGGCGAACTTCCGAGCCAGAGCACTAAGTCTGCGCGCGAACTTCTTAGTCTGTCCCAGCCGTCCCTATCCGGTAGTAACCGCGCCGGACGCGCTCGAAGCGCGCTTCTTCGCCCTCGGCGAGGCGCTCGAGCACGGCTGCCGACTCGGGGTCAAACGGCATTTCGCCGCCGACACGATCTCAAAGGGACTCTTCGCCATGGCCCCCTCTCCGACGCCGGCCGCCAGGTCTCTTCAACCCACCGCGACTGAACTTACGACGACGATCACTTCGGCTCTGCTAGGTTTAAAGAGATGCCAGACGACGCGCTCCGACCTCAGGTCGGGCGAACGTCCGCGCTGGCGGCGCCATCAGGCTCTGATGCCTCTCAAACAGGAGTGGTTGAATGACGCGATTGCGCCTCGCCGGCAGGCGGACGTTCGCCTCCCTTCGCCACCACCGCAACTACCGGCTGTTCTTTTCCGGCCAGGTAGTCAGCGTGGCCGGGACCTGGATGCAGAACGCAGCCCTAGCCTGGCTCGTCCTCAGCCTGACCCATTCGGCGACTGCCGTCGGCGTCCTCGCCGTCGCAAGCTTCGGGCCCTACATGCTCTTCGGCCTCTTCGGCGGCGTCTTAGCCGACCGGCTCGACAACCGCAAAGCGGTGATGGGGACACAGTCCATCCAGCTCCTGACCGCTGCCTCCCTGGCCGCGCTCTCCTTAACCGGGGTCATCACCCTCGGGGAGATCTACGCTCTCGCCGTCTTGGGCGGCCTCGCTCAGATCGTCGACACGCCTTCGCGCCAGTCGCTGACCTTCCAGCTCGTCGGACGTGCCGAGCTTCCGAACGCAATCGCCTTGAACTCGACGCTGTTCAACATCGGCCGCATCGCCGGCCCTTCGATCGCCGGGGTCCTGATCGCCGGCGCCGGCCTCGGCTGGTGCTTCGTGTTGAACGCCGTCTCGTTCCTGGCCGTCCTCGCCGGGCTCTACTTGATGGACCCGGTCGATCTCTTCCCGCTCGAGCGCCGGGGGCGGCCGCGGATGTGGAAAGGCCTCCGCGATGGAGCACGGTTCGTCAGAGAGAGCCCGCGGATCCTCGCCGTGATCGGGATGATGACCGTGTTTGCCGTCCTCTGCTTCAACTTCAATGTCCTGCTGCCGGTCCTGGTCAAGCAGACCCTCGCCGGTGGGCCGCAGACCTTCGGCGTCATCTCGGCGGCCTTCGGCGCCGGCGCCCTGCTAGGCGCCCTGGTGACGGCGGCCCTCGGGAGGGCGTCCTTGAAGGCGATGATGGCCGGCGCGGCCTGCTTCACCGCGGCCCAGTTCGCGCTCGCCCCGTTGCGCTCGACGAGCGCCGACGTCGTATTGCTGTTCCTGACCGGGGTCTTCTTCACCGTCTACACCGCTCACGCGAACACCTACGTCCAGCTCCAGTCCCCCGACCACCTGCGCGGGCGCGTCCTCGGGATCTACTACTACGCCTGGTCCGGCCTGGCACCGGTCGGCGGCATCTTGACCGGCCTCTTGTGCGACCGGGGTGGGACAGCCCTGGCCTTCTACGTCGCGGGCGCCGCCGGTCTGGCGATGATCGCCGGTGGCTACCTCTACATAAACACTCATCCTCAGCCGCAACGCAGCCCCAAGACGGGCGGCATTCCGGCTTTGCCCAGCCCGTCAGCGGCGTAAAGGATCGTCTTCGTCCGCTGCATCGCGCGCCCGCATCGGCTCTCCGGCTCGCTCGAGCACCAGCGTCACGGTCTCAAGCACCGGGCTCATCTTGGCGGGAGCAGGCCGAGGTTCACGAGGATTGACCACGGCCTTACGGAGCAACTCGTCGTGAAGCGCGCCGACCCGAGAGAGCTCAACCTTGGCTCGAGGGTTTGGAAGTGCTCCGTTTAGTTCCATCTCGCGGCCTCGGCCGGCGCCCCAGGCCGGAGCGGTTTGCGGCTACCTGTGACCGGCGCTGTGGCTATCTACAACGCGGCCGAGCATCCCGAGAGCGCCCGGTTCGCCGGGCGCTCTCGGAACTGACCTCGGTTACTAGCTAGTGATGTTGCCCGTATTCCCGTGGTCGGTGTTGTCCCACGAGCCGCCACTCGGCGTATCGCTCTTGTAGTGGAACTGCCATGCGTAATTGCCAGCACCGCCGTCGTCGAACCATGTCGTGGATTTGGCGAAGAAGGTGTTGAAGAACTGATTCGTTGTGCAACCGGCCGGGCAGCTCGCCGTGAAGTTGAAGTCGGCAGGGCCCGGAACGGTCAACGCGTAGTTGCCGTAGAACGTGCCCGTGATACCTGCTGCAAGTGTCCCGCAGGGCTTGCCGGGCGTGTCCCCAGCGAGCGTCACGAATGTACCGCGGTACAGCTCGGTCACATCGAAGGAACCATCTGACTGTGGCGTGACGGTGTACATCCTCGTATATGTGTCGTTCGCCCAATCGCCGCCGCCGCACTCGCTCGAATCGGTCGAGCTAGAGCTGTACGGCCCGAAGACGAGCGGTGAGCTAATGCCACTCGGCCCGGTGGTGCCGGTATCGCCCTTGGCTCCAGCCGGACCAGCAGGACCGGTGGTGCCGGTGTCGCCCTTGGCTCCAGTCGGACCAGCAGGCCCGGTGGTGCCGGTGTCGCCCTTNNGTGGTGCCGGTGTCGCCCTTGGCACCCGTTGCGCCGGTTGCCCCGGCAGCACCAGTAGCTCCGGCAGCACCAGTCGCTCCGGCAGCGCCGGTTGCCCCGGTAGGACCTGCCGGACCCTGCGGGCCCGGATTACCTACCACGCTTTGACCGGACGGGCCCTTCACGCCCACCTGGTTCCAGGTGAGCAGCTTCTGGCCGCGCTTACAGCGGGCCTTGGCGCCGATGATGTGGATGTTGCCGTTCTTCTTGGTCACACAAGCACGGACGACCTTCTGCTTAGCGTTCACTGTGGTGTTCGCTGCGCCGGCCGTAAGCGAGAACGTTACGGCTACGAGCACACCTATGAGTATCAGGGGTCGAAAGTTAGTTTTCATGCCTCTCTCCTCTTCCAAAGTCGCGCGCACTGCAGCCGGGGGGAAATTGGACCCTAGTCCTTTCCGGGGATCATGCAAGCGCGGGTTTCGACCGGCCAGATACCAGTTCGAGGGATTGCCAAGTCGCTACAGATCGGGCCTGGTGAAGCAGCCAGGATTTCTTGAACGCTCCGAGACTGGACGCTGTCTTGGTAGCGAGCCGTTTTCCGCTCGCTCTGATCACAACGCTTGCGGTGTTACCCGAAGATTTACGTTCCGTAGAACGGGTTGTCGTAGGAGCGCGGCGTATACAAGACGCGCTCTCTTTCCGTCGCCAGCACGCGAACGTGGAGTGCGCGCTTGCAGCCTTTCGCGCTCGACGCCCCAGGCGACGCTGCTCACTCCTTCGGGTGCCCCTCTTCCCAGATGAAGGTGCCGGCGTGCAGGTCGTCGAGCGCCTGCTCGATCTCCTCGCGCGTGTTCATCACGAATGGCCCGTAGCGGGCGATCGGCTCGCCGAGCGGCGCGCCCGAGACGAGCAGAAAGCGCACCGGGCTCTTGTAGGCGTGCACACGCACCTGGTCGCCGTCGCCGAAGACGACGAGGCCGAGCGCCTTAATCAGCGAGCCGTCCAGATCGCCGCGATAGCCCAGGTCGCAGGCGTCGCCGAACTCGCCCTCACCGCGGAAGACGTAGGCGAAGGCGGCATGACCGCGGGGGACGGGCTGGACGAAGTCGGCGCCGGCGGGCAGCTCGACATCTAGATACTCGGGATCGGCGTAGATCTCCGTGACCGGCCCTCGCACCTCGTCGCGGCGGCCTGCCACGACACGAACGCGCGCCCCATCCGGCCGCTCCACGAGCGGGATCGAGGCGTCGGCCAGCTCCTGATAGCGCGGCCGCGACAGCTTCAGCTTGGCCGGCATGTTGACCCAGAGCTGGAAGCCGCCCATCTTGCCCTCGCGCGGGCGTGGCATCTCCTCGTGCATCAGGCCGCCGCCGGCGGTCATCCACTGCACATCGCCGGGGCCGATCGTGCCGGCGTTGCCGATTGTGTCCTTGTGGTCGACCTCGCCGGCGAGCATGTAGGTGACCGTCTCGATACCGCGGTGCGGATGGAGCGGAAAGCCGGCGAGATAGTCGTTCGGGTCGTCCGATTCGAAGTGGTCGAGCAGGAGGAAGGGATCGAGGTAGTCGAGGTCGCGGCCGCCGATCGAGCGCCTGAGGTGCACGCCGGCTCCTTCCACGACAGGCTGCGGCTCGATCACCCGTGCGACACGTCTGGTTTGAGCGTCCGTGGCTTCGCCTTGCCTATTCCTTGACGCCGAGAGCCGCAGCGATCTCGTCAATCGCAGCCTGCTCGGCAGCGCTGACGTCGACACCCTCTTCTCGGTGCGCGTTCGCAACCTTGTCGGCGACCGTGAGGACGAAGCGCTTGTAGGCGGCGAGCTCTTCCGGCGTCGCTTTCTGCTCGATCAAGGCGGTCGCGTCGCGCAGGTTCTGCAGGCCGCCGCGCTTCATTTCCTTGGCCGATCGATAGCGCGTGTGATCGCGCTCGTATCTGGCCCCGACGATCTCGTCGAGCAACTGGCTCGCGCCGTGCTCGCGGCGCGCCTCTGCGTACGCCTTGCCGATCGCGAACGTTTCGCGGAAGACCCCTCCGCGTTGCGCCGTGACCACGATCAAGCCGGCGCTCGGCGGCCCAACTAAGACGAGCTCCCACTCCTCCAACGTGAATTCGGTCTTACCTGTCATCCCGTTCTCCCTTTCCGTTCGACGACCGAGTCGCCTTCCATAGCGACAGAGTCGCGGATGACGAGTCGAGCGTCTTAAGTATCTCCCCTGGAAGGGTCGCGTAACGGCAAGTAGGCTCGGAGGCAGATCGAGTTGTAGCCGAGATCGCCGCGTCCGCCCCTCCGCCGGGCTTCTCGCCGGCGAGGGCCCAACTAGCGCTCGGCGTCGAGAGCCTTGGAAATCTCCTCGATCGCGGCCTGCTCGGCATCGCTGACGCTGGTGCCCCCTTCCCGGTGCGCGTTCGCAACCTTGTCGGCGACCGCGAGGACGAAGTGCTTGTAGCCGGCGACCTCCTCTGCCGCCGCCTTCTGCTCGAGCAGAAGGACCGCGTCGCGCAGATGCTGCAAGCCGTTCTGCTTCAGCTCCTCGAACGAGCGGTAGTGCGTATGGTCGCGCTCGGGTCTCGCTGTGACGAGCTCGTCGAGCAACTGGCTCTCGCCGTGTAGCTGACGCGCCTCGACGTATGCCGCCGGTATCGCGAGTGTTTCGCGGAAAACCCCTCCCCGTTGCGCCGTGACCACGATCAAGCCGGCGCTCGGCGGCCCCTCCGAAACGAGCTCCCACTCCTCTTCCGTGAAGTCGGCCTTTCCTGTCATCCCTTGTTCCTTTCCGTTCGACAACCAAGTCGCCTTCCATAGCGACAGAGTCGCGGATGACGAGTCAAGCGTCCTAATTATGTCCGCTGGGGCGGGGCGCGTAACGGCGAGTTATGTCCGCCTCTCCTACAGAAGCCTTGCTCGCGGACAACGGATCTTTATCTATCGTGCTCACAATCCTCGCTCTGAGTCTGAGATACTCAACCGAACCGAAAGGAGGGAACGTGAGGAAAAAGATTGTGCTCCTTGCCCTGGTCGCGGTCGGGCTCGTCGTTGTACTGGCGGCCTGTGGCTCGAGCGGGAATAAAAGCTCGTCAAGCAGTACGTTCGTGTTTGCGAGCTCGGCCGATCCGGTGCTGCTCGACCCGGCGCTGGTATCCGACGGCGAGTCGCTTCGGATCACGAACCAGATCTTCCAGAGCCTGGTCAGCTTCAAGCTGGGCGGCTCGGAGGTCGTACCGTCGCTTGCGACGAGCTGGAAGCCAAGCGCCAATGCGATGTCGTGGACGTTCACGTTGCGCAAGGGCGTGAAGTTCTCTGACGGCACGGCGCTCAACGCGGCGGCCGTTTGTTACAACTACGACCGCTGGTACAACTTCCCGGCGGCGCTTCAGAACCCGGCTGTCAGTTACTACTGGAACACCGTGTTCGGGGGCTTCGCGCATCCGGCCAAGGGTAATCCCGGGCCGGACAAGAGCCTCTACAAGAGCTGCACGACCAAGGGTGACAACGAGGTCACGCTGAACCTGACCCGTCGCTCGTCGTCGTTCATCTCGGCCATCGGCCTACCGAACTTCGGCATCGCCAGCCCGACGGCACTGAAGAAGTACAAGGCAGATTCCGGTACCACCGACTCGACCGGCGTCTTCCACCCGAGCGGTACATTCGCGACCGCGAACCCGGTGGGCACCGGGCCGTACATGCTCAAGCAGTGGTCGCCGAACGTGAAGCTCACGCTGGTCGCCAACCCGGACTACTGGGGGTCGAAGCCTGCGATCACGACGGTCATCTACAAGCCGATCCCGGACAACACCGCCCGTCTCCAGGCACTGCAGACCGGTGAGATCCAGGGCATGGACTACGTGGCACCGGCTGACTACTCGACCGTGCAGAAGGACAGCAAGCTACAGCTCCTGAAGCGGCCGGTCTCCTCGATCGGCTACATCGGCATGAACCAGGCCAAGGCTCCGATGAACAACCCGCTCGTTCGCGAGGCCGTCGCGCACGCGATCGACAAGGCCGCGATCATCAAGGCGGTCTACGGCCAGACCGGTGAGGTGGCGAACCAGTTCCTGCCGCCGTCGCTGTTCGGCTACGCCAAGAGCGGGATTCCGGACTATGCCTACGACCCGGCGAAGTCCAAGGCGCTGCTGCAGCAGGCCGGGCTCAAGCTGCCGGTGAAGGTCGACTTCTGGTATCCAACCGATGTCACTCGCTCCTACATGCCTGATCCGCAACGCATCTTCCAGGCCATGCAGGCGAACCTGAACGCTGCCGGCTTCCAGGTCGTGCCTCACAGCGCGCCCTGGCGCCCGGACTATCTCGGCGGGGCTCAATCCGGCCAGTACCAGATATACCTGCTGGGTTGGATCGCCGACTACTACGACCCGCAGGACTTCCTGAACGTGCACTTCGGATCGAAGACGCCGCTGTTCGGCTTCAACAATCCGCAGCTGTTCTCGATGCTTACCAAGGCAGACGCCGAGCCGAATCCTAATCTGCGTACCGCGGACTACGAGAAGGCCAGCATCGCAGTGATGAAGTTCCTGCCAGTGGTGCCGTATGCGTGGGGTAGCTCCGCGCTGGCACTGGACAAGAGCGTCCACGGCTACGTGCCCGGTCCGATCGGGCCGATCAACGAGCCCTGGGCAGATCTCACAATCTCCAAATAAGGAACTAGCAGCCGGCCGGCGGACGAAAAAATGCTTCGCTTCATCGTCCGCCGGCTGTTGCTACTCATCCCCATCCTGCTCGGGCTCTCGATCCTCGTCTTCGCCTGGATCCGGGCGCTGCCGGGATCGGTGGCCCAGTCGCAGCTGGGTGAGCGCGCCACCCCGGCGCTGATCAAGCAGATCAACCATCAGTACGGGCTCGACAAGCCGCTGCCGGTGCAGTACTGGGACTACCTGAAGAGCCTTGTCAGCGGCAATCTCGGTACCAGCATCAGTAGCTTTCGCCCGGTCACCTACGAGCTCGGGCACCGCTTCCCGGCGACGATCGAGCTGGCGCTGGGCGCGATGGCCTTCGCGATCGCATTGGGCATTCCGCTCGGCTTCATGGCGGCGAAGAAATATGGCTCCTGGTTCGACCAGACGAGCCTGGTCGCGTCATTGCTGGGCATCTCGATCCCGATCTTCGTCCTCGGCATCATCCTCAAATACATCTTCGCCGTGCGCCTGCACTGGCTGCCGTCGATCGGACGCGAGGACATCCTTGCGGTGCGCCCGCACCCGACCAACTTCTACATCCTCGACGCGATCATCAACGCCGACCCTGGCGCCCTCTGGGATGCCATCAAGCACCTGATCCTGCCCTCGATTGCGCTCGGCTCGATTCCGCTCGCGATCGTGATGCGCATCACCCGCGCCTCGGTGCTCGACGTCCAGCACGAGGACTATGTGCGTACCGCCCGCGCCAAGGGTCTTCCGCCCGGCGAGGTCGATCGGCGCCACGTGCTGCGAAACGCCCTACTCCCGATCTCGACCATCATCGGGCTGCAGACCGGCCTCCTGCTCTCGGGGGCGGTGCTCACCGAGACGGTCTTCGACTGGCCGGGGGTCGGCAGCTGGCTGACGACGGCGATCGCTAACCGTGACTACCCGGTGTTACAGGGCGGGATTCTCTTCCTCGCCATCGTCTTCGTGCTCGTCAATCTGGTCGTGGACATCTCGTACGCGATCATCAACCCGCGGATCAGGCTGTCATGAGCGTCGCCGAGATAGAGGCTGTCGACATCCAGCTCGAAGGGGCGCCGAGCGGGCTCTGGCGCGAGGCCTGGAGCCGGTTGAGGCGGAACCCCGTCGCCATCATCGGTTTCTGCCTGGTCGCTTTCTTCGTCCTGGTGGCGATCCTGGCGCCCCTGATCGCGCGATATAACCCAAACCCGGCTCACCCAGATCTCGCGCAGGTTTCACCCGGGCACGCTCCCGGTCCTTCGGCGGCTCACTGGTTGGGGCTCGATCTGAACGGGCGCGACGAATGGGCCCGCCTCATCTACGGAACCCGCTTCTCGCTCTTGATCGGCTTTGTGGCGGCGAGCTCCGGGCTCTCGATCGGGCTCGTCCTGGGCTCGATAGCGGGTTACGCGGGCGGTCTCGTCGACACGATCATCATGCGCTGCATGGACATCATGCTGGCGATCCCCGGACTGCTGCTGGCGATCGGGATCGTGGCCATGCTCGGACCGGGGCTCTGGCAGATCATGGTGGCGGTCGGCATCACCAACGTGCCCATCTTCGCCCGACTCCTGCGAGGCTCCGTGCTGGCGCAGAGAGATCAGGACTTTGTGCTGGCGGCAAGGGCGATCGGGGTGCGGCGGCGCGGGATTCTCTTCTCACACATCCTGCCGAACGCGATCTCGCCGGTGATCGTGCAGGGCACACTGGCGATGGCGACCGCGATCATCGACGTGGCCGGGCTTGGTTTCCTGGGGCTGGGGCCGCAGGATCCCAGCACGCCGGAGTGGGGAACGATGCTCACCCAGGTGAACCAGTATCTGCAGAGCGACCCGCTGCTGGCGATCGCTCCCGGCGTGGCGATCGTGCTCGCAGTGCTCGGCTTCAACCTGATCGGAGACGGACTGCGCGAAGCGCTCGACCCGAAGCTGCGTGGCCGTGTCTAAGCGAACTCGTCTCGGAATGAAGACCCGCCGACTGGCTGCGATCGGTGAGTGCGAGGCTAGGACGCAGCGCCTCGTTCGTAGCCAAAGCTACGGGCGAGGCCGAGGACAACGCATCGTGCCGCCGAGCGCGGCCAGACGACGGAGTGCTTCGTTTTGAGCCGAGTTCCTACAACCGCTTCCCCGATCCTCGAGGTGGAGGGGCTCCGGGTCGAGTTCTGGACCTCGCGCGGGACGATCTACGCCGTCAACGACATCTCGTTCAAGGTCGCGCCGGGAGAGATGATGGGCATCGTCGGCGAGTCGGGTTGCGGTAAGAGCGTTACGGCGCTGGCGCTGCTCGGCATCCTGCCGCGCGCGGGCCGGGCGGTCGCCGGCAGCGCCATGTTCGGCGGGCGCGATCTGCTCAAGCTCTCCGATCACGAGCTGCGGAAGATCCGGGGCAAGGAGATCGCGATGATCTTCCAGGATCCGATGACCAGCCTGAACCCGGTGCTGACGATCGGGCGGCAGATCGTCGAGCCGCTCGAGACCCACTTCGGAGTCAGCCGCCACGAGGCGAAGAAACGCGCGATCGAGCTGCTCGACCAGGTTGGGATTCCCGGCGCGAAGGAACGCGCGAAGGACTACCCGCACCAGTTCTCGGGCGGGATGAGGCAGCGCGCCATGATCGCGATGGCGCTCGCCTGCGAGCCCAAGCTCCTGATCGCCGACGAGCCCACCACGGCGCTTGACGTCACCATCCAGGCGCAGATCCTCGACCTCCTGCGCACGCTCGTGAGCGAGCGAGAGACGGCGCTGATCCTGATCACGCACGACCTGGGCGTGGTCGCGGGACTGTGCACGGGCATCGACGTGATGTACGGCGGGATGTTCATGGAGCGGGGCACGGCCGACCACATCTTCAAACGGCCGCGGCATCCCTACACGCTTGGCCTGCTGCAGAGCTTGCCTCGGCTCGACGCGACTCGCAGGGTGAAATTGCACCCGATCAAGGGTGCCCCGCGCGACATGCTGAGCTTCCCCACGGCGTGCCCGTTCCAGCCGCGCTGCCGCTTCGAGGTCGAGCAGTCGCGACAGGAGGTTCCCCAGCTGGTCGAGATCGAGCCGGGCCATTACGTGGCCTGCTTCAACCCTGTGCCGGCCGACGAATGGCAGCGGAGCCGCAAAGGGGAGTCCGGTTGAGCGGTAACGGCGACACGCCCAGCCGTGATGGAAACCTGGTCGAGGTCGAGCGGCTCAAGGTCTACTTCCCGATCAAGAGCGGGATCGTTCTCGACCGCCACGTGGGCGACATCAAAGCGGTGGACGACGTCTCGTTCGAGATCCACCACGGCGAGACGCTGGGCCTGGTGGGCGAGTCGGGCTGCGGCAAGTCGACAGTGGGCCGGACGCTGCTGCGCCTGTACGAGCCAACGGAGGGCCGGATCGTCTTCGACGGCAAGGACATCAGCGAGCTCGGCGCCGAAGGGATGCGCGTCCTTCGCCGCCGCATGCAGATGGTCTTCCAGGACCCCTTCGCCTCGCTCAACCCACGCCACAGCATCTCGCGCATCATCGGCGAGCCGCTTCGGGTACACGGGCTGGCCGGGCGCCGGGCGGCCGGGCGCCGGGCGGCCGATCTGCTGGAGATCGTGGGCCTGCCCAAGGACGCGGCCAGCCGCTATCCGCACGAGTTCTCGGGCGGACAGCGGCAGCGGATCGGGGTGGCCCGGGCACTCGCGCTGAACCCCGACTTCATCGTGCTCGACGAGCCCGTGTCGGCGCTCGACGTCTCGATCCAGGCCCAGATCATCAACCTGCTCGAGGAGCTGCAGAAGGAGTTCTCGCTGACTTACCTGTTCATCGCGCACGACCTGGCGGTGGTGCGGCACATCTCCGACCGGATCGCCGTCATGTACCTGGGCTCGATCGTGGAGATCTCGCCGGCCGCCGAGCTGTACGCGAACCCGCTCCATCCCTACACGATCTCGCTGCTCTCGGCGGTGCCGATCCCCGACCCCGAGGTCGAGCGAGCGCGCAAGCCCCTGCTGCTTGCCGGCGACATTCCGAGCCCGGCCAACCCACCGTCGGCCTGTCGCTTCCACACCCGCTGCCCGTTCGTGCAGCCGACACGCTGCCGCGACGACGTGCCGGAACTACGCCGGCTTGAGCCCGGGCACCAGGTGACCTGCCACTGGGCCGAGCAGATCAAGGCGGGCGAGATCAAGCCACACGAGGTCGAGGTCGTGTTCGTGGAGGCCGAAAGCGCCTCTCACGGCTGGGAGCCACCGCCGGTCTAGAGGCTCGATGCGCGTCGCCTGGAAGCAGGAGGCGACGAAGGAAGCGATTCGCAGGAAGATCGAGCGTAAGGCGCGCCGCGGCGATTGAAGGCTGGTGACCCTATCGGTCGGAAAGCGACCGGCTAGCGAAGTCCGACAACGCCGACCGGAGTAGAGCTGTAGCCGAGGTCGCCGTTTCCGAGCTCTCCGTCGCGGTTGTAACCCCAGCACTTCACCGCGCCCCCGCTGAGAACGGCGCAAGCGTGGTAGCTGCCGGCGCTGATCTTCGTTGCGTTCGTGATTCCGCTGACGGTGACCGGGCTTGTGCTGTCGCTCGTCGTACCGTTACCGAGTTGGCCATGGTCGTTCGAGCCCCAGCACTTGACCGTGCCCACAGCGAGAACGGCGCAGGAATAGTTGTAGCCGGCGCTGATAGCGGCAGCGCCCACGATTCCGTTAACCGAAACCGGAGTCGGGGTGTCCACCTCGCCCCAGCACTTGACGGCGCCGCCCGAGAGCAAGGCGCAAGTGTGACCGGTGCCGGCGGCGACAGCGACGGCTGTCGTGATGCCGCTGACCTCGACCGGCGGCCAGTCGGTGTTGTCGTCCCCGCCGTTGCCGATCTGGTCTTGGTCGTTCGCGCCCCAGCAGTAGATCTTGCCGCTGGCGATGACGGCGCAGCTGTGCTCGTAGCCGGTGCTGATGCTCACGACATCCGTGACCCCGGGGACGGCGATCGGTACGAGGCTGAACAAGCTCGTGAAGGAACCGAGCTGGCCGTCGCTGTTCAGGCCCCAGCACTTGACCGTGCGGTCGGAGAGCAGTGCGCAGGTGTGGTAGCCGCCGGCGCTGACAGCGGTTGCGCCGGTGATTCCGCTGACGCGCACCGGTTTGACGCTGAAGTCATTGTCGTCGTTGCCCTTGTGACCGTGATTCCATGACCCGTCGCCGAGAGCGCCCGCCGCGTTGTTGCCCCAGCAGTAGACGGCGCCGCCCGAGACGACGGCACAGGTGTGTGACGCGTCGCCGCTGACGCTGGTCGCCTGCGGGATGACGCTGGTCGAGACCGGGCTCGCGCTACCTGTCGTTTTTCCGTTGCCGAACTGGCCGGTGCTGTTCAGGCCCCAGCACTTGACCGTGTGGTCGGAGAGCGAGGCGCAGGTGTGGTCGTCTCCAGCGCCGATCGTGGCGGCGTCCGTGATTCCGCTGGTGGAGACCGGAGTCGGGTTGTAGGCCTTCTTGCCGTTCCCCAGCTCGCCCTCACTGTTCGCGCCCCAGCACTTGACCTTGCCACCCGCCAGGATCGCGCAGGCGTGATGTGTGAACTCGCCAATGCCGGTGCTCACGTCTACCGCGTGGGAGATTCCCTTGACCGCGACGGCCGGATAGTGGCCGTTTGTGGTTCCGTCTCCAAGCTCGCCGTGCTCGTTCCAGCCCCAGCACTTGATTTGTCCGTTGGACAGCCGAGCGCAGGCGTACGCGTCACCGGCGCTGATTGCGGCTACCTTCCTCAGCCCGGCGACCAAAACGGGAGTCTCGCTGCCGTCGTAGTCCCCGCTGGCGTTGTTCGCGTTCGTGCCCCAGCACTTGACCTTGTGGGTCGAAAGGACGGCGCAGCTGAGGTCGCTACCCGCGCTGACGGCGACGGCCTTCTTCAAGTCGACGACCATGACGGGCGTGGGACCCGTTTCGTTGCCGCCGTCTCCGAGCCCGGTATTGGGGTCACCCCAGCAGGCGACCCGGCCGCTGGCCAGCAGGGCGCAGGTATGGCTGTAACCGGCGCTAACGGCGACCGCTTTACCGAGCCCGCGAACCAAGGTCGCAGAGGAGCTGTCGCCCTTTGCCCCCTTGCCGAGTTGATCGCTCAGGTCTTGGCCCCAGCACTTGACCTTTCCGTTACTGAGCAGAACACAGGCGTGATACGCGCCGGAGCTGAGGGCGACCGCGTGCGAGACGCCGCGAATGGTTCGTGGAGTTCGCCTGATGTAGTGGCTGTCAATCTCTCCGTCCTCGGTCAGGTGAGCCCAGTCGTAGCCCCAGCACTTGACCTTGCCGCCGCGGATGAGAGCGCAGGTCGTGGAGAAGCCGGCGCCGACTGACAGGGCATGCGAGAGCGCCTTGACCGTAACCGGGGTGGTGCTCGAGGTGAGGGTGCCGTTACCCAGCTCACCCAGGCTGTTGTCGCCCCAGCACTTGACCTTGCCGCCCGAGACCACGGCACAGCTGTGGATATCGCCGGCGCTGATCCGAGCGGCCTTCTGTTTGGGTGTCTTGGCGGCCCTGGATTGGAGCGTCGCGCTACCTGCCCGCGCGCCCGCGCCCGCGGGAAGACCGGCGGCCAACGCCAAGACAAAGACGCCGCCGAACAAGAGGCAGGCGGCGAGCCGGGGGGAAAAGCGCATTATGCGGATCATAAGGCACTTTGGCGATTTGTCTCGGGTCGAGATCGGGCTGGATAGCGGCCTATTATCTGTCTAGTCGAGACGGCGGCCTGATCGTGGGCCACACGGACGAGAAGCCGTCGAAGGGAGCCAGCGATGGCCGTAACGGTGCCAAAGAGATTTCAGCCGATGAAGTGCCGGGCCTGTGAGCGCGTGATCACGCCGAATGCATCGCTAGCCGCGAGCCTCGGTAGGCGCCTGGCCATCGCTTCGCGCGACGACTGCATCTACCGCTGCGAATGCGGCGCGGCCTACTCGAACGCGCGGAAGGAGGACGAGCGCGAGCTGATCGCGGCGAGCCCCGAAGCGAACGTGCCCAAACAGGTGCGCGAGGGGCTGGTCGAGGCGCTCGGCCAGGCCCTGAATCGCAGAGGCAGGCGCAAGAAGCGGATGCAGTTCTGCTTCGAGACCTCCGACGACGCCGTCACCTGGACTGTCATTCGCGGCCTCGAAGAGCAGGGGCGCCTGGACGCGCTGGTCGCGCCGCAGCGCCCGCAGGGCGAGCCGACACTGCTTATCTGGGGCGTCCCGATCAGCGGTCCGCGCGGCGCAGGGATCGCCTCCGCGCTGACCGAGGTCTGCAGCTCGCTGGGCGAGGCGCCGGGCTGGTTCACCGAGCCGGACGTGATCGTCGCCTGGCAAGACCAGCTCGTGTTGGTCGCGTCGAAGTTCCAGAGCGGGAACGAGGTGCGCCGGAAGTTCCGCGGCTTCGAGCGCTACCTCGATCGCCCCGATCTGTTCGCCGTCTCGCCCGACGAGGTCGCGGCCGACGGCTACTACGAGCTGACCCGGAACTGGCGTATCGGCACGGCCCTGGCCGAGAGCCTCGGGATACCCGCTTTCCTGCTCCTCAACCTCGGCCCGCCGGAGAAGATCGAGGTGGACGCCGATCTGTTCGGAGCGCTCGTCGCCCGCTCGCCGGCGCATGACTTCGCGTCGTGCAGCTGGAGCGATGTGCTGGAAGCCGCGCAGCCGATTGAGCCCTGGCTCGATCGGTATGCGTCTGATCGGCACAGGCTTTTGTACTGGCGCTGAATCGGCACACCCCTGCGCTGCTTTCCCGGATAGGTTCGCCAAAATGAGTCTCGAGCCCAGCTCTGGAGAAGTTGCCGTAGCGGCGTCCTCGCGAGAGGCGATCGAGCGCCGGATCCTCATCATTCGCGGACTCCGCGTGATGCTCGATCACGATCTGGCCCGTCTTTATGGCGTTGAGACGAAGGCACTTATTCAGGCGGTAAAAAGGAACGCTCGCCGCTTTCCGCCGGACTTCGCATTCCGACTCTCGGCGGAAGAGAACAGTTTTTTGAGGTCACAAACTGTGACCTCAAACGAAGGGCGCGGAGGCCGTCGCTATCCGCCGTACGCTTTTACGGAGCAAGGCGTGGCGATGCTTTCGAGTGTTTGTGAGAGCCGATTTCGCCAGGCCTGCACGCCCGAGGCGGCCGATCCACGGCGCCAGCGACCGAGAGGCCATTCACCGCACTACCAGTGCGCTTTCGTGACCCCTCGGCCACTGACATCCACGGCTTGACCCCCTCGAACGCACATCCCTACCGAAATCGGCTCTCTTCGGAGCGATCGCGCAGTCGCCGTGAACATCGAGATCATGCGCACCTTCGTCGCGCTGCGGCGGGTGAACGAGGTCCGAGACGCATTACGGTGCAAGCTCGACGAGCTGGAGAGGCACTTCGAGAGCAGGCTCGCCGAGCACGACGCCAAGCTTGCTCAGGTCTTCTCGGTCCTGCGAGAGCTAGTCGCGCCGCCTCCTCCCCCGAAGAAGCGCGCGATCGGATTCACGCCGCCCGAAGGCGAGTAGCCCTTCCGAACTAGTCGAGCTTGGCGCGGGCCTCGCTAGAGGAGAGTCGATTACGACAACAGACGCTCGTGTGAAGAACGTGCCCAACCGCGTCTGAGCTTCCAGCTAATATCCGCGCCGCATCCCCCTGGCCCTGATCCCGACACGGAGGCAGGCCATAGCGCTGAAGGCAATAGAGCGGCGAAAGCCCCTCACGTTCATGTTCATGGCCGCGGTCTGCGCCGCCACGGTCGCCGTCGCCATCTTTCCGACTTCGACCGGGGCGAGCGGGAGCATGCCGGGCCGCTACCCGCGCGAGGGCAACAGGCTGAAGTGCATCTCCACCGGCTACAAGTGCGCGGGCGCGGGCTACCGCTACGCGACCGTAAGGGCCTCCGGCTGGCCCTGGGCCAGATACGGAGGCCCGCAGGCCAGCTACAACTCGGCCGGGCCGCACAACTGCACTCTGTATGCGGCCTACCGGCTGGAGAAGAACGGACTGAAGTTCCCGGGCTGGTACGACAATGCCGGCAGCTGGTACCGGCACGTCTCGCGCCGGCGCGTGAACGGGCGCCCGGCGATCGGCGCGATCGCGGAGTGGAGCACACACGTCGCCTACGTGGAGTCGGTCGGCGCCTCGGGCATCACGATCAGCGACGACAACTACGGCTACGACCGGACGACCAGGCAGACGATCGCCTGGGGAAGCGCTCACTGGCCGCGTCACTTCATCCACTTCGCCGACAAGGGACCGCAGTGGCCGCGCTCCTTCAGAGACGTCATCTTCTCGTCGACGGACTGGGACGGGTCGGTCGTGCGCTGGCTGGTGGATTCGGGCGGGAAGCGGCATTTGATCGCCAGCCCGTCGATCTACCGCTGCCTGAGGAGGCGCGGCGTGAAGAACTACGGGCTCCAGCCCGATCGGATAGTGAAACTGCTGCCCAAGCCCGCTAACCGCCCGGCCTCGTGCCACCCGCGGCGCCAGGCGCGATAGAGGTCGAATCACGCTCGATCGATATGCGTCCGAGCGATGAAGCGAAACAGCGAGCGCTTCCCTGAAGATTTCGCTTTCCAACTAAGCGCTGAAGAGTGGGACAGCTTGAGATGCCAAATTGGCATCTCAAGCGAGGCGCACAGTGGCCGTCGCTTTGCGCCCTACGTCTTCACTGAGCAAGGTGTGGCGATGCTTTCTAGTGTCCTCCGAAGTGAGCGCGCGGTCGGATTCACACCGCCCGAAGGCGAATAAGCCCTTCCGCGCAGAGGCTAGACTCACAATAGATGAGATACCATATTTGGTGTAGAGAAGGATAGGAGCAAGATGGAGCAAGATTTTCTCGCCGAAGTGATCCATGAGCGAAGCGCCAGGAATCCTCGCTTTCCCGCGCTCGTGAAGGCGGCCGAAGAGCGCCGGAAACTTCTACTTGCACTGGCCAAGGAGCGCGAAGCATCCGGCCTCACCCAGACCGAAGTCGCGGCCGCAATGGGCACCTCTCAGTCGCAGGTGGCGCGTCTCGAGTCTGCGAGTGTCGACACGAAGCTCTCGACTATCGAAAAGCTCGCCGCGGTGCTCGGTAAGCGGATCGAATGGCGGATCAGCGATGCGCCTGCGGCGAAGTAAACGGCTTCTCGGTGGTATTCCGGTAACTACGACAGCCCGCTAATCGAGCCTACCGCGGGCGGCCATCAGACCGCCGACGTCTCCGCCCGGCCCGCGCAGGATCCAGGCGAAACCGACCGCGATCGCGGCGCCCACGAGCGGCCCGACGAGGTAGACCCAGAAGTGGTCGAAGTTGGCGAGCGCGAGGTCGGGGCCGAAGGAGCGGGCCGGGTTCATCGAAGCGCCGCTGAGCGGGCTCGACCAGAGCCCGGCCAGGATGATGTAGCCGCCGACGGCGAGCGCCGAGAGCGGGCCGACGTTCTGGGCGCGCGAGGCCGTGCCGAGAATCGTGCTGACCAGGCCGACGGTGAGGGCGAGCTCGGTCAGCAGCGCCTGCCAGTCGGCCATGCCGGCGCCGGGCACCGTCGCGCCGAGCGCCCCGACCTTGCCGTAGGCGGCCCAGAGAAAGAGGCAGGCCAGCGTCGCCCCGACCAGCTGCGCGAGCACGTAGCCGGGAACGCGGCGCCAGAGGAAGTCTCGGCGCAGGGTGAAGGCGAGCGTGACGGCCGGGTTCAGGTGGGCACCCGAGACGGCGCCCATGAAGAGGATGATCGCCATCACCATCAGACCGGGCGCCGCGACCGCAGCCGGGCGGCTGATCGAGCCGGGGCTGAGCGCGTTGACTACAGGGCCGCCGCAGGCGGCGAGCACCAGCAGGAAGGTTCCGAACAGCTCCGCGAACAGGCGCCGCCACTCGACGAGCGGATCGTCGAAGCCGGTCATGCTCGGGGGCTCGAGGGCTAGGAGGGCGGTCCAGGGGCGGGCGGGTGAGGCGAGCGGGTGGTCGGGCTTCGCGGGGTGATTGCGTTTGGGCTGGTGGTCGGTCATCCCGTGCAGTTTTTCATAGTGGGGGCGTGGGCGAAGGTCGTTGTGCGTTGGAAGGGGGGACGGGCGCTATAGAGAATCCCTCGGTGTGAGCCGTCTAGGTCTTCGCCGGAAGGAGCCATACGAAGCCGGGAAAGCGGCTCTAGCGAAGTTCGGACTTGAGCGCGAGAAGACGATTCGTCGGGAATGGCGGTTTTGGGTTGCGCTCGCCGTGTTGAGTCTCGGCGCAGCTGCCGCGGTTGGATTCACAACCGGGACTCTCAGAGTCGCCTCGAGTTTCGCTCTCGGAGTTCTCGTCACGTCCGCACTCTTCGCTTGGGAGATGGGCGGGAATGCCAGAAACCTCAGGTTTCTCTGGGGATTCGTAGGAGAACGCCAGACTGAAGAGCTGCTCCGGTTACTCGACGATTCGTGGGAGTGCGTGCACGACATCGTACGTGGGAGGGGCAAATGGAAGAGCAACTGGGACCATGTCTTGATCGGCCCTGCCGGCGTCTTTTTACTAGATTCGAAGTCGTACTCTTCGACTTCTAAGGCGAAGGACGATGCGCTTCGTTCGGGCAGGCTGATATGCCGCGGATCCGATATTCGCGGCGCAGCGATCTCACTCAAAGAGGCGCTAGAGCCGAAGGTTGGAAAGCAATACGTCAATGCTGCGATTGTGATCTGGGGCGAATTCCCACAGAAACGATACGAGGAGAACCAGGTCACCTACCTCCGGAGTGACGAGTTGCTCGGCTGGTTAAGCGAAAAGCCCGGGCGTCTCTCCGAGCGAGAGCGAAAAACCGTCGCGCAGGCAGTTCGGGATCTGAAGGAAGTTTCCGAGACGCAGGAAGTCCCCGAGCAGACCTAGCTCGAGCCTCTGGCTGTTGCGCAGAACCAGTCGAGCGCTGCCTTTAGCCCATTCAGCATCTTCGGATTTCGGCCGAGATCGGATAGCGGGAGCGACGGCCTACCACTGATCGAGTCCTCGGGAATAGCCACGCCGGGGATCTGGTTCAAACGCGTGAGGAGATCTTTCCGGAGCTCGAGAGCATCGAAGGGAGGCTGGTTCATGTGCTGGAACTGAATCCCGACGCTACCGGACGTCCAAATGGCGATCGGATAGTGTCGGCGTCCAGCGACATCTAGCACTGGAACGAATGTGCCATAGACGTTTCCGCGGCCCCACCACGCCAGCAGTCCGCGTTTCGCTGCCCACTCGAACAGGTCTCTCCCAGCGCGCACGGCGTCCGGTCCTTGCTCCGAGAGGACGGAGAAGAACGACTCTTCGTCCCACTGGCGGCCCGGACTGCTTGCCCGTTTCTTCGTTTCGGCCTCGGCGGTCTGGCCAATGACGCGCGGGACTAGCGTCTTCACTCCCTCGCCCACGTACTGCTTGACCTCGATGGCGATCACCTCGGCGGGAGTCATCTGTTCGTTCAGGAACTCGACGACTCGCCGCAGCTCTCGTGGAATCTGATCGGCGACGAAGACAAGGCGGACGCGCCCGGCCTGGAGATTCACGGCGGCTCGCTTCCAGAATTCCTCTGGATCGGAATCGGAGCCGATCAGGTTCGTGACCTCGGTCTCCGAGTCGAGGTTCTCCTTCTCGCAGCGCCGCTCGAGTGCCGACTGGATCTCCTCGATCGGCCAGTAGACGACCGCGTTCGCGGCGTAGTCGAGCATCTGACCGACTACCTCGCGGCGGATGCGCGTGTCGGAGCTGCGCTTGGTTTCGACAATCGTCGGAACCGCGTCCTGGTCGAGGAAGAGGTGGTCGATTGACCATTTCGTCGCGCCTGAATCATTCGAGCCGAGCGGCGCCTCGCGGCGGATGAGCAGCCATCGTCGTGGCTCGGATCCAGGGAGTTGGTCGCCAGCGAGGAGGTCTGGGTACTTGGCGAGCAGTGACTGGAGGACGTCCTCGCTGTCGTACGGCGCCTCGGTCATGGCGATGAGGTTGTCATCGCCCTGGAGGAGGTACATGCCGCCGGTCATGGCCCGATTCTACGGGCATGAGCCGCGCTATACATTCGAGAGCTTGAGGGCGCAATCTCCCGGCCAGACCTCAGACGAAGAGGAGTCGGCGAGTGGACGATCTCAAGTTGTTGACCGAGGACCTTTCCCGGATCTATCAAGCAACGGGTCGCGAAGTCACGAGCCTGTTACAGAAGCTCGACTCGGATTTAGTCTCGGAGGCGGCGGAACCTGCATCATGGACATGACTACGCCGAGTTGCCGCCAAGCGACAAGCCCGCCCCGATTTCCGTTCAGTCGCCGCCGAGCAGTATCCTGACCGCGTGCCTTTGGTGAAGTCGAAGCAGCGGGTCGCTGACCACGGTGAGGTCTTTACGCCCGCGTGGATGGTCGAGGCGATGCTCGATCTCGTCAAGGCCGAGACCGAGCGCATCGACTCCCGCGTTCTTGAGCCGGCGTGCGGGAGTGGGAACTTCCTCATCCCGGTGCTCCGGCGCAAGTTGGCCGCCGTTGAACTTAAGTTCGGGAAGTCCGACTTCGAGAAGCGCCACTACGCTCTCTTCGGCCTCATGTGTGTCTACGGCATCGAGTTGCTGGACGACAACGTCGCCGAGTGCCGTGAGAACATGCTCGAGATCCTCGCCGACTACATCGGTCTTGACGAGCAGGACGACCTCCACCGAGCCGCCGCCTATGTGCTCTCACAGAACATCGTCCATGGTGACGCACTCACGATGCGCACGAGCACGAGCCAGCCGATCACGTTTCCCGAGTGGGGCTACTTGGGCAAGGGCAAGTTCCAGCGGCGCGACTTCCGCTACGACACGCTCACGCAGATGTCGTCCTTCGGCAAGGACACGCTCTTCGCCAACCTCGGCAAGCACGAGATCTTCACTCCGATCAATAGCTATCCGCCGCTGACCTTGAAGGATCTGGCCGGTGGTTGAGAAGGCCGCGTTCTCGCTACGGGGTCGCAACCCTGACGTGCTGACCTGTATCGCGAACCTCTCCAACGACGAGGTCTTTACGCCGCCCGAGCTCGCCAACAGGATGCTCGACATCGTGGCCGAGTCATGGGCAGCGTCCAACGGCGGGGCGAGTATCTGGGCCGACTCAACCGTCCGGTTTCTCGACCCGTTCACCAAGTCGGGCGTGTTCCTCCGTGAGATCACGAGACGCCTAACGGAAGGGCTCGCGAATGAGATCCCCGACCTACAGGAGCGGGTCGCTCACGTCCTAACAACGCAAGTTTTCGGGATCGGCATCACGTACCTCACTAGTCTGCTGGCCCGTCGGAGCGTCTATTGCTCGAAGTCGGCGAACAGCCCTCACTCGATCGCCGGATCCTTCGCCACCGAGGAAGGCAACATCTGGTTCGAGCGGACGGAGCACACCTGGGTCGGCGGCACCCAGTGGGTGCTCATGAGCGATGAGAACGGCCAGCAGACCAAGAAGTTCATCGACGGTAGGTGCAAGTATTGCGGGGCGAGCCAGACAAGCCTCGATCGAGGAGCAGAGCTCGAGACGCACGCCTACGCGTTCATCCACACCGACGACATCAAGGCTCGGCTCGCCGAGCTATTTGGAGATGAAATGCAGTTCGACATCATCATTGGAAACCCGCCGTACCAGATCGGATCGGCCGGGGGCACCCGCGACGTTCCGATCTACCAGCGCTTTGTCGAGCAGGCGAAGAAACTCGAACCCCGTTTCCTATCGATGGTCATCCCTTCAAGATGGATGGCGGCCGGCCTGGGTCTCAGCGACTTCCGGGCGGCGATGCTCGGTGATCCGCGAATAAGGAAGCTTGTCGATTACCCGGATTCGAGCGAGCTGTTCCCAGGTGTGAAGCTGATGGGTGGCGCGTGCTACTTCCTTTGGGATCGCGACAGTCCCGGGTTGTGCGAGACGACGCTTGTGCGAGCAGGCCAAGAGCTTGAAACCGTCGAGCGACACCTTGACGAATTTGACATTCTCGTGCGTGACAGTCGCGCCCTAGCCATCCTCCGGAAGGTGCGCGACCGCCAGGAGCCGTCAATGTTCGACGTGCTCTCTGCGGACAAGGAATTTGGTCTGACCAGCAACTTCGCCGACTATAAAGCCGATCTCTTTCCATCGGCGATTCCGCTCTACGCATATCAACGAGGGCAGCGACTCGTTGGTTGGATCGCTAGGAACAAGATCACCAAGAGCGCTCACCTCATTGACACATGGAAAGTGTTGATACCTGCGGCGGGGTTCGAGTCGCAGATCTTCCCAACCCTCGTCTTGAGCTCGATTAGACGTGCGCCAAATCCCTCGGCTTGCACCCAGACATACCTGTTCTTGGCAGCATCCTCTGAGGCCGAAGCGGACTATATGGAAAGTTACGTTAAGACTCGGTTTTTCAGATTCCTCGTCTGGTTGCGCAAGGTCAGTCAACACGCAACCCGGTCCACCTACGCCTGGGTTCCACAGCAAACCTGGGATCAGCACTGGACAGATGCCGCCCTCTACGAGAAGTACGGCATCACGGACGACGAGCAGGCGCTCATCGAATCGATCATCCGCCCGTTGAGAGCGGGACACGCGGAGGACGATGAGTAAGACGATCGGTGAGATCTTCGCCTCCAAGCCAGAGGCTCGACCGCGCATCTACGCCTACTCGATCGACGACGAAGCGCACAATGGGCTCCTCAAGGTCGGTCAGACAACGCGGGATGTCAGGCAACGCGTTGCCGAGCAGCTCAAGACCGCAGGCATCAAGAACTACACAGTCGTGCTCGACGAGGTGGCCGAACGTGGCGACGGTACGGTGTTCTCCGATCATCAAGTGCGTGCGGCCCTGGTGACGAAGGGCTTCGAGAACACAGAGCTGGAGTGGATGCGGTGTTCGGTTCCTGACGTTCAGACGGTGCTCATCGAGCTACGCACTGGGCTGAAACTCACCGGAACGCATCACGAGACCTTCCCGATGCGCCGCGAGCAGGCGGAGGCGGTCAACAAGACGCATGCCTACTTCCATTCGATCTGGACGGAGGACTTGCACGCCGTCCCGCGCTACCTGTGGAACGCGAAGATGCGCTTCGGTAAGACCTTCGCCGCCTATCAGCTCGCAAAGAAGCTCGGTGCGACACGGGTGCTGGTGGTGACCTTCAAGCCGGCCGTCGCCGATGCGTGGCAGACCGACCTCGAATCGCATGTCGACTTCGACGGCTGGGAGTACCTTTCCCGCCTGTCCGATCGCGACCCCAGGGCGATCGACCGCCACACGCCGCTCGTCTACTTCGGCTCCTTCCAAGACCTCCTCGGTCGTGACAGCGCCGGCAACATCAAGCCGAAGAACGAATGGCTACACGAGATCAACTGGGACCTCGTCGTCTTCGATGAGTACCACTTCGGCGCGTGGCGCGACACCGCGAAGGAGCTGTTCGAGGGCGAGGACGACACGGTCGCCAAGAAGGAGGCCAAGCTCGAATATGCCCCCGGCCTCGAAGGCGTTAACGAGGACCTCAGTGAGCTCTCCGAGCAGGAGAGCGAGTTCCTGCCCATTACCACCAACGCGTACCTCTACCTTTCTGGCACGCCATTCAGGGCCCTGGCGACGGGGGAGTTCATTGAAGAGCAGATCTTCAACTGGACCTACACCGACGAACAGCGAGCCAAGGAAGAGTTCCCCTCAAAGAGCGCGACCAAGTGGAACCCCTACGGCGCTCTCCCGCAGATGCGCCTGCTCACGTATCAGATGCCCGACGAGTTGCTCGCGATCGCCAGTCAGGGCGAGTTCGATGAGTTCGACCTCAACGAGTTCTTCGCCGCTACGGGCAGGGGTGACGGCGCGGTGTTCAAGCACGAGAACGAAGTTCAGAAGTGGATCGACATCATCCGTGGCTCTTACGCCCCGACCCAGGTTGACAACCTCAAGCTCGGCGCCCAGCGCCCGCCGTTTCCGTACTCCGATGTCCGGCTCCTGCCGTACCTGCAGCACTCGTTCTGGTTCCTGCCCAATGTCGCCGCTTGCCATGCGATGGCGAACCTGCTCGCGGAGAAGCACAACATCTTCTGGCACGACTACAAGGTGCTCACCGTGGCCGGTGCTTCGGCTGGGACTGGGTTGGATGCGCTACCGCCAGTTCGGCAGGCGATCGGAAGCGGTTTCGAGACCAAGACGATCACGCTTTCGTGCGGCAAGCTCACCACCGGCGTCACCGTGCCGCAGTGGTCGTCGATTTTGATGCTGCGCAATCTCAAGGCGCCTGAGACCTACTTCCAGGCGGCGTTCCGTGTGCAGTCGCCATGGTCGATCAAGAATCCGAATGGCGACGATCCCAACGAAGAGGAGATCCTCAAGCCGGTTTGTTTCGTATTCGACTTTGCACCTACGCGGGCGCTGCGCCAGCTCGCTGAGTACGGCGTTGGGCTCTCGCCGGATGAGCCCAATCCCGAGAAGGCCGTCGAGGAGCTGGTTTCGTTCCTGCCTGTGCTCGCCTACGACGGCTCACACATGACTCAGATCGACGTCGGCGGCATCCTCGACATCGCCATGGCTGGAACGTCAGCCACCCTCTTGGCGCGCAAGTGGGAGAGCGCGCTGCTGGTTAATGTCGACAACGACACCTTGCGCCGCATTCTTGACAATGCGGACGCGATGGAAGCGGTGATGCGGATCGAGGGCTTCCGCGCACTCGGCGACAATATCATCGAGACCGTTATCAACAAGAGCGAGAAGGTCAAAGAGCTCAAGAACAAGGCTAAGGACAATGACCTGTCAGCGAAAGAGAAGAAGGAACTCACCGACGAGGAGAAGGAGTACAAGTCCAAGCGGAAGCAGATCGAGGAGAAGCTGATCAAGTTCGCTACTCGGATTCCTGCGTTCATGTACCTCACCGACTTCCGCGAGAACACGCTTCAGGACGTCATCACGAAGCTGGAGCCTGATCTGTTCCGCACGGTCACAGGACTCACCGTCGAGGACTTCCGCCTCCTCGTGCAGCTGAGGGTGTTCAACACCGAGCAGATGAACCAGGCCGTCTTCGCTTTTCGCCGTTACGAAGACAGTTCCCTCCGCTACACAGGCATCGACTCCCACTCCGGCCTCGCCCGCTACGGCCTATACGACACCGTGGTCGCCCGCGACTTCGCCGAGTTGGCCTGAGGCTCGGTACACGGCTCCGTAGAGTGACGTGCGGCCAGCAGCGCTAGGACGTTCCGCCCCAGCGGAACGTCCGCCCGAGAAAAGCGAGATGGCGAGGGCCGGAATTGAACCGGCGACACCACGGTTTTCAGCCGTGTGCTCTACCAACTGAGCTACCTCGCCAAGCAGCGCCAGATTCTACTCACTCGCGTCACTGGTCGGCGGGCTCCGTGCGGCCAGGCGCGACTGGCATACCGGAGTCCGCCTCGAGCCGATGACCGCACTTCGCTCTCCGGAGCCGTGCGGAGCACTGTCTCCTCCGGCGAAGCACGCCCAACGACTCGCCAGAGGCGCGAGACGTACCGGGCTGAGCTACCCTCGCCGTCGAACCACCGCGAACTTCAACGACTGGGAGTCGAACGGTCGCCGCACGCCGAACAAGGAGGCCGCTATCGTCCTCACCGCCCGACCATCACACTGGGACCGCCACCGAAAATCCGCGGCGCTGCGACTCTGGGCGGTAGCCGCGACGTGCGTGTCACTAAGACACGAACGCTTTCCGCACATTTCTAGCTGACCACGTGGCGCTACCGTGTGGCCTTTTTATCCCCTTGTGGTTCAGATCCTCGGCGATCTCCTCGAGTGACAACCCTTTCTCGAGCATCCGATTGATTCTCACACGCCAGGCATAGTCCAATTGGTTGCAGCGCACGTGCGCGAGCCGGACGTTCCAGGGGACAAGATGCCCACCATCCTTCCTGAGCCTGGGGTAGTGGTCCGGCGAGGGTGCCCAATCCGGCACAGGAGTAAATGTAGGATCGAAATAGCCCCGCCCCTTGGGGCAATAGCACTTCGGCATCTCGCAGCGGAGTTCGATGATCTGGCCACGTTGCGCCATCTGAACGAGGACACCGTGTGTACCGAGCTCTTGTAGTCGGCCTACGAGCGCGTCTCCCGTGATCGTTTCAGGGCTTGCCGTTTTTGTCGTCACGCCTGTTCTCCTTAGTTCTGGTTGGCAGACTCATCTCAGCTCGGACGCGGAGAAACTTTAGACCCACGACTCCTCCGCTGCCGTCACGCATTTGGCTTCGTTTTTGCGCAACTGCGCGATACTTCCAGGATGAGCTCAACCGAAACCCAGCCCGTAGTCGTCATCGGCGCCCCGCTCGACCTCGGTGCCGGGCGCCGCGGCGTCGACATGGGCCCCTCGGCGATTCGCTACGCCGGGCTGGCCAAGCGCCTGGCCGCGATGGGCCTCGAGGTCGAGGACTGGGGCAACATCCAGGTTCCGGTGCCCGAGGCGACCAGTGTGAGCGACGAGCACGCCCGCTTCCTGCCCGAGGTGAAGGCCGTCTGCGAGGAGGTGGCCCGCTGCGTGCGCCAGGCGATCGAGAAGGGCGCCTTCCCACTCGTACTGGGCGGCGACCATTCGATCGCGCTCGGCTCGCTGGGCGCACTGGCCTCGGTGTATGGGCCCGGCGGCGTCCTCTATGTCGACGCCCACGGCGATCTCAACCTGCCCAAGTCGAGCCCGAGCGGGAACGTGCACGGAATGGTGCTGTCAGCAGCGCTGGGGCTGGCGGGAAGTGGTTTCGAGAGCCCCGAGTGGCCGCTGCCGATGGTCGAGGCCGGTCGCATCGCCATTGTCGGCGTGCGCTCGCTGGATGAGCCCGAGCGCGAGCTCGTGCGCGAGCTGGGCGTGAAGGTCTACACGATGAACGACATCGACCGGCTGGGGCTGGAGCAGGTGATGGGAAGCGCGCTCGACGACGTCGCGGGCGCGGGCTTCGTGCACGTCTCCTTCGACCTGGACGCGGTCGATCCCGACACGGCTCCTGGCGTCGGGACTCCCGTCCGGGGCGGGCTCTCCTACCGCGAGGCGCACCTGACGCTCGAGCTGGTGGCCGAGTCGGGGCTGGCCGGCTCGCTCGACATCGTCGAGGTCAACCCGATTCTCGACCGCGAGAACGCGACCGCGAAGCTGGCGGTCGAGCTGGTTGCGAGCGCGCTCGGCGCCCGCATCCTCTGACGACTCGCTCGGCTCTACTTGCCGCGCGAGGTCTTCTTGTGCTTCTTCACCTTCAGACTCACCATCTGCGTCTTATCGTGAGGGGTGCCGATGCTCGCGAATGACGATCCACCCTTACTTGGCTTTGCGGCCATCTTCCGTCCTCCTCGCTGGTCTACCTGCTCGCTCTGTGCCCTCTGGGCGGGAACGAATTGCCTGACCGAGCCCGCTCGCGGTTCGAGCGTTTCTTGCAAGAGACAGAGAGAGTTTCACTGATCTGCCAGGAACTTCGCATTTCTTCGTTCCGAGCCCGGATCCTCCCCATAGCTGCCCGAGAAGCTTGCGCGCTTGAGCGTTTCTTCCGCTTGCGCCGCGATCACAGAGCACAGCCGCGTCGCACGAGGCGAAAGCTACGGTGCGGCCGAGCTGACAGCGTCGAGCAGATCGTCGAGTTGGGCGCTGGCGAGGCAGATCGAGGTGTCGGCCGCTCCGTAGTAGAGGCGCACTTCGCCAGACGCCTGGTCGTGCACGAGGCCGCAAGGAAACACGGTATTGGGCACATCTCCTTCTCGCTCGTTCTGGGCGAGCGGTCCGAAGACCCAACCGGGTGTGCGACCGAGCAGGCGCGTAGGTTCCTCGAGATCGAGCAGCGCAAGGCCCACCCGGTAGATGCTGCCGGAGACGGTCTCTTTGACGCCGTGGTAGATCATCAGCCAGCCGCGCTCGGTCTTGAGCGGCGGCGGGCCGATGCCGATCCGGAGCGAATCCCACCAGGCGCCGCGCCGCGGCTGGAGCACCTGTTCTGGTGAGCTCCAGCTCTGCAGGTCGGTTGAGCGGGAGAGCAGGATCTCTCCATGGGAGTCGCCGAAGGCGGTCATCGGTCGATGGAAGAGGATCCACTTTCCACCCACGCGCTCGGAGAGCAGAGCCGCGTTCTTGTCCTCCGGACGTTTGATGATGCCGCGCCGCTCGACCGAGCGGAAGTCCTTCGTGGTGGCGAGGAAGACAGCAGGACCGGCCGGCCCGTAGGCGGTGCAGGTGATGACCCAGCAGTCCAGCTCGTCCACCCGGACGCAGCGCGGGTCCTCGAATCCCCACTCCTCGCTCTCAACGCCCTCGGCCGGCGCGAGCAGGGGCTCGGAGGCGACCGACCAGTCGTCGATCCCGTTCGCCGAGCGTGCGACGGTGAGGTGGGAGATGCCGGTGAGAGCTTCCACCCTGGCCAGCACGACCGTCTCGCCGTCGATAACGGCAGCGCCCGGGTTGAAGACCGCGTTGACCGGATACGGCCAATCTTCCCTCGTCAAGAGCGGGTTCTGCGGATGGCGTTTGAACAGCTCGCTTTCCAGTGGGGTCATGTCGCCCTTACGCTAGCGGTAGGCCGGCGCGCCACGACGGGCAGTCCCGCCGCGTCGAGCACCAGCCAGGCGCGGTGGAAGGCAAGCGTCGATTCGGCGCCCTCGTTGGCGTTCACTTCGTGCTCGCCCAGTCCGTCGCTGCAGCCGCCGGTCGCGAAGTCGTAGAGTGGGCGGCCGAGCCGGTTGCTGCCGAGGAACCAGTCGAATGCACGTTGTGCTCGCGCCGCGTGCTCGAGCTCACCGGTCAGCGCGAACGCGGCGAGCTCCGCCTCGACCAGGGCAGACGCATCGAGCGGCTGCTCGTCGCACAGTTCCGGAACAGGCTCGTCGCGCCGTCTGCCGCGATGGCTGGTCAGCTGTAGCGGACCAGCGGCGAGCCCACATTCGTCACCGAGCCAACCGAGCGACTCGAGCCCGATCGACAGGTAGTCCTTGCGACCGAGCGCCTCTCCGCCCAGGATCAGCGCATGGGCGAGCCGAGCGTTGTCGTAGCTCAGCTCGTTCTCGAACCAGCGCCACTCCTTCGCCTCAGTCCGCTCGTAGGCGCCCGCGAGCTGTTCGGCGAGGCGTTTCAGTAGCTGCTGCGCCTCGGGTTCGAGCCTGTCGGGGTCGAGCCGAGCGAGGCCCAGGATCGCGTACGCCGCCGTTCGCAGCGACACGTCGCCGCCGAGCGAGGCGACGAGCTCGGTGAGCAACCTCTCGGCCGGGCCGACGACCGCCGGCACCCATGCCGTCGAGAGCACCGCGCCGAGCGTCCAGATCGAGCGCCCGACGTGATCGCCAACGTGCGGCTCATCGAGCCAGCGCCGCTCGTAGCTCATGAAGTTGCGCATTCCGCGCCCACCGCCGTCGTCGGATGCAGCGTAGAGAAAGGCAAGCGCCCGGTACAGGATCGGCGCCCAGCCCTGATCGGCGTGACGGCGATCGAGCTCCAGGGCTATGACCGCCAGGCGCGCAACGTCGTCGACGCAGTAGCCGGTTTCTCGGTTTGGGATCGCGCCGCGGGCGTGCTGCACGATGCCGACGTCATCGACGAGTGTGCGGATGTGGTCGGTTCGGGGGTTCCTGAGCTCCAGCTCGACGACGGGAATCGGCGTCCGGCGCGGCGCGAGCGTTACCGCCTCACGGAGCACGGACGCGGTCACCTCGGCTACGGAAGGCCAGGCGATCCCCTGTCCGATCCGGCGAGCCTCTGCTCGCGCAGTCGTCAGCGCCTCGGGCTGCTCCACGAATTCGTTTACCGCCTCGGCAAGCGCGTTCGAGTCTCCGAACGGCACGATCCGCCCGGCTCCAGACTCGAGGATGTCCTGCGCATACCAGTAGGGGGTCGAGATAGCGGCACAGCCGGCGGCGATCGCGAAGGTGAGTGCGCCCGAGGAGACCTGTTCGGGACTGCCGTATGGAGTGATGAAGACGTCGGTAGCGGCGAGCAGGTCGGCCAGCTCGTCGATCGAAAGGAAGCGGTCGTCGAACTCGACGTGATCGCCGAGCCCGAGATCGACGACGCGACGCTCGAGCATCAGCCGGTACTGCTCGCCCTCTCGGCGCACGATCTCCGGGTGCGTGCTCCCCGCGATCAGGTACAGAACCTCGGGGTGACGCTCGATAATCGACGGCAGCGCCTCGATCGCCGTCTCGAAGCTCTTACCGGGCGATATCAGGCCGAAGCTGGAGAGCAGAAAGCGTGACTGCATCCGCTCATATCCGCCCGGCATAGGCGTGACGTAGAGCGGCCGCCGCCCGGCCGCGTACTCCTCGCGGCGCCGTCCGAGCACGACCGGCGCGCCGTGCGGAACGACACGAATCTTGTGCATCGGACAGGCTTTCGTCTTAACGAGCAGACGCCGCGCCGTGTCAGTCATCACGATCACCAGCTCGGCTTGCTCACAGAGCGCCGTTACCACCTGCAGTTGATGTGGCGACGGCTGAGACAGCACCGTGTGCAGCGTCACGACGAGTGGCTGAGCAAGCTCCTGCGCAAAGGAGAGCACGTACTCGCCATCCGTGCCGCCATAGATCCCGTACTCGTGCTGGAGAAGGACAACGTCGAAGTCCGAGCGGCCAAGCCGCCTCGCAGCACGCACGTAATCTCCGCGGACGCCCTGCGAGACCGTCGCGGACAGCTCTGGCCGTTGCGGGCTCGACGGCTGATCGACCACGACGACGGGACCTACGTCGTCAACACCAGGCACCTCGAGCAGCGCCTCGCGGACGTCGAACGAGAAGGCGCCGATCCCACAAGCGCGCGGCGGGAACGTCGAGAAGGTGGCGATACGCACGGCTACCTGGCGCCCCCTTTCATCACGCGTCCGGCGCCTCAAGATCCCAACGGCAAACTTAACCGGTTCGAGTCCACCCTACCTGACCCCAGCTTCGAATCGGTCGAACGCCGCTCGCTGAGCGAGGAACGTTAGCCCTTCGCTTTCGGCGGGTCGGGCTCCGGCTCCTCGCCCACGCCCTTCGGCTGCCAGTAGCGCTTTCCGCGCATCTCCTCGGGCAGGTAGTCGAGCTCGAAGCCCCGCTTGTCGTCATGAGGGTAGATGTAGCCCTCGCCGCTTCCCAGCGCCTTGGCGCCGCGGTAGCCCGAGCCGCGCAGCATCTTGGGCGGGCGCACGTTGCCGCGCTCTCGCACGTCCTCGCGGGCGGAGAAGATGGCCGTCTTGACGGCGTTCGACTTGGGCGCGAGCGAGAGGTAGATCGCCGCCTCGGCCAGGTTGAGCTGCACCTCGGGCAGGCCCACGTACTCGACCGCGTCGGCTGCCGCGACCGCCACCTGGAGCGCCCGCGGGTCGGCCAGACCGATGTCCTCGGAGGCGAAGATGACCATTCTCCGCGCCATGAAGCGGGGATCCTCGCCGGCCTCGATCATCGAGGCCAGGTAGTAGACGGCGGCATCGGCGTCGCCGCCGCGCATGCTCTTGATGAAGGCCGAGGCGAAGTCGAAATGGGCGTCGCCGGCGCGGTCGTAGACGAGCGGACGCTTGCTCGAGGCGTCCTCGATCTGGCGAGCCTCGATCTTTTTCTTCTCGGAGGTCGCCGTCTCGGCGGCCAGGTCGAGGATGTTGAGCGCATTCCGCGCATCGCCCCCGGCTTTCTGGGCGATCAGGCCGACCAGCTCGTCTGTCAGCTCTTGCTTCAGTTCGGCGGCGCCGCGGCGTGTGATCACCTCCAGCTCCTGCTGCGAGAGCGGCTCGAGCGCATACAGCTGGCAGCGCGAGAGCAGGGCCGAGTTGACCTGGAAGTAGGGGTTCTCGGTGGTGGCGCCGATCAGCGTGATCAAGCGGGCCTCGACCGCCGGTAGGAGCGCGTCCTGCTGGCCGCGGTTGAAGCGGTGGATCTCATCCAGGAAGAGGATCGTGCGCTTGCCGTGCGCGCCCAGGTTGTCCTTGGCCCGCGCGATCACGCCGCGCACGTCGGCGACCGAGGCCGAGACGGCGGACAGCTCCTCGAAGGCGGCGCCGGTTATCTCGGCGACGATGCGGGCCAGCGTCGTCTTGCCCGTCCCGGGCGGGCCGAACAGGATCATCGAGCCTACGCGGTCCTCCGCGATCGCCTTGCGCAGCGCCGAGTCGGTCCCGAGCACCTGCTCCTGGCCGACGAACTCCTCTAGCGTGCGCGGGCGCAACCGGTAGGCAAGGGGCGCCAGGCTCTCGAGCCGTTTTGCCGCCGCGTCCGCGAACAGGTCGGACATGTCTCGAAGTATGCTGTCTGGAGTGGCCGTGGAGGCGACACCCTCTCGGAGGGAGGAGCCGGAATGAGACGTTGGTACGCGCTCTTCGCCGTTGTGTTGACGTTCGGGCTGGCAATCGCGATCTCGAGCGCGAGCGCGGCGCCAGCGGGCGCGACCGCCCGCTGCAGGGACGGCAGCTACAGCTACGCCAAGCACCACCAGGGTGCCTGCTCCCATCACGGCGGCGTCGCCAAGTGGCTGGACGGTAGCTCCTCGGGCTCTGGCGGAAGCAGCAAGACGATCGACGTCGGGCGAACGGTGCTGCTCGAGGCGCGGACGAAGAGCTCGGACTGCCGACTTGGGGCGAACCCCGATCGGCGCTGCTCGCCGGGCGCCTACTACTCGAAGCTGACGAAGGCGGTCATCTGCTCCTCGAGCTTCCGCACGGGCGAGGTGCGTAACGTGCCGCAATCCGAGAAGTACGCGGTCGAAGGGGAGTACGGGCTGGCAGAGAGGCTCTACGGACGCACGATCGAGATCGACCACATCGTCTCGCTCGAGCTCGGCGGCTCGAACGACGTCGCGAACCTCTACCCCGAGGAGGCAAACGCCGACCCCGGCTACCACGTCAAGGACCGGCTCGAGAACAAGCTCCACTCCCTCGTCTGCTCGGGCTCGATGAGCCTTCAGGCCAGCCGGGTTGAAATCGCCTCCAACTGGCAGGCGCTCTACAGGAAGGTGTTCGGAACCGCCCCCAGCGGCTAGCGGCGCGAACATTCACGCGAGCTTTTAGCGGCGCGCCGGATCGTAGTGCGTGCGAGTATGAAGCCCATGACCACGCTCGCTTTGGCCGTGCTCGGACGCGGCCTCGTCGATCCGGCCCAGCCCGTGCTGCGCGCCGACGACGAGGCGCTCTTGCGCGGGCGCGCCGCCTTCGAGACGACGCGCGTCTACGCCGGCAAGCCCTTCCGGCTCGACGAGCACCTCGTCCGTCTGGCTACGTCGGCGGCTCGAATCGAGCTTCCCGAGCCAGACCAGGGCGCTTTCCACGATCTTGTTGTCGAAGCGCTCGAGGGGATCGAGGATGCTTCGCTTCGCCTGGTCTGGACGCCCGGCGCGAGCGGGGGCGGCTCTCCGGTCGGCTTCGCCCTCTTCAGCGCGATTCCCGCGGAGCACGAGCCGCTCAGGGCGCGCGGCATGAAGGCGATCTCGCTTCCGATCGGCGTGCCCTACGAGCTGCGCGCCAAGGCGCCCTGGATCCTCGGCGGCGTCAAGTCGACCAGCTATGCGACGAACATGGCGGCGACGGCGGAAGCCAAGCGCCGCGGCGCCGACGATGCGATCTTCCTGGCCGAGGCCGACGTCGTGCTCGAAGGACCGACGACCAACGTCTGGTGGCGAAACGGCCAGACTTTGTTCACGCCCTCGCTGGAGACGGGCATCCTGGCCGGGATCACGCGCGAGTTCGTGCTCGAGGCTGCGCCGGGGCTCGGTTACGAGATCGCCGAGGGCGTCTACACGCGCTCCGAGCTCGCCGCCGCCGAAGAGGCCTTCACCTCTTCCTCGGTGCGGGAGCTGATGCCGCTCGTCCAGCTCGACGGCGCGGCGCTCGGCGACGGTCGCCCGGGGCCGGCGGCGGCGGCGCTGCAACAGGCGCTCAGGCGCGCCGCCGCGGCAGGCTGAGCTTCCTCAGACCTTCCCGCTCAGCTACAACCTGTATATGAGCTCGAAGACCAACGAGGAGAAAGTCCGTCTGGGCGGCATGGCGCTGGAGAACGGGGTGCTCGTTCAGGGGCCGACCGCCTGGGCCTGCGCGGTGCGCCTGCCGAGCGGAGAAGTGCACGTGGCCGCACGGCGAAAGCGCTTTCAGGCCTCGCGAGTGCGCTCACCCCTGCTGCGCGGGCCGGCCCGGCTGGCGGAGGCCTTCTCGGTCTTACCGGCCGTGCGCCGCGCGCTGCCCGAGGCGCGTCTTCCCTTCATGCGGCGACGGGTGCAGGCGGCACTCGCTGCGAGCTCGCTGGCTGCGCGCCTGCTGCGTGGCTCGCCTCGCCTCAGCCCGCTCCAGAATGAGCTTGCCGGCACGGCGCTGAGCGTATTGCCCGTCGCGGTATCGCTGAAGGGCTCCGAGCTGACCGCCTACCACGGCGCCGAGCACACCACCATCGGCAGCTACGAGCATGATGAGCCGCGAACTCGCGTGCACGAGCGCTGCGGCTCCAACCTGATCGCCCCGATGCTTGCCGGATCGCTGCTGGCCAATCTCCTGGCCTCCTTCCTCCCGCGGCGTTCCCGGGGCGCGGCTCGGCTGGCCGGCCAGGTCGCGGCGGTCGCCTTCTCGAGCGAGCTACTCGGTTGGGCGCTTGCCCATCCCGATGAGCCGCTATCGCGCGCGATCCGCCGTCCGGGGCAAGAACTGCAGCTGCACCTCGCCACCGCCGAGCCGAGCCCCGAGCAGCTCGAGGTGGCCCGCGTCGCGCTCGACGCCTGCCTGGAACTTGAGCAGTCGGCAGACTGACGGCGCCGCGAGTCGATAGCATCCCATTCGTGCAGGCCAAGGGCACTCATCACATCGCCGTCGCCGTCGCCGACGTGGACGAGGCGCTGGCGACCTACCAGGATCTCTTCGGCGCCGTGCTCGATCATCGCGAGACCGTGCCCGACCAGGGCGTGGACGCGGCGATGGTCATCCTGGGCGGAAACAACATCGAGCTGCTCGGCGCGACCTCGCCCGATACGCCGGTGGGCAAATTCCTGGCCAAGCGCGGCCCGGGCATTCACCACATCGCCTTCGAGGTCGACGACATCCGCGCTTCTCTGGCCGAGCTCGCCGCGAAAGGCGTGACGCTGATCGACGAGAAGCCGCGGCGCGGACTGCACGGATTGGAAGTCGCCTTCATCCATCCCGAGAACACCTACGGCGTTCTTTACGAACTGGTGGCCTATGCCTGAGAGCAAGAAAATCCGGATCGAGATCGGCTTTGTCGGAGGCCAGATGATGAGCAGCCTGGTCTCGAGCAAGTCGGCTGACGAGCTGGAGGCGGCGCTGAGCAAATCGGAGGCCGCGACGCTTCTGCTCGATAGCGACGAGGGCCCGTTTACCGTGGTGCTCGCGCACGTGGTCTACGTCAAGCGCTTCCCGCCCGAAGGCCAGATCGGCTTTCTCGCTCCGAAGTGATTTTCCGGCCTACGCTCGCCCGTCTGATTGTGCTCCGCGCTCGTTCCTGGTTTGGCACGCACTTGGCACACAGTCGACTGCTTCTCGCCTAGCCGGGACGGTACTTTCCAATCACCCCGCGGGCGGGTGGTGTTGAGCGCCAAGCGAAACGAAGCACTCCATCGCCTGGCCGCGCTCGGCGGCACGAGGACGTCGTCCTCGGTCGCATCCGTAGCTTCCAGCTACGAATACGACACTGCGTCCTAGCCTCGCACTCACCGATCGCACCCAGTCGACGGGTCTTCATTCCGCTTCGCGTTCGGGGGCGGGCGAGGAACTTGGTGTCGTACTAAAGCAAACCCACGACATTCAATCCTCACGACCCCATCAAGCCCGACCCGTGATTGGTCGAATCAGATAGATATGGGAGGTACGGCGGCGGCATGAAGGGCTCGTTGACGATGCTCGGGATGATCGTCGGCTCCACGCTCGGCGGTATCGCGCCGATGCTGTACGGGGGCGGGGTGATCTCATCGTTGGTCTGCGGCACCATCGGCGGCGTCCTCGGCGTCTGGGCCGGGCTGCGGTTCAGCGAGCGGATCTTCTGATCGCTGCACCGAAAATACAGCGGCGAGCCGATATCGTTGGCGCGATGACTCCCCGCGCCGTGATCTTCGATTTCTGGGGCACCCTCGCACCGCTCGCCTGGGATCGCTGGCAGAGAGCATTCGGGGCGATTGCGAAAGTGCTCGGAGTGCCGCAGGAGCAGTTCGAGCGGGCCTGGCGCGCCGACTACGATCGGCGCCTCGTATCCGATCTGAGGGAGAGCGTGGCGAGAGTCTGCGCCTCACTGGGAGTGACGCGTGAGGACGCGATCGAAGAGGCCTTCAGGTTACGCGTCGAGATGCATCGCGACACGTTCTCGCCGCGAGACGATGCCGCGCCCACNNTGCGGAGTTCACAAGCCCGACCGCGCCATCTACGAGCTTGCGACAACGCAGCTGGAGGTAGACCCGAAACTTTGCCTCTATATCGGCGACGGCGACGACCACGAGCTCGACGGCGCTCGCGACTTCGGCCTGCAGGCGGTGCTGCTCCGGGCCGGCGATACCCGGCCGCCCGAGAACTGGCAGGGGCCGGAGATCACTCGGCTCGCTCAGGTGCTCGAGCTGGTCCCGCAGGCGCCGGCGGGATAAGCCCTAAGCTACCGGCATGGCTCTCGAAGTCGGCATCGTAGGTCTCCCCGGGGCGGGCAAGACCACCATCTTCAACGCCCTGACCAAGGCGGGCGCCGAGGTCGGCACCTACGCCGGCGCCTCGGGCAAGGAGCACATCGGGGTGGCCGAGGTCGCCGACGAGCGCCTGCAGCAGCTGGCCGTGACGGTCAAGGCCAAGAAGGTGACGAAGGCGGCGATTCGGGTCGTGGACGTGCCCGGGACGGGGCCGGCGCTGCTCGGTAACCTGCGCCAGGTCGACGCGATCCTGGCCGTGCTGGGCGGCTTCTCGGCCGATGCCGATCCCGCCCGCGACCTGGAGACGCTCGAGCTCGAGCTGCTCGTGGCCGACCGCGACCACGTCGAGCACCGGCTGGAGCGGATGCAGAAGCAGGCCAAGTCGGGCGACGCCGCCGTGAAGAAGGAGGTGGCGACGCTGGAGCGCCTGCTCGCCCACCTCGACGAGGGCAACAATCTGCGCGACTGGCCCGAGCCCCTTCCGCCCGAGCTCGATCCGCTCACCACCAAGACTCTGATCCCGCTCGAGAACGGGCCGAGCGGCATCGACGGCGCGCTCGAGCTGGAGCTGGCCGAGCTCTCCGACGAGGAGGCCGAGGAGTTCCGCGAGGGCAAGCCCTCGGCGCTGGGCGAGGTCGTGCAGCGGCTGTTCGCTGCGCTCGACCTGATCTGCTTCTTCACCGCCGGCGAGAAGGAGACGCGGGCCTGGACGCTCAGGCGCGGCGAGACTGCGATCGAGGCGGCGGGCACCATCCATTCCGACATCGCCCGCGGCTTCATCCGCTGCGAGGTGATCCGCTGGGACGACCTCGTCGCCTCCGGCTCCCACACCGAGGCCGCGCGCAAGGGCTTGCAGCGCCTGGAAGGCAAGACCTACGTCATTGCCGACGGCGACGTGTTGAACATTCGCTTCAACGTCTAGCGGTTGAAAAACCGCGCCTACGCCGCGCGAGCTGTTACATTCAGATCTATCGATGAACGAGCATCTCACCAAGGTCTGTTGCCGGCCGGGCACGGCGCCCAGTGACGCCCACGCCTTCGCCGAGCACGCGCAGCGCTTCAAGGCGCTTTCGGATCCGGCTCGGGTGGCGATCGTCAACCGGCTGGCGTCGCGCGGAGAGGCCTGTGTTTGCGAGCTCGTGAGCGTGCTCGATCTGGCCCAGCCGACCGTCTCTCATCATCTGCGCGTCCTGCGCGAAGCCGGCCTGATCGAGCAGGAACGGCGCGGAACCTGGATGTATTACCGCCTCGTTCCGGCCGCGATCGACGAGTTGCGCGCGACGCTGGCGCCGTAAGAACGTCAGCCCGCGGATATCAGCACGACGCCCGCGAGCGCCGCGGCGATCCCGAGCTTCTGGTGCCGAGAGACGTGCTCGTGCAATAACGCCTGAGCCAGCAAAACCGTCGTGAGCGGATATAGCGAGGCGAGCGGACTGATCAGACTTAGCAGCCCGTGGTCGGTGGCGAGCGCGTAGAGGGTGTTGGCGCCGCTGTCGAGCAGGCCGATCAGCACGAGCCAGTGCAGGTTGCGCGGCGGGATGCGAAGCGGCTGGCGCAGCGTGAGCAACGCGAGCAGGACGAGCGGCGCCGTTGTCAGGCGCAGCATAAGCGTGGCCGCGATCGCGTGATGGTTCTCGCTCGCCTTGGCCAGAAGGAGGAAGAAGATGCCGAAACCGACCGCGGCGGCTAGCGCAAGCGGAACTTCCGAAGCCAGACTGTGGCCCTTCTCCGGGTGGTTCTCGGCCGAGGCCAGCATCACACCGAGCAGCGCGAGCCCGATCCCGACCAGCGCCGCGACCCCCGGCCTCTCGCCGCGCGCCAGCCCGACCACAACCGGAAGCGCCGCCCCCGTCGCCGAGACCGGCGCCACGATGCTGATCCTGCCGATCGCCATGCCGCGGTAGAACGCTGCCAGCGCGACCAGTCCGGCGCTTCCGGCCAGTGCGGAGTAAAGAGCCGTCCTTCCGTCGGGATAAGAGTGAGTTGCGACCGCAAGTACGCCCATCAGCGCGAGGCCGGCCAGCTGGGAGACGGCGATCAGCGTCAGCAGTGGAACGACGCGGCTCTTCACGCCGCCGAGGTAGTCGGAAAGGCCCCAGGAGAGGCTCGCCGTTAGCGCGAGGCCGATTCCGAACATGGAGCCGGCGACCTAGGGGGAGTCGACCGGTCGCAACTGGGCGACCGTGTCGAGTTGGTTGGCGTGGTAGAGGGCGGCGGCTTCGGCGGTGCGGGCCGCGCGAACGTCGTGATGCGAGGCGACGGCGTGGAGGAGCTCGGCGCGGAGCTCCGGGGCGAGCGAGCCCGCATGCTGCTCGATCAGGCGCAGCCCGAGCTGGACGTGGCCGAGCAAGCGCCCTTCCGCGGTCGGCGCGAATACCGGCGCCGGTCCCAGCTCGAGCGTGCGCCCGAGATCGTGAGTGAGCGCGGCGGCGAGCAGCAGGTCGGAACGCAGGCGCGGATGGAGCTGGCAGAGATCGCGCGCGATGGTGGCGACGCCGACGGTGTGCTCGAGCAGCCCGCCCGAGTAGCTGTGGTGGCCGTCCACGGTCGCGGGAAGAGTGCGCAGGCGCCGCCTTCCTTCGCCTTCCCCGAGCAGCGCCGTGACGGTCGCGCGAAGGGGCTCGTGCGCGATTTCGGCGAGGAGGAAGTCGAGGAATCCCTCCAGCTCATCGGGGTCGCGGCGGCCGGCCGGTGCGAGCGTCGTCGGATCGGCCTCGGGCGCCGGCTCGAGCGTGCGCACCTGGATCTGCAGCTTGTCGCGGAAGCTCTCGACCCGACCCACGACGCGCACCGCATCGCCCTCCGAAAAGCGGGCATCGAGCAGGTCGACGTCGTTCCAGACGCGCGCCTCGACGCGACCGCTCTCGTCGCTCAGCTCGAGCGCGAGGTAGGAAGCTCCGGCTCGCGTGCGCAGGCGTTCCTTGCGGGCGACGGCATAGACGCCGTCTACGGCGCTGTCCGCGATCAGCTCGGCGAGCGGGGTCACGCGCTCAGAGCTCGTTTCGCGAAGCTGTTCGCCGGCGTACTAGGGCACCGCGTTACTCCGCCCCCCGCCAAAACCACCCACCCGCGGGGTCGTGAAACGGTAGCCGAAAAAAGCGCCCCGAGTGTGCCGTTTTCGCACCGAAACGCCATCACGCCGTCCGCCCGAGTCGGCCGTAGCGATCAGGGGTTACGCGGTCTGCAAAGACCGTATTTTGGGCGGAAAGCACTAGTCGAGTCTAGTCACAAGGCTGTTGGTACGCTCCTCGCGATGGCTGACGTAAAGTCCTTCAAAGCGCTGACCTTCGACACCGAGATTGCCGGGCCGCTGGAGCGGCTTGTCGCGCCCCCCTACGACGTGATCGACGCCGAGGCGCGCGCCGGATATCTGGCCCGCTCGCCGCACAACATCGTCAATCTCACGCTGCCCGAGGACGAGAACGATTCGGGCCCGCTGCTCGCCTCCTGGCGCGAGCAGGGAGTGCTCTACCGCGACGCCGAGCCGGCGCTCTGGTGGCTGGAGCAGTCTTTCGTAGGGCCGGACGGAGTCGCTCGCAGGCGCGAGGGCTTCCTGGCCTCGATCAAGGTCGAGCCCTACGCGAACAAGGTCGTGCTGCCGCACGAGCGCACCCATTCCGGCCCGAAGCAGAGTCGCCTACGCCTGCTCACCGCGACCCGCACCCAGATCGAGCCGATCTTCCTTCTCTACGACGATCCCGGGCGCTGCGAGCAGGCGTTGCGCGAGCAGGCCGCCGGCCGCGAGCCCGATTTCGACGTCGAGGAGCTGGGCGTGCGCAGCCGCCTCTGGCGCGTCGACGATACGGCGACGCTCGAGAAGGTTCAGTCCGCGCTCGCCGACAAGCAGCTCTTGATCGCCGACGGCCACCACCGTTACGAGACCGCCGTTGCCTTCCACGAGCAGGAAGGCACTGAAGCTAGCGCCTACACCTTCGCGGCGCTGGTGAACACGCGCGGCGAGGGACTTGCCATCTTCCCGACCCACCGCGTCTACGCTACCGCGCCCGAGCTCGGCCTGCTGGCCGAGGGCGAGCCGAGAAACGACGTCGAGCCGGCGCTGAAAGAGCTCGAGGGCCTGTCCTACGACACCGCAGCGGTGCTCGTCTACGACAAGACCGGCGTGCGCCTGGCGGTCACCGACGAGCCGGTTCTCGACGTCGAACTGGTCGGCCGGCTCGGTCATCAGGGCATCTCCTACACGCCCGACTGGAAAGACGCGGTCGCGGCGGTCGATTCCGGCGCCGCCGAGGTGAGCGTGCTGATGCGCCCGTCGCGCATCGATCAGGTCTTCGCCGTGGCCCGCGAGGGACGCGTGATGCCCCAGAAGAGCACCTACTTCTACCCCAAGCTTCTCTCGGGGCTAGTGCTCTATCCTCTCTAGATGCCCTGGTTAGAGCTCTGTCGCGGCCTCGTCCGAGACATCCGCGACGAGCTGGAGCGCATGCCCACGCGCGAGGAGCGCGAGGAAGTTCTCGGGCAGGGGGAAGGCGGCGACGAGACGACCAGGATCGACGCGGCCGCCGAGCAGGCCGCGCTGCGCCGGCTCGAGGCGCTGGACGTGCCGGGCTTCAAGCTCGTCTCGGAGGAGCTGGGCGAGAAGGTCTTCGGCTCGGGCGGCCCGATGCGCGTGGTGCTCGACCCGATCGACGGCTCGATCAACGCCAAGCGCGGCATTCCCTTCTTCTCGGTCTCGCTCGCGGTGGCCGCTGGCGACCGGATGCGCGACGTCTTCTTCGGCTATGTCTACGACTTCGGCAGTGGCGAGGAGTGGACGGCCCGGCGCGGCGAGGGCGCCTGGCTGAACGGCGAGCCGCTCGGGGCAGAGAAGCCCAAGAACGAGATCGAGCTGCTGGCCTTCGAGGCAACCGAGACAACGAAGATCGCCGAGATGGCGCCGAGCGTCGTTGGCCTGGCCAAGCGAATGCGCATCATGGGCTCGCTGGCGCTCTCGCTCTGCCATCTTGCCGCCGGGCGCCTGGACGCGGTCTGCTCGCTCAAGCCGGCGCGCTCGATCGACGTTGCGGCCGGACAGCTACTGGTGCGCGAGGTCGGGCTGGCGGTGGAGTTCGTGGACGGCGGCTCGTTTCTCGACTCCGAGCTCGATCTCGAATCGCGCTCGCGACTTGCCGCGGCCGGCACTGAAGAGCTCTGCCGAGCGCTGAGCGACCGCCTCAAGGGCTGAGGCCCGCGCCGAGCAGGCGTCGGAGCCGGGCGGGCGCCCGGGATGGATACCAGCGCCCGCCTAGAATGACGCCGAAGTGCGAATCAGCGAGATCATCAGCCGAAGCGAACAGCCCGTCTTCTCGTTCGAGTTCTTCCCGCCCAGGAGCGAGGAGGGCGAGCATAACCTGCGCCAGGCGATCGAGAAGCTGACGCCGCTCGAGCCCTCGTTTGTCTCGATCACGCGCCGCGGCGGCTCGGCGACGGCGCGCACCGTGGAGGTGACGCGCTGGATGAAGCAGGAGCTGGGCCTGGAGGCGATGGCGCATTTGACGGGCTACGGCTCGACGGCCGAGGAGCTGCGCGGGATTCTCGACTGCATCGCCGAGGCCGGAATCGAGAACGTGCTTGCCCTACGCGGCGATCCGCCGCAGGAGCAGCCGGGCTGGAGCCCCGAAAACGAGCCGATCCAGCACGCGAGCGACCTGATCGAGCTGATCGCGCGTGACTACTCGTTCTGTGTCGGTGCCGCCTGCTACCCCGAGCTGCACGTGGAGTCGCGCGATCTCGACAGCGACATCCGCGCGCTCAAGGCCAAGGCCGATGCCGGAGCCGGCTTCTTCATCACCCAGCTCTTCTTCGACAATGACGTCTACTTCCGGTTCGTCGAAGCCGTGCGGGCAGCCGGGATCGAGCAGCCGATCATCCCCGGCCTGATGCCGATCACGAACGCCGAGCAGATCAAGCGCATGACCGCGCTCTCGGGTGCCACGATGCCGAGCGAGCTGATCGCCCAGATCGAGTTGCGCGCGAACGATTCCGACACCGTGCTCGAGCTCGGCGTCGCGCACGCCGCTCTCCAGGCCGCCGATCTGCTCGCCCGCGGCGCCCCGGGCATCCACTTCTACACGCTCAACCGCTCGCCCTCGACGCGCGCGATTCTCTCGGCGCTGAAGATCAGCCGCCCCTGGGAGAGGCGCGGCTGAACCGCTAGATGACCGCGCGGAGGAACACACGCCGGCTCGCAATCCGTTCCGTTCTGGCGATCGCGGTCGCCGGTTCGATCGTCGCGGGTTGCGGGTCGAAGTACGTCTCGGTTGATAAGAAAAACGAGCAACGGGTCGCCGCCGCGTGGCTAGGTGAGAGCAACGGTCGCCCGACGGTGAGCTGCCGAAGGCATGTCTGCGAGATAGGTATTCGGCAACCTTTCGTCGATGCTTCCGAAGCGTGGCTGCTCATCGTTCCGATAACCACGTACTTCAGAGGCCCGGATTTTCCGGGTGTCGATCGAATCATCCTGAGGGTCACGGACGAGCGTCGCGGACAGGCAGCGGTGTTCCGCTGCTCGCTTCCCAAAGCGCTGCCTGACAACAAGACCTGGCAGAAAACGACCGACGTCAAAGACGCCCACAAGATGTGTAAGAGCAGCTTCGCTCCGACGAGCAATTCGTAAGCGCCGCTTTCCCCGCAATCTCAGGTGAAGATGATCTCGCCGCGGAACTTCGCCGCCAGATCGTCGGCAGGTGAGCTCCGGCTTCAGAGCTCTGACCCAAACGTCAGGCAACGGGCGCTTACGCACCGTACTTCGAGCCCCCGTGTAATTCGTCCGCGTGAGCGGAGTTGATAACCGCTCGATCTTCGACCCGGGCGCCTCGGCGAGCGTTTTTGCAACCCGCTCACAGACGGGCGCTACGAGCTCGGCCCAGACCGGCAGCGTCTGCGCCAACGCGCGGATTAGCTCACCAGGTCTCGGCGGGAGGCTCGGCTGGCTCGATCGGCACGGGCGCTGACGCGGCCGGCTCGCTCGCCGGTCGCAGCTCCTCGAGCCGGTCGATACGGGCGAGCGCGGGGAAGAAGCGCGGCCAGACCGCGGCGAGGAGAACCGTCAGCACGCCGCCCGCGACGACGGCCGGAGCGGCTCCAAGCAAGGCGGCCGCCGTGCCCGACTCGAAGGCGCCGAGTTGGTTGGAGGCGCTGATGAAGACCATCTCGATCGCGTTTACGCGTCCTCGCAACCGGTCGGGGGTTGCCAGGGCGGCAGTGGTCGCGCGAATGTTCATGCTGACCATGTCGACGAAACCGCTGACCGCGAGCGCGCCCAATGAAAGCGGGAACGAGCGCGAGAGGCCGAACACGATCATGCTCGCGCCGAAAGCGGCGACCACCAGAAGAAGCGTGCGGCCGGCGCGGCGCATCGATGGCCGCCGGGTGAGCATCACTCCGGCCAGAATTGCGCCGACCGCCGGCGCTGCCCTGAGTAGGCCGAGCCCTTCCGGCCCAACGTGCAGGATCGAGCGCGCGAAGAGAGGCGCGAGCGCAATCTGGCCGCCCAGGAGAACGGCGAAGAGGTCGAGCGTGATCGCGCCGAGGAGCACAGGCGTCTTTCGAACGAAGCCGATGCCGGCAACAAGACTCTTCCAGTCGGGTGCTCCGCCGCTTGCGGCCCGGGTGCGCGCGGCCCGAGAGCGCAGCGAGAGCGCGCAGGCACCCGAGAGCGCGAACAGCACCAGTGCAACCTCATAGGGCAACTCGGGCCGGATTGCGAAGATAAACCCGCCGATCGCCGGCCCGGCAACGGTCGCGATCTGCATCGCCATCGAGCGCAGCGCTAGGGCGCCGGCAAGCATCTCGGTCGGAACCAGTGTGGGCGGAAGCGCGCGTGCAGCCGGGTTACCGATCGCGCTTGCCACGCCGGTCGCGCCCGCCAGAACGAGGAAGGGCCAGAGTTTCGTGGCCCCCGAGCGAGTGACCAGCAGCAGGAGCGCCATCACAATCATGTCGATCCCAACCGCCACAGCGAAGATGAGGCGGCGCGGCAGCCGGTCGGCAAGGTGCCCGGCGGGTAGCGCCAGGAGCGGTAGCGGCACGAACTCCGCCAGTCCGATCAGGCCGAGATCGAATGCGCTGTGGCGGATGGAGAACACCTGCCAACCGACCGCGACGGCGGCCATCTGGCTGCCGAGGCCCATCGTGAGCGAGGCGACCCAGAGCAGCGCGAAATCTTTTTCCCTCAGGGCGGGGGGAAGGCGATGTCCTTTCTTGTTCTCTCTGCTCATGGTTGAAAGACCCGGTGACCATGGATTGTTCCTGAGATGCCCAGAGTCGTCCGCAGTTCCCCAGAGGTGAGCGATGCCGCGAGCGCCGATAACCCGCCGGCGGAAGACAACCGAACATTGCGTTCCGCTCGAAAGCAGGCGACTCTCCACCGCTAGGCTGTAATCGATGACCGTCTCACGCGCACAGATCGAGCTGGCGCTTAGCAACGTCGTCGACCCCGAGCTTGGCAAGCCGGTGACGATGCTCGGCATGGTGCGCCGGATCGAGATCGAGGGCGGCGCCGTTCACATCACGCTGGCGCTGACGGTCGCGGGCTGTCCGCTCAAGGGCAGTTTTCAAGAACAAGTCTCCAAGCACGTTGGCGCGATCCCCGGGGTCGAGTCGGTCGAGCTCACCTTCGAGGAGATGACCGCGGAGCAGAGAGAGAAGCTGCGCAAGCTGCTCGGCATCCCCGAGAAGAGAGGGATCTCGCTGCAGGAGCGGACGCGTGTGCTCGCCGTCACCTCGGGCAAGGGCGGCGTCGGCAAGTCCTCTCTCAGCGTCAACCTGGCCGCCGCGCTGGCCGGGCTGGGCGAGCAGGTGGGCGTGCTAGACGCCGACATCTACGGACACTCGGTGCCGCAGCTGCTCGGCGTGACACAGCGGCCGGTGGCCGTTGACGAGATGATCGTGCCGCCGCTCGGTCACGGGCTGAAGCTGATGTCGATCGGGTTTTTCTTGGACGAGAACAAGCCGGTGATCTGGCGCGGCCCGATGCTGCACCGCGCGCTCGAGCAGTTCCTCTCCGACGTGCACTGGGGCGATCTCGACACGCTCGTGGTGGACATGCCGCCGGGCACCGGCGACGTCGCCATCTCGTTAGGTCAGCTGCTTCCGCATGCGGAAGCCATCGTCGTCACCACGCCGCAGCCGCTCGCCCAGGAGGTGGCCGCTCGCGCCGCCCTGATGGCCAACGAGACGGGCATGCGCCTGCTCGGCGTGGTCGAGAACATGTCCTACCTGGTCGGCACGGGCCAGGAGGTGTTCGGCTCGGGCGGCGGCGAGCGCCTGGCCGAGGAGCTCGGCGTGCCACTACTCGGTCGTATCCCGCTCGATCCGGTGCTGCGCGAGTGCGGCGAGCGCGGCGAGCCGGTCACGCTCGGCGCCCCGGAGAGCGAGGCGGCGTCTGCGATCGTCTCGATCGCCGAAGCTGTCGCGGGCAGCCGCAAGTAGTACGCGTCTCGATCCGGAGCGAAGATCGCAGGACTCGCCCGGGCTCGAACGAAGGAGTACGTTCATGCTTGCTCGCGCGTCAGCCTTCGGTTTGCTCGCGGCTGCGGCGCTCGCCGACAGCTCCGGCGCCCACTCGGGCGCCTTCTACTTTCTCCTTGCGGCGGTGCCGGTGCTGATTGTGGGCGAGCTGATGGTCTTCGGCGATCTGGTGGAGGCGCGGGAGATCGAGTCGAAGATCGCGCTCGCGGCACAGGCGTTTCTCTCCTTGCTCACGCTTGCGCTGGTGCTCGTCATCGTCGGCTCGAGCGCCGGGCCGCTGCTCGAGGTGTCGCTGCCGCTGCTCGGCGTCTCGGCGCTGGGCGTGTGCCTGGGCCTCTTCGCCGTGCAGGTGCTCCTGGGCATGGTCGCAAGGGTGTTGGCGGTAGTGCGGCGTCCCGTTGGGCTGTACGTTCGCGCCGGCGAGGAGTTCGCCACCGCCGAGCACATCGGGCTCTGACGGCACCACGGTTCTCCGCCCGCCACCGAGCCACCCGCCCG
>PMNA01000005.1 GCA_003162055.1 Actinomycetota bacterium | reverse complement strand
AGTCCTCCTCTTCGCCGATCGGCTTCTCCAGCGAGATCGGGTGCTGCGCCATGCGCATGATCTCGCGCACCTCGTCGGTCTCTAGATCCAGCTCCGCGGCGACCTCTTCCGGCTTCGGGTCGCGCCCGAGCTGCTGCACGAGTTGGCGCTCGACGTGCACGACCTTGTTCAGCTTCTCGACCATGTGCACCGGNNATGGAGACGACGAGGCGCAGGTTGGCCTCGATCATGTGCGTCTTGGCCCTCATGTCACCGCGCTCGATCCGCTTGGCCAGCGTGACCTCCTGATCGGCGCTGAGAAGCGGGACGCGCCCGATCTCGCGCAGGAAAAGACGTAGCGAGTCGAGCGAGGGCTCGACCGAGAGGTCGAGCTTGGGCGCCTTCGACTCCTCCTCTGAGACGAGCGGCTGCTCGTAGGGCAAGTGCTTGTAGGACTCGCCCGGGGTGAGATCGACGCCGTGGTCGATCAGATAGGTGTAGAAGTCTTCGGCCTGCTCCTTGTTGATCTCGACGTCCTCGAGCGCGACGGTGATCTCGTCATATGAGAGGAACCCTCTCTCCTGGCCCTCTTGCGCCAATCGCTGGAGCTCTTCGACATCTGGGAGGGTGATCTCGACAGTGAGCATTGACCTCGGCTTTCTCTCGCGTTGGGGTGGGTTCCGCGACCAGATATGAAAAGAGCCGACCGTCCTGGCCTAGGCTCTCTTTACGTCGGCCCGACACTCCGGGCATGCCGCACAAGAAAACCGATCTTCGGGATTTTGTCAACAAGTCTTTTGACAATGGCCCACGAGCAGGGAAGACGCGCTAGGCTCGCAGACGCAAATTGCCCGAGCTCCCCGAAGTCGAAGCGCTTCGCCGCTCGCTCGACGAGCCAGTTTCGCTTGCGCCGGTCGAGCATGCCGGTCCGGCCCACCTGGCGACTCTGAAGACGGCCGAGCCGCCGCTGGAGGCACTCGAAGGCCGCCGCCTCGCGGGAGCCCGACGGCGCGGAAAGCGCTTGCTCTTCCCCACCGACGACGGTGGGCTGGTGCTCGTCGTGCACCTGATGAGCGCCGGCCGCCTGCGCCTGCTCGCGACGCAGAAGCGCGGCCCGAAAGGGCCTGCCTTCCAGCTCGCCTTCGCGGGCGGAGCCAGGCTCGTCCTGACCGAGCCGGGCAAGCGCAAGCGGGCTGGCGTCTGGCTACTCACGCCCGCACTGGCCGAGCAGGAGCTTGCTCATCTCGGGCCCGATGCGCTTGGGCTCGAGCCGGCGACGCTGACCGGCCTCTGCCGGGGAGAGCGGCGACAGCTACACGGCCTTCTGCGCGACCAGCGCGTGCTGGCGGGCATCGGGCGCGCCTGGGCAAACGAGATCCTGCACACGGCGAAGCTGTCTCCCCTCGCGCTCGCGGGCGAGCTCGACGCCGAAGCGCTCGGGCGACTCGGCGGGGCGATCGAGTCGGAGTTGCAGCGCGGAATCGCACTGCGCGAGCAGGGACTCTCCGACGAAGGCGTCTATCGCGTGCACGGCAAGCTCGGCCGGCCCTGCCACGTCTGCCGGACGCCGATAGCGCGCGTCGCCTTCGAGGAGCACACGATCTTTTACTGCCCGCGTTGCCAGACCGGCGGGCGAAAGCTCGCCGACCGCCGTTTATCCCGATTGCTCCGGTAGAGCGGAACAATCGGTCGACAAGCTTCGACGAATAAAACTTCCGCAAAATGCGGCCAAAACGTTATCCCCCGAAACGACGCGTTCTCCCCAAAACGCCCTCCACCCGGGGATAACTCGCGGCCGGCTTGTGGGAAACGCCTTGTTCGTTCAGAATGGACAGCGAACACGTGTTCGTGGTTTACTACCCTTTCCGGCCACTTTGGACATGTCTCTTTTCAACACGCTCTGGATAACCGCGGAAGTTTTACAGGCTCCACAGTCGAGACGAGGATGAGCGCATGACGTCTGCTGCCGTCAGTCTTATCGAACCTGCGCGCGTGCCGCCGCAGAATGTCGAGGCCGAGGAATACGTTCTCGGCGCGATGCTGCTTGCTCCCGGCGCGATCGGAGCGGTCTCGGAGATCTGCAGGTCGGAAGACTTCTACCGGCAGAGCCACGGGCGCATCTACGGGGCGGCACTCTCCCTCTACGGGAGAGGCGAGCCGGTCGATGCGATCACCCTCACCGACGAGCTGGACAAGCTCGGCGAGCTCGAGGAAGTAGGCGGGCGCTCGCGGATCCACGAACTGGCAGCCCTGGTTCCTGCGAGCGCCAACGCCGGGCACTACGCGCGCATCGTTCACGAGATGGCGACCCTGCGCGGGCTCATCACCTGCGGCCAGGAGATCGCCAACTTGGGCTACGACCGCCCCGGCGAGGTGGTCGAACTTGTCGACCGCGCCGAGCAGATCGTCTTCGCCATCTCACAGAGCCGTGTCTCGAGCGAGTTCAGCCATATCGAGCAGCTGCTCAAGGAGAGCTTCGAGCGAATCACCGCGCTCTACGAGGCGGGCATCGAGATCACCGGCGTCGCCTCGGGCTTCCGTGATATCGATCGCATCACCTCGGGCTTCCAGCCGGGGAACCTGGTCATCATCGCTGCCCGCCCGTCGATGGGGAAGTCGGCGCTCGCGCTGTGCATGGCGGCGAACATGGGCGTGCGCCTGAACATCCCGGTGGCGCTGTTCACGCTCGAGATGTCCAAGGCCGAGGTGACCCAGCGCCTGATGTGCAGCGAGGCCAAGGTCGAGTCGCAGAAGCTGCGCTCGGGCAAGCTCTCGCCCGAGGACTGGCCCCGCTTGACGGCGGCTTGCGACAAGCTGGCGCGCGCCCCGATCTACGTCGACGACACCGGCTCGATCACGATGATGGAGATCCGCTCCAAGGCTCGGCGCCTGAAGGCGCGCGAGCCGAATCTGGGGCTGATCATCGTCGACTACCTGCAGCTGATGACCTCCGGCGCCTCGGTCGAGAACCGTGTCCAGGAGGTCTCGGCGATCTCGCGCAATCTGAAAGTGCTGGCACGTGACCTCGAGGTTCCGATTGTCGCCCTCTCGCAGCTCTCGCGCGCGGTCGAACAGCGAAGCGACAAGCGCCCGATTCTCTCCGACCTGCGCGAGTCGGGCGCGATCGAGCAGGACGCCGACATCGTCGGCTTCATCTACCGCGACGAGTACTACAACGACGAGTCCGACCAGCAAGGGCTGGCCGAGATCATCGTGGCCAAGCATCGCAACGGCCCCACCGACACGGTCAAGCTCTCGTTCCTCAAGCGTTACGCCAAGTTCGCGGATCTGGCGGCGGTGTGATCGTGCCCCCCCGTAGATCAGGCTTGGCCCCGTCGGAAGGGAGGGCTAGCACGTCCGACCGCGAACGGACAATGAATTTGAATTACTCCGCGGCTCGAGACGGGAGGGGGAGATGACGACGGATACGAAGCAAAGAGTCTGGCTCGGCCCCGGCGTCGTGCGCTTTACCGTCCTCTGCGAGGCCTGCCTGGCCGAGTGCTCTCCCAAAGAAGGCCGCTATGCAACGGTGCTGGAAGGCGAGCTTCCGCTTTCTCGCGTGCGTGAAGTGGCGACCTGCCCGCACGGTCACGCCTTCGAGCTCGTGCGCACCAGCGCCGGCCGCAGAGCCGCGTAGAAACCTCCGATCCACATCGGTAACGCTGGCCTAGTCCTGCATAACCGTCCCCGCCCTCCGGCCGTTCAGGCAAACTCTCGCTCGTGCCTGCAACCGTCGTCGTAGGCGCTCAGTGGGGAGACGAGGGCAAGGGCAAGATCGTCGACCTGCTGGCGCAGAAGTCAGATCTAGTCTGCCGCTATCAGGGTGGCCCCAACGCGGGCCACACGATCATGGTTGCCGGCGAGACCTTCAAGATTCGCCAGATTCCGACCGGAGTCATCTCCGGCAAGGTCTCGGTGATCGGCAACGGCTGCGTTATCGATCCGGAAGTGCTGATCAGCGAGCTGGACGAGATCCAGGCGCGCGGCTATTCGACCGAGATGGTCTGCCTCTCGGGTAACGCGCACCTGATCATGCCCTGGCACCTGGCTATCGATCAGGCCAGCGAGCGACGGCTCGGCAAACTGCAGATCGGCACGACCAAGCGCGGTATCGGCCCCGCCTACGCCGACAAGGCACTGCGGATCGGCATCCGAGTGCAGGACATTCTCGAGGCCAAGATCCTGCGCCAGAAGATCGAGGTCGCGCTGGTCGAGAAGAATCGCTGGCTGGAGCGCGTCTACGAGGCGCCCACTTTCGACTTAGAGGAGGTCGCCGAGCGCTACGAGGAGTACGCGCGGCGGCTGCGCCCCTACGTCAAGGACACCTCGCTGATCGTCGACCGAGCCCTGAAGGACGGGAAGCGCGTGCTCTTCGAGGGCGCCCAGGGAACGCTGCTCGACCTCGACCACGGCACCTATCCCTTCGTCACTTCGTCGAATCCGGTCGCCTCGGGAGCGGCCACCGGCGTCGGCATCGGCCCCAACCGTCTCGATCAGGTGCTCGGCGTGAGCAAGGCCTACCTGACGCGCGTCGGCGAGGGCCCGTTCCCGAGTGAGATCGAGGGGCCCGAGCAGCAGCAGGTGCGCGTCGCCGGCGGTGAGTACGGCACGGTCACCGGGCGCGAGCGCCGCTGCGGCTGGCTCGACCTGGTTGCGCTGCGCTACGCGGTGCGCCTGAGCGGATTCACGGCGCTGGCGCTGACCAAGCTCGACGTGCTCTCGATCTTCGACGAGATTCCCGTCTGCGTCGCGTACCGCCTACCGAGCGGTAAGACGATACGAGAGTTTCCCTGCCACCAGAGCGACTTCCACCACGCCGAGCCGGTGCTCGAGACGCTGCCCGGCTGGGCCACGCCGCTCGACGGAGCCGAGTCGATCGCCGATCTGCCCGAAGCGGCGCGCAGCTATATCGCCTTTGTCGAGCAGGAGCTCGATGTACCGGTCGCGCTGGTCGGGACAGGCCAGGAGCGCCAGCGCGTGCTCTACGGCGTGAGCGCCGCCGAGTTGCTCTAGCGTCTTCTCGCAGCTTCATCCGGACGACTAAATACGATCTCGCCAGATGCGATTTCCGCTGACTCGTTTCCTCGCGCTTCTGCTAGTGCTCGCTGCTCTCCTTGGTGGCTCGGCCTGCTCGTTACGCGGGAGCAAGATCAGCAATAGCGACATAGACAAGCTCAACTCCGCCAATGCGAGGATCCAGGGCATGTCGGCCGAGTACCAGGCGGGAATCCTCCAGTGCGCGAGCGCGACCGTTAAGAAAACGTGCATCCTGAAGCTGTACTCGAAGCTCGCCGGCGATGTGCAGTCGGCGGCGGATACATACGAGCAGGTCGCAAACGGGGTGCATGGAGACTGTCAGGCTGCGATCCGTGCGGCGGGAGAACACTTCCACAGCGCGGCATTGGCTTTGAAGCAAGGGAGGGCGCCGAACCTCTCTTACAAGCGAATGAAGGCGGATAACGAAAAGGTGAGACTCGCTTGTAAGCTCAAGCGCGCGAGCAAGTAGAGCCGTTTCCGGCTACGCCGCGATTAGCTAGAAGACGAACGACCCGATCACGACCCCGACCACTACCGGGATCGTCGCCGCCACCACCATCAGGCGCATCAGCGCCGGGCGCATGTCGTAGACGCGGGCGATCGTGAGCAGGTGGAAAGCCGGCGGCATCGCCGCCAGCAGATAGAAGGTCGGCGGGATGTGGGCACCGATGGCCCTGCCCAGCAAGAAGAGTATGAGCGGCCCGGCGCCGATCTTGAGCGCCATCGCCCCCGTCGCCCGCAGCACCTCGAACAGGTCGTGCTCGAACTGCTCCAGCGGCAGCGAGACGCCGAGCATGAGAAAGCCCATCGGCCCGACGGCGGCGGCGGCTCCATCCTCGACGGTGTGAATGCGCGGGATGTGAACACCGACGACGCGCAGCAGAAGTGCCGCGGCGAGCGCCCAGAGCGGCGGGTTGAGCAGGATCGTGGCCAGGCGCGAGCGACCCTCGGTATCAACGGAGCGCCGGCCGAAAAGACGCGCCACGACCACCGAGATCGACGACATCGGTATGCCGAACGAGAGCTGGTCGTAGACGACGGCCTGCGAAAGCCCCTGGTGCCCGAAGACGAGCTGGGCGAGCGGATAGCCGATGAAGCCTGTGTTCCCGACACCGGCGGCCAGCATCAGCGCCCCCTGTTCGTCGCGCTCTTTCGTAACCAGGCGGGCGTAGAGATAGCTGAGCACGAGGAGCGTCCAGGTACTGGCGATCGCAACCGCGACAGCCAGCACCATCTTTCGGCCGAGCGGAAAGCCTAGGAAGGTCGCAAACACGAGCACAGGGATCACGACCCAGAAGCTGGCGATCCAGATCAGGTCGCGCAGGCGCTCCTGCGAGCGCAGGCGCTGTAGCGCGAGACCAACCAGAAGCGCGACGAAAAGAAGAGTGAGCTTGAGCATCCGCCTCAGGCTATCCGTCACGGCGACCGCGGATACGCTTAGATTTCCCTAGGTATGAAAGTACTCATCGTCGGATCGGGTGGCCGCGAACATGCGTTGGCCTGGAAACTGGCCCAGAGCCCGAGGCTGGGCGAGCTGCACGCGGCGCCGGGCAACCCGGGCATTGCGGCGCTCGGCAACTGCCACCCCGTGCGCGCCGACGACGGCGAAGGGCTGCTCGCACTGGCGCACGCGCTGGCCATCGACCTGGTCGTGGTCGGACCGGAAGTGCCGCTCGTGGCCGGGGTGGCCGATCAGCTTCGTCATGCCGGTACCGCCGTCTTCGGGCCCGGGCGCGAGGCGGCGATGCTCGAGGGCTCGAAATCGTTCGCCAAGGAGTTGATGCTTGCAGCAGGAGTGCCCACCGCGAAGGATCTTTCGGAGCCCGCCTGGCCCTGTGTGGTCAAGGCCGACGGGCTGGCGGCCGGAAAGGGCGTCTTCGTCTGCCCCGACACCGAGTCGCTGAGCAGGGCGCTCAGGGAGGTCGAAGGCTTCCCCGGCAAGCCCGTCTTCGAGGAGTTGCTGGTCGGCGAGGAGTTGTCGATGCTGGTGCTGGCCGCAGGCGAGGAGACCCTCGCGCTGGCGCCGGCCCAGGATTTCAAGCGCGCCTACGACGGCGATCAGGGCCCGAACACCGGCGGCATGGGCTCTTACTCCCCCGTGCCGGGCATCGGCCAGAGCGAGGTCGAGGCGATTCTCGAGCAGGTTCATCGCCCGGTACTGGCCGAGCTGAACGACCGTGGGCACCCCTTCATCGGCGTTCTCTACGCCGGCCTGATGCGCACCGACGAAGGCCTCAAGGTGCTGGAGTTCAACGTTCGCTTCGGCGATCCCGAGACTCAGGCGATCCTGCCGCGGCTCGAGGGCGATTTGCTCGAGGCGCTCGCCGCGGCCGCGAACGGCGATCTCGGTGATCTGAAGCTCGGCGTCTCGGATCAAGCCTGCGTGACGGTAGTGCTCGCCGCCGGCAATTACCCGGCCGGTTCCGACAAGGGCTCTCCGATCACCGGAATAGCCGCGGCCGAGGAAACCGGCGCGATCGTCTTTCAGGCCGGCACGGCGATGCGCGACGAGACACTCCTGACGAGCGGAGGCCGAGTCCTCAACGTGAGCGCGCTCGGCTCGACGATCGCCGAGGCGCGCGAGCGCGCCTACGCGGCTTGCGAGAAGATCAGCTGGGAAGGGATGCGCTACCGCACCGATATCGCGCTGGCGTCGGCCAAGCGAGAGGCTGGCGAAGGTGCCTGAGCAGCCGCTGGTGGGAGTGTTGATCGGCTCGGAGTCCGACCGAGAGCGAATGCAGCCCTGCCTGGACGAGCTCGCCGGCCGCAACATCCCCTGCGAGCTCGAGGTGCGCTCGGCGCACCGTTCTCCCGACGCCGTGGCCGAGTACTGTCGCGGCGCGGCCGGGCGCGGGCTGAAGATACTGATCTGTGGCGCCGGCATGGCCGCCGCGCTTCCGGGAATGGCCGCCGCCTACACCGAGCTGCCGGTCATCGGCGTTCCGCTCCGCTCCGAGAAGAGCGCGATGGATGGGATGGATGCGATGCTGGCGATCGCCCAGATGCCACCAGGCGTTCCGGTCGCCGCGGTCTCGATCGACGGCGCCCGTAACGCCGCCATCCTGGCCGCGCGGATTCTCGCTCTCCTCTAGAGCCGATGTCCCGAGCAAATGCCGATCGCGCATGGGTCTCGGGTCAAGTACTGCTCATAGCTTTCATCGTGATCGCAGGGATTGTCGGACCACATTGGTCTGCCCGCCCCATCCTGGTCGTCGTCGGAGTTCTCGTCGCCGTCGCGGGGGGTTTCGCGATGCTCTGGGGCGGACGCACGCTCGGCCGCTCCCTCACTCCCTTCCCGAGCCCGCGCGGGTCGCACCTCGAGCGCGGTCCCTACCGCTTCGTCCGTCATCCCATCTACGGCGGTGGCATCGTGCTGGCGCTGGGCGCCGCGCTAGCCTCGAGCCCCTGGGCGCTCGTCCCGAGTGCGGCGCTCGTTCCCTTCTTTCTCGTCAAATCGCGTTACGAGGAGCGCCTACTCGCACAAGCCGATCCGAGTTACGGTGGCTATCTGACGCGCGTGCGCAAGCGCTTCTTCCCCGGGTTGCTCTGAGCGAACAGGAGTGCGGTTCAACTGGAGCGAGGGCTAATAGTGCTGCACGTGCACCCAGCAGCGATGCGATGAGGCTTTGAGCGGCGGCGGATCGAGCATCAGAAGCTCGGGCACGGTGACCGGGATCAGGCCCCGCTTCGCGATCCCCGGCAGAATCAAGCGATTGAGCGCTCGAATCGTCTGGCCGCGGTTCTCGTGCATCAGCACGATCGAGCCGGGCTGGATATTGCGCAGCACCACGCGCCCGATCTGGCGCCAATTTTTCCCCAGCGAGTCGCCGCTGTCGATGCTCCAGAGCACCTCGACCATCCCGAGCCGGCGCGCGACGCGATCGACGCGGGCGTTCCTGGCACCGTAGGGCGGACGGAAGATGTGTACCTTCGCTCCCGTTGCCCTGGCGATCGCGTTCCTCGTCCAGACGATCTGGTCGCGTATCTTCTTCGGCCCGAGCCGGTCGAGCGGTTTGTGCACCCAGGCGTGCACTCCGAGCGCGGCGTAATCCCCCAGCTCTTGTCGCGCCAGCCCCTCCCGCGACGGCACGTTGCTGCCTACCAGGAAGAAGGTCGCTCGCACATGCCTCTTGCGGAGAATCGACAGAGCGAGCTGCGTGTACGCCCCCGGGCCGTCATCGAAGGTGAGCGCCACGTAACGGCCGTGCGAGCCGCCGCAATAAACCGGCTTGCCCCGCGCGACAAAGCGGTCGAGCGCACCTTTCTCGCCCAGATGCGTGGCCTTGTCGATCACAGCGGCGAGAGCTGTCAACCAGGGCGCCGCGGCGACCGGAGTCTCGTGTGCGACCTTTTTCGGAGTGCTCGTCCTGGCACTCTGTGTCAGTGCGGGCGGCAATGTATCGCCGCCGCTCAGAAAAAGCACAACCAGGCCGAGCAGGCCGGCCAGGACCAGCGCGACAGCGAGCGCAGCCGCCTGCCTCTCGCGTCGCAGGCGCCGGCGCCTGCGCGCCCGCTCGATCTCTCGCTGCTTGTCGGTCACACCCGGAATCGTGCCTCATTCTGAGCCGCGTCCGGAGCGCCTGCCAGGAGCTCGGCTCGAACTGCTGCTCGAAAATGGAATCGCCGGGACGGGTCGCTACGAGCACCGGCCAGAGCTGCATCTAAACTATTGCCAGTGATCGCTCGCTACTCCCGCCCCGCCATGGCCGCTCTCTGGTCGGACGAGGGCAAGCTTTCGAGTTGGCTGGAGGTGGAGCTTGCGGCGCTGGAGGCCTGGGCCGAGTTGGGCGCGATTCCGCCTGAAGACGCGCAGAAGATCGTCGCCACGGCGAAGACGCCCGATCCGGAGCACGTGCGCGAGATCGAGGCCACGCTTCATCACGACACGGCCGCCTTCATCGATGCCGTCTGTGAGCAGCTCGACGACGAGGGGCGCTGGTTCCACTACGGGCTCACCTCCTCGGATGTCGTCGACACGGCGCTCTCGCTGCAGATCGGACGCGCCGGCGCGCTGATCCTCGAGGGTCTCGAGCGAGCGCTTGCGGCGGTCGTCGCTCGGGCCCGCGAGCACCGCCGAACCGTTTGCATCGGGCGCACCCACGGTGTTCACGCCGAGCCGACCAGCTTCGGGCTCAAGCTCGCCGTCTGGGCCTTCGAGCTGGAGCGCGATCGCGACCGCCTGAAGCGAGCGCTCGGGCAGCTGCGCGTCGGCAAGTTCTCCGGAGTCGTCGGCACCTACGCGGCGACCGATCCGCGCCTGGAAGAGATCGCCTGCAAGCGCCTCGGGCTTGAGCCGGCGCCGGCCTCGACCCAGATCATCCAGCGCGATCGCCACGCGGAGCTGCTCTCCACGCTCGCGCTCTGCGCCTCCTCGCTGGACAAGTTCGCGCTCGAGATCCGCCACCTCGCCCGCACCGAGGTGCGCGAGGTGCAGGAGCCGTTCGGCAAGGGCCAGAAAGGCTCCTCGGCGATGCCGCACAAGCGCAACCCGGTCGTGGCCGAGCGCATCTGTGGGCTGGCCCGCGTCGTTCGCGCCGCCTCGCTCGTGGGGCTCGAGAACGTCGCCCTCTGGCACGAGCGCGACATCTCCCACTCCTCGGCCGAGCGGGTGGTCATCCCCGACGCCTTCTGCGCGCTCGACTACATGCTCGAGCGCTTCGCCTGGCTGATAGAAGGACTGGTCGTCTTTCCCGAGCGGATGCACCGCAACCTCGACGCCTCCTACGGCCTCTACTTCAGCCAGCGCCTGCTCCTGGCCCTCGTCTCTTCCGGGCTCCCGCGCGACGAGGCCTACCGCATCGTCCAGCGCGACGCGATGCAGGCCTGGGACCGCGAGACAGGCTTCCGCGAGCTCGCCTCGGCCGATCAGGAAGTAACCGCCAGGCTGGACGCAAAAGCGCTCGAGCAGGTGTTCGACAACGACGCCTACCTCGAGCACGTGGACACGGTCTTCGCGCGGCTGGACGCGGCGCTAGGCAAGGAGAAGAAGTGACGGGAGAACAGGCACAGCACCTCGCCTCGGGCAAGGTGCGCGAGATATTCGCGCTCGATGCAGAGCGGGTGCTGCTGGTCGCTTCCGATCGCATCTCGGTCTTCGACGTCGTGCTGCCTACGGATATCCCCGACAAGGGCCGGGTGCTGACCGGGATCTCGGGCTTCTGGTTCGGGCGCACGCGCGAGATCGTCCCCAACCATCTGCTCGCGCTGCGCTCCGACGGGCGCTCGAGCGAGTGCAAGCGGCTCGAGATGCTGCCGCTGGAGTGCGTCGTGCGCGGCTACCTGGCCGGATCGGGTTGGAAGGACTATCAGCGCACGGGACGGATCGCCGGGCACGCCCTTCCGCCGGGCCTGGTCGAGTCGGACAAGCTGCCTGGCCCGATTTTCACGCCGTCGACCAAGGCGCTGGTCGGTCACGACGAGACCGTCGATCGGGCCCAGGGCACGGAGCTTGTGGGCGAGAAGCGCTACGCCCAGCTCGAGCAGGTCTCGCTCGCCCTCTACAACTTCGCCGCCGCCTACGCCGCCAAGCGGGGGATCCTGCTTGCCGACAGCAAGTTCGAGCTCGGGCTCGACACGGAGGGCGCGCTCGTCCTGGGCGACGAGTTGCTCACGCCCGACTCCTCTCGTTTCTGGCCCGCGGACGGCTATCAACCCGGAGGCCCGCAGTCCTCTTACGACAAGCAGCCGGTCAGGGACTGGACCGAGGCGACCGGTTGGGACAAGACCGATCCAGGCCCGGAGCTGCCCGAGGACGTCGTGGCCTCGACCCGAGCGCGCTACGTGCGCGCTTTCGAGCGACTGACCGAGATTCCATTCGACGACTATCTGGCAGACCCGGAGGTGGTGCTGAAGTGAAAGCGACGGTGTATGTGCGGCCCAAGGCCGGCATCAAGGATCCGCAGGGCGAGGCGGTCAGGGGCTCGCTGGCCAAGTCGGGCTTCGACATCGTCAGCGTGCGCATCGGGCGCGTGGTCGATGTCGAGCTGGAGACCGCCGAGCGCGAGAAGGCGCTGGCCGAACTCGAGCAGATGTCGCACGACCTGCTCGCCAATCCTCTGATCGAGAGCTACGAGATCGAGCTGCAGGAGGAAACGTGATCGAGCGTCCCAAGATCGCTGTCATCACCTTTCTCGGCTCGCTGGACGATCACGACGCCGCCTGGTCGCTGGCTGCGGTTGACGCCGAGCCGCAGCTCGTCTGGCACGGCGAGAGCAAGCTGCCGAAGGGCACGGCGGCCGTCGTTCTTCCCGGCGGCTTCTCCTACGGCGACTACCTGCGCGGGGGCGCGATTGCCCGCTTCGCCCCGATCATGGAGGCGGTGACCGAATTCGCCGCCGCGGGAGGGCTGGTGCTCGGCATCTGCAACGGCTTTCAGATTCTCTGTGAGGCCAGGCTGCTTCCGGGCGTGCTCGTCCGAAACGCCTCGCTCTCCTTCGTTTGCCGCGACGTAGTACTACGCGTGGAGCGAACCGACACCCCGTTCACCTCGCGCTGCGAGCCGGGGCAGCGGCTGCGCATCCCGATCAAGCACGGCTTCGGCAACTTCACCGGCTCGGACGAGCTGCTGGCCGAGCTGGAGGAGAAGAAGCAGATCGTTCTCCGCTACCACGGCGAGAACCCGAACGGCTCGGCGCTGAACATCGCCGGCGTGGTCAACGAGGCCGGCAACGTGATGGGGATGATGCCCCACCCCGAGCACGCGGTAGATCCGCTGCTCGGCTCGCCCGACGGCGCCCTGATCCTGGCCTCGCTCGCCGACGCCGCGCGCGAGCGCAGTGCGGCGCTGGTTTAGAACCTATTAGCGACCCGAGGCGTCGATCAGCTCGATCCGGTAGCCGTCCGGATCGCGCACGAAGCAGATCAGCGAGCCCTCCTTGCTGACCCGGTAGGGCGGGCGCTCGGGCTCGATGCCGCGTTCCCGCGCCAGCCGCTCCAGCGTCGCCTCGAGATCGTCCACGCGCAGGGCAACGTGACCGTAGCCCGTGCCAAGCTCGTAGCCGGGGATGCCAAAGTTGTAGGTCAGCTCCAGCTCGGGCCCGTCGGCGCCCGGAATGCCGAGGAAGTAGTTGACGGCCTCGTCGCCGATGGGAAGCTCGCGCCGCTTCTCAAAGCCGAGCGCCTCGTAAAAGGCGATCGACTTGACGGGATTACCGATTCGGTAGCAGGTGTGAATCAACTCCACGTCTGAATCCTACGCGTCCACTTCGAAATCCTCGACCAGGAGCCCGAGCTCCACCGCGTCCACCCACTCGCCGTGAGGACAGTAGGCGCGGCGCTTGACGCCCTCGCGCACGAAGCCGGCGCTATCGACCACCGCCAGCCCTCGCTCGTTGAAACCGTAGACCCCGGCCTCGAGCCGGTGATAGCCGAGCTCGCCGAAGAGCAGGCGCGCCAGCTCTCGAATCGCCGCCGCGCCGAGCCCGCGCCCGCGGAAGTCCGGATGGGCGGCCAGCCCCGAGACGTGCGCAATGCGGCTGCGCCGGTTCACGCACTCGAAGCCGATCGCTCCGGCCACTCTCCACTCCTGCCCGAAGGGGATCTCGATCAGAAAGCGCCCAAACGCCTCGGGCTCGGCCAGCGAGCGCTCGACTTCGGCGAGTAGCTCCTCGCGCGTGTCTGCCCTACCGGCCGAGAGGAAGGGTGCAACATCGGCCTCGGCCTGCAGGGCAAGTAAGTAGTCGACGTCGTAGGTCGCGGCGCGTCGGAGTCGGAGACTGTCTTCGCTCATCGAGACTGAGCCTAGCGGGCCTGGACAAGCTCAACCGCAGTCACATCCAAGCGTGCCGATAGACTGAAGGTCCTCTGGCGACGATCGAAGAACAGCCGATCCATCGTAAGCTCGGGCTCACCGACTGGGAGTTCCAGCGAATCTGCGAGCTGCTTGGGCGAGAGCCCAATCACTTCGAGCTAGCCGTCTTCTCGCTGCTGTGGTCGGAGCACTGCGGCTACAAGCACTCGATTCTTCTGCTGAAGCGATTTCCCACCACGGGCGAGCGCGTGCTCCAGGGGCCTGGCGAGAACGCCGGCGTGGTGGATATCGGCGAGGGCGACGCGGTCGCCTTCAAGGTCGAGAGTCACAACCACCCCTCGGCGGTCGAGCCCTTCGAGGGCGCCGCGACCGGGGTGGGCGGCATCCTGCGCGACATCTACGCGATGGGCGCGCGCCCGGTCGCGCTGCTCGACGGTCTCTACTTCGGGCAGGACGACATCCAGTTCGAGCGGGCGGTCGCCGGCGTCGGCACCTACGGCAACTGCGTCGGTGTGCCCAACGTCGGCGGCGCCACCTTCTTCGATTCGCACTACGCCGGAAACTGCCTGGTCAACGCGATGTGCGTGGGCATCCTGCCGCGTGAGCAGCTCACCAGCGCTCGCGCCAGCGGTGTCGGCAGCGTGGTCATGTTCGGCGCCACCACCGGGCGCGACGGCATCGGCGGGGCCAGCGTACTGGCCAGCCAGGAGCTGGGTGAGGACGACGCCGACAAGCGCCCCAGCGTCCAGGTCGGCGACCCCTTCACCGGCAAGAAGCTGATCGAGGTCTCGGTCGAGCTGATCGAGTCGAACCTGGTCGAGAGCCTGCAGGACTGCGGCGCGGCCGGACTGGCCTCGGCGCTCTCGGAGATGGCTGCCTCCTTCGGCCTGGACATCCACCTCGACCGCGTGCCCCTGCGCCAGACCGATCTCGAGCCCTGGGAGATCATGATCTCCGAGAGCCAGGAGCGAATGGTCGCCGCCGTCACGCCCTCGCTCGTTCCGGCTGTGAAAGAGATCTGCGCCCGCTGGGAGCTGCCCTGCACCGAGATCGGCACGGTGACCGACAGCGGTGTGCTGCGCTGCTTCTGGAACGGTGAAGTGATCGGCGACATCCCGGCCCGCTTCCTGACCGAGGAAGCACCGCGCTACCAGCTCGAGCTGGCGCCGCGGTCAAAGCAGGATCCGCCCCCCGCGCCGGTCGGCCCGGCTTTCCGCCAGGCGCTGCTCGAACTGCTCGCCTCCGACAACATCCGCGATCGCTCCTGGGTCTTCGAGCGCTACGACTACGTCGTCGGCTCGCGCACCGTGCGCCGTCCCGGGCTCGACGCCGGCGTGCTCAGGCTGCGGCCCTCGCTGCGCGGCCTGGCGCTCTCGCTCGACGGCAACGGCCGCATCGCCTGGCTCGACCCGCGCATCGGCGGTGCCCATGCCGTGCTCGAAGCGGCCCGCAACGTGGCCTGCTCGGGCGGCGAGCCGCTGGCGATCACCAACTGCCTCAACTTCGGCANNACCGACTGCCTCAACTTCGGCAACCCCGAGAAGCCCGAGATGGCCTGGGAGCTCTCCGAGGCGATCGAGGGCATGGCCCAGGCCTGCGAGGCGCTGGGAATTCCGGTCGTCTCGGGCAACGTCTCGCTCTACAACGAGACCGACGGACAGCCCATCTATCCGACCCCGGTCGTTGGCTGCGTCGGGCTCGTTCCCGACGTGCGCACAATCGGCAGCGCCTGGCGCGAGGGCGACGTCGTCTTGCTCGCCGGCGCGGCGCGGCTCTCGATCGCCGGCTCGGAGTACCAGGCGCTGTACGACAAGGTCGGCGGCGCGCCGGAGGAATTCGAGCTCGAGGCCGAGGCGGCGCTGATCCGCTTCCTCTGGAAGAACAACCACCTCTTCTCGATCGCCCATGACGTCGCCGAGGGCGGGCTCGCCGTCTGCCTGGCAGAGTGCGCGATCTTCAGCGGCGTCGGCGCCCATCTGGACATTCCGACCGACCCCGTCCAGCTCTTCGGCGAGTGCGGCGGCCTGGCCGTCGTCGCCTGTGCGCGCGAGCAGGTGAGCAAGCTCGAAGCGGACGGAGTGCCGCTGCGCGAGATCGGCACGGCCGGCGGCGACTCACTGAACGGACTGCCGCTCGCTGACCTGACCCGCGCCTGGCAAGCTAAAGAAGCCTCCTCCGAGGAAATCTGAATGTGCGGCATCTTCGGTATCAGAGCGCCCGAGCGCGATAACGCACGCTTGACCTATTTCGGTCTGCATGCCTTGCAGCACCGCGGACAGGAGTCGGCGGGTATCGCCGTCTGCGATGAGGGCCGCCTCTACGGCCTCAGGGACATGGGACTGGTGACGCAGGTCTTCAACGAGCAGAGCCTGCGTGGGCTGCACGGGCAGCTGGCGATCGGTCACTGCCGCTACTCGACTACCGGCGGTAGCCACTGGGAGAACTCCCAGCCGCTGGTCCTGCGCGGTCGCGAGCGCACCGTCGCGCTCGCTCACAACGGCAACCTGACCAACGTCGAGGAACTGCGGGAAGAGCTGGCCCGGCAGCACGTGCGCCTGAGCACGAGCTCCGACAGCGAAATCGTCGCCGCGATGATCGCCAACGACGAGCGCCCGCTGGAAGAGGCAGTCGCCGCGACGATGAGTCGCCTGGTCGGTGCCTACTCGATCGTTGCTCTGGCCGAGAGCAAGCTGCTCGCCTTCCGCGATCCGCACGGCATCCGCCCGCTCTGTTTCGGCCGCCTCGACGACGACTGGGTGGTGGCCTCGGAGAGCTGCGCCCTCGACCTGATCGGCGCGAAGCTGGAGCGCGAGATCGAGCCGGGCGAGCTGGTAATCATCGACGACGACGGCTGCCGCCAGGTACAGGCGGTCAAGCCGGCCGAGCACCCGGCGCTTTGCATCTTCGAGCTCTTCTATCTGGCCCGGCCCGACAGCCGCCTACTCGACGTCGAGGTTCACGGGGCGCGCGTGCGTATGGGCGAGATCCTGGCCGCCGAGTCGCCGGTCGAGGCCGACCTGGTGATGCCCATTCCCGACTCCGGCACGCCCGCCGCAATCGGATTCTCGCGCGGCAGCGGCATCCCCTTCAGCGAGGGACTGATCAAGAACCGCTACGTCGGCCGCACCTTCATCGAGCCCGACCAGAAGCTGCGCGAGCAGGGCGTGCGGTTGAAGTTCAACCCGCTCGACGAAGTGGCCGGCAAGCGTGTGGTCGTCGTCGACGACTCGATCGTGCGCGGCTCGACCACGCGCAAGATCGTCGTCATGCTGTTCGACGCCGGCGCGACCGAGGTGCACGTGCGCATCTCCTCGCCGCCGGTGGTCTTCCCCTGCTTCTACGGAATCGACTTCGGCGACGCCGATCAGTTGATCGCCGGCAAGAAATCGGTCGAGGAGGTACGACGCCACATCGGCGCCACCTCGCTGGCGCACCTCTCGCTGGAGGGTCTGCAGAAGGCTTCGCAGCGACCCGCTACGAGCTTCTGCCGCGCCTGCCTCGACGGCGAGTACCCGACGCCGATTCCCGCGGGCGGCAAGCTGATCAAGCTGCGCCTCGAGAAAACCGCCGAGAGTCGGCCCGCTGCGCGGGCTTGACGACTTTCGGCGGCGACAAACTTCCGGGGAATGGCGTGGAGTAAGCCGCGCCCGTCATGCCGGGCGCGGCGGCGACAGACGATCGACCTCGTAGCGCCGAGCCCGAGACCCGGCGCTACAGAGCGATCGTGAAGCGGCTACTCGCTGACGTTGTGCGCCTTGGCGATGCCGCGGCTGAGGATGTAGACGGCGGTGGTGACGAGGTAGAACTCGAACCAGCTCGCAATCGTCAGGACGTCTGAGATCGCGATCACGATCATCGCGACGATGAGCGCAACGACGTAGACGACGAACTCCATGTTCGGCATGCTCAGTTTCGTCAGGTCGAGGGTGACCTGCTTTTTTTCTTCCATCGAGGGCGGCTCCTTCCAGATCGAATGACGGATGCACGCATGCTCTCGTGTCCACGACACGAAAGCAAACGGGCACGGTCTCGCTAGCAGGAGTGCTCGTTCTCCTGGCCGCGATGGTGAGAACAGGTCTGATCGAGCTCGACCGGTCGCAGCTCCCCCGCGGCCAGCGCGGCGACCGCCTCGGCAACGGTCTTGCGTTGCTTGTCGAAGTAGACGTCGATACCGGCTTCGCCCAGGATCGCGAGCGGGCGGGCGCCGATTCCGCCGACGACCAGCGCATTCACCGTGGCCGAGGCCAGGAGTTGCGCGGCGCCACGGCAACCACTCTCAGCGTGAGACTCGTTCGCTACGACCTGAACGCCCTCGATCTCCCCGTCGACGAGTTCGACCAGGGCGAAGTTGGGGCTCTTGCCGAAGTGGCTTGAGCGCCTGGCCTCGAGACCGCCCTCACCGACCGAGGCCACAGCAACGACAAGCCCGCCCTGATTCAGCGCAGACGTATCTCGATTCTCCATCTCAGATCTCCTTTGAGTTATCGGTCTCTCGCGACCGCGTTCGAGCAGATGCCCCGGCGACCGAGCCGAGTGAGTGCTCGACGAGCTCGATCACGCTGTGAATTACCTCGTCGCGCCGTCGCAGGCGTTCGACCCACTCCTTAAGCAGAGCGCGACCCGTGCTCGTAAGCTCATAACGACGGCGCTGCGGACCGTGGTCGCCCTCGGCCCAGTTCGAAGCGACGAAGCCGTCCTCTTCCAGCCGCCGCAGTATCCGGTACATGCCGCCGGAGTCCATGCACACCAGGCCGCCGCTCAACTCCTCGACGGCCCGCTGCAACTCGTAGCCGTGGCTCGGGCGAGACGCAAGCACGGCGAGGAGGGCGGGCTCGAGCAGGCCCTGTCCACGGCCGGCGGCGCTTTTGTGCTGACCCGTTCCGGCGCTCGCGTTTCTCTGTTTCACATCTATATGTTACATACATCTAGATGTGATACGACGTACTCCCCGCTCCGTCAATCACCGCTTCGAGCCGAGTGGCCGCGATGCGCCCGGCGCAATGAACACGTGTCGAGCCCGACCAACTTGTAGAGCGGGCAAAAGCCGACCGCAGACGTTGCCAGCATCACCGCCGCAAGCGCAAGCAGAACAATCCCGGCCACGCTTCCGACGCCTACAACGACGGCGATCACTATCGCCACCGGCGCAACGATAAACGCTCTCACGAGCCGGTCGATCGACCCCATGTTGCTGCTCATCTCCGACCTCCTGCCTGTTCCTTCCCCGTTCCCTCGAGCAAGGCGTCAAGCTCCGTGAGCTGGCGCCGAAGCGATCCGCAGACCTGGTCACAAAGCGAGAACACGCCCCGATCGACAATCCGGTAGTACGTGCGGTTGCCGTCTTTGCGCTTGCCGACAATGCCGGAATCGAGCAGAACATGAAGATGCTTGGAGACGTTCTGTTGTGAGGCGTCGCTGGCTTCAACCAGCTCGTTCACACACGCCTCGCCGTCTCGTAAGCGGTCGAGCAGCTTGATCCGCATCGGCTCGGCAATGGCCCTGAGCCGGTATGCGATCAGCTCTACCAGGTCGTCGGGAATGGGATGGGGTAGGGACATGGTGTTGTTGGGAATATACCTTACTACTGTTTAGTTGTATACAGTATTGCCCATACAGATTCCGAGTAAACCAAGGGAGACTCCAATGGACGTAACCAGCGAGACCTTCGAGCGAGCCGTGATCGAGCGCTCGCGTGAGCTACCGGTGGTGGTTGACTTCTGGGCCTCGTGGTGCGCGCCCTGCACAATGCTCGGGCCCGTGCTCGGGAAGGAGATCGAGGCGCGAGGCGGCACGATCGAGCTGGCCAAGATCGACGTGGACGAGAACCAGGATCTGGCCTCGATGTACTCGGTACGCGGAATCCCGGCCGTCAAGGTCTTCCGCAACGGCAACGTCGTCGCGGAGTTCGTCGGCGTTCAGCCCGCGCCCGCTATCGCGCGCTTCCTCGATCAGCTGACCGGCCCTTCGGCCACCGAGCAGGTACTGGCGGAGCTGAGGGATTCCGGCGAGGCGCCCGAGGTAGTGGCAGCGCTCGAGACCGGCGATCACGAGCGGGCGCTCGGACTCTTGCTGGATCAGGTTCGCGGCGGCGACGATTCGACTCGGCAGCGAATGGGCCGCAACATGATCGCGCTGTTCAGCGATCTCGGCATCGATAATCCACTTGCCCTTCAGTACCGTCGCCAACTGGCGAGCACGCTCTACTGACTCGGACAGCCTCGAAGAAAAGAGAACCAGATGCGCGCAAAAGAGTTCAGTTTCCCGGTCGCGGTCGAGTGGCTCGGCGACACCCGCGTTGCCACCCGCATCGAGGGCAAGAGAGAGATCGAAACCTCCTCGCCGCCGGAGTTCCGCGGCAAGGACGCCACTATCTGGAGCCCCGAGGACTTCTTCGTAGGCGCGACGGCCTCGTGCCTGGCGATCACGCTGGCGGGTATCGCCGAGCGCCGCGGCTTGCCGCTGCGCGGTCTCGAAGTGAGCGGCGACGGGGTGGTCGGCAAGCGCGACGACGACACGTTCGGCTTCACGCGCATGCGCTTCCTGGTCGCGATCAAGACCGACGCGGGGCAGGAAGAACTGGCGCGCGAGCTGGTCCGAAAGGCCGAGGAAGACTGCCTGGTAGCCGTCTCGCTCGACCTTCCGGTCGAGCTCGACGTCAAGGTCGAGGCAGCTCCGAACTAGACGAGAGCTACGCCGCGCAGAGTGAGCTCGAGCCCGCTCTCGTGCTCACGCGCGTGAATCGAGAGCGTCAGATCGCTCGGCCCCTCTTCGCGCGTCCAGAGCGGCGCCTCGATCGTCCAGGCATCCTCACCGTCTGCGACCGCGCTGGCCAGGAGCAGGGCGATATCCGGCGGAATCACCGGCGAAGCCCCGTAGCCGATGATCTCCTGCTCGATCTTGGCCGCCATCTCGGGCGTGAGCACGCCTTCGTCGATCAAGGCCGGCAGCTCGCGCCGCGCAAGCCGAGTCATAAGCTCCTGCACCGGCTCGTGCAGCGGTTCGGGCAGCCAGTCTCCGCGCCCGGCCGGCACCAGATCGAGTGCCACCTTTCTTGGCAGCTCGCTCTCGATCTTGACCGTAAAGCGCTCGCCCTGGTGCTCGTTGAGGTAGCGCAGCGCCCGCGCCGCCGCGACCCGGTGAGTCGTGGCCTGCCCGAGCGGAGGATCGGCGAAGGTGAGCTTGAGCTGGTGCCTGAGCTCGGCGGCGCCGGCGACCGAAACCCAGCCGCGACCGTTCCAGCGCTCCTCGACGTTCCCGTAGTCGAGGCCAACTCCCTCGTCGAAGTAGCGGGCCTGCGCGAGCAAGTCCTCGCGGCGCAGGAATAGACGTCCGTCCTCTCTCGTCGGGCCGAAGGCGAACGAAAGCGCCGTCTTCGTCCCTTCCTCCGCGCATTCCAGGGTGAGCGCGACCCAGGTTCCGGGGAAAGGCTCGCGCCCGGCAAGACAGCGCATCACGATCGAATCGGGAATCTGCATCGCCTGCGTTTGTACCAGCTACGGGCCGATCGCGGGGAGTGGACGCCAGAACGCATTTCGGAATGAAGACCCGTCGATTGGGTGTGATCGGGGGATGCGAGGCTAGGACGCAGCGTCGCGTTCGTAGCGGATGCTACGGACGCGACCGAGGACAAAGCATCGCGCCGCCGAGCGCGCCCAGGCGGCGGAGTGCTTCGTTTTGAAAGGTGCTCCAAACCAACATCGGGCCCGGTAAATAAACTGCCGGGGTGAGCGGAAAGAGTTACGAGGCGGCCGGGGTCTCGCTGGCCAAGGCCCAGGAGATCGTCGAGCGCCTGCGTACCGCCGTCGCGTCTACTCATACACGCGGCGCCAGCGGATCGTTCGGCGCCTTCGCCGGTCTCTACGCGCTCGACGACGCCGGCCCGGCGCAGCGCCTGCTCGCCGCCTCGACCGACGGCGTCGGGACGAAGCTGATTCTGCAGCGACAAAGTGGGCGCCTGCACTGGGGCGGAATGGACGCGGCCGCTCACTGCATCAACGACGTCCTCACCTGTGGCGCCGAGCCGCTCTTCTTCCTCGACTACGTCGCCGCCGACAAGATCGAGCTGGCGCTGGTGACGGAACTGGTGGAAGGCGCGGCGGAGGTTTGTCGCGACAGCAGCTGCGTGCTCCTCGGCGGCGAGACGGCCGAGCTTCCCGGCATCTACGCCGAGGGCGAGTTCGACTTCGCGGGCACCTGCGTCGGCCTGGTCGAGCGCGAGCGCCTGATCGACGGGCCCGCGGACTGCAAGCCCGGCGACCTCGTGCTCGGCCTGCGCTCCGCCGGCCTGCACGCCAACGGCTTCACACTCGTGCGCAGCCTGATCGGAACGGACGGTTACGACCCCGACCTGCTCCTGCCGCCGACCATCTGCTATCTCGACGACGTGCGCGAGTTGCGTGAGCGGGCCGAGATCCACGCTCTGGCCCACATCACCGGCGGCGGTATCCCGGGGAATCTGGCCCGCGTACTCCCGCCCGGACTGGGCGCGCTCATCGAGACCGGTTCCTGGCAGCGCGGCGCCGTCTACGACTGGATCAGCGAGAAGGGCGTGAGCGAAGAGGAGCAACGACGCGTCTTCAATCTCGGCATCGGGTATTGCGTCGTCATTCCCGAAAGCGACGTGAGCCCGGACGATCTCGTGATCGGGCGGCTCGAGCCGGGCGCCCAGGGGGTGCAGTTCACTTGATCGGCGTTCTCGTCTCGGGCTCGGGCACCAACCTGCAAGCTCTGATCGACGCTGAGCTACCGATCGTCTGCGTCGGCTCGAACAAGCCCGGAGTGCTGGGGCTGGAGCGAGCCGCGAAGGCGGGAATCGAGACCGGTGTATTCAAGCTCGAGAGCTACCCCGATCGCCCCGCCCGCGACACGGCGCTCACCGACTGGCTGCTGGGTCGCGGCGTGGAGTGGGTCGTGCTGGCCGGCTACATGCACGTGCTCACGCCGGCCTTCCTGAACCGCTTCACCGGGCGCGTGATCAACCTGCACCCGGCGCTGCTCCCCTCCTTCCCCGGGGCGCACGCGATCGACGAGGCGCTCGAGTATGGAGTCCGCTGGACGGGCGTGACCGTCCACTTCGTCGACGAGGGAGTCGACACCGGTCGGGTTATCTTGCAGGAGCCGGTCGAGGTTCGAGACGACGACAACAGCGAGACTCTGGCCGAGCGAATTCATGCCGTCGAGCACCGCCTCCTGCCCGAAGCTGTCCGGCTCTGTCTTGACGGACGAGTACGGTTGGAGGAGAGTTCCCGTCGAGTGATGATCACGTGAGCAAACGAGCACTTATCTCCGTCTACGACAAGAGCGGGCTGGAGGAGTTCGCGCGCGGCCTCGTCGAGCTGGGCTGGGAGCTAACCGCTAGCGGCGATACGACCGAGGCGCTCAGCTCCTTCGATCTCAAGGTCACGAACGTCGACGAGATGACCAAGTCGTCCGAGATGCTGAGCGGACGCTTCAAGACGGTGCACCCGGCCGTCCACGCCGCCATTCTCGCCCGCCGCGACCGCGAAGACGACGTCGCCGCACTGAGCGAGAACGCGATCGAGCCGTTCGACCTGGTTTGCGTCAACTTCTATCCCTTCGCCAAGGTCGTCGCCCGCTACGGCGTGCGCGAGGAGGACGCCGTCGAGATGATCGACATCGGCGGGCCGACGCTGGCCCGGGCGGCGGCGAAAAACTATCCGCACGTCGCGGCTATCTCGCGGCCCGATCAGTACGTCTTCGTTTTGGACGAGCTGCGCCAGTCGGGCGAGCTCTCGGAGGAGACGCGCCGGCAGCTTGCCGGCGAGGCCTTTGCCGCCACCGCCGCCTACGAGTCTGCCATCGCGGCCTGGTTCGCCGACCGCGAGGCCTTCCCCGAGACGATGACCACCACTCTGATCAAGGTGCTCGATCTGCCCTACGGTGAAAACCCGCATCAGCGCGGGGCGTTCTACGCCGAGGCCTACGGTCGCCGCCACCTCCTCTCGCGCGTCGAGCAACTGCACGGGCGCGAGCTGACGTTCAACAATCTCAACGACCTCTCGACGGCGCGATTGATCATCGACGAGTTCACCCTGCCGGCCTGCGTGATCGTCAAGCAGGCCAATCCCTGTGGAGTCGCGGTCGGCGCCTCGCCCGAAGAGGCCTTCATCAGGGCGCTCTCGGCCGACCCGGCCTCGGCTTATGGAGGCGTGGTCATCCTCAACAGGCCGATCTCGGCCGAGCTGGGCAGATTGCTCTCCGAGCAGTTCATCGAAGTGTTGTTCGCGCCCGCTTACGCGCAGAAGGCCATCGACGCGCTGCGCACGCTCGAGACTCGCGTGCTCACCCACTACGAGCGCCGCCGCGGCGATCCGGCCGAGAAGGACTACAAGCGAGTTCTCGGCGGCCTGCTGGCGCAGGACCGGGACTGGGGCCTCGAGGATCGCTCGGGCATGGAGGTCGTCTGCGGCGAGATCGGCGACGAGGCCTGGGGCGACCTGCTCCTCGCCTGGAAAGTCGTCAAGCACGTGACCTCCAACGGCATCGTGATCGCCAAGGATCTTCAGACGATCGGTATCTGCGGCGGCCAGCCCAGCCGGCTGGAAGCGACCAAGGTGGCGATCGAGCGCGCTCAGGAGAACGGTCACGACCTGAGCGGAGCCGCGCTCGCCTCTGACTCCCTCTTCCCCTCCGTGGATATCCCGAAGCTGGCGCTCGAGGCCGGGATCAAGCAGATCATTCAGCCGGGCGGATCGAAGGGCGATCGCGAGTTGATCGAGGCCGTGAGCGAGGCCAAAGGCGCAATGGTGTTCACACACCGGCGCCACCTCAAGCACTGAGCAGTTAGTCGCTCGGCGCAATTTGTGAAGGCCAGCTCCTTGGTTACTATCTAGATGTCCCCAGGAGGGGAGTATCCCGATGCGGGCTCTGTCGTCAGCACGGCCGCAAGGCCCGGCGGAGCCGGTCCCGCGAGGGGCGAGGGAGAGACCTCCCAACACCAGAAAAGACCGCCGGAGGTCACGACACAAATGATCGGATTCATGACTCGCCTCAGAACCTGGCTCCTCATCGCGGCTCTATCGGCTCTGCTCGTCGCGATCGGCTTCCTGCTTGGCGGAAGCTACATCTACCTCTTCCTCGGCCTGGCCGTGGCGATGAACTTCTTCAGCTACTTCTTCTCCGACAAGCTAGCGCTGGCCTCGAGCCGCGCTCGGCCGATCTCACAAGCGCAGGCGCCCGAGCTCTATGCCGATATCCGTGAGTTGACGCAGCGCGCCGGCCTGCCGATGCCGCGCGTCTACATGACGCCCGCGCAACAGCCGAACGCCTTCGCCACGGGGCGCAACCCGTCGCACGCGGCGGTCGCCGTCACGCAAGGGCTCGTACAGCTGATGCCGCGAGAGCAGGTCAAGGGCGTGCTCGCGCACGAGCTGTCGCACGTGAAGAACCACGACATCCTCGTGTCCTCGATCGCGGCGATGATCGGAACGGTCATCACCTGGCTCAGTTACATGTTCATGTTCTTCGGCGGCGACGACAACAACTCTCCGCTCGGCGGAATCGGGTCGCTCGCAGCGCTGATCGTAGGACCGCTCGCGGCGACCCTGCTGCAACTCGGAATCTCGAGGCAGCGGGAGTACCTGGCCGATGCCAGCGGCGCTCGGCTGCTTGGGCGAGCGGCGCCGCTCGCCGACGCGCTCGAGTCGCTCGAGCGGGCCGGCCAGTCGATCCCGATGCAGGTCAACCCGGCGACCGAGTCGCTCTACATCGCCAACCCGCTGAGCGCGCGCGGCATGTCGAAGCTGTTCTCGACCCACCCGCCGATCGAGGAACGAGTTCGCCGCCTACGGGCAATGGATGCCGAGCACGCCATCGGCTAGACCAAGACCACGACCCGGCCGACGAGGCGGGGCCGTTTTCCCCCTGTCTCCCGGCATCGTCTCCATGCCTCACCCAACCCCGAAAGCGCGCGAAACCGGTTCCGCGTCTCCCCAATACGGGGGATGCGCAGTACCCCGATTCCAAACATGATCGATCTCGTGACCGCGCTTCCCCGGCGGTGTTATCCGTACTGCGGCGTATTTATCGGCGCTTTCGCAACCCTGCTCGCATTGCTCTGGCCAGGCGGTGATGCACCCGTCCTGGTCGCCGGGCTAGCCTGCTCAGCCGTGGTTTTACTGGTTGTCCGAGTCGACTTCACGAAGGTTGGAACGGCCTGGTATTTGCTCGCTGCGGGAGTGCTGCTGGTCGCGCTCGGCGCCGCCGCCAACAACCCGCTGCAGAAGCTCGGCTTCGGCGACCTTCTCTTTATGGCCGGGCTCTTGACGCTGACCGCGGGCACCGTCTTGCTGGTTGTGACCAGGGCGAGCGACGGCGACTGGGGCAGCGTGATCGACACCGCGGCGGCAAGCGTGGCCGCAGCCCTGCTGGTCTGGGTGACGCTTCTTGCACCGAAGCTCGACTCGGGCTCGACCGCTTCGGGCGTCGAGATAGCGGCTGCCCTGTATTGCCTGAGCGCACTGGCTCTGTTCGCTGCAACGACCAGGCTCGTGCTCGGGTTGCGCGCCTGGACGTTCTCGGCGGCTCTTCTCTGTCTCAGCGCAGCCGTCCTGATCGCACTGGCCGTCGTCGCAACCACTGCCAGATTGAATGAGATCTCGGGCGCCGCCTGGGTCACACGATCGCTTCAGGTAATTGCCTTCGCTCTGCTGGCGGCCTGTGCGCTGCACCCGAGCATGCGCAGGCTAGGAAGCGTCGCCTCCGAGCGCAAGCAGGAGTTGACGCCGAGCCGGCTGGCCTTGCTGACGACCGCCGCGATGACGTCGCCTGTGCTGCTCTTCATCCAGAACGCCAGCGGCGCCAAGCAGCTCGACATCCTCCCCAGCGTCGCCTGCTCGATCGCGGTCCTCGCTCTCGTGATCGTGCGACTGGCGGGACTCGTTCTTCGCCAGCAGCGCGCAACCAGGCGCGAGCTCGTGCTCAGGCGCGCGACGCGCAGTCTCGCCTCGGCCAGCGAGCATGACCGAGTTTGCACGGCGATCGTCGAGGCCGCCACGGCCGTCGCCGGCGAGCACGGGCGCGTCAGAGCGAGCCTGCTGCTCGGCTCCGGGCGGAGCACGCTCGAGTTCGCCACCAGCGGGGAGCCGATCTCCGGTCAGCAGTACGAGTCTTCGACCCCGCTGACGCTTCAGGACGACCGCATCGGCGAGCTCGTGTTGGAGAGCGCCAAGCCGCTGACAGACGAAACCCGGTCGGCGCTGAAGAGTCTCGCCTCGCAGGGAGTGCTCGCGCTCGAGAGCCTGCAGCGAACCAAGGACCTGCTGGACGAGAGGCAGGAGCTCAAGAGCGAGCTCCAACGTCGCTCGCATCTCGACGTACTCACGGAGCTGCCGAACCGCTCGCACTTCCTCGAGCGCACTGATGCGGCTCTCGGCAAGATCCTCCGCACCGACGAGCCGGTCTCGGTGATGATCGTCAACCTCGACGACTTCAAGACGGTCAACGACACGCTCGGTCACCTGGCCGGTGACGAGCTTCTGCGCTCCGTCTCCGATCGCCTGATCGCCAGCATTCGCACCGACGACACCTGCGCCCGACTGGGCAGCGACGAGTGGGCCATTCTGATCGAGGAGAGCCCGCCGGAGTCGCCGGCGGCGGTCGCCGAGCGGATCATGACCTCTCTGGAGCGCTCCTTCCTGCTGCTCGGACGGCACGAGGTATTCGTGCACGCGAGCATCGGCAGCGCCACGGTGGTGCCCGGCGAGGAGGCCGAAGCCGAGGACGCGGCCGAGTTGCTCCGTAACGCCGAGGTGGCGATGTACCACGCCAAGCGCCACGGTCGCACCGGCTTCGAGGTGTTCGAGCCGGCGATGCGGGCCGCCGTCGCCGAGCGACTGGCGCTCAAAGCCGAGCTCGAGCACGCAGTGGTTGCCAGCGAGTTCGTCATCCATTACCAGCCGATCGTGATGCTCGACAGCGGCGACATCTGCGGCCTCGAAGCGTTGACCCGCTGGAACCATCCCGAGCGGGGCCTGATTCCGCCCTTCCACTTCATCCCGCTGGCCGAGGAGACCGGACTGATCGTTCCGCTCGGCCGCTTCATCCTGAACGAGGCGCTTCGCCAGGGACGCGAGTGGCAGGAGCTGACGAACCAGCCCGACCTGGCGATGTCGATCAACCTCTCGGGGCGCCAGCTCGATCACGCGACGCTCGTCGACGACGTGGCTCGGGCGATCGAGCAGGCGGGGATCGATCCGCAAACGGTGATCCTCGAGATCACCGAGACGGCGCTGATGGAAGACGTCGAGGCCGCGATCGGGCGCCTGAACGAGCTGAAGACGCTCGGGATTCAGGTGGCGATCGACGATTTCGGTACCGGCTATTCCTCGCTGCAATACCTGCGTCAGTTCCCGGCCGACATCATCAAGGTCGCCAAGCCCTTCGTCGACGGCGTGGTGGAGGCGGGCTCGGACGAGTACCGAATCGCCGACGCGATCGTGCGTCTGGGCGAGACATTCGGCCTGCGCGCGCTGGCAGAGGGCATCGAGTTGCCCGAGCAGCGCGCGATGCTGCGCGACCTGCGCTGCGAGCTGGGCCAGGGCTACCTCTTCTCGAGGCCCCTCGCGCCGCCCGAGATCGAGGCACTGCTGCTGGCGCCCGACATCACGGCATTCGCCTCGCTCTAGCAGTGTGCCTCTCCGGCCACAGCCTGGCGGAGCACTTCTGGCGAGCGCTTAACGACGTACGCCGACGTACTCGAAGCTGAGCGGCTTCACGATGCCGCGCTCGATCACCCAGCGCTCGAGCACTAGGCTCGGCTCGCCTTCCAGGTACTGGTAGAGAGCCGGCTGCCACTGGAAGAACTTCTCTTCAAAGCGCTGGTGTAGCTCGTAGCGAAGCTCGTGATGCGTCAACACGCCGTTGAAAGCCTCCTGGAACCACCAGTACTTGAAGGCTTCGATCGTTCGGTGGGCGTCGGGGCCTCCCGCCGTGGCCAGCGCTCGCCGCTGCATGTAGAACCAGTCGGCGGTCGAGTCGTCAAGCATGTCCCAGGCCAACCCGCTCACGATCAGGACGGACGGCGGCAGCGACATTCGAAAGACCTCGTCGATAGCCGCGAGCGGATCGAAACCGACCCTGAGCGCGTCTTCGATGATCGCGGCGTGATAGGGGGGCCCGTCCGCGACGGTGTAGCCGGCCGAATAACAGACTCCGACCACGTCCTGTCCACCCCACACGCGAATGCGTACAGGCGGGGCCGGCAGTCGGGAAATTGCAAACTCGGGAAAGTTGATGAGTCCATTCTGGACATACGCTCAGACCGCAGCGCCGGGTAGGGTGGGCAGAGGCATAAGCAGCGACCAGCATCGAGGCACATGTTCGAGCTTCTCGACCTCCACTTTCTCGGCGAAGAGCAGCTGTTTTGCACTTACCTGCTCGATCTCGACGACGGCCTTGCGCTCGTCGACCCCGGTCCCCAGACGACTCTCGCAGCGCTCGAATCCGGGCTCGCCGAGCTCGACGTGACGGTCGGAGAGCTCCGCCACCTACTCATCACCCACATTCACTTCGACCATGCCGGCGCCTGCGGAGCCCTCGTCGCGGCCAACCCGCGCCTGCGCGTGCACGTCTCCGGGCTAGGTGCCGCGCACCTGGCCAACCCCGAGCGACTCGAACGGAGCGCAAGACGGATCTACGGCGACATGTTCGACGTGCTGTGGGGAAAGGTTCAGCCCGTTCCGGCCGAGAACATCGACGTCGTAGGCGAACGAGTTTTAGGCCTGGACTGCTTCGCGGCGCCGGGCCACGCGGTTCATCACGTCTGCTACATGAACGAGGAAGGGACGCTGTTTGCGGGCGACACGGTCGGCGTTCGCTGGCCGCCGAGCCAGTACGTCCTGCCGGCGACGCCTCCGCCGGACGTCGATCTAGAGGCCTGGCATGCCAGCCTGGACGAGATCGAGCGACGCGTGCCCGACGCGCTGGCACTGCCGCACTTCGGCCTCGTCGCGGAGCCGGAGGAGCACCTCAGCATCTTCCGGCGCCGGCTAATGCTCTGGGCCGAGATCGTGCGACGCGGCGCGAGTGTACGGGAGTTCGTCGAAGAGGTGAGCCGAGATCTCGACGAAGAGACCGCCAAGTTCTCCGAGCTCACCGACCTGCTCAGGCACTCCTATCTCGGGCTCAAGCGTTACTGGAGCTCGGTCGCCGAAAAAGACTGAGCATTCCGGTTGGTCACTTCTCGCGGGCGATCGCCTTCTCGTAGGCGGCGACATAGTCGGCCACCATCCGCTCGGGCGCGAAATTCTCCTCCACGTAGCGCCTGCAGACCAGGGGGTCGATCGCGTCGGCCTCCTTGATCGCCGCGATCATTCCGCTGTAGTCGTCGACGATGATGCCCCCGGATCCCTCGGTGATGACCTCCGGCACAGCCCCGTGGCGCGTGGCTATGACGGGTGTTCCACAGGCCATCGACTCGATCGGCACCAGCCCGAACGGCTCCTCCCAATCGATCGGGAAAAGGGTCACTCGTGCGTTCTGCAGTAGCTCGACCTTCTCGCCGTGGTTGACCTCGCCCAGGTATTCGATCTGCTCGTCGAGGTGCGGATAGACCAGCTCCCGGAAGTACTCCTTCTCCTCGGGATCCTGCATCTTGCCGGCGATCTTGAGCGGCAGACCGGTCCCCTTCGCGATCGCGATCGCTCGGTGGGCGCCTTTATCGGGGTTCATCCGGCCCAGGAAGAACAGGTAGTCGCCCTTGTGCGGCTGGCACGGATAGACCGAGAGGTCGAGCGCATTGGGGCAGTTGGCGATCCAGGGCAGGTCGGGCTTGGGCTTTCGCTGGTTCATCGAGATCGAGATCAGACCGACCTTCGGCGCCACGCGGGCGATTTGCTCGTAGACCTTGGGCGCGATCGGGCCGTCGAGCGGGCCGTGCAGAGTGTGGACGACCGGCGTCTTCACCAGCCCGCCGAATGCGGCGGCCGGCAGGCCCGAGTGATCGTTGATGATCTCGAAATCGGCGGCGCGCTCGAAGCAGGCAAGCGCGTGGTGCATCTCGGGAATCGAGCGCCCTATTTGCAAGCTCGGCGCCGTGTCGTAAACCGAGATCAACTTCGCCTTGGTATGAGAGTCGCCGGAGGCAAAAAGCGTTACGTCGTGGCCGGCTTCGACGAGCGAGTCGGCCAGGAGCGACACGACCCACTCGATCCCACCGTATCCGTCCGGCGGTACGCGGAACCAGACGGGAGAGATGAGAGCGATGCGCAGAGACATTTCAGAGCTCCTCTATTGTCGTGTGGCCGTCTTTTAGATGTATATCCCAAAGGCGCCCGTACGCGTGTACGCCCGACAGGCGAATGTCGCCGAGCCAGGAGGGAAGCACCTCGGGCGCGACCGAGGTCAGCGTGTGCCGGCGCAGGTCGGGCCGGAGGCCGAGCAACGCCTGGAGCATCAGTACCGGCGTACCGGCCGCCCAGGCCTGAGGCCTGGCCGAGGTGGGATAGGCGATCGGGAACGGCGTCTCGGCCCGCGGCAGGCCCGAGAAGACCTCCGGCAGCTGGTACTCGAAATGCCTGGCGACACCGAGAATGCGATGGACGATCCGCAGCGCCTCGGGCCAGCGGCCGTACTTGACCAGACCCCAGGCGCAGAGCGAGTTGTCGTGTGGCCAGACGCTACCGTTGTGGTAGCTGAGCGGGTTGTAGGCGGCGTCTGCGGACGACATCGTGCGAACGCCCCAACCCGACCACAGCTCCTCGCCCATCAGGCGATCGACCAGCGCGTCGACGCGCTCGGGCGGGACGATGCCCGACCAGAGCAGGTGGCCGATATTCGAGCAAAGGGAGTCGATCGGCTTCTTCTCGCGATCGAGCCCGAGCGCGTAGTAGCCGCCCCGCTCCTCAATCCAGAAGGCCTCGTCGAAGCGGCGAGCAAGCTCGGCCGCCTCGCGCTCCAGCCGCTCGGCCAGCTCATGATCGCGCCAGACCGCCCGCGCCAGCTCGGCACAGCGCAGCTTGGCGTCGTAGACGTAGCCCTGCACCTCGCAGGGAGCGATCGGCGTCTCGGCAAAGCGTCCGTCGCTGAAGCGCTGCGAGTCGCCGGAGTCCTTCCAGGACTGGTTGTCGAGCCCGCGCGGCGAACGCTTGTGAAACTCGACGAAGCCGTCGCCGTCGAGATCGCCGTAATCGTCGATCCAGCTCAAAGCGCGCATCGCCGGCTGCCTGAGCGAGCGAACCAGCGCTGCGTCGTCGGTCCAGCGCCAGACCTCCGAGAGCAGGATCAGGTAGAGCGGCGTCGCGTCGACCGTGCCGTAGTAGGCGCGGAACCAACGCCTGGCCGTCTTGCCTTGACGGATCTCGTGCACGATCTTGCCCGGCTCGGCATCGATCGTTGGATCGTCCTCGGTGGCCTGCAGCTCGCCCAGCACCTCGAGCGCGCTTCGCGCCAGCTCGGGCCCGAACAGAAGCGTCTGCAGGCAGGTGATGATGGTGTCGCGGCCGAAGACAGTCATGAACCAAGGCATGCCGGCGGCGGGAAGACGAGCGATACCGCTGTTGCCGCCGTGCAGTCGCAACGCGGCCAGGTCGGAGATCGACTGATCTGCCGCGAGCTGAAGCTGATCCCAGCTCGCGCGCAGCTGTGGCACGTTCAGCTTCCAGGCCGAGAGGGCGTTCGCTACACGCTGGCGCTCCTCGCCGAAGTGGCGCTCGACCAGCCGCGGCGGAACGACCTCACCCTCGAGCGACGGCACGACATCGATGCGCACCTCCCAGCGTGCCCGCGCCGCCAGCTCGAGCCGGTAGGTAACGCGAGAGCTCTCGTATTCGCCCGCCTGCGAGAAGATGACCTGGGTGCGAGTGTCCTCGTTACCCTCGCCGCTGTCCGAGAAGACGTACTCCTTCTGATCCGCGTCGATGCGGCAGGCCGCAAGCGGAGGAAACGGCGGAGCATCCTCGGGGTGACCGAGCGTGGCGTCGTGCTCCTTGACGCTCATGATGTCCGCGAAATCGGTGCCGAGCTCGATCGCCAGCTCAAAGGAAAGCGGGCTGCGGGTCTCGTTCTCGACCACGATCGTCTCCTGCATGTTCTCTCCGACGAAGCGGTGGCGAGCGATGGTGAGCGAGTCCTGGGGCAGGCCTCCCGCCAGCGGGTTACGCAGGTAGAAGGCGGCCGAGAAGTAGTCGACGCGGCCCGAGGAGAGGTGGAGCGGGCGCTCACCGTTCACGCTCAGCCGCAGCAGCGAGAGGAAGCGCGTGTCCCTGGCGAAGAAGCCGCTGGTGCTGCCCGCGATGTCTCCGTCGTCGTCGGAGATGCAGAAGGTCGAGCCGTCCAAGATGGTCGTCGTCATCAGCGCTTCCTTCCCGCCGCGTGCGCGAAGACAACCGCGAGTCGAGATCCAGCAAGAGCCAGCGCCAGCATCGTGCTCGGAGCTTAGAGACTATTTCGACGGGAATGCGCGGCCGAACCGATCGAGCAAGACGAGCGGCACCCTCGCGCAGGAAATCTCTCAGCGAGGTTCGAGCGGTTTCTTACGAGGAGACGCGGCGCCGAGCTTGAGTGTGTGCCCAGCGTTGGAGACATGCTCGACCTGAAGCGTCGTGTGATCGATGCCGAAGCGCTCGCTCAGCGCCTTTGCCAGGCGCGCCCTGGCGGCGTGGCAGTCAGACTCCTGCTGGACGAGAACGTGCGCCGAGAGGGCGGGGAAGCCGCTTGTCACCGTCCACACGTGCAGGTCGTGCACTTCGACGACCTCGGCGTCGGAGGCAAGCATCTGCCCGACGGCAGCGGGATCGATGTCGCCCGGGGAGCCTTCGAGCACGATGCGCAAAGACTCCCTGGTGAGCGAGAAGGCCGAGATGAAGCAGAGCAGCGCGACGCCGAGGCTGGCGATGGGGTCGAAGCGATTCCAGCCGGTGAGAAGAATGAGAGCGCCCGCGAGCGCCGTGCCGATGAACCCGGCCAGATCGGTGGCGACGTGCAGAAAGGCGCCGCGAACGTTGATGCTCTCCGACTGCCCGCGAGCGAGCACCGCGGCGGCCGCGATGTTCGCGAGCGCTCCGAATACGGCCACCACCAGCACGATCCCGCCCCGCACCTCGGGCGGCGAGATCAAGCGCCGAACGGCCGAGTAGGTGATCCAGGTTCCGATCAGGAGCAGCGAAATGCCGTTCACCTGTGCCGAAAGCACCTCGACGCGACCGAGCCCGTAGGTCCAGCGTTTACTTGCCGGCCGCGCGGCGATACCGATGGCAGCGACCGCCAGAGCAAGCGCGAAGACGTCGGTGAGCATGTGACCAGCGTCGGCCAGTAGCGCGAGCGAGCTGGCGATGAGACCGAATACCAGCTCGACCGCCATCACGCCGACGAGGAGCGCCAGGGCCAAGACGAGCGAGCGCTGGTCGTCGCGGTGCCGTTCGGCGCCGCGCGCGAGGTGTTGGTGGCCGTGTGCTTCGTGCATCTTCGTGCGCCGGTTATGCGAGATTAGCCTAGGTATCGGCAGCAGCTCGTCGTTCCAATCGGCAATAGATTCCTCCATTCCATCTTGCCGATACGAGATAGTTACGGCACCGATATCGCCGCGCTCGAGGAGAAGCGCGCCCAAACACTAGGAGGAAGCGGATGGAGAAGCGCGGGCTAGGAATCATGAGCTTGCTTGCATTAGCGGCAGTGCTCGTTCTCTGCAGCTGTGGCGGAGGCGGTAGCAAGCGCCTGACCAAGTAGCAGTCCGCAGCCAAGGCCAACGCACTCTGTGCTTCCTTCAACAAAGCGGAGAAGGCAGCCGGAAGCCCGACGAGCCTGGCCGACGAGTCACCTATTTCGAGAAGCTGACACCGCTATACGAGAAGAGCATCAACGGTCTCGACAAGCTCAAGCCGCCGGCCGACGAAGAGGCGACCGTGAACAAGATCGTGGCGCTCGAGAAGAACGAGGCCGATCTGGCGAAACAGTTGCTTGCGGTGCTGAAGAAGAACGACACGAGCAAGGCGAACCAGCTGGTCGCAAGCGGCAACGCCAATAGCACGAAGGCCAAGGCCCTCTACAAGCAGTTGGGCCTGACGGAGTGCTCGAAGAGCAGCTAGAACCATCCGCATACGAGAATGCGAGCGAGGCCTCGACTCGAGCTACGAGGCCTCTCTCCTCTCTACCCGCGAATCGGAGGAGAAGCGTGAAGCAGACTCGTTGGACGGTCATAGGAGTAGCTGATCGCCGACTTCAGGAGGCTCAAGCCGCCGGCTGGTGAGCAGACCGACGTTGGCCGGATACTCGCGATCTCAGAAGAGCATTTCGGCGTGATCGATCGGGTGATCGCCGCTGGGAAGAAGAACGATACGGCGTCGGTCACGAAGCTCGTCAAGAAAGCTAACGCGATGGACACGAAGAGGAAACGCATTTTCTACAAGCTGGGTGCCACGAGCTGCGGGTAGTCGGGCGGAGCTCTATCCCCTCGGTAACTAAACTCGCAGCGTGCTCGCGCTCGAGATCATCTTCTGGATTTCGTTAGGCCTGATCGTCTGGACGCACGTCGGCTACCCGCTCTTCATGGGCCTGCTCGCTCGGCTGCGGCCGCGCCCGATCGCCAAGGCTCAGGTAGAGCCGAGCGTCGTCCTGATCGTCGCCGCGCACGACGAGGAGGACGTGATCGGGCGGCGGCTCGAGAACCTGCTCGCGCTCGACTACCCGGCCGAGAAGCTCGAGATCGTCGTCGCCTCGGACGGCTCCAGCGACCGCAGCAACGAGATCGTCGCGGAAGTCGCCGCGCGCGAGCCGCGCGTTCACCTGCTCGCCTGCGAGCGGGGCGGCAAGACACTGGCCCAGAATCGCGCCGTGCGCGAGACGGAAAGCGAGCTGCTCGCCTTCACCGACGCCAATACCGAGTGGGCGCCCGACGCCCTGCGCAAGCTGGTCGCCAACTTCGCCGACGAGGACGTGGCCTATGTCTCGGGCGAGCTCCAGCTGACGGCCTCCGACGGCACCAACCGCGAGGGCCTCTACTGGCGCTACGAGCTCTGGCTGCGCTCGAACGAATCGAAGACCGGTTCGATCACGGCCGGGAACGGCGCGATCTACGCCGTGCGCCGCAGCGACTACCTCGAAGGCGCCTCGATCACCGGGCACGACTTCGGCCTGCCCTTCAGGATGGTGCAGCGAGGGCGGCGAGCCGTGTTCGAGCCGCAAGCTGTGGCGTTGGAGAAGGAATCGCACGACCTGGAGGACGAGTTCGGGCGCAAGGTGAGGATGGTCAGCCGCGCGCTGCGCCACGTCTATTCGCGCAACATGCTGCACCCGGTTCCGCCCGTCTACGCGCTGGAGCTGTTCTCGCACCGCCTGCTTCGCTACGAGACCGGGATCGTTCACCTCGTCCTGCTGGGGACGAACGTGGCGCTCGTCGTCGGCCCTACGGGCCGCGGGCTCTTCTACCAGATCGCGCTCGGGCTACAGCTCGCCTGGCTGCTTCTGGCCGCTTTCGGGCGCCTGCGGATACGAATTCCGGGGGCCGGAATCGCCTACTACTACCTGCTCGTGACCTTGGCGACGCTGGTCGGTAACTATCGCTTTCTGCGTTCCGGCACGCCGACCATGTGGGAGAAGGCGGAGGGAACGCGGTGAACGTCGGGAAGCGGATGATGGACGTGATCGTGGCGGGCTTCGGGCTGATCGTCTCGAGCCCAGTGCTGGCGCTCGCGGCGCTGGCGATCAAGCTGGAGGATCGCGGGCCCGTGCTCTACCGGCAGCAACGTGTCGGTAAGGACGGCGCCGACTTCGAGCTGCTCAAGCTGCGCACGATGGTCGTCGGGGCCGAGAAGATGGGCGCCGGCCTGGCGGTCAACCGCGGTGACTCGCGTATCACCCGCTCGGGGCGAGCGCTGCGCCGTCTCTCGCTGGACGAGCTGCCCCAACTCTGGAACATCCTTCGCGGCGAGATGAGCGTTGTCGGGCCGCGCCCGACGCTGCGCCATCAGGTCGACGCCTACACGCCCCATCAGCGCCGCCGACTCGAGGTCAAGCCGGGGCTGACCGGTTGGGCCCAGGTGAACGGGCGAGCCTCGCTGCCCTGGGGCAAGCGCATCGAGCTCGACGTCTGGTACGTAGAGCACCGCTCGATCTGGCTCGATCTGCGCATCCTCGCCCGCACGCCCTTCGCCCTCTTCCACGGCACCTACAAGGGCGAGAGCGGCGGCTGGCACCCGGACGGCACGAACAGCGGCGGTTAGACCGACTTCGCCTCTCCGCGAGCCCGTCCGCCCCGGATACGTCCTCGCGCCGGGCCCCGGAACGGGGCGCGNNACCGCCCCGGAACGGGGCGCGGCGCGAGTCAAACGCAGAGCAGCAAAGCCGCCGTCCGCAGAAGCCGCCTCAGCAGCGCAGTATCTTCACCGCCCATCGCTATGCGCGTACCGGTACCCTCTTCCGTCGTGACAGTCGTCCTTTTCACCTGCGCAGGCCAGCGCGTCGACATGATCGACGCCTTCAACGAAGCCGGCGCCACGACGATCGCCACCGACACCAGCATCCTCGCGCCGACTCTCCACCGCGCCAGTAGCCACGCGCTCGTTCCCGGCTTCACCGAGCCCGACTACATCCCGGCTCTGGCCGAGCTCGTGCGTGAGCGCGGCGTCGACGTCATCGTTCCCATCACCGACTTCGACCACCGCGTCCTCTCCGAACCCGCGTCGCGGGAAGCGCTCGCGCCGGCGCTGGTGCTGCTACCCGACCGTGATGTGATCGAGAACACGGCCGACAAGTACAACGCGCACGTCTTCTTCTGCAAGCACGGAATCGCCTCGCCGGAGACCTGGCTGCCCGAGGACATGCCGCAAGAGATCGACTGCTACCCAGTGCTCGTCAAGGCTCGCGAGGGCTTCAGCGGCAATCACATCTATCGCGCTCGCAACCGTGAGGAGCTGGATTTCTTTCTCCGCTACACCGCGGTTTCCTCGATGGTGCAGAAGCAGTGCCAGGGCACGGAGTTCTCGGTCGACCTCTTCTGCGACCTGGACAATCGCTGCCTGAATGCGATCCCGCGCTCGATGATCCACTCCAAGGGCGGCGAGTCGATCAAGGGCATGACCGTCCGCGACCCGCAGCTGATCGAACTGGGCCGCCGGGTCGGCGAGACGATGCGCCTGCGCGGTCCGGCAACCGTTCAGTGTTTCCGCGAGGCAGGAGGTCGACTCGAGATCACCGACGTCAACCCGCGCTTCGGCGGAGCCTTCGCGCTACCGCTGGCGGCCGGCTCCCACTACCCCGAGCTGATCATGGCTCTAGCGGCCGGCGAGCATCCCGAGCCGCACCTGGGCGAGTTCGAGGAGGGCGTCGTGATGATGCGCTACTACTCCCAGGTCGTGATGAAGATGGGAGACGACGGCAAGCTCGTTCCACTCGAGCGGCCGCTCGCGACCGAGAGCCAGTCGTAGGGCTCCGCACTCCTCCGCCACCTTTGGAGGCGAGGCTCCGCTAGGATGGCCGCGCGATGAGTCCCGCTAAGCGCGCCGAGAAGAACACCGAGCTAGAGCTCGAACAGGAAGTCGATTTTGGCCGCTACCTGGCTGCGTTGGGGCACGGCTGGTGGCTGCTCGTCGGCGGGCTCGTTCTCGGCGCCGTGATCGGCGTGGCGCTGTCGCTCGGTAGCGGCAATCTCTTCAAGGCGAAAGCGACCATTTATCTCGGGCAGCCGTTGGCGATCAACTCCTCCGCTCAGATCCAGGGCGTCAACACCAACCCGAGCTCGGTGAGCCAGCTCGCCCACTCCGAGGAAGTCCTCGCGCAGGTCTCGAAGCTCTCCGGATTGCCGCTGGAGAGGTTGCGCTCCGGCGTGTCGACGGCGAGCGTATCGGGCAATCTCTCCAAGCTCGGCCAGACGCCGCTGGTCACCATCTCCGTGCAGGCGAAGGGCAAGCGCAAGCCCGTCCAGGACGCCGCGAACGATCTCGCACAGATCGTGGTCACCCGTCTTTCCAAGTACGCGACCACGAAAATCGCCATTCTCAAGGCGCAGATCGCTTCGGACACGAAACAGATCGCGGCGATCGACAAGAGCCTGAATTCGATCGCGGCTAGTGACGCAGCCATGGCGGCGCTTTCCGAGCAGCGCAGCGGCACCTTGAGCGACGAGGCGCAGACCGACCAGCTTCTGCTCGTTCAGGCCAAGACGGTCGAGCAGGGAAGCGTCTTGACCAAGGCCACGGCGACGAAGACGACCGGCCGCAACCGAAGAAGCTCGCTCGTAGTCGGCGCGGCGCTCGGGCTGCTGATCGGCGCTCTCGTGGCGCTCATGCGGTCGGGCTCTCGGCGCTCGCGCGCTAGCTAGCAACGACCGACCGCGCCATGGCGCGCCTGCTCCCGATTGCGCTCGTCACCGCGCTCCTGCTCGGGCTCGCGACCGCGAGCGGATCGGCAGCGAACAGCCGGAAAGCTCGCCTCGCGGGCGCTCGCTCCTTCGCCTTCGCAATCGGCGACGGCACGCTCAGGGGAGACCTGAGCAAGCGTTACGCCCGCTTCGATCTCGTGCTGGTGGACGGGGAAAGCGCCGGGGCTAGAGCGGTCAGCGCCATCCGGCGAAAGAGCAACGGGCTCGTACTGGCCTACCTCGACGTCGGCACGATCGAGAGCTATCGCGGTTGGTACAGCGCCGCCAAGCCGTACCGGCTCGACTACTGGGGCGATTGGGGCGAGTGGTACGCGAACGTGAACGCCTCGGGCTTTCGCTCGCTGATGCTGAAGCGCGTCGCGCCCGCGATGCTGGCCAAGGGCTTCGACGGGCTGTTCCTCGACAACACCGACATGACCGAGACTCACCCGGCGCAGAAGCGCGGAATGCGAACGCTCGTCGCCGACCTCTCGCGCCTGGTGCGGGCGCGCGGGAAGCTGCTCATGGCGCAGAACGGCGCCGACGTGAACTGGCCGCTCAGACACTTCTACAACGGCATCAACTTCGAAGACGTCAGCTTCAGCTACGACTTCGACCGGCATGCCTACTTCCGCCAGAGCGCGCGCGACGTCGCCCGAGCGCAGCGTGAGATCCGGCGCTACCTGAGCGCCGGGCTGAAGCTGACGACCACCGACTACGTCGCCGCCGGAAAGACGAATCAAGCCCGAATCGCCGTGCGAAACGCCTGCTCGGCCGGTGCTCTCCCCTACGTCTCGGACATCAACTTGACGCGGGTGCCGGCGCAGCCGTTCCTCTGCGGCTAGCCGCTCGCGTGCGCGACCTGGATATGATCTCGGCGTGCCAACCGCCGTCGTAACCGGCGGAGCCGGGTTTCTCGGCTCCCATCTGTGCGAAGCGCTCCTCGCCAAGGAGTTGCGCGTCATCTGCGTCGACAACCTCGACACCGGCAACCTGCAGAACATCGAGCACATCCGCGACGACAGCTTCGTCTTCCTCAATCACGACGTGACCCACCACATCGAGCTCGACGAGGACATCGATTTCGTCTTCCACCTGGCCAGCCCGGCCAGCCCGATCGACTATGCGCGACTGCCCTTGCACACGCTCAGGGTCGGGTCGTACGGAACTCACAACGCGCTCGGCCTGGCCAAGTTCAAGCGGGCGCGCTTCCTGCTCGCCTCGACCAGCGAGGTCTACGGCGATCCGCTGATCCATCCGCAGCCGGAGAGCTACTGGGGCAACGTCAACCCGATCGGACCGCGCGGCGTCTACGACGAGGCCAAGCGCTACTCCGAGGCCCTGACGATGGCCTATCACCGCCAGCAGGGCGTCGATACCCGCATCGTCCGCATCTTCAACACCTACGGTCCGCGCATGCGTCCCTTCGACGGGCGCGCGGTTCCGACCTTCGTGCGCCAGGCGCTCGCGAACAAGCCGTTGACCGTCTTCGGCGACGGCTCGCAGACACGCTCCTTCTGTTACGTGGACGACCTCGTGCGCGGCCTGATCCTGCTCGCGGAAAGCGGCGAGCACAAGCCTGTCAACATCGGCAACCCAACCGAGATGACCCTGCTCGAGCTGGCCCGTGCGGTCGTGAAGGTAACCGGCTCATCCAGCGAGATCGTGTTCGAGGCTTTGCCGGTGGACGATCCGCAGGTGCGCAAGCCGGACATCACGCGCGCGCGCGAGCTCCTCGGCTGGGAGCCGCAGGTGGGGCTGGAAGAGGGGCTCGGGCGCCTGCTCGAGTCGATCAAGCGCTAGCCGGCGCCCAACTCGACCTCAATCGGCTCGCTCGGCTCGAGTCGCAGCCGCAGCGCCGCGCGACCTGCGCCGATGCTGACGAGAAGCGTGTCGTAGACTGCGACCATGCGCTATACCGGAGAGAGGACTTGAGTGCGCCGTGCCCGGCGCTCGCCACCGGCATAGGCGATCAAAGCGGCTCCTGCCGGAGCGAGCTATGACGTCTCGGCTTCGAGTAGCCGGCGCACTCGCTCATCTTTACCGAACCGGCCCGGGTGGCCAGCAGCACGTCCACAGCGGCGCATTCAAGGACGGCGGGCCTGTGACTGCGCGCACCCTGAACGAGATGCTGGCCCGAAGCGTCGAGCGCAGCGGCGACAGGGCGGCGTTCATCTTCAAGGACCAGGAGATGAGCTACGTCGAGCTCGCCGAGACGATCGAGCGCTGTGCCGCAGGCCTGTCCGAGCTCGGCATCGGCAAGGGCGACACCTTCGGCATCGTGATGCGCAACTGCCCCGAGTTCGTCATCCTCTCCTTCGCGCTCTCGCGGCTCGGCGCGGTCGCGGTGCCGGTCAACTCGCTCGAGAAAGCCGAGCGAATCGCCTACATCTTCAACGACGCCGAGGTCAAGGGCTGCCTCACTTCGAAGACCTTCCTGCGCACGATTCACGATGTTCAGGAGATGGTGCCGACGCTGAGGCACATCTTCGTACGCGAGACGGGCGGCGACGAGCCGGCGCTGGAGTCGATCTACCGTCATCCACTGGCCGAGACAGCCGGGCCCGAGGTTACCGCCGACGACCTCGTGCTGTTGATCTACACCGCCGGTACGACCGGACTTCCCAAGGGCGTGATGCTGACTCAGCACAACCTGCTCTCCTGCGTCGAGTCCTGCCAGCTCGCCTTCGATTTGAGCGAGAAGGACAGGGTCATGTGCGTGCTGCCGATGTTCCACTCCTTCGCCTGGTCGACGAACGTGATCCTGCCGCTGCGCCTCGGAGCGACAACGGTCGTGATCGAAAGCCTGCTTCCCATCCAGCCGGCCCTGAAGCAGCTCTGGAAACACAAAGTGACGCTGGTCTGCTGTGTCCCGCAGGTTTATTCCGCGCTCGTCCAACACGTCCATGGGCCCAGGGCGCTGCTGCTGCGCCTGCTCAATCCGGTCAAGCTCGCCGTATCGGGCGCCGCTCCTCTTCCCGGCCCGGTACAGGTGAAGTTCGAAAAGACCTTCGGCACGGCGCTGATCGAAGGTTACGGGCTCACCGAGGCGGCACCGGTCGTCTCGGTCAACCCGCGTTACGGGACGCACAAGCCCGGCACCGTCGGCCTACCGCTCCCGGGCATCGACGTCAAGATCACCGACGATGACGAGCAGGAGCTCGAGACCTACGAGATCGGTGAGGTCTGCGCGCGCGGCGCCAACATCATGGTCGGCTACTACAAGCAGCCCGAGGCGACCGCCGAGACCTTCACCGCCGACGGCTGGCTCAAGACGGGCGACCTCGGCTTTCTCGATTCCGACGGATACCTGACCCTGGTCGACCGCAAGAAGGATCTGATCATCTCCAAGGGCCTGAACATCTACCCGCAGGAGGTAGAGGCGGCGCTGATCACCCACCCGGCGGTGGCGGAGGTGGCCGTGGTGGGCATCCTCGACGAGAGCGGCGACGAGAGCGTGCGCGCTTTCGTCGTGCTCGAGCCCGACACGAGCGTCAAGCCACGAGAGCTGATCGCGCACGCTCGCCCCAGTCTGGCCAGCTACAAGGTGCCGCGCGACGTCGTGTTCCTGGAGGAACTGCCGAAGAACGCGCTGGGCAAAGTGCTGAAGAAGGATCTGCGCGACGCGGCGGCCAATTCCTAGCCGGATGAGCGCGCGAGGCGAGAGTCGCTGACGCTCCTCCCCCGCTGACCCTTCGCTTGAGCTAACGTCGTGGGTATGGAGTCCCTTCAACTCGAGCGTGTGCAGAACCACTGCGTCGAGCCGCCGCAGAGGGGCTGGATCATTCGGACTTCTCGGAGGTAGTACACGTATGACCACACGCTCTTGTCCAGATTGGCCGACCTTGATGGAGCTCGATCCGGAGCTTCAGTTCAAGCACTACACGGCTGCCGAGGCGAGACTCGCGGCCGAGGTGCTAATGAAAGTGCCGGACCTCACCCTGCCGAACATCGAGATCTGCTGCGATCTGGATCACCACGTCTTCTATAGCGAGCACACCTATCCCGAGCTCGCGGTGGCGCTCAGCGGCGGCGACTGGCTCGAGATTCGGGAGTGGGCGCAGCGGAAGAGAGCGCAGTCGCAGGGATCGTGACCGGTCCAGACTCCGAGCCCTCCTCCGGTCAGGAGCCGCCTCCCCCAGAAGAGTTCTCGTCCGGGATCACACTGGCGCGCGACTTTTTCGACGAGATCATCAAGCCCCTTCTGGCCGAGAAAACACCGGGCATCCCCTACGCCGCCGCCTTGATCGGCCCCGGCTCCGATGTGCTCGGGTTCGACACGCCAATCTCACGTGACCACGATTGGGGCCCGCGCCTCCAGCTCTTCCTACCCGAGCGCGAGCTGCCCGAGCGCTCCGGCCTGCTCGATCGGGTGCTGGCGAGCGAGCTGCCGAGCGAGTTTCAGGGCTTTCCGACCTCCTTTACGGCGGCGGACGCAAACGGATACAGGCATCCGCAGCCGGACGCCGGCCCGCCGATCGGCCACCTCGTCGAGATCGCCTCGGTCGGTCGCTACAGCCGCAAGCTGCTCGGCTTCGACCCACTGGCCGGGATGAGCGCCAGGCAGTGGCTGCTCGCGCCGCAGGAGCGCCTGCTCGAGCTGACCGCCGGCGAGGTTTTCGCAGATTCGGTCGGTGAGCTCACGAACCTGCGCGAGCGCCTCGGCTACTACCCGAAGCAGGTCTGGATCTACTTGATGGCGGCGCAGTGGCAGCGGATCGCCCGGCGCGAGGAGATCGTGGCCCGGACCGGCGTCGGCGGCGACGATCTTGGCTCCCGTATAGTCCTCGCGGCATTGGTGCGCGAGATCGCGCGGCTCGCCTTCCTGCTCGAGCGCCAGTACGCGCCCTGGGATCAGTGGCTGGCCCGCGGTCTGGCCGGACTCCGCCATGCCTCACGCCTGACGCCCCTGCTCTCGCGCGCCCTGGCGGCCTACGACTGGACGCAGCGAGAGTCGAGGCTGGTCGATGCCTACGCGATCCTGGCCGCGCTGCACAACAGCCTCGGCTTGACGGCGCCGCTCGAGACGATGAGTGAGCGGGGGACAAGGGACTTCCTGACCATCCACGCCGAGCGTTTCGCCGCCGCACTGGCCGAGAAGATCGTGGATGAAGAACTTAAACCGCTTCTACCGACCCTTACCGGCGGAATCGACCAGCTCGTCTCGAGCGACGAGGTTCTGCTCGATCCGCGCCTGATCGACCGCTTGAGCGGGTTTTTCGAGACCGTTCGTACAGCTAAATCGCCTGCTAATTCCAGGTAATTGGTTTCTGCGGCGCGCGAGGCGACTCAAAGCGGGGAGGGCAGCCACTGGAGAGCGGGCATGATTCCCGAGCCCGCGCCGTCGAATACCCGGCCGAAGATAGAAAAAAGAGTTCGAATACGCGACGAAGAGCTGAAATTGCCGGCCCACCGAAGGCGTGTAACGCGCCGGCTGCTCGTTTTCGAGGCGTATTCCGGCTCTATGGCGACCGCAAGGCCTCGCCGGGGAGGTTGGGGGACCGTTCTCGGTGGGGCTTGCGGTTTTTCTACCGCGGAAAGTCCGCCGGCTGGGCCGGCGAAAACTTTTCGCGGCGGAAATCTGCGTACGAGTCAGCGCGCCTTCGGCGCGAGTGCCTCGTCTGCTTCTAGACGCGTGCTCGGCTCACCAGAGTCGTGAGCAGTGTTCGTTGTGTCCGGTGTCGGGGGATGGCGTTGCGTGAGCCGCGCCCGCCGTGTCGGTCGCGGCGGCAGGAACTGCAAGGACTTCCGTCTTGAGCTTCGACTAACGCAATTTGCGGATCTCGCCCGGGGCACCCCAGCCCACCACCCGGTTTCAGCGTATTCAGGCGCTACGCACCAATGTGTAACGGAATCGAGCCGAATCTCGAAAATGCCCGTCGATCTGTCGCCGTCGCAGAGGTGGCCCGTGCGCAATCAAAGCGATGAGGATCGCCAGACTTTTCCCGGCTACTAGGCGATCAACGACTGGCGTATTGCCGTGGCGACGGCTTCGGTACGCGTGTCGGCGTCCAGCTTGGCCATTGCCTTGCGCACGTGGGTGCGCACGGTCTCGGGCGAGATGAAGAGGGCTTTGCCGATCTCTTCGTTGGAATGACCGTCGGAGAGCATGCGCAGAACATCGCGCTCGCGCTGGGTGAGTTGGGTGATCTTCGCCGTGGCGGCCGGGCTGGAGATGACGCCGGCGAGTACCGGATCGACGTAGGTTCGCCCGTCGGCGACCAACTGAACCGCCCGCACGATCTCGGCCAGCGGCGCCTCTTTGGAGACAAAGCCGCGAGCCCCCGCGTCGAGCGCCTCGGTCAAAAGCGCCTGCTCGCTGTAGGCCGTGTACAGGATCACGTAAGTCTCGGGAGTGCTACGAGCACAGCGACGCGCGACCTCGATTCCGCTCAGGCGCGGCATGCGCAGGTCGAGCAGGGCAACGCGCGGCTGCTTCTCCTGAATCGCAGCCAACGCCTCCTCGCCGTCGCGCGACTGCGCGATGACGTCGACCCCGCCCGCGATCAGCACCTCGGACACCGCCTGCACGACGGCCGGGTGGTCATCTGCCACTAGACAAGTGATCGCCATTGGTTCTGATGCTACTGCGTGTAGAGCGGACATATCGTTCCCGCTCTATTCATCGTCGTTTTAACCGAAAACGTTTACTACAGATTCCACAATAGTCCGGGCACTTGACGTAGTGTGCCCCGGAATGACCCCGAAAGGCAAGCGATGGACGCGATGCAGCCTCCCGAAGAGCAACTAATCAGAGGCGGTCGAATGGTCGCCATCGGCCGGCTGACACCGGCCCTCATCCACGAACTGAACAACTCACTGCTCGTCCTGCTGGGAACGGCCGACCTCGAGCTCGCGATGCTGCCCGAGGGCAGCAAGGAGCGCGAGCGGATGGAAACGGTGCGCGATGCCGGCGGCGAGATCCGCGACGCCGTCTCGCAGCTCGCCGGCTTTACTCGCGCGCCGCTCGAGGGTGAAGAGCAGCTCTCGCTGGTCGAGGTGGGCCAAGCGGCGGCGGCCTTGACGCGGCGCCTGCGCCTGCAGCGCGACATCGACTTCGAAGACAAGTACTGCGACGAGGATCTGATGCTGCGCGGTAACGAGGGGCAGCTGATCCAAGCCCTTCTGCACATGCTCACAAACGGCTTCCTGGCATCGACCAGCGGCGGCACGGTCAGGCTCGAGCTGGTGCGGGAAGGCAACGAGGCCGTTGCATTGGTCAGCGACGAGGGCGCCGGAATACCGCCCGAGCAGGCCGAGCAAGTCTTCGAGCTGTTCGAGACGACGAGGCTTGGCCAGCACGGAAGCGGCATCGGACTTGCCGCTGCACAGGCGATCGCACGCCGCCACGGCGGCGCGCTCGAGTTGCGCCCGGCGGCGGCGGGAACCGTCTTCGCGCTGCGTTTACCGCTGGCCTAATAACCGACGCCGTCCTAGGGGCCGTTTGGGACCTCAAATAGGCCTTGGATACCGCTCTCCGACCCACGAAAGGCGCATTTCTCCTCTTACGGGGGATGTGCCCTACCGGTCGTCTGGACGATGCTTAATGCGAGGGCTTGGGGAGCCGTGCAATGTCAGCTGGAAAAGCTACTGAAGTAACAGCCGAAAAGGGTTTCGGCACCGGATTGCGGGCGCAGCTCGCAGCTCGGCGGCCGGCCGACGAGGCGCCCGGCGCCGGGCTACCCGGCGCGCTCTCCGAGACGCTCGCCCAGCTCGAGGGGCAGAACGTCGATTCGGCCGTGGTCGAGCAGTTACGCGCAGAGCTCGAGGCGTCCTTCGCGCGCGAGCAGGCGCTGCAAACCGCGCTGGCCAAGCTCGAGCCGAGCCCCGGCCAAGACGCCGCCGCGAGCAGCAACGACTTACGAGCTATCGAGCTTGCTCTGGAGGAACGCGAGCGCGAGCTCGCCCAGGAGCGTGAGCAGATGGCCGAGGAACGGGCGACGCTGGGCAACCTCGAGGCCGAGCTGACGCAAGCCAAGGTGCGCTCCGACGAGCTCGAGAAGCAGATCGAGACGAAAGTGACGCAGCTCAAGGAGGCCGACAACGATCGCAAGCGGCTCGAGCGCGAGCTGCGCGTGCGCGAAGCCGATATCGCCGCCGGCGACAAGGGCCTGGCCGCCCAGAAGCAGGAGCTCGAGAAGCGCGAACTAGCATTGGAGAAGGAAGCCACTCGACTTAACGCACGCGAGCAGGCACTGGATACTCACAGCATCGAGCTGGCGGCTCAGGAGCGTGCGCTGACGCTGGCGATCGACCAGATCGCCGAGAAGAACGACAGCCTGCGCGACCTGGAGATCGCGCTCGACACACGCAGCGAGGAGCTCGACGAGTCACGGGCGACCGTCCAGAACGACATCAAGCGAATCGAGAAGGCGACCGGCGGCGATCTCGAGAGACTGTCCGAGCTGACCGCGGCGTTGGACACGCTGAAGGAGCGCGAGAGCGCCGTTGACGAGCGCGAAGCCGAGATCGCCAAACAGTCCGATCGAACCCGCCGCAAACTGGCCGACGCCGAACAGCGCGCCGACGCGGCGACCAGGCTGGAAGCTGCGCTCAAACGCCGCGAGCACGACCTCGATGAGCGCGAGCACGACGTCGAAGGAACCAACAAGGTGATCGAGGAGCGGCTGCGCCGGATCGAGCGCAAGGAGCGCCGAGTCGAGCAGATCGAAGCCAGCTACGCGGAAAGGGTCGCCGATCTCGAACAGCGCGAAGCCGAAGCCGACGCGAGAGAGCGCCGAGCAGCCTCGATCGAAGCGGAGTCTGAGCTGCACGAGCAACGCCTCGAGCGGCGCGAGCACCTGGCGGAAGAGGCCGAAAAGCGGCTGACCCAGAAAGAGCAGGACCTGCAGGGCTGGGTTGGTCAGCTTCAGAGCGATCTGGGTGATCGCGAGGGCGACTGGTGGGCGAAGCAACTAGGCCAGACAGGCCAGACGAGTGAGAAGAAGGCGTCGAAGCAGTCGGCGATCGGAAAGCTGCGGGCCATCAAATAAAAACGCAGTGGGGGGAGAACGATGGACGCGTGGAGTGACGAAGGTAAGGTCTATTTCCTGGACAGCGAGCCGGGCCCGGCTCTGGGCGTGAGGCTGGAGCAAGAGGCAGCGCCAGAACGAGCCGAGCTGGACGGAAGGGCGGTGCTGATCGACGCCGTCTCGATCTTGCTCGAGCGAAGCCGTTTCGAGGCCGCTACGGTTCTGAACTATTGCCAACTCGGGCTGGAGGTCACCAACGCTTCCGCCTACGCCGATGCTCCGGTCTGGGTCGTTCTGAAGGCACCGGCTGACCTGGTGTTCACACTCGGGAATTTCGATCGAGACGTCGCCTGGTTCGTGCGCGAGGCGATCTCCGAGGCTCTGCCGAGCGGCTACCAGGCCTCGGAGTTCTACGTGCAGGCCCTGCTCAACCCGACACCGTACGGCGACCAGGGGCTGGCGGCCGCCTAGGCCGCTCGGCTTTTCGCTCAGCTTTGAAGTCCCGCTCGGGGCGCATCCTAGAGCGCACTCGACGAGCCTGCACCCGTTCGAGCTGAACCCTTTGCGCGCGCGGCTACTACTACAGTGCCGCTTAACGGCGCGATCAAGGTCAGGAACAGCAAATGAGTCTCCGGCTCGACGACTACTGGATCTGGGATTTCTGGTTCGCGCAGGACGAGCCCGATACTCACGTGTTCTTCCTGCACGCGCCGCGGGTTCTTGGCGATCCCGAGTTGCGTCACCGCGCGGCGCGCATCGGGCACGCCGTCTCGCGCGACCTCCTGGAGTGGACGACGCTCGCCCCTCCGTTCGACGTGGGCCCGCCGGGCAGTCACGACGATCTAGCAACCTGGACCGGCAGCGCGCTACGGCACGACGGACTGTGGCACATGTTCTACACCGGTATCTCGAGCCGAGAGCGAGGCGCCGTCCAGCGCGTCCTCCACGCGACCTCGCCGGACTTGCACAGCTGGGAGAAGACGGCCGATGTCGTCGAGGCGGATCCGCGCTGGTACGAAAGCGCAACCCAAACTGAAGGCGACGTCGCCTGGCGCGATCCGTGGGTGTTTTTCGACGAGCAGAGCGGCTCGTTTCAGATGCTGATCACTGCGCGAGCAAACGCCGGGCCGTCCGACGAACGGGGCGTCATCGGTCATGCGGTCTCGGACGACCTGAGCCACTGGCGTGTCGAGGCGCCGCTTTCGGAGCCGGGCGATTTCATCTTCCTCGAAGTGCCCCAGCTGATCCGGATCGGTGGAACGTGGCGCGTGCTCTTCAGCGTCCCGCCGGGCGGGCAGAGCGCCGGCCGGCGCGCAAGAAGCGATACGGGCGCCCACGGCGGTACGCACTATCTCGTCGGGCAGGAAAAGCTCGGGCCGTACTCGCTCGTCGACGAGCCGTTTTTCTTTGGCGACGCCAGGGCCAGCCTGTTCGCCGGGCGCATGCTCGAGCGGAACGGCCAACTGCTCTTCTTCGCCTCACGCAACTACGACGAGCGCGGCCGTTTCCAGGGCGAGCTGACCGATCCGATGCCGGTCACGATCGCGGCGGACGGAAAGCTCGCGCTCGACGCGTAGCGCGAAGACCGGGCAGGCTAATGGGCGCGGCTACAGTGCCGACGATGCACACGCAGCGAGAGGGCGATCAGAAGGCCGCGAGCAGCGGCTACTTCGACGCCGTTGCCGATCGTTACGAGACTAATTGGCGCTGGCGCCGCATTCTGCGCCAGCAGTCACTGACATTCGCCGCGCTCGAGTTACGGGCCGACGACCGCCTGCTCGACATCGGCTGCGGAACCGGGGCGGCTCTGCGCGAGACGGCGCCGCTCGTCGCCCGAGCGGTCGGCCTCGACCTGTCGCCGGGCATGATCGACGAGGCGCGGCGGCTGGCAACAGATCTTCCCAACGTCGAGTTCGCGGTCGGCGACGCCGAGCGCCTTCCTTTCGCCGACGGCGAGTTCACGGCCGTCCTCTGCAGCTCCTCGATCCACCACTATCCACAACCGGGCAAGGCCGTGCCCGAGATGGCGCGCGTGCTCGCCCCGGGCGGACGCATCGCCATCGGCGACGCCAACCCCGAGCAGCTGATCGTGCGCCTGGTCGACCGTCACCTCAAGCGCACCGAGCCCGGGCATCTCGGCTTCGTCCACGCGAACGAGCTCGTCCGCCTTCTGGGCGAGGCCGGCTTCGAACAGATCAGCCTGCGCCGGCTACACCGGCAAGGCTTCGTGATCGCGCTGGCGCGGAAGAGCTAGCGCGCAGAGTTGCCCCAGAGCCGACGCTCGAGCGGGCGCCAGCCAAAGGCCGACTCGTTGGGGGAGAAGAGAACGTGTCCGTCTTGCCCGACCTTGACCGCCGGGAGCACGCCGAGGAAGTCCCGGTTGGAGGCGCCTTTCCAGAGTGGCCGCCCCATCCGATCCCAGCGCTTCGAGCCGTTCCTGCAAGCGAACTCGAACTTCGCGCGCTCGAACCGGATCGGGCAGGGGAACTTCGAGGGCATGGACATCGCCATCCCACCGAGGCCGTAGAAACCGTGCGGCGCCCTGATAAGGAACCTGTTCGCGCTCAAACGTCCGACGTAGCCGACCGGGTAGCTGTCCTTCTTCTTCAATACTCGAAAGCCGTGACCCGTTCGCTGACCGGTGCGGAGCGACCGGAAGCGGAGCGAGGAGACGATGCGCCAGATCGCAGTGCGGTCGGATCGGCCGGCCTGCGGACCGAAGTAGACGTCGGCAACGAAATTCCAGCCGTTGGCCGAGAACGGGTGCTCGCGCCAAGATGCGCCCGCCGGAAGATTCACGCGGTGAAGGGGCGCAAAGCTCGAAGCTCTCAGTGGGAAGCGCGCCTCTTGCTCGTCCGGCGACGGTATTGGCCCACCCTCCCAGTGCTGGATCAAGAGCAGCACCGAACGCGGCGGCAGCTTGCTCAAGTCGGGGGCATTGGCGTCGACGAAGTCACGCCCGACAGCCTCGTTGGTAACCACGGCTCCCTTGAACGAGACCATCGTGTAGTCGCGATGGAAGTCGTGCGCTCGGAGCCCGGCCGGATAGGAAAAGTGAAAGCCGAAATCGCTACTTCGATAGACGCGGTTCGCCGTGCCCGCGCTCGACTTCGGCTCGGCACCGCTTCCTCCGCCTGCGCACGAGCTTAGGAGCAACGCGGCGGCGAGCAGGATTCCGGGCGCGAAAAGGCAGCGCGCCAGGCGCTCGGAAAACATCTTGCGTGGCCCAGGCATCACGATGTCTCGCAATCTATACGCCGCCGGGGCTTGCATACGTCACTCGCGTTCAGGCCGAAGAAGGCGCCTCGCCCCGGATCTCCTCCATGCTCCGGTCCGAGCGGACGGAGCGGTCATGCCCGGTCACGTCACCTGTCGAGGCGAAGTTGTCACGCTTCTTCAAGAGCAGCCAGGTCTTCTCGCCGGCGCGCTTGAAGCGCACGAGCGCGAACTCGCCCCTGAGCTTCCGGCCGGCGAGGATGAAGCTGAACTGCCCGCGCTCCAGCCCCGCTCGAAAAGCCTCCTGGCTCGCTTCCCGATCGGTCTGGTTGAGAGCGACGAACGTACCCTCGTCCCAGATCATCACCGTGCCGGCGCCGTAGCCCTCCGGCAGCACGCCCTCGAAGTTGCGGTAGTCGAGCGGATGGTCGTCGACCATCATCGCCAGGCGCTTGTCGCCCGGGTCGAGCGACGGCCCCTTGGGAATCGCCCAGCTTTTGAGCACGCCGTCCAGCTCGAGCCGGAAGTCGTAGTGCAGCTGCGAGGCCTGGTGCTTCTGGACGACGAAGCGCAGCGGCTCGCTCGCCAGCTCCTCGTAGGATTCTTGCTCGTCGGCTCGTTCGGCTCTGCTCATGATCTGACCCTACGAGATCGATTCCCGCCGCGTTCTCGGAACAAGCATCACGGCCGCCGCGACCGATCTGCGTGGGCGCGGCTCACTCAACGCTGTCCCCAACCGCTTCTCTCTCCGACGAAAGTCGTCATGCCGCCGAAGGCGGCGGACTTTCGTCGGTTAAAACGCCAAAATCTTCGACAACTGCAACATCGCCGGCCCGAGGATGACCACGAACATGGCCGGGAAGATGAAGAGCACGGTCGGGAAGAGCATCTTGATCGGAGCCTTGGCGGCCTTCTCCTCGGCGGCGGCCTGGCGCTTGAGCCGGCTGTCGGTGGCCTGCACGCGCAGGATGCGACCGAGCGAGATGCCGAGCTGGTCGGCCTGGATGAGCGAGCGGGTGAAGGCGGAGATCTCGCGCGTTTCGAGGCGCTGAGCCAGCTTCTTGAGCGCCTCGGGGCGGCCCGAGCCGATGCGCATCTCGCCCAGCATCAACTCGAGCTCCTCGACCAGCGGGCCCTGCATGTGCTGGGTCAGCTTGTTGATCGCGGCATCGAAGGAAAGCCCGGCCTCGACCGAGACCGCCAGCAGGTCGAGCGCATCGGGAAGCTGGCAGGCCGCGGCCTCGCGACGGCGACGGGCGCGCCCGTTGACGATGTAACCGGGAGCGATGTAGCCGAGCGCTCCGAGCCCGACGGGAAAGAGCAGGAGTGAAGCGCCGCCACCCATTGCGCCGAACAGCAGTCCGAGCAGAAGGCCGCCGCCGCCGCAGAGCCCCTTGGCGGCTAAAAATGCCTCGGACGTTACGTCGCGCATCCCGGCTCCCTGCAGCGTCCACTGCAGCGACTCGAGCGAGGTGCGCCGGTTCAGCTTCATCATCGCCTGGGCCGACTTCGCCATCAGCGGCTTGAGTGCTCGCCTGCTGAAGCTCAGATCCTCGCGCGCCTCCTGTGGCCGCGAGCGACCGTAACGCGAGGCGCGGGCCAGCACTTCCCTACGCTCCCGCGCGGGCTGGCTGGCCAGCTCGAAGACGAAGAAAGCGGCGAATCCGAGTGTGGCGACGGCGATTACTAGCAGCATCTTTCCTATCCCTTGAAGGAGACGATTTTTCTGAGCATGAGCGAGCCGATCCCGATCGAGACGATGCCGAACGCCACCAGCGCCTTGCCGGTGCCCGTGTGCCAGAGCGGAGACATGTAGGTCGAGTTGAGTAGCGTGAGCACGCCGGCGAGGAAGAACGGCAGCGCCACGAGCACGTAGGCGGACAATCGCCCCATCGCCGTCAGGGAATGCACCTTGCGCACGAACTGCTGCCGCTGGCGCACGGTGTCGGCGACCATGTCGAAGAGCTGGGCCAGCGATCCCCCGACCTGCCTCTGGATGGTCACGGCCGTGATTACGAACTCGAAGTTCGCCGAGCCGAGCCGATCGCTCATCTCCTTGAGCGCGTCATCCATCGGGCGCCCCAGCGAAGACTGCGTGAGCACGCGCCTGAACTCGCTGGAGGCCGGCTCCTGACCTTCCTCCATCGCGGCCTTCAGACTTTGCTTGAAACTGTGACCGACCTTGAGCGAGGCGGCCATCGTCGAGAGCAGGTCGGGCAGTTGCGCCTCGAAGGCGGCGAGTCGCCGCCGCACCCTCAGCCAGACGAAGCTATAGGGAATAGCGCCGCCGATGAGCATGAAGAGGAGCACGGCCAGCCCGCTGGCGCCGAACAGCGAGACGATCAGGCCGAAGCCGATGCCCACGCCGAGGATCGCCCAGACCAGCTCGACCGTCTTGAGCGGCATGTCCGCGCGCTCGAGCATGCGCGTGAGCTGTCGCCAGACGTTGAGGCGGCCGAACACGCTCTCGGTGGCGTTGAAGACTGTGGCCACCGCGCTCAACCGCTCGCGCGCTCCCAGGCTCTTCTTGCTCGTGCTTGCGCCGATATGTGGCGCCAACCGCGCCTGCACCCAGGAGCCCTTCCGCGCCGAGGCGAGATTGGCGATCATGGCCAGACCGAGCCCCGCGACGATCAGCGCAATCAGGATGGTGCCTGCTGTCGAGAAGAGGAACGAGGGCAGGAAGGTGTGCGCGCTCGTGGCCTCGGAGCCCGCGATCTGCAGCCGTGCGCTCGCCGAGCCGGCGCCTACCAGCGAGGCCTGCAGCGAGACCTTGTCGCCGGGCGAGGCCGAGCTGACGTAGGAGACGCGCCAGCTCCGCGCCAGCTCCGAGGCAATGTCGGCATAGATCACGCTCAGTCGAGCGCTCGAGCTGGCGAGCACATAGCGCCCGCCGGTCTCGCGCGCCAGGGTCTCGAGCGGCGCCGGGTCGAACTGCGGCCCCTTGATACCCACCGCGTAGACGATCGCGCCAGCCTTTTTGGCAGCAATGACGGCAGCGTCGAGCGTCGTCCCCGAGCCGACGTTCTTACCATCGGTGAGGAGCACGATCACGCGTCCCGCCAGCGGGTCGGAGCGGAGCGCGTGCGCGGCCTGCGCGACGGCGTCGTAGAGGGCGGTGCCGCCGCGTGTATCAACCTGCATCGAATCGAGGCTCGTGACCAGGTCGCCGCTGTTGGACGAGGGCGCCGACTGCTCGTCCGCACTCTCGCCGAAGGCGATCAGACCGAGGCGATCGCCCGCGGCCTTGATGCTCACGAACTCCCGCGCCGCCGCCAGCGCGTCGGAAAGCGAGCTGCCCGTCATCGACTGCGAGTGGTCGAGCGCCAGCACGACGGCCTTCGCCAGGCCCAGATTCTGCGCTTCGAGGCCCGTTACGACTCGCCCGTTCTCGGCCAGCGCCGGCTTGGTCGCGACCGGCTTCGAGGAGACGACGGTCAGTCGCACGGCCGGGTATCCGCTCGTATCCAGGCCCCTGATCTCGACCCCGGCGCCGGCCGACGGCACCAGAGCCAGCGCCGCGAGCAGCGCGCCGCTGATTATCCAGGAGACCCTGTTCACGCCCTCTTCCCTCCAAAGGCCGCCGCCTGAAAGCCGGGACGAACGCCGGCCGGCAGCTTCTGCTCGCTCTCGAAGAAGTTCGGCGCCACGAGCACGTTGTTGCTGGCCAGCTTCTCGAGGAAGTGCGGCTTGAGTCCCGTGCACAGAAGCGGCTCGAGCAGCGTGCCGCCGCGACGAGAGCCGTTCGCGTCCTCGTCCGGCGGCCGCGCCACGAAGATGTCCTGCAGCGTGATCACGTCGGACTCCAGGTGCAGCACCTCGGTGATCTGCGTGACCCGGCGCGAGCCGTCGACCAAACGGGCGATCTGGATCAGCACGTCGAAGGCGCTGGATATCTGCTCGCGGATCGCGCGCAGCGGCAACTCCACCCCGGCGGTCATGACCAGCGTCTCGAGACGAGCGAGAGCGTCCCGGGGCGAGTTGGCGTGAATGGTGGTCAGCGACCCTTCGTGGCCGGTGTTCATGGCCTGCAACATGTCGACCGTCTCGGCGCCGCGCACCTCTCCGACGATGATCCGGTCGGGGCGCATGCGCAGGGCGTTTCGCACCAACTCTCGGATCCGCACCTCTCCCTTGCCCTCGATGTTCGGCGGTCGCGACTCCAGCGAGACGATGTGCTCCTGCTGCAGCTGCAATTCGGCCGCGTCCTCGATCGTGACGATTCGCTCGTCGCCGGGGATGTAGGCGCTCATCGCGTTCAGCGTCGTCGTCTTGCCGGTGCCGGTTCCGCCCGAGATGAGGACGTTCAGCTTGCCGCGGACGCAGGCGGCGAGGAACTGGGCCGTCTTGGGCGTCAGCGTGCCGAAGCTGATCAAATCGTCCATCGTGTAGGGATCGCGCGAGAACTTGCGGATCGTCAGTGACGGGCCCTTCAGCGAGAGCGGAGGAATGATGGCGTTGACGCGGCTTCCGTCCGGCAGGCGGGCGTCGACCATCGGCGAGGCCTCGTCGATGCGGCGCCCCACCTGCGAGACGATCTTGTCGATGATCCTGAGCAGGTGGGCGTCGTCGACGAAGGCGATGTCGACGCGCTCGATCTTGCCGCTGCGCTCGACGTAGATCCGGTCGGAGGCGTTGACCATCACCTCGGTCACGGAGTCGTCCTGGAGCAACGGCTCGATCGGCCCGTAGCCGAGGATGTCGTCGGCTATCTCGCGCACCAGCCGGTGGCGCTCCTCGCGGGTGAGCGGCGTGCGATCGAGCGCGAGCTGCTCGGTGACGGCTCTGAGCACGCGCTCGGAGAGATCTTCGTCGCCCTCTCGCTTGAGCAGCTCCACCCCGAGCTGCTTGATGCAGGCGTTGTGGATGTTCGTCTTCAGCTCGGCGTAGGGATCGACGTGACGCGGCTCCGCGTCCTCGAGAGCGGAGCCCGGCTCGGGCCCGCCCGTCAGCCCTTTCTGAGTGGCGATGCGATCGTGAAGGCCCATCGTTACGTCACGCCCTGAGCGAGCTCAGCGTGCGCCGCCCGCGCTCTTTGTCGGGAAACAGGGCCTTGGCCAGCTCGCGCACTCCGCGCGAGAAATCGCAACCCGGGTCGGCGATCACGACCGGCACGCCCCGGTTCACCGACAACGGCACCGCGTGATCGACGGGAACCGACTTCCAGACCTCGGTCTCCAGCGCCTCCTCGACCTGGCGCTGCTTGATGCCGACCTTGTCGTTGGCGCGGTTCAGCACCACCCGCACCCGCTCGCGCGGGAACGAGAGGAGCTCGAGCGTCTGCATCCCCAGGCGCACGTTCTTGAGCGTCGGGATGTCGAGACTGGCCACCAGCAGCAGCTGATCGGTGCGATCGAGCGTCGAGAGCATCGGCCCATGGAAGAAGGGCGAGGTGTCGACGACGATCACCTCGTAGGCGTAGCGAGCTATCTCGAGCAGGCGCCCGACCTTCGACTCGGTCACCAGCTCGGCGTCCTCGGGGCGAAGCGGCGCCGGCAAAATGTCCAGCCCGCAGGAATGCTTGACCGTGTAGCCGGTCAGCTTGTCGGCGTCGAGCTCGCCCGGCGCGACGACCAGGTCGAAGATCGTCTTGTCGGGCTCCAGCCCGAGCATGATCGCCGCGTCGCCGAACTGCAGGTCGAGGTCGAGCAGAAGCGCCCGCTTGCCCTCGCCGTGCGCCAGTGACGCGCCCAGGTTGGCGGCGAGCACCGTCTTGCCGGTACCGCCCTTGGGCGAGAAGACGGTGACGATCTTGCCCTCGCTGCCGACCGGCGTCTCGGAGTGGCGCCCCGAATGGCAGGCCTTGCGAATCGAGAAGACGACGTTCTCGATGAACTGCGGCAGGACGAGGACGTCGGCCACGTTCGCCTCGAGCGCCTCGTCGAGCAGGGCCGAGGCCTCGCTCGAGCAAACCAAGATCACCGGGGCACGTGTCAGCTCGCGGATCGCGGCCAGCTCGTTGATCGGCAGGATCGAGCTGCGCGTGGCGTGCAGGACGACCTCGAGATGGCCTCCGGCCAGAACCGGCGCGGCGGCGGCAATGTGCTCGCTGGCGCCCAGCAGCTCGAGCTCGTCGCTCTCTGCCAACGCCTCGAGCAGCGGCTGCAGACCGTCACAGGTGCCGGTTACGAAGATGCGCGCGGATTCATGCGCTTGCTCGCTCATGGCGTCGTTCCCTCCATTGCTTTCGCATAGACGGACGCGCCGACGCCTTCTTTGGCGATCGTCCTGGCGTCCTCGAGCGTCTCGGCGCTGTCTCCGGCCCGAACGGGCGGGCGCAGAGTCAACGTCCACTCACCGTTCTTGACCATGAAGAAGAACTTGATCGCCTGGGTGTCGGTGACTCGCAGCTGCACGGTGGTCGTCCCGCTCGAGCTGCTTGTCACGCTCGATTTCGACGACCCGGCCTCGGGCGCTGCCAGAACCAGCAGGTTCCTGAGCACTACCTTGCCCACGTGGTGCGTCGCGCCTTCGGGCACGTTCCAGGTCGCCACGACGTCGACGTGATCGCCGCTCTTGAGCTCCCCGGCCAGGACCTGCGACGGCGTTGCGTCGACCTCGATGGCGCGCTGGTTTCCCGTCAACTGCCCGCGCGTGCCCGCTGCGCCGGCCTCGCCGAAGCGCCTCAGCGAAAGCTGGTCGCCTTGGTATATCGGCTCGGTGACGTACCGGCCGGCGACCTGCTTTGGATCGGTGATCGCACCGCTGACGTGATTGACGCGCTTGACCGACTCCTTGTGTAGGTATTTTCCGTCGACCAGCTCATCGCCTGGTGTCCCGAGCGGGATGTCGCGAGCCGCGACGTACACCTGAGTGCCCGATTGGCCGTTTTCGACGTGGTTCTTGTACTGCGTCACGTAGACACTCACGAGGATGGCTGCGATAATCGCCAGCCCGACAGCGATCAAAATGTTTCGAAGTCGATATGTCATATTTGGTGCGTCCTTTTTTCTGTCGTAAGCGAGAGCCTCGTTGTGCTCAGTTCGCTCGAGTCTCGCCTTGCTTTGTTGGTCTCATATTCCGAAAACTCTCGTGCGTTATTGACAGTGCAGGATTGGTGCTAGTTGCGCGCCGCGCTCCTCTCGGAGAGGCAGCGCTTTCCCTCATTCGACCCGCTCGGTAGTTGAGCTCGATAACTGCCCGGAGTGAACGACGACTCCCATGATGTTTATCGAGTAGGGATATTTCGCCGTAACCGTCACATCGCCGCCGGGCGCCCAGTTCGACGTGACGGTGACTGTGAGATCGCTCTGCTTGAGATCCGAGGCCGAGGAGCGAACTTGTGAGACGGCTGCGGCAACCGGATCGCTTGCCTCGCGGGAGACTGCCGCCCTGCGAGCTCCGGCGCGGACCGAGTCGGTCAGCGTCAGGTAGTGATTGAAGGTGATCCCGAACTGCACGATCCCGAACAGGAGCATGCAGAGGATGGGCAGCACGATGACGAACTCGACCATCGCCTGGCCGCGCTCCCCGCCGGCCCTGCCTCGATATCTAGCTCTCCCCCTCACTTCGTCCCCCTCAAAACATCGGGGCGGGCCTTCCGCACCAGAAGGCCCGCCCAGACCTCGAGCGGCTAGGCCGTCATCGACCCCGCCGCCCACTCAATAACCTGAGTAACACCGCCGGAGAGGATCACGAAGGTCGCCGGTAGGCTGACCGTAATCACGAAGAGAACGGTCGCTTTCTCGGGTGCCATTCGCCCAGCCTCGCGCTTGCGGCTTGAGCGACTAGACGAATAGGTCTTCGAGATCGGATTCATTCGTGTTCCCCCTCATCCCCCCCCGGCGGATCTTTTTAAGAAGCAAAACTTCTTCGTTTCACTACGGCGTCATCGCGCTGATAACGCTGTTGATCGTTCCCCTAATTCCGGAAGACAGCGCGATGAACACTGCGACCGTAAGGACGGTAATTACAGCCAGAACGACGCCGTACTCGGCCATCGTCTGCCCCTCTTCACGCATCAGGAACAAATGCAAACGCGCGATCATGCGCATGTGTACTGCACCCCCCTTTTCTCTACACGGCAGGCAGAGGCTTCAGCGCAGAACGAGAGACGGAAAGTAGTCCCCAGATCCATCTCTTCGCTCAACACGTGCGGTGCGCTTGAATACATCACGCCGCAAAACCTCCCCCTAGTGGCTTGTGGCGTGGCCGCGCCGCCGTGTTTGGTCGAAGTCAGAATCGAGAAACCGACACCAACCTAAAATCCCTCATCGCAGTGATTTGCACGATTCTTCACTCGTTCTAGCGATCGCAGGCCGTAATTCACCTCATTGGGGGAACCGTTAATGGCTTTCGTGATTGCATAGTGTGAAAGTCCCATCGCGGCTGGGAGCAGATAGCTATCCGAGCCGAGCGTGATCTCGGCGCCGATTTGAATGAGGGGGAGCCGTAGATGAGGAAGAGACGAGGGCCCGCGCGTAAGCGCGAGGACGACGACCGGTCCGGGCGCGCCACGCAACCTGGGCGCGACCAGGGGACCGACGAAACGGAAGCCGGGCTCGAGGACGACGGGCTCGTCTTCTGGCCCACCAGCCTGGGCGAGCCCGAGGGACCGCGCCTCGTACAGGTCGAGCGCCGCCGGCCACGAGAGCCGGAGAAGAAGGCTCCGCCGCGGCGGCGCATCGCAACAACCTTCCTCTTCACCTTCCTCTTCTTCACCGGCGCCGCCCTGACGGCGGCGGCCGGAAACGAGGTCGCCACGATGGTTTCCTCCTCGTCCGAGACGGCGGCGGTCGAGACACAGACGACCGACACCAGTGCGACCGACACCGCGACAACGGCAACGACAACCGCCACGACAGCGGCGACCGACGCGACCGCGACCGAGAGCACGACAACCGCCACGACAACGGCGGCCGACCCGGCCGCCACTACCACGACGGCAGCTCCGGCCAACGATCAACCCGCCGGCAATGGCGCCGCGGCGCCGCAGGTCACGACAACCACCGCCGCTTCGGCGCCAGCCTCCCCGCCGGCGACGGGCGCGACCACGAGCACGGTTTCGAACGGCTCACAAAACGCTCCCGGCGCGGACGCGGCCAGCAAGCCCGAGACCACGCCGACACAGGTCCTCGGGCCGCAGCCGGCGACGAAGTCGTCGGGGCATAAGCAGACAAAGCGGGCCAAGGCCAGCTACGCCTCGCTGCACAAGGCGCCGAAACCGCGCGAGGTCGAACCGGAGGGCGGAGGGAGCGGAACCACGGGCAACGTGCACTGGATCAACCAGCCGCTGCCCGACCCAACTCCGGCATCGCTCCGGCTGACGAGCGAGTTTGCGCAGCAGCTTCGTGCGGCCAGCTCGGCCCAGGGGCTTAACTGGGCCTTCCTGCTCGCCGTCTTACGCGCCGAGCGGCTGAACGGCTCGGGCCAGGTCTCGCACTCCCTGCTGCAACGCAAGGCCGCCGTTCTCGGCCCGCTTCACGTTCTCGTCGGTGATCGAAAAGCGGTGCGCGCATACAACTCGAATGGGCTGTTCAGCCGACGCGTGCTGGTGCTCGAGCACTACTATCAGGCGCTGGGGCTGGAGACCCTCGTAAAGGGCCTGTCTGCCAGTCGCGACTTCCTCGCGGCCAAGATCCTGGCCGATCAGCGCATCGAGATCTACCCGGGCGGCCGCGAAGACATCTCTTCGGGACGCGTGGACGTGCGCGTGCTGGCGATGATCGAGTTCCTGGCCGAGTCCTTCGGTGATGTCCGGGTCTCCTGCCTGATCACGGGTCACCGCCTGTATGCGCGGCCGGGAGTGATCTCGGCCCACATCTACGGGCGAGCCGTGGATATCGGCGCCCTCGACGGTGTCTCGATCCTCGGGCACCAACAGCAAGCGAGCGTGACCGCGCGGGCCGTCAAGCAGATCTTGCTGCTGCCGGCCGAGGTGCTGCCGCGCCAGGTGATCTCGCTGCTCGGGTTCGGCGGCCCGTCCTTCCCACTTGCCGACCACTACAACCACATCCACATTGGCTACTAGATCCACGACACCCGAGAAAAGCCGCGTCTACATCGTCTGTGACGCGGCCGGCCGCATGCTCTGCGACCGCTGCCGCGTCGCCGACCGACCGCTCAGCCGCATGCGCGGATTGCTCGGGCGGCGCTACCTTGGCGCCGGCGAGGCACTGCTCCTGCGTCCGGCCAGCGCAATCCACACGGCCTTCATGAACTTCTCGATCGACGCTCTCTTCCTTGATCGCGGCGGCATCGTGCTTCACATCGCGCACGATCTCGCACCCTGGCGGGCGGCTTCCAAGCGCGGCGCCAGGACGGTGCTGGAGCTTCCCGCGGGAGCCGCGCTGGCGCGCGGGATCGAGCCCGGCGACCGGTTGAGATTCATCTCTCCGCACGACGCGTATCTCACGGAGAACGAGCTTGATTTGCCCCCTCGAAACGACAGCCAGACGGAGCCGACGGGCTCCGCCGACCCCAGAACTCGAATCGGCGTGGCGCGACTCGCCTTATCGATTCAAGTTCCCGAAGGGAGGTAACGAGATGCAACTGCACACTCGCCTCCGACGCCGATCGGGCGAGGACGGGCAGACGATAGTGCTCGCGGTGATCGCGATCGTGGCGCTACTCGCCCTCGCCGCGTTCGCGATCGACGTCGGTTACGTCTACTACGCGCACCGCTCGCTACAGGCCTCAGCCGACGCTGCAGCACTGGCGGGCGCACAGCAATTGCCCGATGCCAGCGCGGCCACGGCCACGGCGCAGGAGTATGGGACGAGCTCGGTAGGCAAGAACCAGCTCAAGAACATCGGGACTGTCACCGAGTTGATCAGCACCAAGTGCCTGGCGAGCCTGCCCGGCTGCGATCCGGCGAATGCCGTCGTGGCCGAGGAATCGGCCAAGGTGCCGACCTTCTTCGCCCGGGTGCTCGGGATCAAGTCCTTCAACATCAAGGCCAAGGCAACCGCCTGCTCCTACTGCGGTGTCAAGCCGCTGGACATCATGCTCGTCGTCGACCGCACGGGCTCGATGTGCCAGGACCACTATGGGAAGAGCGATCCGGCCTGCACTGACCTGAACAACGAGAAGACCGCGCTGAAGGAGTTCCTCACCCTCCTCGAGCCCGCCAGGCAGCGGGTGGGGCTGGCCATCTTCCCACCGGCAACCAGCGTGGCGAACCGCTGTAGCACGCCCACCGACACGAACTACAACTCGACCTCGAGCCCGTACGTAGTCGTTCCGCTTTCGAACGACTACGCCACCAAGGCGGGCGAGCTCAACACCTCGTCGCAGCTTGTCTCGACGATCAACTGCATCAAGGCCGCGGGTAACACGTCCTACGCAACCGCGATCGAGAAGGCGCAGGCCGAGCTGACCGCCCACGGGAGAACCGGAGTCGATCGCGTGATCGTCTTCTTCTCGGACGGCGCGGCAAACATCGGCCCGACCTACTACGCGGCGAGCTCCCCCTACCGCAAACAGCCCTGCCACCAGGGCGTGGCCTCGGCCGCGACCGTCAAGTCGGGTGGAACAATCATCTACTCGATCGGCTACGACCTGAATGCCGTGGACGGCGGTGCCAACACCTGTCGCTACAACGGCGCCAGCGGGCCGCTGGAGACGCCGTCGATCACCGCCTACTCGGCGATACTATCGATCGCCACTTCGAGCGACCAGTTCTACGTCGAGCCCAGCTCGGGCGACCTGAGCAAGGTCTATCTCGCGATCGCCGCCGACTTCTCGCGCGGCGCCTCGGGACTGATCGACAACGACACCAACTAAAGACAGCTGAGCGGGAGCGCCGGCCCGCCGGCTCTCCCGCTCCGTAGTTAAGTCGCTCTCGGCCGAGCTCGCGATGCTGCCCTAGGCAGCCGACTGGACCTCGATCAGCTCGAGCGCCGTACGCGGCAGTTTCTCGACTCCGCCCTCGCTTAGGCTGACAACGACGTTCTCGGGCTCGTTGGCATACCAACCGAGGATCACGCCTTCCGATCCAAGCGGCGCTCCGTCCAAATCTCTTTTCAGACGCACAACGTCGCGGGCCTTGAATAGCGCCTCGCCGCGGAAGGAGCCCGCCGGCATGGCGAGTGCCGGATCGGATCGTTGTGCTTTTAGCTGGGCTAATGCTGCCTGAAGGCTGCCGGGGCGGCTACCGGTTTCGGTCTGGTTCTCGATACGGGACACGGCATCCCTCCTTGAATAATCACACGGCTACTTACTCCCAGGACTTGCGTTCAGCGAGCCGGGCTACTGGTGAACTGCGGCGGCCACGGGAGTAAGCCATTGATCGGCCCCAAGAGGTTCCGATATATCCCTCAGTCAAGGTACTGTGACAAATGATCACAACCCGGCGCTCGAGACGTGCGCCTGCCCTGCGATCATCCAGGGAATGGAGTTCAGAAAGCCAGACGGGCGAGCAGCGGTCGAGGAAATGCTCCGGCGGGCGCTGGAGACGGCGCGCGCCGAGGCCGGCTACCGTGCCTCGCGCTCGAGCGGGCCCGGCGGCCAGCACGCCCAGAAAAACGAGACGCGCATCGAGGCCTACCTCGAGATTGACTCGTGCTCGCTCGACGAGACGGCGAAAGAGCGCCTGCGCGAGCGCTTCGGCCGCACCGTGCACGCCGTCTCGCAGGACGAGCGCAGTCAGCTACGCAACCGCGAGCTCGCGCTCGAGCGCCTGCTGAAGAAGATCCGGCTTGCGCTCGAGCCAAGAGCGAAGCGCACTGCCACGAGACCCTCGCGCTCGGCGATCTTGAAACGCCTGACGGGGAAACGGCATCGCTCTTTCACCAAGCGCCTGCGCCGTCCGCCCGGCGCCGAGGACTAAGAACCACTAGAGCTTGATCCCCGTCTCCAGCTGCTCGAGGCCGGCGTCGAAGAGAGCGATCAGGTCTCGCGGCGAGGCGTCCAGCTCGGTCAGCATGAGGCCGAAGGCGACTCCCATCAGCGCGCCGGCGGCCACTCGCAGCTCGAACTCGTCCGCGCGCCGGCCCGTGCGCTCCGCGGCGACGTCGGCGACCAGCCTCACCATCCCGGCGATCTCGCCGAGCATGCGCGCTTGCAGCTCCGGGTTGGCGAGGATCAGCTCCTCGCGCTGCCGAATAACTTCGAACTCGTCGTCAGGAAGCTGGTCGAAGACGCTGCGCACCGCGTTCCGCAGCGCCTGTATCGCGCTCAGCTCCGGTGGTTGCGCTCTGAAAGCCTCGATGACCAGCGGGTCGGTCAGGTCGAGCAGGACGACGTCTTCCTTGGTCGGGAAGTAGCGGAAGAAGGTGCTCGGCGACACCTCCGCCGCGGCGGCGATCTGCTCGATCGTCGTCGCGTCGTAGCCCTGCTTGCGAAAGAGCTTGAGCGCTGCGGCCTGAATCGCGGCGAGCGTCTTCGCCTTCTTGCGCTCGCGCAGGCCTAATGGAGGTAGGGCGTTGTCAGCGAGTGAGCTCATGGCCCAATTCTGACTGAGTTGACGGCTCATGAATATCCCGCTTTGCCCGGCCCGGAAGGTAGACGAGCGCCAGCACGATCCCGAGCGCCGCTACAACGGCGCAGACCAGGAGCATGACGTCCATCCCGTGCACGAATGAATGTTGGACCGAGTAGAGCAGCGAAGACGAGCCAAGCTTGTGCGCCACGGCGACCCCGGCGACGACGCTCTGGCGAGCACCCTGCGCCGCGGAGGCGGGGACCCCGGCTAGGTCCAGACCGCCGCGATAGATCGTGTTCACGACCGAGCCGAGCACCGCCGCTCCGAAAGTGCCGCCGACCATCCGCAGCGCCTGCATCATCCCGGAGCCCGCTCCGGCTCGGTCGGGCGAGAGCGCGCCCAGCGCCGCGTCCATGGCCGTGGGCATCGCCAGGCCGATACCGGCGCCACAAAGGGCGATCCAGCTGGCCATAAACAGCTCGCCGCTCGAGGCGCTCGAGGTCGCGCCCATGCCCATGGCGACAGTGAAGAGCGCGAAACCAAGCGAGACCGTGATCTTGGCGCCAACCTGCGCCGCCAGCCGCGTACCGAGCGCCGCCGCGACTACCAGCCCTCCGATCATCGGTAGCAGGCGCATGCCGCTGCCCATGGCGTCCACAGCGAAGATCTCCTGGAAAAAGGCCGGCACCGAGAAAAGGAGCCCGAACATGGCGAAGGAGATCACAACGGCCAAGATCGTGCCCCAGCGGTAGCCGGGCGAATGAAAGAGTCCGAGATCGACGAGCGGATCGCGTACTCGCTGCTCGCAGAGCACGAAGACTCCCAGCAGAAGCAGCCCACCGATCATCTCGGCGAGAGCGGCCGTATCTCCCCAGCCCTTCTGCCCGGCCTCGATCATGCCGTAGGTCAGAACGGCAAGCCCTGAAGAGCAGGTAGCGATTCCGAGCGGGTCGAAGCGCTGGATTTTTTCGCTGCGGGACTCCGGAACGAACGCGATCACGGCAACGAGCGCTATCGCGACGACCGGCAGGTTCATCAAAAAGACCCAGCCCCACCAGTAGTTGCTGAGCAGCCAGCCGCCGAGAATCGGGCCGATCGGGTAGCCGAGCATGGTGGCGGCCATGATCGCCGCGATCGCCTTCGGCCGCTCCTCGTCGGAGAAGAGCACCGGCAGCGTGCCGAGAATGACCGGCGTCGCGATCGCCGCCCCGAGCCCTAGCAGGATCCTGGCGCCGATGAAGGCGCCGGCCGCCGAGAGGCCGAGGGGCGAAGCGAGCGAGTCGGAGTAGGCGCAGGCGAGCGAGCCGAGCCCGAAGATGACCAGTGCGATCAGGAGCAGCTTCTTGCGCCCGAAACGGTCGCCCAGCATCCCGCCCGGAACCATCGCCGCGGCGAAGACGAGCGTGTAGGCGGCGAAGAACCACTGCAGCTGGCCGGTCGTGGCATGCAGTTTCGCGGCCAGAGTCGGCAGCGCCACGCTCAGCACCGTGGCGTCGAGCCCGAGCGCCAGCGTGGCCGGCACCAGAGCCACCAGAATCCACCAACGCTTGTTTCCCAGTCCGGCCATCGCTTACTGCTAGTAACTACTAATTGGTAGTCGCTGTCAAATCATAGCTACTATCGATTGTTGAGAACGCGAACAGCGCACGCCCGGCCCGTTGCTGCGCCGACGTGGCGTCGCTAGCGAGTCTTGGCGCGCGCGACGTTGTTCGCGAGCGAGGTTTCGGTTCCCCGCCCCGCGGCGGTGGCCTTCACACTCGCCCTCCTGGTGACTCTGGCGACGAACGAGAGCTTCGCGCTCTTCCCCGCCGCAAGCGTCCCGAAGGAGCAGACGGCTCGGCTCCGTGTCCATGCGCACTTGCGGCCGCGGCTCGAGACGCTCGAAAAACTCGCTCCGCCGGGCAGCCTGATCGTGACCGTCACGCGGCCGTCGGCCGCTCCGCCGCGGTTCTTGAGCCTGGCGACAAACGAGCTGAGGCGATACCCGCTTTGTAGCTTGCTCGTCTTTCTGGACAGGCTCAGCGCGAGGTCGGGCAGCGGCTTGGAGACCTCGATCGTCCTCGTCGCCGTCGCCGTGCCGCCCGGGCCGGTGGCGGTCAGCGTGACGGTGAACGTTCCCGCATATTCGAAGGTGTGAGTGGGCGACGCGTCGCTCGAGCCGGCGCTGTCGTCGCCAAACGACCAGAGGTAGGAAGTTGTGTTGCTCGACTTGCTGCTGAAGCTCACGCTGAGAGGCGCGCGGCCGGAGTTCTTGCTCGCGGTGAAGGAAATCACGGGCTTGGGCGCAGCGACGGTGATGATCGCGTTCTCGAGCCGACTGTTCGATCCGTCGCTCGCCACTAGCGTGACGTTGTAGCTGCCCGCCGCCGCAAAGGTGTGAGTGGGCGAGGTGGCCGTCGAGCTCGTCCCGTCTCCGAATGACCAGGCGTAGGAGGTCGCGTTCGCCGAGGTGTTGGTGAAAACGACCGTGAGCGGCGCCGTGCCCGAGACGGCGCTGGGGGTGAAGGATGCAACCGGGCCCGCCGACGCGGGCGCCACGCTCGCGAGCGTGGCCTGGGCGTCGATCAAGCCATGAACGGAATTTCCGGACGCGAGCGTTTGAGTGCTGCCTTCGATCGCCGAAGTCACGCTCGAGGAGCTGGCCGCGAGGTTGAAGGAACGGGCCAGCCCGGCGAGACCGGCGACAAAGGGGGTGGCGGCTGAAGTCCCGCAGAAACTCCCATAAGCGCTTCCTATCGTGGTCGAATTCGTGCAACCGGGCGCGTCGACCTGAACCCAGGAGCCGTAATTCGACCACGGATATCTGGTGTTGCTCGCGTCGACAGCTCCAACCGAGATCACGCCGCTGTAGGCGGCCGGGTAGTTGAGCGCAGTCACACCATCGTTCCCCGCCGCGGCGACCACGACCACGCCGTTTGCCAGGGCGTAATCGACCGCGTCTTGTAGCGTCGTCGACGGATCCGGACCGCCGAGCGACATATTGATCACGTCGGCGCCGTGATCGACCGCCCAGGTGATGCCGGATGCGACCCAGCTGTCGGTGCCGGAACCGGAATAGTCGAGCACCTTCACCGGCATGATCTCGCACTTCCAGCAGACCCCCGCGATGCCGATGCCGTTGTTTCCCTGCGCCGCGATGATTCCCGCTACGGACGTGCCGTGCCCGTTGTCGTCGGCCGGGTCGCTGTCGCCGTTGACGTAGTCGTAGCCGGCGGTGAGCGTTCCCAGGTCGGGATGGCCCGACTGGACGCCGCTGTCGACAACGGCCACGATCACGCTCGAGTCGCCGGTCGTGAGGTCCCAGGCATCCGGGAAGAGCGGATTGGCAAGCGGCCAGATCGGCGAGGAGCCGAAGAGGGAATCCGGATCGTTGATCGCCAGGGCAGAGGCGTGGACGATTCCGTCCACCTCGGCGTAGCTGACGCCGGGTTGGCGCCTGAGTAGCGCCAACGCCCGCCGCTTCTCGGCGGCCGGCACGCGCACCACCGCCGTCCCGAGCCGGTGCACGGTCGCCAGCCGGTGCCCGTCGACGCGCCCGATCAACGCCTCTTGCCTGGCTGCGCCGGTGTGCTTACCGAAGTGAACGAGGATGCGCGCCGTCTTCGCCGCCGCGGCGGTCTGGGGCAGCGCAAAGGGCGCGACAAGCGCCAGGGAAACGAGGAGGAACAGCTTTCTCTGCATGGCTGCAGGCATCACTCGATCTAGCTATCGGTAGGGCTTCAGGCCCGAGTTAGCCCTGTTTGAGTGAATAACTACCCCGCGCGCAGATTCTCATCCAGGGTTTAGCTCGCTCTTCAGAGAGCCGGCGCAGCACAGACAGCGAGTCGCGTGCCATGCGAGAGGTGGGCTAGGTCCCGCCTTTCCCGGGAATCGTGAAATGGCAGAGCGCTCTGCGTCGTTTGAATATCGGTGGTTCTACTTCTTCTGATCGGGTTCGTCGCGGGAGTCATCACCGCTGTCTCGCCCTGCGTGTTGCCGGTGCTTCCGATCGTGCTGGCCGGTGGAGCGGCCGGTGGCCAGCGGCGGCCGTACGCGATCATCGTCGGCCTCGTCGCAAGCTTCACCGTCTTCACGCTCACGGCGACGGCGTTGCTCTCGGCGCTGGGACTGTCTCAGGACCTGCTCCGCAACATCGCCGTGGCGCTGCTGTTTGTAGTCGCGGCGTCGCTGCTGGTGCCCCGACTCGGAATGCTGATCGAGGCGCCACTCTCGCGCCTCAGCCGGCGCCGCGGCGGTGACCTGGGCGGCGGCTTCCTGCTCGGTGCCAGCCTGGGTCTTGTCTTCGTGCCCTGCGCGGGCCCGGTGCTGGCGACCGTGACGGTGCTTGCGGCGCAGCACAGGGTAGGAGTGGACACCGTATTTCTCACGCTCTTCTACGCGCTGGGCGCCGGCATGGTGCTGCTGCTGGTTGCGATCGGCGGGCAGCGAGTGTCGCGGCGCCTGCGCGCAAGCACGCGCTGGTTCCGCCCCGTGCTCGGGCTGGTCATGGCCGCGTCCGCGTTCGCGATCGTGTTCAACCTCGACCAGACGTTGCAGACAGACCTGGGCTCGTATACGAGCGCGCTTCAGCGCCACACGGAGCAGTCCAGCTTCGCGTCGCGTCGGCTCGCGCAGCTGCGCGGCGGCGGCACGCTTCCAAAGGCCGGGCACACGAAGCAGGCGGGTGTCAATCTTCCCGACATCGGAACCGCCCCCGACTTCCAAGGGATCGCGGACTGGCTCAATACGACGCAGAACAAACCCGTCTCGCTACCCCGTCTGCGCGGCCACGTCGTGCTGGTCGATTTCTGGACTTACTCGTGCATCAATTGCCTGCGCACGCTGCCGCACCTACGCGCCTGGTACACCGCCTATCATCGGGACGGCTTCACGATCGTCGGCGTGCACACGCCGGAGTTCGCCTTCGAGCACGTCCTCTCGAACGTTCGCGACGCCGTTCGCAGGTTGGGCGTGACCTGGCCGGTGGCGCTCGACAACAACTACTCGACCTGGAGCGCGTACTCGAACCAGTACTGGCCCGCCGACTACCTCGTCGACAAGACCGGACAGATTCGGAGCGTTCACTTCGGCGAAGGCGACTACGCGAAAACCGAGGCCGATATCCGGGCCCTGCTCGGTATCAGCGGCGCGGCCGCATCTATCCCCGACGTGACCCCGACCGGGGCGACCACGCCGGAGACCTATCTCGGCCCCGATCGGATAGATCCCGGTCGCTACGTCGGCTCGCCGGTCGCCAGGGGGAAGGCGGCCGAGTACAAGCTCGCCACCACGGTGCCGCCGGACTCGATCTCTTTCGGCGGGCATTGGGCCCTCTCGGGGCAAACGGCTCGCGCGGGCGCCGGCGCGCGCCTGAAGCTTCACTTCCAGGCGCGCGACGTCTATATCGTGCTCGGCGGAAGAGGGCGAGTCACGACGCTGCTGAACGGTCGGCCGCTCGGCTCGATCGGCGTCAAATCCGACCGCCTCTACACAGTCCTCCAATCGAGCAAACCGCGCGACGGGCTGCTCGAGTTGCGCTTCTCGCCGGGCGTCGAGGCCTTCAGCTTCACCTTCGGTTAGCGCATCGCTCCAGGGGGGTCGTAGCTCCCCCTTCTCACTAGCCTTCGTGCTACGGGCGTCCCCCTAACAGCCGAAAGGCATTCACACCACCCGTATACTCGAAACGGTCAGGCTAGGCCGGGCGCGGGCCGTTAGCTCAGTTGGTAGAGCAGGGGACTTTTAATCCCAAGGTCACAGGTTCGAATCCTGTACGGCCCATCTTGAAAGAGCCGCAAACAGCGGCTCTTTTGTTTCAGCGGTTGCGCTAAAACTGGCGTGTGCGTACCAGGGGACGTACACTTGGCTCAGGTTCTCCGTGATGGCCAGTCTCCAAGCCCGCCACTCCCGCAGCTGCCGGCTGAAGCGTCCCTGGACGACGTTCGCCGAGGCGACCAAGCAGCAGGGCTGCACCTGTACGCCGCTCTATCACGTCGTCCTTCGCAGCAGCGGCCGACTGATCCGCGAGCCGGTCGGCCACAACCGAAAAGAGGCCGAGCGGGCGCTCGACGCGCGCCGCGGCGACATCGCCCGACGCACCTACCGAGTGCTCGAGGACATCCCCTTCGACAAGTGGGCGGACCAGTGGCTCGAGTCGTTCACGGGGAAGGCAAACAGTGTCCGCTCCTACAGCTCGACGATCGCGTACGCCAAGCACGCGTTCGGCCGGGCGAAGGTGCGCGACCTGACCGCGACAGACGTGCGCCACTTCCTCGACCTGATCCGCGCCGACAACCGCAAGCGCCGCTCGCGCAAAAGGCGGCCCGAGGACGGACCGCCGCCGGAGGTTTCGCCCGCGACCTTGGCGAAGCACCTGCGCCAGCTCGGCGCCTGCCTGCAGGCGGCGATCAGCGAGGGCTACGCGCACGAGAATCCGGTCCGGCTGCTGCACAAGACGGCGCGGCCGAAGGTCGCGAAGAGCCGGCCCGTCTACTACACCGACGACGAGCTCGCTCGCCTCTGGCCGGAGCTCGCCTGTCGGCCGGTTATGCTCGCGCTCTGCAAGACCGCGGTCGCGACCGGGCTGCGCTCCGGCGAGCTGGCGGCGCTCCGCTGGACGGACGTCGACCTGCTCAACCGCGAGCTGCATGTCGCCCGCACGTTCGTCGACGGGATCGGCGAACAAACGACCAAGTCGAACGAACCCCGCACCGTCGACCTGACGCCACAAGCGGCGGCGCTGCTCGAGCGCTGGTACGCCGAGAGCGGCGACGATGGGCTCGTGTTCGAACGCGAGCAGGGCGGCCACCTGAGCTCGAGCTACGTGACCCGGCAGGTGCTCTACCCGGCGCTCAAACGGGCCGGCATCCCGCGCATGGGCGAGCGCGGCCGCAAGCGCGACTTCCACTCGTTCCGACACTCCTTCGCCCGCATCGCGCTAGAGGGCGGCGCCGAGATCGTGTGGGTGCAACGGCAGCTCGGACACTCGTCGATCACGCTCACGGTAGACACGTACGGCTCCTGGGCGCGGACGGCGGAGAAGTCGCAGGCCGAGAAGCTCGCCGGCGTGTTCCCGCTTTAGCGGGCGCGTTTGTAAGCGCTGCGGGGCAATGATTCGCGACAGAAGAGGTTCTACCACGACAGCTGCTTTGAGGTAGTGCAGCGCGAATAGAAGGTCGCAGGTTCGATTCCTGCACGGCCCATCTCGTGGCCGCGCTGGACGCCAAGCGCGAAACAGGCGCCCTCCAGATGTAGAAAAGGCGCCCGCTTCGCGCTGAGCGATCAGTTCGTGACCTGCACCCAGCCGTTCACCACGCTGTCGCTCTCGATCTTCTGACTGAACATGTTGTAAACACAGAAGCCTACGTTCCAGGTTCCCGCACCTGGAACAACGGATGCCGTCGCGGTAAACACCGTCGGGCCCGGCAGGGTCGCCGGATTTGTCGGGTAGAGCGGGAAGGCATAGCCGAGTGAGCCTGTGGGGGCGAAGCTGGTGAGTAGGCCTCCCCCGCCGTGCGACTGATAGCAGAGAGCGTAGTAGAAACTCGCGGCCGTGGAATCTCCCGAATAAAGCGGCGCCTCGGCGGCGCCGGTGAGCCGCTGATCGGCTGTGGTGGTGACAGTGGCCGTAGGACCGGCGAAGACGAGCCCGGAGTCTCCGGGGATCTCGTCGATGGAGCCTACGAAAGTCACGGTGGTGACTACACCGCTCGGTCCCTGCGGCCCCGTCTCACCTGTGGCACCGCTAGCTCCGGTATCACCCTTCAGCCCCTGAGGGCCGGTCGTTCCGGTGTCTCCTTTCGAACCTTGCAAGCCGGTGTCGCCCTTCAGTCCTTGAGCACCCTGTGAGCCGGTAGCTCCGGTGGCGCCCCGCGGTCCCCTGGCGCCTTTGAGTTGCTTGAGCACGCTCGGCTTGATCTGCTTGGTCGAGGTGATCAGGTAGTGGCTCGCGGCAATGCTCGTTCCCGTCGACGCCACGAACAGCGTCAGGCAGGCTACGACCATCGCCGGCGATGGTCGCCGAAACTTGAGTTTCATGAGTTTCTCGCTTTCTCGGAGGGCCGCCCAAATAGGCGCACGCAGAGGGCTACCGATGCTAAGCGGAACCTAATCCCCTCACGGATACTCGTCAACGTCAGGTTCTAGATCGGGCAAAACCTTGGACTTCTGTCACCGGCAGAGGCTCGAAGCTGATGAGCACCCGGTTCGCATTGTGCAAGGTACGGCCCATCTCAGAAGTACCTGCAAAGCGCGGTGAGTAAGCCGGTCGCTTCTCTCCCTGCGAGGACTCTGCGTAGCGAAGGGGCAACAGACGGGGCAACAACGGGTAGCAAACCCTGCGTTCGACCGCGCTCTTTTTTCCTAGGCGCGACACGCGGATTCGAACCACCGACCTCCTGCTTGTAAGGCGGGTCGTGAGAGCGGCTCGGAGAGCGTCGGAAACCGCATGGCTACGCGGAAACCTACGCTCTCGGTCTGCTCTGTCCTCGGTCGCAGATACCCGCCATTTCCGGGCGATTGGAGGCGATTCGGGCACTGGAATGGGTTTTGTGCCCAATCGAAACGTGGTCATACCTCCCCAGTGCGGCGCTCGAAGTGGTAATCGCCCTCGAGGTCATTTATGGTCATCACAGCATGACCATTGTTGCGAGCGTCAAAGTCCGTGACGGTCTCATTCTCGGCACGGACAGCATGACGCAGATCTCCCAGAACACGCCTGAAGGTCCTCAATTCCTGAAGGCGTACAGCAACGCCCGTAAGCTCTTCCAGATCAAGGATCGTCCGATTGGGGTTGCGTGCTACGGATTAGGAAACGTGGGTCAGCGCTCCATCGAGGGCGTGGTGCTCGACTTCTGTTCGTCTCAACCTGTTGGTCGTCTGAAGGTCGGTGAAGTCGCGCAAGGCCTGTACGAATTCGTCACTCCCCTGTACGAAGGAGCCTTCGAGAGTGTGGAAACCGAAGGGCGTCCCCCGCTCGGCTTCTACATCGCAGGTTACTCCCATCGCGAGCCCTTTCCGGAAGAGTTCGAATTCTTGCTCCCGCGGGACACCGCACCTTTCGCTCCCAGACCGGCTCAAGTGTTTGGTGCGAGCTGGCGTGGGATCGATATCGCGTTCACTCGCCTCTACAAAGGCTTCGACCCTCGTCTTATTGAGCGTCTCACGGAGGCTGGTATCGGCGAAGAAGACCAGAAGAAGATATTCGACGGTCTAGAGACTCCCGTGGTTTACGACGGTATGCCGGTTCAGGACGCCGTCAATTTCTGCGAGTACATCCTCGAAACGACGATCGGCTACACGACGTTCCACGCTGGGGTACCAGGCTGTGGCTATCCTCTTCAGGTCGCCACGATTCTGGCCGATATCGGTTTCACGTGGGTCGCACGTCCCGAACCTCGAATCATGCACACGCTCTGAGGAGAATGATGATCCCGCTTCAATCAACTCAACTCGCGCAGACGCCTGATCATCGGCGGTGGGCTCAGTCCGACCCAGATGCTCGCCCTTCAGAAGCTCCCGCCCAGGTCGTCACGGTGCGTGAGCGCAACGATGAAAGACGCGTGGACCAGACCGAGGACGAACAGCGGCTCGAACGTCACCGATCGCGTCGGCGTCAACACTAAGTCGGCTACCGCGTGACGACGCGTCCGAGAGTTCGCGGAGCCTCTAGCGGAGCGGCCTTCGAAGACACGCCCGTACGCGCACCGTACGGGCAGGCCGACACCGGGGCCAGGATCGAACAACTACTTTAGTACACGCTCGTCGGGGAGAACTCGTCGTCCTTGAAGTTACTTGACGGTCACGCGGGCGCACTTCATGGCGCTCTTGTTTCCGGCTGCGTCGCGGGCGATCACACAGAATTTGAAGCGGCCGCGCTTGGACGCGCGCCACGCGTACGAGTGGTGACGGGGGAGCGAGCCCAGCTGGGAGACGTGTCGAGCAATCCTCTTCTTCCCCTTAAAGACACTGACCGTCACTTTCGCCCTACCAGAGTTGTCGCTTACGAAGTACTTGAGCCGCACCAACTTCCCCAGCTTCGCGGTCGCGCGAAACGCACGCACAGTTGGCCGCTTTACGTCGGGCGGCGCGGCAACTATGGGCTTCGCTGGAACGATGGTTAGCGATAGACCCACCGAGTGCGTGATACCGCCACCATTGCCGGTGACGGTCAGCGGGTACGTGCCACGAACAGCGTTGCGCGGCACCGAGATATTGAGTGTCTGGCCGCCTGACACGGGCGACCATGAGGAATATGCGCCGGTTGGCACACCCGCCACCGTGAGGTTGATCGTACTGTCGAAACCGTTCAGCGCCCAGGCAGCAATCGTGTAGGAGGCTGAGCCCGGAGCATCCACGGTCGCATCAACTGGCGCGGCGGCAAGGGTGAAATCGGGCGCGGTTTGTGCCACAACGAGCGTCATTACTTTCGTGTGACATGTGGCGCCGCTACAGGTAACTAGTGGCGTGTCTACCGAACTCGGACTCGCCGTGTAGAACCAGATCTGCCAATAGTACGTAGCGCCAGAGTTAAGCGAGCAATATGTCCAACTAACCGCGTCCGCAGCAGCCACATATGTGCTCGAGCTCGGCCCTGTTGGCGTCGCGTCGAACAAGCACCCGAAGGTGTTCGCAAGCGTCCCGTCCGTACCGACCTGGAAGCTCGTCGAAACCGCAACCCACGGATTCGCGTCGGCGGAGGACGCGTCGAATCCGGCGGTGGAGATCGTGAAGGTCGGAGTCTTTGTCGTGACTGTCTCCCCGTCGCCGGGAGAGAAGCCGACTATCCCATACGACGCAACCGCCTGCGGAGCGGCAATGGCCGCGACGAACACGGCGGCGATGACCGACAGACCGCGCCTAAGACACACATGCATATCCGCTCACTTCCGACGAGAGGATACCTCCATATCCAGCAGGAACTAGCCTCGTTCCAGTCTGTCTCCCTGAGAAACGAAAGAAGACTCCCGTCGGAGTCCCCTTCGCGGCCTAAGCCAAGACGGTCGAGCGCTCGCTAGCTAGAGCGCTTCCGGGTCGACCTACTGGCGAGGCTAGACGATCGGCAGCTCCGTGCCTAGATGGCCTCAGTGGACAGGCGTAGGCTGTGTGGGTGGGATTCCTCTCGCGCTTCCTCGTCAGCTCGATTTGCGCCCTAGCGCTTGTCGACACCGGCGGTCTCGCTGGCGCTGCGTCTAGCAAAGCCTCCAGTGCCAGGATCTCTGCCCATCTGACTAAGACGAGCTTCAAGAGTTCACAGGCAGGCGCGGTCAAGCTCATCTACAGCTTCTCGGCTACGAGCAAAAGCTTCGGCTACCTGCTCACCTTCAAGAAGGGTCCCAAGTGGCGGACGGTCAAGAGCGTCAAGAAGAAAGGAACCTTCAAGGGCTCCAAATCGATGACCGTCAGGAAGGTCTTCGCGGGGAAGCCGGTCAAGGTCGGTCGCTATCGGCTCGAGCTCTCCGCCGACGGAGGGAGAAAGCTCCTCAGCTTCAAAGTGGGCAACAAGCCCACTAACACCTCTCGTCCGATCATCTTGGGCGCGACTGCGGAGGGCCAGGAGCTCACTGCCATAATCGGCGTTTGGAGCAACTCGCCAACTTCGCACATTATCGACTGGCGCCGCTGTAACCACTCCGGTGCGGCCTGCTCTGACATCTCGCTTGCAATCTCAAGGCACTACATCCTCAAGGCTGCCGACGTTGGCTCCACCATCCGCTTCGTCGTCACGGCCCGGAACTCCTATGGCTCGGCGATCGCCACCTCGATCCATACGGCGGTCGTCTCCATTGTGCCGCCGATTCCGAACACCGTTCCGATCATCTCGGGCAGCACCACTCAGGGTCAGACGCTCGCTTCTTCGACCGGCTCCTGGTATTACACACCTCTCTCGTATGCCTACCAGTGGAGCCGCTGTGACAGCTTCGGTGTGAGCTGCTCGGAAATCCCGGGCGCAACATCGAACTCTTACACTCTCGTTCTCGCAGATGTCGGCTCCACCATCCGTGTCGTTGTCACGGCTAAGTTCATCTTCTATTGCGATCACTTTGAGTGCTCTGTCGTTAAATATGCGAGTGCGATCTCGGCGCAAACAGCCGTAGTGGCTCGCTTACCGTCTAGCGTACGCACCCCGACACTGCCGGGCTAGATGCCTCTTCAGGACAGTCCGGCTCACTCTCGCCGCCATGCCGGGAGCAGGCGCCCGACCTAGGCAGCGTCTCGAAGCTCTGAGTAGATCCCTAGCGAGACGGACTTGATCTGGGCGCAATACGCCAGCACGGACGCGGCCATTGTCTCTACGTCGCACACGAACGTGACAAGCCGGGAGATCGCGTCTCGGTCGGCCGCGAGTTCGTTAATGAGCTGCTCGCTTTCGTCTGTCCGGCTGCTCTCCAACACGGAAGCGATCTCATCAAGGTCACTTACGACCGAAGCGAGGCGGTCGTCTATTGAATCTAGGCGATCTATGGAGAGGATTGCTTTGGCAGAAGTCCGCATCGTTTCCCTTTCGATTGGCGGTGTGCCTCTAAGTACGCCACCGACACTACGCCGAGAATCGAGAGAAATCGCCGCAAGTTATTGCGCTAAATCTGCGCCGATAGAAAACTGCGTGTTAGGTGTTACCTCAGAATCGCCGTTGCGCGATGAGGCATCAGTTCGTGACCTGCACGTTTCTCTCCGAAGGCTGACGTAGCCAGGAATGTCCCGCTAGTGTTGGGGATCATGGCGACCCCCGGACTGCACACCGTCTTCATTCCCGGACTGCTCTGCTCGGCGCGGCTCTACGACCCCGTGCTGCCCACCGCCTGGGCGTACGGCGCGGTGACGGTGGCCGACAGTCGCCGTGACGACACGATCCACGGCATGGCAGCCCGGCTACTCTACGACGCGCCGGAACGGTTCGTGCTCGTCGGGCTGAGCATGGGCGGTTACGTCGCCCACGAGGTCATGCGCCAGGCGCCCGAACGGGTCAGTGGGCTGGCATTGATCAGCACCTCCGCGCGACCCGACTCAGCCGAACAACTCGAGAACCGGCAACGCCAACGGCAGGCCGTGCTCGACGGCCGGTTCGACGAGCTGGTTGAGGCTGTCTTCCCGGTCCTTCCCGACCCGGCCAACGCGGCAGACGAACAACTGCGGGCGGGGTGGCGGCTGATGGCCCAAGAGGTCGGCGCGGAGGCGTTCGTGTCCCAGCTCGACGCCGTGATGGCGCGACCAGACTCACGCCCCGGGCTGGTCGCGATCACCTGCCCCACCGCCGTCATCCACGGCACGGGAGACCGGCTCATCACCCCCGACAACGCCGCCGAGACCGCTGACGCGATCCCCGGCGCTGTCCTGACTCTCGTCGATCGCGCCGGCCACATGCTCCCGCAAGAGCAGCCGGCCGCCGCTCACGCCGCGCTCGCCGCACTGCTCGACCGGGTAACGGCAACCAGCTGAGCCGGCCCCCACACAGCGCCTTTGACTGCTACCGACCCGACGCCGCGGCGGCTTCAAGTGGTGCTCTAGCGGCTTCAGAAAGTAAAGCGATCGTGTGCGCGGGCGTTATGGGATGGGGACTATGAATCCCCTCCCCTTCCTAAAACATGCTGATATGCAGGTAGTACGTAACCTGCTGGGTTGCTGTTGGCACGGGATGTAGGTGAGTTACATCCCTTGATCGGCAGGCACGAGGAGTGCCTAACCGGAGGGTTTATGAGGCTCTCGTTGCCTTGATGCGAGATCCCGAACCCGAGACCGGGAGGGGTGGGTACCCCCGCAGACTGGCGCAGGGCCAACGGTCCTATCTATCGAGGAGTCTGGATCAAATGCCAGCCCCCCATCGCGCGAGAGTCAGGCGGCTTTCTTCTATAGCCCGGCCCGGAGCGCTGCAACCGCCGCTTCCAGCACCCCTGAACCGGGGCGCTCAATTCGTCTACGACACCCTCGCGACAGGCGCGAGTACCTAGCCAATGGGAGCCGTTCCGCACACTCCCGTCCAGGCGGAGCCGTACGCTTACGACATGGAACCGTGGAAGATCGAAAAGGCGTGGGACTGCGCGCCTGTGCCAGGAAGCGACCGCGCATACGCAAGAGCATTCATCCTCACTCGCGGAACTCAACGAACGGAGACGACCGTTGAATTTGCTGCCGGAGGTCGTCCGGGGTCGGCGCGCGTAGCTCTGAAGGCGCTACGGCCGTGTTTGTCCGACAAATCGCTGCCACGCAGGCTCATCGTCAATCGTGACGAGGCGGTTCGAGAGTCCGGCGATTGAGCGCAGATAGATGGCGCGGTTCGAAGCGGCCGTTCGATCCCCAATCGCCTTTCGGCGCAGTGTGGGGCGGCTATCTACCGAATGTCTCAAACAACCCCCTGAGACTGTGGGGATCAAGTTCGAGGGGCGTCTCTTCGTCTGGCATGTCTTCGAACCGCGAGATGATCCGATCTTCGGTCACGAGGAGGATGGGCCGTCCGTCACTACCGTTCTAGAGGATGAGAGTGACGAGAGCGCCGTCGCAACCGATCTTCAACGATTTCTCTCAGCGCTAGCGTTTCACCACGACCAGCCGGCTGAGGCCGTGAGCTACGGGGGCTCTGGGGAGACAGATCCGTATCACCCGGCGATATGGCGGGAACGACGGACTCACGCGGTCTGGACGATTAGCGAACCGTACTCGGAGATCTCTCTCCGCCCCGAGAAGAACGTCCGGTTAGCAATTGCCTACTTCCGAGAAGGGCTCAACGCGGATAGTCCGTTCTACCGGTTCCTCGCTTTTTGGAACTCCCTAGACGTCGTCTTCGACGCCGAATCGGACTCTCCGGCTCGCGACAGCTTCCTCAATGCGGCCGCGCCACGGTTTGCCGCTGCTTGGAATGATCACTACCTATTCCCGAAAAACCTGGCCAAGGCTCTGCGGGATGACTCGCGGCACGCAATCGCCCATGTTCTACGTCGGCGCGGAAAAACCACCATCGACCCTGACGAGGCCTACGATCGTATGCGTCTCGATATGGAATCGACTCTGCTGCACACGCTCGCCGGAGCTGCGATCCGCGAAAAATACCCGTACGCCGTTGTAACAAACGACCACTAAGCGGGAGCCGTCCCGTACACCGTGCGGTAGAGCTTCTGCCAGTTCGAAGCGATCCCGACGCGGGCGCTACTGAGGGTCATCTGCCCTGAGCAAACGAGGCTGTGGAGCTTGTTCTCTAGCTTGTCTTTCACGTGGTAGCCGGGAGCGGGGCTCGCTCTCTCCGGGTACAGGTTCGCGATGTCGTTAGAGCCACCGAGCTCGAGCGAGATGATGTGGTCGATCTCTAGCGTGCGGCCGTAGAGCTTCTCTGCCATCCCGTACTCCGTTTCGACGGCGTATTTCTCAGACTGCGGGACGTTCCGGATCGAGCCCGTGTGGAAGCTCGAAGAGCAGATAACGGCCTTCGTGAGCTTTGAGTAGTAGGCGCCGGGCGAGCAGCGCCGGTCAGGGTTCGGCCCGAGTTTGCAACCCGAGGTCTTTGACCGCTTCTTGAGCAGCACCGTCTTGCCGACATCGACTGTCCCGGCGCTTGCGCCGGAACTCTTCTTGGTCGCGGTCGAGCCTCCGTTCAGCCAAACGGCGACGCCGCCGTGGTGAGAACAAGTTCCCTGTCGGTGCTGCGAGTAGCTGTAGGTGCCGTCGTAACAGCGGGCGGTCGCGCCTGGCGGTGCCGAACTAGCGCTTGAAATCGCGACCGCTAGCCCGAACGTCAGGGCAACGGCGATCATCGCGTACCAACGTCTCACCACGAACCCTCCCGATTTATCGCGTCGTGACGAACGAAGTGTTCAGCTTCCCGGCCGAGCCGCACGAAACGACGATACGGTGCCGCCCTGAGGTCGTGTTGCTTCCGACATTCCACGTCCAAGTAACGCGCCCGCCTTTCGGCGTTTTCTTGTTCAGACCTTTCGCCTTCGATACGACAGTCTTGTAGTAGACGCTGATCGAGCAACGCTGAGACGGGCTCACCTTGACAGTCAGTGTCGCCTTCGCGCCCGCTTTGACTGACGATGTTTTAGAGACAAGACGAACGCTCGCTGAAGCTGCCGCCGTTACTACGAGCGCCAGAGCGACAGCGACGATTAGAACGACACGACGCATCGATACCTCCTCCGCGGGAAAACCGTTGCCTCTTGTCTACTCCTTCTCCCAAAGAAACGAAAGAGGGCTCCCGTCGGAGCCCTCTTCGCGGCCTTGACCGAGACGGACGAGCACCTGCTAGCGAGGGTGCTTCCGGGTCGGCCTGAGCGAGAGCCTAGGGCTTCCCGTGCTCTCTGCCTAGATGGCCGAAGCGGACAGGCGTAGGCTAGGCGGGTGGGATTCCTCTCGCGCTTCCTCGTCGGCTCGATCTGCGCCCTGGCGCTTGTTGGTACCTGCAGTCTCGCTGGCGCTACCTCTAGCAAAGCCTCCGCAGCGAGGATCTCCGCCCACCTAACGAAGACGAGCTTCAAGAGTTCGCAGGCAGGCTCCGTCAAGCTCATCTACAAGTTCTCGGCAAAGAGCACGCGGTTTTCCTACCTGCTCAGCTTCAAGAAGGGCTCCAAGTGGCAGACGGTCAAGAGCGTCAAGAAGAACGGAAGCTTCAAGGGCTCCAAATCGACGACCGTCAAGAAGGTCTTCGCCGGTAAGTCGATCAAGGTTGGTAGTTATCGGCTCAAGCTCTCCGCCGACTCGGGCAGGACGCTCCTCGGCTTCAAGGTCGTTGCTGCGGCGCCCGTCCCCGAGCCGGCGAAAATCGTTGTTGACCAGGATGGCTTCACGGCCGTCGCCGACCCGTACGCGACGGGCGAGACCGACGTGTCGTGGGGAGCAGTGCTAGAGAACACCTCCCCCGATGCCGCCGCCGCCGATACGACCGTCACCGTCAACATGCTCGACGCCTCGAACCTGATCCTCGGCACAGACACTGAGTACATCCATGTTATTAACCCGAGTTCCCACTTCTACCTTGGTGACGACGCCTGGCCATCGCGCCCCGGAACGGTCACGGCGCTCCAACTCATCGTCCAGACCGGGCAGAGCGTGTACAAGAGTGTTGCACTCCCCTCGATCACTAATGTCGCCTTCTCTCAGGACAACGGGTTCAATGGGCTGCATGTTGTCGGGGAACTGTCGAACACCACCGGGGCAGTCGTCTCGCTGACGACGGAGATCTCGGCAGTGGTCTTTGATGCCTCAGGGAAAATAGTCGGCGGCGATATCACCTATCCGGATGCGGACGTACCGGCGGGAACTAGCATCGGCTTCGATATAGAGATTGGTGTCAGCTCGATCCCATTTCCCAATGTGGCATCGGCCAGCGTATCCGTCGATGGTCCTTGGACGCCATGAGGACGAGCGCGTAGGAGCCGTTCTGCGATTTGTGGCACAAATGACCCGCGCAAGGGCTCGTTTCGCATGAGCGTGGCGCACAAGGGCGTCTAACGGGCTGCTACTAAAGAGAGGAGAACACGCGGCAGACGCCTTTACTGCTGCGTTTGCACAACGTATACGGTAATAAGATAAGAGATGTTGAGAAGACGCTGTGTCGCGGAATATAATGAAGATAAAGATTATCGGTCGCTTCCTATTCGTTCCTCAGGGAGGAGTCGAGTAAACGGTTCCTCCAGGGTTAACCGGACAGTCAGTGGCCGAGGTATTAACGAACCAAACAAAGGAGCGATATAGCTGCAGTTGATGCGCCTAGCCCAGCCGAGAAGTCAGAGGTAACACCCAGGTTTATCCAGCGCGGCCTGCTCGAAGCCTCGGAGCGCGCTGAGAGCGGCCGGCCGCGGGTCGTAGATGTGGAGCTGTCCCGACTGCGCGAGTATGCGCGTAACCCGCGCCGGATCGGCGCCGAGCGGCTGGACGCGCTCAAGCGCTCGCTTACAAAAGACCCGGATATGCTCGAGGCGAGGCCGCTGATCGCGCTACCAGACGGCCGGGTGATCTGCGGCAACATGCGCCTGCGGGCAGCCCAGGAGCTGGGCTGGCAGACGATCCCTACGCTCTACGTCGAGCTAGACGATGTAAGAGCCCGCACTTGGGTGCTCCGGGACAACAACGGCTACGGCGAGTGGGACACGGATCTCTTGCCCGAGTTCCTGGCCGAGCTGGCGACTGACGGAGTCGAGCTAGAGCTGACCGGCTTCGCGCCCGAATTCCTCGATGACCTCTTGCGCCCGCTCGCACAAGCGGCGCGGGATCCGGACGAGGCTCCAGAGCTTCCAGCCGAGCCGAAGTCGCGACAGGGCGAGCTGTACGAGCTGGGGCCACACCGGCTCATGTGCGGGGACGCGACGAAGACCGAGGATTTGACGCTCTTAATGGGAGGTGAGCAAGCGGACTGCATCTGGACAGATCCGCCCTATGGCGTTTCCTATGTCGGCGGGACTAAGAAAGCCCTCACCATCAGGGGAGACGCAGGCGACGCCTCAGCACTCGTCCGAACGTCCTTCGAGAACGCGCTCGCTGTGGTAGTTGACGGTGCCCCTTTCTACTGCGCGGGCCCGGCGGGACCGCGAATGCCCGCCTACGCGCAATCTCTCGTCGACGCTGGTTGGCGCTTGCACCAGGAACTCGTTTGGGTGAAGGACGTGTTCGTTCTCGGTCACAGTGATTACCACTACCAACACGAACCCATCTTCTACGGCTACGCGCCAGGCCGTGGCCGACCTGGACGAGGTAACCATGAAGGGACACACTGGCACGGCGATCACAGCCAGTCGAGCGTGCTCAACTTCGATCGCCCGAAACGATCCGAGGAACACCCGACCATGAAGCCGGAGGCGCTGGTCTCCTACTGCTTGGGCAACTCCACGCTTGTAGGAGGCCTCGTGCTCGATCTCTTCGCAGGCTCCGGCACAACCCTGATCGCAGCCGACCAACTCAAGCGTCGCGCCTTCCTGATGGAGATCGACCCGCGCTACTGCGACGTGATCCGTCAGCGCTATGCGGACTTCACCGGCCAGTCCGACTACGTGCCCCAATGAGCAAGCGACCCGGACGCCCCAGCAAGCGCAACCCAGAAGTCGAGAAGAAGATCCTGGACGCGCTCCGCACCGGCGCCTACCTCGAGACCGCAGCCGCTTACGCGGGCATCCACCGGGACACACTGAACGAGTGGCGTAGGGAGTTTTCCGACTTTTCCGACGCGGTCGAGCAGGCGCGCGCCGAAGGCGAGATGCGCAGCGTCGCCGTCCTCGTCCAGGCTGAGCAGGCGGGCAACTGGCGAGCGGCTGCGTGGAAGCTGCAGCACGCCTACCCGGAGCGCTGGACGAAGCGTGTCGAGGTGAGCGGCGAGCTCGGACTCGGCGAGTTATTCGAGCAGGTCCGGGCGCGGGCGCGAGAGCGCCAGGCCGGCGGGCAGGGTGACGAGGGCTAATACCACGTACGTGCCGAAGCGACGATCGGCCACAGCGGTACGTGCAGCGTACGCGCGCTCACCAAAAGTACCTGCATAATAGCCATATTGCGAGTACGACTACGGACTGCTAGTCCGCGGACATCCTGGGTCGGCTCTCTAGTAGCAGCAGCACGTGCGGCCGGAAACGCGCATCGGCGAGCGCCGGATCAGGAAGCAGGTCGATGATGCTCGCGATTGCGCGCGAGACGGCCGCCTGAGATCGTGCGCCAGCGATTGCCTCTTGCGTCTCTCCGCACACGAGGTGGCGAATGGCCCATGAGAAGTGCTTTGTGAGCGTGTCGCTCCGGTGCCGATCGTTCTTGAACGGGGGCGGCATGAGCAGGCCCGGGATCCTGCGCTCGTCGATGCCGATCTCGCGCAGCGCCGAGATACGCTCTCGCCGGTCGCGGCGGTAGGCGTCGAAACACACATGGTGGAACTCCACTCGCCTCGCCGTCGGTGCCGTTGATCGCATCAGCAGCTTCCCGCAACCCGCGCAGAGATCGAGTTCCCAGTGGGTCGGCTGCTGCAAACGATGCCTCTTCTCCGCGGGCAGCCACGGATCGATCAACGATGCGAGACGCACTGCTTGCGCCTGCGCTTTCCGGCCCGACTCGCTGCGGCGACTGTTCATCGAGGTGGCGTCCGCGCTCGACAGCTGACGAACTATGTCCCGTCGTTCCGTCCACGCTGGCACCCTCGCCAGATGGCTCCTCGCGACCCGTTTCTGCATGGCGACGAAGTCGTCATAGGAAGACGGCCGGTAACCCGCCTTCTCCACGCGCGGCAACCAGAGGCGGACCACGTTCTCACGGCCAGAACACGCACGACAGACCGCCGAGGATGTCTTCGCGTCGTAACGGCCGAGCTTCTTCGCCTGCGCGAGCGTGTGCGAGCGCGTACCGGCGCATCGCGGGTGGCGGGGAACCTTCCATGGCAGCTTGACCCAGCGCGGGGCCGCAGTCGTGCCCCGATTCATCTTCTCGGGGCCGCGGCAGCTGACCTCTATCCGCGGCTTCCGCTTTGTCCCTGGCCCGCGCCGCCCGTCGGCGCTGCAAACTTCGCAGCGAGCGCGACCGCTTCGACCAGGTTCCGTCTTCACCAGGGCGCCGCATGCGCCACAGACGGCCAGCCCGCGTGCGACGCACGAGGGACAGCGGCGCATCCGCGACCGAGAAGGCGGCACCTCGAAGGTGTGGCCGCGCTCGTCACACTCGGCATCACACGTCTCGGGATAGGCGCTGCAGACGATGCAAACGACGACGAGCGGATCGGGGAATTTCCCATTCGCACGGGCGCTTGCGATTGCTTGCTTCCCACGGTGGTGGTGAAAATCGTCCCCGTAGCGGTGCCGTGCCGTCTCGGCGGCTAGTTTGCCCGCAACGACGTAGGACTCCCGTGTTCTCGTCATGACTGGATGGTAAACACGCTAACAGACGATGATTATGACCGCCCACGTTATAGTGAGAGGTTATAGCGACTCGGCGGAGCTGGTGGCACTCTCCGTGTTATGGAGCATTTCATTGAGGTTCTCCGAGACGCGCAGGCACGGGTTGTGCGCCTCGGTGAGGCGTTCCGCGATGGAGACCACGAGTTCGTCGCGGTCGCGCTCGACGATCTCGAACGAGAGCTGTGGGAGACGGTCGCAGGCGCCGAGCGCAGTCTCGCCGCCGCGCTTGAACCGCATAGGGAGGCCGGTGCATGAGCGGCTTGTGTTTCGCAGCGGAGTCGCCCGAGCCGAGGCAGGACGGGGAGTTCCATCTCTATGACATGACCGCCCGCGAGCTGATGGCGCTTCCGGAGCCGGCCGAGGACGCGACGCTCGCCGGCCCACTTGTCATCCGCGGCGCACGCACCATCATTGTCGGCGACACCGGGCACGGCAAGACTGCGCTGTCGTTGCAGATTGCCGCCGCCATCCTGACCGGCGCCGATGTGCTCGGCTACCAGGGAGCCAGCACAGGCCCGGTGATGGTGATCGACCTGGAGCAGGGCATTCGGTCGATCAAGCGCGCTCTCCGCGAAGCCAGCCTCGACGACCGCGACGACGTGATCTATATCCCCGTCCCTGACGGGCTCGCGCTCGATTCCGACCCCACGCATCTAGCCGAGCTCGAACGCGTCGTCGACCGGCATCGCCCCGCTGTCCTGATCCTCGACCCGTACTACAAGGCGCACCGCGGCGACGCGAACGAGGAGCGCCCTATTGTCGACCTCATGCGCTGCCTCGACGCGCTCCGTAGCCGCTACGGATTCGCACTGATCCTGCCGGCGCACCCGCGCAAGGATCCATCTTCGAACGGCGCCCGCAGGCTCACGCTGCACGACGTCTCCGGCTCAGGCGCCGTCGTACGTGGCGCCGAAGTCGTGATCGGGATCGAACGGCTCTCTCACGGTTACGCGCGACTCCGCATCCTGAAAGACCGCGACTCAGACCTACCCGTCGGCGAAGCGTGGCCGCTGATCTTCACCCGCGGCGAAGGATTCAAGCTCAACCCAAAGGACGAACACAGCGCCGAGGAGATTGAGCAGCGCATCCTCGCCGACGGCGGCGAATGGCGCACCGTCAAGGAATGGGCCGCCAAGCTCCGCATCCGCGAGCAGCGCACTCGCGAACTGCTCGATCAACTCATCGAATCCGGCCATGTCGAGAATAAGGTCGGGCCGCCCGGAAGGAAGTCATCCGCGAACTGCTACCGAACTACTCCCACCGCTCGGGCGCAGTCGGGCGCACATGGGCCGAACATCGTTTCCGAAGCATGTGCTCCCACTGCGCCCACGTCTGTAGAAGACGTGGGCGCTGGCGCACATGCGGAACTGCGCCCAGCTCCGGAAGCGGTTGAAGAAGACGACGCCGAAGTAAGCCGTCCGCAACAACTATTCGAGGATTTCGGGCAATGACCGAGCAACCGCTTCTCACAGCGGGCGTGGTGACGGAGCTACCGAAGCCCGCCATCGGGAGACCGGTGCGGCTCGAGCGGGAGGCATCGTGAGCCCGTACTTGACCGTCGAGGATGTCGCCGAACTACTCCGCTGCTCGATCCGGACAGTGCATGAGCTGACCCGGACGGCGACGATCCCGCATCGGCGGATAAGTGGCACGCGCCGCTGCCTGTTCGTTCGGGACGAACTCGACGCTTGGCTCGACGGAGCGAAGCTCGAGGCAGCGGAGCTGCCGCGCGGCGGCCGGGTCGTAAAGCCGAAAGGAGCAACCCGTGCCGCGTAGGCATGTAACGAACACAGCTAGACGTGAGTGGCGCCGCCCCACGAATCGTCCGTAACTGGCCCAGATGTTCAGAATGGCGAACGAACACCGCGAGAGAAGATTGAACTCCGTATGGATCAAAAGGTGCGCGGCAGGCAAGTCTGGGGCGCTGGACTATCCGCCTTTCCGCTTCCTGGTAGACGCCGGGTAGACGAAGTGCACTCGGGCATCGCCCCTAGACCTCTCAAGCCGCGCCGGAAGCCGAGTTCGGAACAAACGCCGGTGCCGCGCACGCGGTTCTGGACACCGCTGCCGCGCCTTCGCGACCTATCAGAAGGCCCTCGAGCCCGATCCCGTCGAGCATCAGAGCTCCTTCGGTGAAGCGATCACGAACTTCCGTGTGTCGCGAGCTTTAGCTATCCGGCGCAACGTGAGACAACGAGCAGGACACCTTCCTACGAACCCCGTTTAGTAACCCCACGCGCCATGGCTAATAGGCAGCCGATTGAGCTGCTCCTTGTATGCGCGCCACTGCGGCATAGCCTGATCCATCAGCGCGACGAAACGGGCATTGTGCGTTGGCTCCAGTATGTGAACCATCTCGTGGACGACCACGTACTCGAGGCATTCGCGTGGTTTCTTCGCGAGGTCGGTGTTAAGGCGAATGCTGCGAGCTAAGGGATTGCAGCTTCCCCACTTGGTCTTCATTCGCTGCGCGTAGAAGCGCTCCACTCCGACGCCGATCAGCGGCTCCCACTTGGCGAGAAGTGGCGGGATGGCTTTCTTCAGCTCTTCGCGGTACCAAGCCTCTGCGACTTCTCGCCTTCTCGCCTCATTTGCTCCCGGGCGAACTGTCAGGAGCATGCGACCGTGCTCCAGAGCGACGGCTGGCGCTCGCTCTTCCTCGATGACGTTTAGTAGATAGCGCCGCCCCCAAACGAAGTGACTTTCGCGATCGACAAACTCTCGGCGGGTCTCGCGCTCCTGCGCTTGGAGGCGCGCCTGCTGTTTCTTGATCCAGCCGAGTTTCGAGACAGCGAAGGAGCGAATGGTGTCCATGCTCATGCGCTTCGGCGCCGAGATACGAACGCGACCAGACGGCGGGTGAACGCTTAGATGGACGTTCTTGATGTCCTTGAGTACGACCTCCACGGCAATGTCGCCCAACTCAATCTGCGTGACCATCAGTACTCGCTCTGCGCCTTGATGATGGGGAAGATGCGCTCGACTTCGGCTTCGTCGTTTCCGAGTAACGGCAGGAGCGCCTGCTTGATGGTGTTCTCGCGCGCCTGAATGTCCCGCCAGTCGTCCGGGCGGATCGTCCTCACCGTCTCGTCGATCGCCAGCGCCAGTTCTTCGTTCTGATCGAGGTTGTTGTAGAGGGCACGTTTCCCTCGCGTGTCCAGCCGCCTCGGTGTCTCGTCCGACGTTCCTGTCCCAACCTGCTTCGCCAGCTCGGCGATCCGTTTCAGGTAGTCCTCGTAGGCAAGCGCCTTGGCTTTCCGGGCCGAGATGATCTCGCCGAGCAGCTTCGACATCTTCTCGTAGTAGGCCGGATCGTTCAGATGCTCTTCGATGATCTTGCGTCTAACGTTGTTTTCGATCGTCTCGGCGATCGCGTCCTTGTCTCCTCTCAGGCCGCCGAGCTGGGCCGCAACCGCCTCGCCGATCCCGCTCTTGACGATCAAGTCGAGCAGACCGATGTTCTCGAACGGCGAGATCTTCCGTGGCTCGTCGGCCTCGATGTACGTGTCGATGAGGTGCCTCATGTCGGCTTCGTAGGCTTTCGAGTCGAGGCTCTCGCCGCTGGCCCTGCGGATGATCTCGCGGATGTTCAGGTAGCGCTCGAGCTGCCATTTGATGCGGCTGATGTCTTCATTGCCGTAGCCCGCCGCTTCCAGCTCATCGGCGATGTTGGCGTAGGCGCGAACCAGCGTGACCGTCGCCTTGTAGAGCGCGGCGCGCTTCGGCTCGCGCTCTTGCAGATCCTCCGCGATCTCGGTGTTGCCGCAGAAGTAGTGGATGTGCTCCAGCTCGCCCTTCGGCGGCTCGACCGGCTCGCAGAGCAGAGCCAGAACCTCTAGCGCATTGTCGAGGCGCTCGCGCCCTATCTTCAGCCGGTCGTGGATCAGCACCTCCGGCTCGACGCCGCCTGCGCTGTGATCCAGCTCGGAGGTATAAACCGCGACGGCGTTCTCGACCTTCTTGAACAGATCCTTGTAGTCGACGACGTAGCCGAAGACCTTGTCGTCTCCGTCCAGCCGATTGACCCGACAGATCGCCTGGAACAGGCCGTGGTCCTGCATCGACTTGTCGATGTAGAGGTAGGTGCAGGGCGGCGCGTCGAATCCGGTGAGCAGCTTGTCCACCACCACGAGCAGCCTCATGTTCGCCGGCTCCTTGACGAACAGATCCTTCGCTCGCTCCTCGTAGGTCTCGGTCTTGCTCATACCCGGCTTGGCCGTTACGCCTTCGAGCAGCCGGGTGTAGGTGTTGTAGACGAGCTGCCTGTCGGTCTCGGTGTTCGCCCCGACCTCTTCCTTGCTCACGTCACCGGCCTGCGGGTTGTACGAGGTCACCACCGCGCACTTGCCCCTGAGCGGCGTCTCCTGGAACAGGGAGAAGTACCTGCACGCCTCATAAATGCTCGACGCCACCAGGATCGCATTGCCTCGCTCGCTGGAAAGACGCGGCTTGACGCTGAAATCGAACACGACGTCCCTTACTACCCGCTCCATCCGCGACCTCGAGCTGAGCACCTTCTGCATCGTGCCCCACTGCGCCTTCAGCTCTTCCTTCTGCCAGTCGTTCAGGCCGCGGGTCTTGGCCTCGAACCAGGCGTCGATCTTGTCTTCGGAGCCAAGCCGCTGGTCGATATCGCGCGCCTCGTAGACGAGATCGAGCACGACTCCGTCCTCGACACCCTCGCTGAACTTGTAGGTGTGGATGTAGCCACCGAAGACCTCCAGGCTGGTCTTCTTGTCCTTCTTCAGGAGCGGCGTGCCGGTGAAGCCGATGAAGACGGCGTTCGGCATTAGGGCTTTCATGACGCGGTGCAGCTTGCCGGTCTGGGTCCGGTGGCACTCGTCAACGAAGACGAACACCTCTCCGACCGTCTGGCTCGGCTGCGCTTTCAACTCCTCGAGGTAGGCGTCGAAGTCGTCCACGTCCTTGCGCCCGAACTTGTGTACCAGCGAGCAGAGCAGCCGCGGCTTGGCCTGGGCGAGCTGGCTCATCAGGTCGCGGCCGCTGCTGGTGCGATAGATATCCTCGCCCGAGCCGCTGAACACCCGCTCGATCTGTTTGTCCAGCTCGTCGCGGTCGGTGATGATCGCCACGCGGGCGTTCGGGTTGTTCTCCAGGATCCACCTGGCCAGCAGCACCATGACGATACTTTTGCCGCTGCCTTGCGTGTGCCAGATGATGCCGCCCTTGCGCTCGCGGGCGTGCTGCTGGGCCGCCTTGACGCCGAAGTACTGGTGCGCCCGCGGCAGCTTCTTGACGCCGCCGTCGAAGAGCACGAAGTCGTGCATCAGCTCGATCAACCGCGGCTTGGCGCAGATCTTCGCCAGGTACTTGTCCAGCTTGAAGCCGCTGTTGTCCAGCTCGTCTTCCTTCCACTCCAGGAAGTACTTCTCCGGCGTGCCGATGGCGCCGTATTTCAGGCCCTCGGAGTCGTTGCCGGCGAAGACGAGCTGCACGGTCGAGAAGAACCACTCGTTGAACTCCGGCAGCTGATTGGACAGGTTCTGGCGGATACCCTCGCCGATCGACACCCGGCTCTTCTTCAGCTCCAGCACGCCGACGGCGATGCCGTTCACATAGAGCACGATGTCGGGCCGTCGCTCGCTACCGCCGCGCAGCGTGACTTCCTCGGCGATGCCGAAGTCGTTTTTCTTCGGAGCGTTCCAGTCGATCAGGTGAACGGTCTCGGTGACCTTGCCCGCCTCGATCTTCACCGGCACGCCGTAGCGCAGCAGGCTGTAGACGGCCTTGTTGTTCTCGTACAGCCCCCGGCTGTGATTGTTCGCCTCGCTGCGCAGCTTGTGGAGGGCTACGTTGATCTGCTCGGAGGTGTAGCCGCGCCCGGACAGGTAATTCCGAAGCTGCGCCTCTTCGAGGTTGGAGTTGCGGTCGCCGTCACTCCAATCGCCGAGGTAGTCGTATTCCAGCTCACCGCAGAAGAGCGAGATGACACGGTCTTGCGTGACGCGCTCGGGCTTGCCGACATCGCTCATACGAGCCGAATCCTGCCGGTGAGGAGTTCCTGCATCATTCCCTGCTTGAGCTGGCGGGTCTTGGCGAGTTTGGTTTCCAACCCGGCGATCTCGGCGTCCATGTCGAAGAGAATCGTGGCGATAGCGGTTTGCTCGCGTATACACGGAACATTCACCGTCATGCCCTTGAACTTGTCCTGTGAAATGACGTAGCGTGTGCCGCTCCCGTCGCAGAGCGTCTCTGCTTGATCGAGAAACGCCCGGGTCTTGAATGCATAGTTGCGGAAGCGTAAATCCCACTGTTCTGTTAAGCGCAACCGGACAACGTGGTAGCTGTAAGCCGCATCAGGAATGTCTTCCATCGCGACGGCTGATATACCGATGTCGTCTCGTGTCTCCGAAGATGGAGTGAAGAAAACGTCGCCCTTTTTAACCGAGCATCGTCTTGCTTGAAGCGGCGGAGCTGTGACCCACTGACACGGGTCATCTGAATAAAGGAAGTCCTTTCGATAAACGTCGAGGTAGTTCACTAGCCGAATCGGGGTTTCGCCGGGGCGGCTTTTCTTGTCAACGCCAGCGCTTGAGATATCGCCAATTGTTCCCAGCCGCTTCACCTCCCACTTCCCACTGAAGCCAGGTAGGCGCTTCTTGCCGGTGAGCAATTCCCGCATGGCGCCTTGTTTGAGCTGGCGCTTCTTAGCGACGAGCCGCTCCAGGGATTCGATGAGGGCATCCGCATCACCCAACGCCTCGGCGATGGCTTCTTGCTCGGCTTTGGTGGGTGGGAGAGGGACTAGAAAGCTCTCTATCTGCCGTTGGCTGATCATCGGAACGCCGGTGGTCGATGTGTCAGCGAGGATTTGCCTCTGCCCCGAATGCGACAGCAGGTAGTACGCGACGAACCTGGGCGAGACTTTGTGGGTTCTGATGATGACCATGCTTGGGTTTATCGTCGCGTCGCCAATGGGCCGGTCAACCAGAACTAGCTTTCCGATTGTTCCTCGCTGAACGATCAGGACATCCCCAGTGCACACCATGATCTCTGGAGACTCGACGTATTTCGACCGCGATATACAAGTGGGTTCTGAAAGGTCCAACCGATTACTGCTGTCTATATGTTTAGCGCCAATCGCGTATGGACCGTATGCCACGAGATCTTTCTTCGTGTAGCCCCTCCATCCAACCCTTCCGCGAACTTCTGCAAACGAACGAATGGGGCCAGTGCCCCAATCTTCTGGGATCAACCCGACCTCGGTCTGCTTGCGGCTGAGCTTCACTTCCATTCGAACCCCATCGTCTCCAAGTGATGGTCCACCTTGGCTTCCAGCTCGGCCACATGGATGGCCATCTCCGGCAGAGACGTCTCGTAGCGCTCGGCCAGCTCCTTCACGCGCTGGGTGAGCTGCTGGCTCACGCTGTCCATCTCGCCGTGGATGGCGGCGTCGAGCGCGGCGAGCCACTTATCGTCCACCACCAGCGTCTTGATCTCGGTCTCGCTGAGCTTCGGATACCTGGCGCAAGCCTTGGCGTCGAGCTCGGCTTCGGCTTCCTTGAGGCGCTTCTTCAGTCCGACCTTTTCGCTCTCGAGCTTCAGCCAGTCGCTCAGCACGGCGGCTTCGTCTCTGGCATCCGCGTCGCCTTTGATCTCCTTCAGCTGGGTGGCGACGCCGGCCTTCGCCACCTTCTCGAAGTCGGCGAATGCCCCGTCTTCGCCGCTCTGCTCTTCCTCTAGCTCGACGAGGCTGGCGCTGACGCTCTCCAGTTCGACGGTGAGCTGGTCGATGGCTGCCTGCTCCTCGGCGCAATAGCGAGCGATGATGAGCGCCTTGGGGACGAGGTCGCAGGTCCAGCCCTTGTCCTTCTCCTTGCCCTTCTTGTCTTTCTCGATGATGCGGCTAGTCTCGGCCTTCCAGCCGTCGGCGGCGATCAGGTAGCAATCGTCCTGCATCGTCTCGGCCCAGTAGTCCATGAGGTGCTGGTAGATGTCGTAAGCGTCGATCAGCGGCTTGTCGGCGTAGTGGGCGAGCAGGCTCTCGGCCAGTGCCGCGATGACCTCCTTTGGATGGCAACCGGCTTGCAGCGCCTTGAGCGTCACGACGCTTCTCTGCCGCCAAGCGGCGAAATGGTCGTTCATGCCGGCGATGAAGGCCGCGAACTCCGGGTGCTCGTAGATGGCGGGTTTGATGGCCGCCTTCTCCACGGCGAGATCGAGGTAGCCGGTACGGTTCTCCTTGAACAGCGTGTGCCGGAGCTGCGGGCAGATGTCCCAGTAGCGCTGGAGCGCGTCGATATCGGCGGCGGGGATGCCGCCGCGCAGGTGGCCCTCGATGTCCTGGATGTCCTCCGGCTGTTGGCTATCGATATAGCGCGGCAGGTTCAGGTTGAACTCGTTCCGCTCGATCTCCTCGACCGGCACCATTCGCGAGTACTTGTCGACTTCGAGCCGCCGGTTGAATACGTCGACGATCTTGTGGATGTCTTGGGCGCGCAGGCGGTTCTTGGGGCCGTCTTTCATGAAGCCCCGGCTGGCATCGATCATGAACACGGCCTTGCGGGCATGGGCGTCACGCTTGTCGACAACCACGATGCAGGCCGGAATGCCGGTGCCGTAGAAGAGGTTGGCCGGCAGGCCGATGATGCCCTTGATGTAGCCGCGGCGGACGAGATTGCGCCGAATCTCGGCCTCGGCGTTGCCGCGGAAGAGCACCCCGTGCGGCAGGATGCAGGCGCCCGAGCCGGTGCTCTTGAGCGAGCGGATGATGTGCAGGAGGTAGGCGTAATCGCCCTGCCTGGCGGGCGGCGTTCCAAAGGGCTGGAAGCGCTCGTACGCGTCGTGGAGCGGATCGAGGCCGGTGCTCCAACGCTTGTCCGAGAAGGGCGGATTGGCGACGACGTAGTCGAAAGTCTTGAGCGTGTCTCCGTCTTTGAACTCCGGATTCGTCAGAGTGTTGTCCCGCGCGATCAACGCGGTTGGATTGTCGTGCAGGATCATGTTCATCCGCGCCAGGCTGGCGGTGGCGGAGTCCTTCTCCTGACCATAGAGCGTGACGTCCGCGCTGGCCTCGTCGCCAACCTTCAAGAGCAGCGAGCCGGAGCCGCAGGTCGGGTCGTAGACGGTGGTGTCGTTGGACGTCTGCGCCTCGCGAATTCCGATGACCTGCGCCATGATTCGGCTGACCTCGGCCGGAGTGTAGAACTGCCCCTTGCTCTTGCCGCTCTCGGTGGCGAAGTGCCGCATCAGGTACTCGTAGGCGTCGCCAAGAATGTCGTCGCCCTCGGCTTGGTTCTTCGAAAAGTCGAGCGCCGGGTTCTCGAAGATGGCGATCAGGTTGGTCAGCCGGTCGACCATCTCCTTGCCGCTGCCGAGCTTCGTGGCGTCGTTGAAGTCCGGAAAGTCGGAAAGCTTGTTCGCGCTCGCGAGCGGGGCGATGATCCGCTTGTTGATCTGATCACCAATGTCGCTCGTGCCCTTAAGCGAGACCATCCCCGCAAATCCGCCGCCAATAGGAATCTTGATCGGCGCAAACGGCACGCCTGCGTACTTGTCGCTGACGTACTTGATGAAGAGCAGAACGAGGATGTAGTCCTTGTACTGGCTGGCGTCCATGCCGCCGCGTAGCTCGTCGCAGCTGCTCCAAAGCGAGCTGTATAGCTCAGATTTCTTCAACGCCATAGGGCCCTGCACTCTCTGCCGACATGTCCGGACCGAACATGTCCATCCTAGGCGACGCGGATGACCGGTTCGTCGTTCGCTTTTGGTCGCGAACTAGGGCGCGGCTTCGAGCTGCCGTCCGCTCGCGCCGCGAGCGGACGGCCAGTGCGTCGAGACTGGGGCGTTTATGGAGTTCCTCGGATGCCGCTCAGGGAGCTAGGTTCGCCGCTGGGCTGGATGGCGCTATCCGCCGTTCGCGGCGGCGTTTTCGGACAACGGCTGAGCAGTAGAAGCCTGTTCGGGGGCAGTGCTGTGGGGCATGGTAGCTGCGAGCGCGCGACGCGCGTCGGCCGCGGTACACGCCAGATTCTCTGTCCAGGTCACCAGCTGACTGAGGAAGGCATCGGGAGTCTCGCCGCGTTCGACGGCGATGTCGATGCGGTCGACAATGCCGCCCTCGATCGCCCAGGCTGTCGAGAGTAGCTTCGAGACGCTCTTCGCCGTAGCCTTGCCCTCGGGCGTGTCGACAAGAAGCGCCTCGAGCTTCCGCCGTGTCGTGCTCGCTACGAGCATCCCGCGTCGTGTGTTGTGCGCACCGACACGGTGCTCGAGCTGAAGCCCAACCTTCTGGCTTATCTGCGCGACTCGCTTTTCGCGGAGGCTGTCGCGCGCCGCGTCGCCCATCACGTCGAAGCCGAACGGGCAGTTCAGGTACGCGACGCCACCCTGGAAGACGGGTGGAGCTGGGCGGAGTGGGAAGAGGGTGTAGTCGCTGCTCGAGAGTTGGCTTGCGCGCTTCTCCTCGTCTTTGTCTAGCGCGAACACGGGCACGAACTGGAGGCGGCTGCTGTCCTTGCGCTTGAAGACGCGCTCCACGTAGCAGTCATCGTTGACGAGCATCGCGGCGATCGGCGTGCGCCCGTGGGCGAGGAGGTGCGTATCCTCCTCCGTGACCGCGTGCGTACCGTAGGCAGTTCGCCTGCCGTGGAGGTTCAGCGCGCCGAGGCGCGTTGCATCCTCCTCGAGCCAGGCGTCGAATAGGAAGTCCGCGACAAAAAGGTCGCCGAAGAGGACGGGCACGTCCTTCGGCGGCTTCACGTAGAGCGGCCTCGCCACGCTGGATGCCTACGCGAGTCGCGGGTAGCGGGCGGAAACCATCGCGCCGATCGGGAGCATCAGCTCATCGAGCTCGCTCTCGTCGACGCCCTCATCGTCGACCGGAGCGGCGACGGTTGGGGCGGGACGCGGCGGCGGAGTGAACGCAACCCAGTACGGATCGAGGAAGCGTTCCCATGCCTCCTCATCTTCGACGGTGGCGAGTGCTCCCCGCGCTGCCTGCGCGAATGCAGATACCTCGGCGTCGCTGAGGCTACGGATGAAGACGAAGTCCTCATACAGCGGCTCGCCCGTTACGCGCGCTGCGAGGGACGCGTCGAGCTCATCCTGCAACTCAAGCTTCCACGCCGGCATCTCAACCTCCTGGGGCTCGGTCGCAGGCGCCACGACTCTGCCCGTGATCATCGGCACCGCTTCAAGCACCGGCGCGAGCTTTCCCTCCTTCAGCGCCTCGGCCGGTGGCTTCGAGCCAAGTGACGGCCACGGCTGACGCAGGATGTAGACGATGTCATCCTCCTCAAGGCCGGCAGCTGCAAGTCGTTCCACGACTGCATCCATAAACGGGAGCACATCGACGTAGGGGTGCCGTATCCTCCGGGTTCCCTTCTTCCATGCGGCGATCGAGTGGTTGTCAGTACCGAGCACGTCAGCGAGCGCACGGTCGCTAGGAGCCACCTTTACGAGCCGCTTCAACGCCGCCCGTGGAGGGCGGAGAACGACGGGAGCTTTGTCGAGGACAGTGCTCATCGCATTCACCATAGCACAATCTACCCGGTTGTATACCCGTTTATCTACTCACTAAGATACTCAGTAATATACCCACCAGGCGCCGGCGCAAGGCAGCCTGACCCAACCGGAGCTGAAACGTAGATGCGCGCCCGGCGAGATGTAGACCACCACGTCACCGGTCGGAACCTGCCTAACCACGTGGGTGACAGTAGCGTCGCAGACCATTTCGCGCAGCTCGATCTCCTCTCCCGCGGCACGCTCTCCCAATGAACGGTGCGTTTGAGCATCGACTGCACCCGCTCTACTACGACCTGCATGCGACCCATATGGCAGCGGCAGAGCGGATGCACGGAGCCTGGCGCTCGGGCTACTGCGTCTTCGGCGACGATAAAACGCTCTGCCTGAAGCGCTGGTCGCAGTCGCTCGCCGCGCAGCGGCTGCGCGCACAGGCGGCTCGCTTCCTCGAGTGGTTCCGGCTCTGCTTGCGTCACGGCTGGCTTGCCGGCCACAAGAACGTCCGCGATGAGGCGCCCTTCCCACGCAACGGCTCCGGGTCGAAGAGCTTCTTCGGGATGCTGAAGAATCGGCGCGAGCGCTATCTCGATCTTCCCTACGGCGAGGCCGCGATCCGCTTCGGCCTGAAGCGTGCCGGCCCGCCGCCGGAGCTCAGGCGAGTCGGGCGACCGCCAGACCCGCCGCCCGAGCCGAACCCTGACGGCTCGTTCACCTTCTAACAGTCGAGACGCCCAGGAGGCAGGAGCCCTCCTGGGCTTCGGCTTGCTCTCAGGGCTGTTGCAACGACGAGCTCGAGGCGTGTGCGGCCCGAGAAGCCACACCTGGCGGCTCCATCGAGGGGGGAAGGCCGCTTCCCGCCGATTCTGCGGTAATCGCAGAAACGTTGGGAAAGACGGCCGACTGCCCCCGGCACGAATCGGACCTGCGCACGTGGTTTAGGAAACGATCCGGGTGAGGCGAACGGTGTTCGGCGTGTACCCACCAGTACGCTCCGTCCCGTTCCGACGCGGCATGGCGTACGTGGAGACGAACCGAGTCCCTTGGGCTCCGTCGGCTCCTGGTAGACGGAGGCGCTTCTCGCTCTCGACTTAGTTCCCGTTTTCCGGCGACGAGCACGAGCATGGCAATTCGATTCCCCCGCTTTCATGGACACCTCGCGCTGCCATCTATCCTTCTATTCGGTCTCTCAAGATCGGACGCTACGACACTCGAGGTGGACCAGATAACGGGGGCCGGTCAACGTCGAGTCGAGCGGCACCGTGCGGAAGCGTACGTCCACTCGCCCCTCGCCCGCCGAAAGGCTGGAGAACCCGGCAGCATTCTTAAGTCGCAGCGACCTTGCCCAACTCGGACTTGAGCGCAGGGCAGTCGATGCGGTCTTCCGCGCTTGCCCCGTGATTTCGCTGCCGGGGTATTCGCGGCCGTTGATCCGCGTCTGCGACTACTTGGAGCTGGTCGAGCGCTCCACCTACCGTGACGACCGCGTCCGTCCTATCGGGCGGCAGGAACCGGCCGGAGTACGGATAGCAGCCAGCACTTTCGGGGAGGGGAAGCTCGATGAGCGATGAGCTCTGCTTCGTCTAGTGCCCGCATCCAGGAGGAGAGCTGCCTTACGTCACGCCTCGCCGGAGCCCGCGACCTAGTATTACGTTGGTGGCGAAAGGTACGAGTAAGCCGAAGACCTTATGCCCTCGCTGCGGCGGACCGATGAGCCGCAAGCGATCGCTTTGTGCCGAGTGCGAATCACGCTGGACGGGGACGCACTACGCGCGGCAGCCCGCCAAGGGCGGCGACGCAATGCTGAAGCGCTTGCCCGGCTCTTTCGGTACCGGGAAAAGCCGCTGATACTGACTGTCCGACCCTCCTTTATCTGGGCCACGTCCTAGTGCTTGCCAGCCGGTCAAGTGAGCATTGGGTTCAGCAGCACATCGCTAGCGCGGCATCCGAGGAAACAGCGCTCGCCAGTTCGTCCCATCCTTCCAGAGCACAGGTAGGGTGTTGTTCGGGCAGCGGTTTTCGAAGCACACCGCCGCCTCGGAGTCGTTGTAGCCGAGCGGGTGTTTCGGCTCGAGATCGATCCCTCGGTCGTAGCAGAGTGATCGGGCCCGCTCTCGATCTTCCGGCTCAGTAAAGATGCGGGACCGTTCGTGAAAACATCGGTCTCCGTCATCTAACGCTGCAGCTACGTGGACACGGAAAGGCACGAGCAGGTCTTCGACTGACCGTGCGACTGCGTCGACGCCTGTATCGAAGCCGGTAATAGCCAAGAGGTAGACATCGATGCCCTCTGGCCAGTCTCCACCTTCTGTCCACTTTCGGGTTACCTCTCGCAGCCTCCCTTTGCAGTTAGTGCCCGTCGCTATGAAGTCCTCAAGTATGAGGACGGCTCGTACGTGATTGCCGGGCTCATTAACAAGCGACGGGACTTGGGGTAACTCCACCACACACCTCGCGAAGATCTTGTTTTCGTCCCTGTAGGGTTGAAGTAGGTGCGCGGCTCCACTTCCGCCACCTTCTAGTGCGCAGACGACTAGGTCGTCTCGCGATCTTTGACGTTCGCGGAACGTGTATGTGTACCCGCGTTCAGCAAGATCGCGTAGGGCGAAGTTGTGAAGCTCTCGGAGCCGCTCGCGGATCTCTCCAGAGCCGAAGTAGCGAAGGCCGTTAAGAAACGCGTACATCAACCGCTGGTTACTCGGATCGCCGAATTGGCAGAGCCAGCTCCTTACCTGGTCGACCGTGAGAAGGCGACCTTGATATGTGCGCCATCTCTCGATCATCGACTCCAGCTCGCGCGGCTTCGGACGGAGTGTTTCGAGGTAGCGTTGTCGCTTGATCAGGACATCGTCGTCGCCCATCGAAACGATGATTTCGTTAGCGCCCTCGTCGCGAAGCCAGCGTAGGAAGACCGGGGACCGTGCCTCTACTCCTAGACCGTCGACAAGAATCTGCCGATCGCGAAACCCGCTGAGGACTTCCGCGGCTGTGTTCCTTTCTACGTTGTACTTCTGGGCGGTGGTGACCACATCTTGTTCAGTCACCCTTTCGGCGCTTCGAAGGCAGCTTCCCAGAGCGAGTAGCACCTTCCGACGAGTTAGCGAAACGAACTGCTGCTCGCTCTCGCCACCGCTGATTGCGTCTTCCCAGTAGTGCTGGAAGCTCGAAGCGCCGAGGGCCGGAATGACAGCGATAATCGCCGATTCGACATCTTCGGCGCGGATATCGCAGTCGTGGTTTGCGATCGCCCGCTGGAAGATCTCCCGAGCAATATGTTTGGTGATCCACGGATTCCCGCCGGTTTCGTGAAAGAGAAGACGCACGGCTGGTTCGTCGTAGTGGAGCCAATCCTTCACCGGCTCCACGAGAAGTGCTCGATAGTCATCGAACTGATCTTCGGTGAAGTCCCCGACGGGTATGTGCTTGAAGAGGTTGAGTGGAGTCCCTTGGTCAGCGAGGATGAATCGCATCCGCTCGCCGCCGATGATGATGATGCCTGCGTTTTCTTTGCCACCTAGGCTCCTCAGCGTCTGGAAGAGAGCAGTTGCGATGGGACCGCGGCCGTAGAGTTCCGGTTGCGGCATCACGTCGAACTCATCAAGGGCGATGATGAGTTTTTTATCCGGCGCGAGCTCCGCGGCGCGTTCGATCACTTCCGTGAGGGGCGCGAGGCCATTCTCGAAAGAGGGGATCGTGATGCCCGAAAATCGAGAGTCAGACTTGAGGATCCGTCGCGCTATTACTGAACCCAGAGCCTCGATCGTTTTCTCGGCTGTGTTCGCTGTGAAGTCGCCGGACTCCACGTATATGAAGATGAACGTTCCGGGATGTTGCTCTCGGAGCCGCTCCTCGAGAGTTCGTACGATCGACGTCTTTCCGACCCGGCGCTGACCGACGATCCGCGCATTGTCTGGGGTTGCTCCGAGTACGAGCTTCGTTAGCGTGGCGAGGATAGTCTCACGTCCGACGAACAGACCCACTTTGCTCACTGGGCTGAGAGGGTAGGGATTTTCGTTAGCCAGTTCCTCGCACTTGACGATATGGGGAGAGGCGGTGAGGTCTTCTATGCGTGAGTTCTCGTGCTCCGATCCGTCCGGGTCTTTCCAAGTGACGCGAACTTCGACAGCTGTGTCGCCGGAGGAAGCAACAATGGAGCCGGGAAAGTCAACCCGTCTAGAGCTCGGAGGCAGTTGGTCTAGAAACCGGACTGTCTCTTGAAACGCAACAACCGGGTCGTGTTCGATCGAGACGACGACGTCTCTGGCCAACCCCTTGCCAGAGTTGGTGATGTCAAGGCGCAGAACGATGTCGCTCCCGACATGGTGGAGTGGGTAATGCTTCTCGGAAATGGCAAAGTCGACCGAAGCCGGATCTGTGAGGCCCTTTTCTCTGATGAAAACTCTGACAAGTGCAAGTAGCTTGTCGGCGAGGGAGACGAGCATCGATGTGCTGTATGCAGTCGGGAGAGCTGCGGCCGTTTCTCGGAAGTGCTCGCAGACTTCGACGGCCGACTCAGCATGCTCGAGAAGATCCGAATCGGGTGAACCGACCACGGCTTGGACAGACGCGATCAATTCCGAGATCGTGTGAGAGGTGATCTGAGAAGGTAGGAACGGCGCAATCGCAAACTGCGCGACCTTGTCGTTCAGGAGCCGTTTTAGCTCCCCTTGAAAAGCGCTAAGCGCCCCCAGCGTGCTGAGGGAGTCGATGTGCTCCTGGATCGCCGCTTCGGACCTGGCCATGGCGCCCCGAAGCGCCTCAGTCTTCTCATATGTCTGGGACTTCTTCGAGATCGATAGCGCGCCATACAGTCTTGTGCCGGCAACGCGATCGAAGAGAGGGACCGTACCCCTTAGACCCTCGCCTTCGAGCGCCTCCTCATCCAGAGCCAACAGGCGGAGCAGGGCGGCGCAAGCGAGACCGTGGCAGATCGGTTCGTTGAGCATCAGGCGGAATCCCTCTCCCTTAGGAGGAGAGCTGAGTCCGCTTGCCCTGCAGACCGCTCGGCCCAGCACGTCGTAGTAGTGATTCGTTTCCCAAGTCGAACGGTGACCGCGAGTCTGACCGAAAGCTAAAAGAGCAATGTCGACTGCGAGGAGAGGCTCGGTGGCGATCGCGGATTCCGCGCGCTCAATTGGATGCTCGCTGCTCTTTTTCGAGCTCATCGATCGCTGGCATTTCTCGAGGGGCGTGAACTCACCACTTGCCCGGAGTATATGAGGAGTCTCGGAACTGCGAAACCGTCGTAGACCACGGCGGAGAGACTGAGCGCCATCGAGTTCGATCGTCCTAAGTCACCTTCGCTCTCCAACTCGGGGAGTGCGTGTTTTCGGGGCCAAGCGCACTCCATCTGGCTGGGAGAAACTTCTGCAGCGCTTCCGGCGTGAACTCCGGATCCTCCGGAATATTGGGAGGATTGCTCAAGGGATCGAGCTTGCGAGCGTAGACGCGGGCCCACGAAAGCCATGAGGCTGTGTCCGGACGATCGCCGAAGGCGGCTTCCATCGCGTCGCAGTACCGGCTCAGGCTGTGCGACGCGTGCCGCGAGTTTCTGCCGCAACAGCTTCGTCACGCCGCGGGACGACTGGAGGTTGGTGCTCCAACCAATAGCTGGTATGCCCTCATAGCTACCCGAATAGAGACGAGTGGTGGCCGTACCGTCGGCCACTGCCGGTGGTTGTTGTTCGAGTCGCCCGCCGAGAACTGACTGGAAGGCGTTGACGACAGCGCGTCCGTTGAGGAGAAGTTGACGAATCGGCTCAGCACGAAGCTGTACGCGCAAGAACTCCTCGTCGTCGGCAACGAGCCGCTTCCTCTCCTCGGGAGTGAGTTCGTTCCAGATTGGGTCCGTGGCCCAATGGCTGAGATCGAGATGACAGGCGGTGTCACCGAAGTAGGAGGAGCTGACGGAGGCCAGCATCTCCTCAAGTTGTTTGAACCAGAAGTACGGGTTCCCGTGGAAGTAGCCGCTGCAGCGGCGCCAGACACGCGCGACTGCTTCGTCTGGGGCGTTGTCAAGGCACTCCAAGCCGAGCGATTGGAGTGTCTCGAACCGCCGCCTTGACCCGTCAAGTTCGCGGTCGTTCATGACGAACTCGCGCTTACTTGGGTTGAGCCCGAGCGTGGCGACCGTCGAGTGGCGCGGATCGCCGAAGGCGACAACGGGCGTCGAACCGGGTAGCACGCGGCAAACACTAGGCGGCGGGGTGCGGATGCGCTTAGCGACGTATCCGGGAACGTCGTCCGGCGGCGTCTCCGAACTCATGAGTCCCGCTTCGGCGGGAGATCGAAGTGCGTGCCGAGCACGCAATTCGTACTCCCGACCTGAGCGACCACTTCTTCCCACAACTCGCGCACTCGCTCCGCCGCCAAGTCGCGCGTGCGCTTGGCGCCCATCGGCAGCGATGGCTTGATGACGCCGTCTAGGCGGATGCTCGGTCGCGCAAAGCCGTTACCGCCGGCGCTCGCGGGCAACGCCGGGACGAAGCTGAACATCCCGCCGACCCGAGACTGCGGTGTCGCTCCGATGTAGTGCCGCAGCGCGGGCTGATCCGCCTCCCAGGCATAGGTTGCGCGCATCGTCACGTCTTCGTAGACATCCGAGATCCGCCCGTGAAGTTTCTGCGGCCATGAGCGGAGGTCGTGGAGGACGCCTTCGTCGGCGACGACGAATACGGTGTCGAGCAGGAACCCCTCCGTCTTCTTGGGCGACCCGAACAGGATCAAAGAGCCGGGCGCGAGGTCTCGTAGAGCCGTCGGGAAGAAAGGGCCTTCTTTTCTGTGACGCCGAAGCTGGCGACAGAGCGTGTACTGAAACGAGTCGCCGAAGACGAAGGGATCGGTGTTCTGTAAGACGACCTGCGGTGCTGGCGCGTAGCTGTTCGGCGTGACGTAGTAGGGACGGTGCAACCACCTCGGGCCGCCCGCGACCGGTGACGGCACCGGTTCAACTTCTGATTCCGGCTCCCACTCGCCCCAGAACACCAACTCGTCTTTGAGCGGTGGCGCGTCAGGCGCGTCGACGTACTCACCGGGCACGCACAGGAACTTCCGCCTGTGGTCGTGGTCGCTGGTGTTCCAGCGCTTGTGACCAGCTACGTCCTGACCGTGCTCGCCGCCGGGATGGATGAACTGGACGACATCAGGCATGGCCTCAGGTCTCCTTCGAATCGACGTAGCCCCAATGCACGCGCGAGTACAAGTTGGCCGCAGTACCGCAGTGGTAGCCGGCGTACGCCCACGGGTCGGGCTCCCCCAGTTCAATCAAGTAATAGTCAAGCTCGCGGACCGTGTCCGCCACGACCCTCCGCATCACCTCGTCATCGCTTCCGCGCGAAACGAGAAACTGCACCGGGAAGATGCCACCGACCGGAGCGCCGACAAGCGCCACAGGTGCGTCATGCTCGTCGTGGGAGAGCATGAGATGCGGCTGCTCGCGCGCGACCTCTCTCTCAGCCCAACTCCACATCACAGAAGTATCCACGACCAAGCACGCCAATCAAAGCATCGGGTGTCTCGCGCGGCCGCAGGCCGCGATGTGCCGCCGGGCGGCTCCAATACCGAAGTCACACGCGCTCGTGCGCCTGGCGGATTGCTTCGCCGATCTCCAGCCAATGCAGAAGCAACACGCGCATGCCTTGGTGCTCGGCGTTGCCCTTCCTATACGCATCGCCTACGCCGTGGAACCGAGTTAGGAATTGGTCGACGGCACGCGGGTTGGGGCTGGCTTCGCGTCCTTGGGCGATCAAGTTCTCAATCGAATCCCGATTCGACCGATAGAGAGGCGCGACCGAGCAATTCACCGCTGTCGCAGACGTGTGATACGTGCAGAAGATCTGCACGACTGAGTGGTCTGGCAACTCAGCCTTCTCTGAATATGGGCCGGTCGCCAGGCGATTTCGAAACTGATGCCACCGCCTCTTGAGTAACCCGATCGTATATAGAGATTCTGCCGCTTCTCCTCCACCAGTGATGAGAACGCCCGGCGATAGTGCTTCGATCTGTCCCCGTAGGACGGCAGTGCAGCATCGCAGCGCCGCTTTGAGATTCGCGATATCTGAGCCGTGCATGGCCGCATTGGTGAAGTAGTGGCGATCGAGGTAGCGTTGGCCCTCGTCGTCGGGCGCAACCCCGGCTCTCCAAAGAGCGAATATGTGTTGCGCCGATCGATCGGTGGGATTGCGGCTATTACAGACCGAGCACAACTTCCCTGTTTTTTCTGGCGTCGTGTTGGCGGGATCGCGAAAGACCCACATGCTCACAGCAGAAGTCGGAGACGTCCAGTCGATGCCGTGCTCGAGACAGCTCTCACCCCACGCTGGACGAAACGTGTTTCGCGGACTCGAAGGGCAGCGTTCACAGGCGGCGAGGCCACCCTCTTTCGCAACCCCTAGTAGCTCCTTGAGCGTCAACCGCTCCATATGAACCTAATCGGCTTCACGGCGCGGCACTAAAGGTACTCGTCGGGCACGCGCTTGCCTAAGTGCGGAAGGTCCAATCCCGGTATTCCGCCCGGTGCTCGCGTCCCCGGAGAGGCCTCTCGGAGGGCTTCCCTTGACCGAGAGGGCGGCGAGGCGCCTCCCGGGCCGGGGCTCGGGTTACGGGTTAAAGGAAAGCCGGAGAGAAGGGCTGGGGGCTAGGCCTCAAACGCGGACCGGTCGAGTGAGGGCAAATCCACAAAAACGTGCGCGCGTACGCGCGAGGAGACAGGCTATCGGGCGACTCGGCGGTCTTCACGCCACGCGACCGAAGGCCGCTTCGCTAGACGCTCACTTACAGAACAGCTAACTGAAGTGGCCCCAGCGCACGGCGACGATCAGGAGCACCGAACCGGCGGCAAGCGCTATGCCGGCGAGGAGATTCCCGCCCCTCTTGCCGAATGGCGTAACGGCGCCGAGCGCGAGTAAAGCGCCGGCGACGGCTCCGAGTAGGAAGCCAAGCTCGGCGATCCGGATCCCTCCGTGGTGTGTGATTGCAAGTAGGTTCATGGCGGCATTCTCTCGCTCCTGCGGTCCCGTGTCCACCAGGACACGCCCGATCGTAGGCTGCGTTCACGCACGGGTTCGCCCGATTCCCTCAGACGGTCAACAGAGTTAGCGTCGGCAAATCCGTAGAAAACGCGCGCGCGTACACGCGCGGAGACACGCTGGTGTATATCGGTCTGTGACCAAGACGGTGCCGGGTGCGGGAGAGAGCGATAGGAAGGGGACTCTCTGGCCCGACCCCCCATATGGGGGGGTGCCCTAACGACGTGGCCGGAGAGGCCCCTCGCGGCCCTTCCGTGAACACACGAGGAGCTAAGGCGGCCGTCGACCCGTTCGCGATGCGTGCCGGTCAACGGAAGCTCTGCTACGCAGGTCAAGCGTTGCGAGCGTTGCCCAGGCGAGTATGCGTGTATGTTACTCGTATGCCTCGTGCTGGTATCTACGCCCGCATCTCGTC
>PMNA01000013.1 GCA_003162055.1 Actinomycetota bacterium | reverse complement strand
AGGCGCCGCCTGTGGCGGGGCTGCCTGAACCGGGGCCGGAGCCGCGGGCTGTTGTGCCGGCGGCGTCTCGAGGGTCGATTCCTTCGAGCTGCGCTCGCCGGTGGGCAACTCGCCGCCGATCGTCGCCAGCACCGCGGCCAGCTGGGCGCGGGTGCGGTTGATCTCGGCGTTCAGGCGCTCNNTCGGCCGTTGCCTCGCGCAGGATCTCACGCGCCTCTGCTCGGGCCTCGTCCAACACCGACTCGGTCTCGCGCCGGGTCTGGTCGGTCATCTGCTGCGACGCCCGCTCGGCCGAGACCAGGGTCGTGCGCAGAAGCTGCTCGAGCTCCCGGTAGCGAACCAGCTCCGCTCCCAGCTGCTCGATCTTGTCGGAGAGATCCGCGCGATCGCGCCAGACGTCCTCGAAGCTGTCGACGATGTCGGCGAGCAGCTCGTCGGTCTGTCTGGTCTGGTAGCCGAACAGAGCCTTGCGGAGGCGGATGTGTCTTATCTCTACGGGCGTCAGGGCCATTGGAATGCCTCCTTGTCAGAACCGCGAAAGCACTTCGTACACCAACCGATCGCCCAGCCAGAGCACCAGCACGGCGACGATTGGAGAGAGATCGATTCCTCCGAGGGACGGCAGCAGGCGCCGAAACAGGCGGAGATAGGGATCGCAGGCGTCAGCGAGAAAGCGGCGAATCCGATTCAGGCTGCGGTTGTAGGGCAACGGGATCCAGGAGCTGAGAACGTAGAGAAAGATGATCAGCGAGTAGACGCTGACGAAGACGTTCACCAGCGCCATCACCTGGTCGGTGACAGAACAGAGCATCGTCAAGCTGGCCTCAGTGCCCACAGTGCGTCAATTCGCGCCGCTCGCGCTCGTTCCTACGCCTGATTGAAGAAGCCACGCTCGATCATCCGGGCACGCTCCTCGGCCGAGACCTCTACGTGCTGCGGCGTGAGCAGGAAGACCTTGTCAGCAACTCGCTGCATCCCGCCGTCGAGCGCATAGGTGAGCCCGCTGGCGAAATCAACCAGCCGCTTGGAGAGCTCGCTGTCGACGCCCTGCAGATTGAGGATCACGGGTATCCCTTGCTTGAAGTGATCGGCGATCTGCTGCGCGTCGTTGAAACCGCGCGGGATGACGAGATGAACACGCGCCGGCGAGACTCCGGCGTCGGGCACCGGCGCAGGCGCCTCCACGCCGCGCAGACGGGTCGTCGGGCGCAGCGTCACGCCGCGGTGGCGCGGACGCGGGCTCTCGGGCTCGCTCCACTCATCCAGCTCCTCGGCAGCGCGTTGACGCGGCGTCAGCCGTCGCACATTAGGCCGGTCGCTGTAAGAGCGCTCAGCCTCTTCGGTCACATAACCGTTCTCGTCCCAGTCTTCCTCTTCGGCTATGCCGAAATAGACGAGCGTCCGGTTCCAGACGTCCGCGAACCCCATATAGCCCGATTGTAACCCGAGCCGCGGTTGACATCGCAGGAAGAGCGCTCGAAGGGAAGTTGACTTAATGGCAACACTGTGAGAAAGTTCCCCCCTGTCAAGATCGAGATGAGCCGCCGCGATCCCGAACAAGACGGACGGATTAGGCCGCCGCAGTCTGTTGCCTCAAGTGTTTTCGACGAATGAGCTCGGAACGCTGGAAGTCACGACGCGGGCCTACTCACGCCCTGCTTTCACCCGAACAGCTCCGCGCTGCTCACATCCTGCACGAGCGCGCCCGGCTGAGCATTCCCGAGATAGCGCGACGGGGTTACAAGCAGTGGGGCTACTCGAGCGCCCACTCGGCCACCGTGGCGCTGTACCGGCTCTTTCAGCGCTACGACTACCAACCGCGCTCGCGAGCCGCGGCGAACAGGCTGCTCGCGGCGAACGAGGCCAGGCGCTGCCAGGGCGAGACGATCTACGGCCGGCCTTGCAGGCGCTCGGCGATGATCGGATCGCGTTTCTGTCCCTACCACGGAGCTGAAGAGACAGAGCAAGTAGCGCTGTAGACTCGCCGACCGGCGATTTCGAGCCCGACGTTCCGACCCTCTAGCTCCAGAGGACGCTGCCGACACGAACGAAGGTGGCGCCCTCCTCGGCGGCGACCAGGTAGTCCTGGCTGGTGCCCATCGAGAGCTGCGGGAGATCGAAGCGCTCGGCCAGCTCGCGCAGGCGCCGGAAGTAGGGGCGCGAGGCTTCGGGATCGGATGTGAGCGGCGGCATCGTCATCAGGCCGCGCACGTTGACGCCGACCTCGGCACAGAAGCCGAGGAAGTCCTCGAGCTGCTCGGGAGCGATGCCGGACTTCGTCTCTTCGCCGGCGAGATTGACCTCGACCAGCGCCGGAATGCTCAACTGCCGCGCCGCCGACTCGCTCGCCAGCGAGTGGCAGAGCTCGCAGAGCTCGCTCACGAGCGGCGCCTTCCGGCTTTGCAGCTGGCCGATGAAGTGCCAGTGGAAGGCCGCTCCGTACTCCGCCTGCTTGGCCGCCAGCGATTGGGCGCGGTTCTCCCCCACCACCGTGATGCCTGCCCGCGCCAGTACGCCCATCTCTTCCAGCGAGACGTACTTGGTTGCGGCGACGACCGTGACGCCCGGCCCCACGCTTTCGCGGATGCGCTCGTAGCGCTCGCGGATCTCCTCACTCGATCGCACCGATCACCCCCTGACGTCCCGTTCGACCCTGGTCGCGCCGGTGCGAGAAGAAGAGCTCCGGGTGGCAGGAGGTGCAAATCTCGATTCGCTCGGCGCCGCTGCAACCGGCGGCGGCCAGTGCCCGCTCGGCCGCCAGCCAGAGGTTGACCTTGCGTCCGTTCACGACCTGGCGCCCGAAGCGCCGGCGAAAGCCGGCCGCCACCTCCTCCGAGACCTCGAAACAGCAGGGCCCGATCGCCGGCCCGAGCACGGCCTTGGTGCGGCCGCGACCAAGCGCCCGCGAAGTCGACTCGATCACGCCCTCGAGCAATCCGCGCCAGCCGGCGTGAACCAAAGCCAGCCCTGGGCGCTCGCCTTCGCTGCGCGCGATCGCGATGGGAAGGCAATCGGCGGTGACCAGCATCATCCCCACACCCGGCTCCTCGCTCCAGAAGGCATCGCACTCGGGGAAGTCGGCGCTGTCCGAAAGCAGGCCGACCGGCTCGGCCAGCCGAGCCACCGCGCCGTGGCGCTGCCTGGCCATGGTTGCGCGATTAGGGTCGATCTCCAGCGCACGGCAAAGGCGCGCACGGTTTTCCTGCACCCGCTCTGGCTCGTCGCCGCCCAGCTCGCTCAGATTGAGCGAGGCGAACTCCTGCTCGCTGACCCCGCCGAGGCGCGTGGAGAAGGCAACGCGGTACGGGCCGGGCGCCTGCCAGCGATAGAACGACCCCTTCACTCCCGAACCTCCTCGCCGATCAGCGCTTTGGCCGCCTCTAGCTCGGCTTCGCGCCCGGCCAGCGCTCCGTTCAGCTTGCGCCGGCGCAGCTCGGCCAGGATCTCCCCCACTCGCGGCGACTGCTCCAGCCCCAGCTCGACCAGATCGCCGCCTCCGATCTCGAGCTCGATCCCGTGCAGGCGCTCGAAGTACTCCTCCAGCGCCGGAAGATCCTGCATCGCCAGTGCGATCAGCGGCGCGTCGGGAGCCACCGGATCGACCAGCTGGACGATCTCGGCCGGGCTGATCTCGCGCTGCAGGCGCTCGACCAGCCGCGGTGCAAAGACGACCGCGGCCACGATCTTCTCGACGTCGCGGCGGCGTAGGCGCAAGCGCCCGAGCCAGGAGTAGAGCTCATAGGCAGCCATGCGGCGGGCGAGCACGGCAAAGCCGAGTCGCCAGCAGGGCAGCTCGGGGGCGAAGCGGTCGCGCAGCCTGCGCAGGCGCTCGACCAGCGCCGCCGCCTCCTCGTCAGCGGCCAGGTGCGGCTGCACGGCCGCGGTGACGCCGATCTCGGCCAGGCGCAGGATCGAGCGCGGCGAATCTGGCTCGTCGAGGATGTCGATCAGTTCATCGCGCAGTCGCGCCGAGGAGAGGTCGTCGAAGAGGCCCATCTCGACGCAGCTGCGGGCGAGCGCCAGGGCGTGCTCGTCCATGCGAAAGCCGAGCCGGCTCTCGTAGCGAACGGCGCGGAAGATGCGGGTCGGATCGTCGACGAAGGAGAGGTTGTGCAGCACACGCAGCCGCCGCTCGGCGATGTCGCGCCGGCCGCCGAAGGGATCGACCAGCCGTCCGAAGTCCTCGGCCTTGAGCGAGACGGCCATTGCGTTGACGGTGAAGTCGCGGCGGAACAGGTCCTCGCGGATCGAGGCGTGCTCGACCGAGGGCAGCGCCGCCGGCGCGTCGTAGAACTCGGTGCGGGTGGTGACGACATCGACGCGGTCGGCGTCGTTGTAGATGACCACGGCCGTGCCGAACTTCTCGTGCGCGCGGATTCGCCCCTGCAGCAGCCGCGCCAGCTCCCTGGCCAGCCCGATCGCGTCTCCTTCCACGGCGATGTCGATGTCGAAGCCCTTGGCGCCGAGCAAGACGTCGCGCACCGAGCCGCCTACGAGGTAGATGCCCTCGTAGGCCCCGCCGACGGTTGCCAGCGCCTCGCGCAGCGGGGTCAGCCCTTCGAGCTTTTCCAGCTCGGCCTCTAGACTGGGCCCGCCCGCGGGCGCCGCCTCCTCGCGCAGGCCGAGCGCGCCGAGCAGGTCGCCGCGGCTGACCACGCCGATGACCTCGTCGTTTTCGACTACGGCGATCCGCCCGGCCGCCGAATCGACCAGCGTCCTGCGCAGCTCCGGAAGAGTGGTGTCGGGAGCGCAGACGGCAACCTCCAGCGCCATGATCGCCTTGACCGGCGCCTGATCGAGCCCGTGCCCGAGCGCCTTGTCGAGATCCTCGCGATGCACGACGCCGCGCAGATGGCCGTCCTCGAGCACGAGAATGCCCGACTGGCGGTAGCGCTGGCAGGTGGCCATGGCCTCGGAAACCCTGGTTGTAGGCTCGACGAAGCGCGGCGGCTTTGACATCACCTCGCGGGCTGAAGGCGGCTGCCCGAGCGCCGAGGCGAGGCCGTTTTCGATTTTCTGACAGGCCTCGTCGAGCGAGAGACGGCTGGAGGCCGACGCGGCTCCGTGGTGACCGCCGCCGCCGAGCACGGCGGCCAGCCTGGCGGCGTCGAGCTCGGGCACGCGGCTGCGCAGCACGGCCAGGACGCGACCTTCCATCTCGACCAGGCAAGCGAGCGCGTCGCAATCGGTCAGATCGACGAGCTTGTGCGCGAGCAAGGCGATGTCCTCGAGATACCGAGGCCAGGCGGCGCGGGCGACGAGAAGCTCGACGCCGGCGACCCGCACCGAGTGAGCCGACTCCATCAGCTTGCTCAGAAGCTCACGCTCCTCCGCGCCCAGGGCGGGACGAAGGAAGTGCCCGAGCTCGTCCAGCCGCGCGCCGTGGCGCAGGCACCAGGCAATCGCCTCGGCGTCGCGCTGCGTCGTGGAGGCGAAGCTGAGCGAGCCGGTGTCTTCGTGAATGCCGAGCGCGAAGGCGGTGGCCTCGAGCGGAGTGACGGCCAGCTCGCGCTCGGCGAGGATGCCGATCAGCGCCGTGGTCAGCGCTCCTTCCTCAGTCAGGTAGAGGTTCTCGGGCTTGACCCACTCGGGGCGGGCGCGCTCGTGATGGTCGAAGACGATCTTCTCGACCGCGTCATCGCGCGTCAGCGGCTCCAGATCGCCGAGGCGTGAGGCGTGCACCGTCTCGACCGCAACCAGACGGCGCACCTGCGAGAGATCGAGCGCGCTCACGTCGACCAGCTCGAGCTCGTCGGCGTAGAGGCGCACGAACTCGCGCACGTTGCGCGACAGCGTCGGCTGCACGGCCACCAGCGAGCCCGGGTAGAGGCGCCGCGCCGCCAGCATCGAGGCTAGCGCGTCGAAGTCGGTGTTGGTGTGCGTTGCGATGATCGTCACGCGTTCCACCCTGCCATTGTGACCGCGATACGACTCGGAGGCGGGGCTCAGGCGCGGTCGCCGGCGCGAACGAAGACGAGCGACGCGAGCGAGATGAACATCCAGCAGGCCAGATAGGCGAAGGCCGCGCGCGGCGAGACGAGCGTCCAGAGCCCGCCGGCGACGGCACTGGCGGCGAAGTTGCCGAAGCTCTGCACACCGGCCAGGAGGCCGTAGGCCGAGCCCACCACCTCGCTCGGAGCGAGCCCGGCGACCGCGGCGCCCTCGGCCGTCTCGGCGAAGCCGATTCCGATTCCAGCCAGAGCGAAGAACAGCGCCAGTAGGAAGATCGAGGAGCCGGTGGCGGCCAGACCTACGAACGCTATGCCGAAGGCCGCCGCGCCGAGCCCGAACACGAGCACCATGCCTCGGCGATCGCCGAGGCGCCCTCCGACGACGCTGGCCACGACGGCCGCGAGGTTGTAGCCGGCATAGAGACCGAGCGCGAGATTGACCGCGGTCGTGTGGCTGTGCCCGGGCTGGAGCAGGTTGGTTGCCCGCAGGATGAGCAGCGTCGCCGCCGCGTTTCCTATTTCGAAAGCTGAGATGGCCAGGAAGAGGCGGCCCAGGCGCCCGTGCAGAACAGGTCGCACCTGCAGACGAAGGGGCTTACGTTCGCCGCGCTTCGGCTTGGGAATGGCTCGGATCCCGATCACGATCGCCAGAGCGGCGAGGAGGCCGGGCACCACGCTGACGAGGATTGCCGTACGAACGCTGGTCAAGGCGACCAACGCGATCGCCAGCAGCGGCCCGCCGATCGCGCCCAGATTGTCCATCGCCCGCTCGTAGCCGAAGGCGCGACCGTAAGTCCCCTCCGAGACGGCCTCGGCCAGCAGTGCGCTGCGCGAGGGAGCGCGCAGGCCGCGCGCTACCCAGGCGCTGACCCGCAGCGCTCCGACCTGCCAGACCGCGGTGGCAGCGCCGATCGCAGCGGTGAGAATGGCCGTGACCGTATAGCCTCCGACGGCCGTCTTGCGCCGGCGCGAGGGATCGTCGGCGATGGCGCCGCCGGCGAGGCGCGACACCCCTCCAAGCCCGTCGGCGATGCCTTCGATCAGTCCGAGCGCCGCGGCCGGCGCACCGAGCGTCGAGGTCAGGAAACTCGGCAGCAGCGACGTCGGCATCTCGTAGCCGAGGTCGGCGAAGAAGCTCGCGCCGCCGATCGCCGCGACGCTCCTGGTGAACCAGCGCTCGCCCTCGCTCGTCGCGCTCGGCTGCGTCTCCTCGCTGCTCATTTCCGAGGAATCTACTCGGCTAGGGCGATCGCGTCGATCTCGACCAGGGCGCCGGAGGGAAGCGCCGCCACCTGCACGGCCGCCCGCGCCGGCGGAGCCGCGCCGACGTATTCGGCATAGATGCTGTTCATCGTCGCGAAATCTGCCAGGTCGGCCAGGAAGACGGTCGTCTTGAGCAGCCGGTCGAGCCCGCTACCGGCCTGTTCCAAAATCACCTTCACGTTCTCGAGCGCCTGCCTGGTCTGCTTCTCGATGCCCTTCCCCTCGAACGTCGTCTCGCCCGGCGCCAGACCGAGCTGGCCGGAGACAAAGACGAGCTCGCCGGCCACGATCGCCTGGCTGTAGGGAGCGCCCTGGAACGGCGCCGGGGCTGCCTCGGTGCGTACGACTCGCTTTTCGCTCATGGCCGCTTTCTTTCCACGCTGCAGGCCATCCCAAGCGCCACGCCGAGCGCCTTGAAGATGGCGCTCAGCACGTGCTCCGTATCGCTGCCCTCGACTAGGCGAACATGGAGCACTATTCCGGCGGCAAGCGCCAGCTCGCGCAGGAAGCGAACGGACAGGTCGCCGCCCAGCCCGCCGATATGTGCCGCCGAGAGATCGAAGTTGGAGTTGAAACAGGGGTCGTCGCTCAGATCGAGCGCGACGTGCGCGAGCGCCTCGGCCGACGGGATGTAGCCGGCCCCGTTCCCGCGTGCGCCCTCGGCCCTGAGCGGCTCGGCCAGCGCCGCGCCGAGAGCCCGCCCGGAGGCAACGACCTGCGCCTCGGCCGAATCGGAGGCCACGGCCAGCGTGAGATCGAAGCAACCGTAGAGAGCGAACTGCTCGAGCAGGTGGTCGAGTACCGTCACGCCCGTTTCGACGTGGATGTCTCCGCCGCCGGACGGTACCAGGCGAACGGAGCTTCGAGGTGCGGCGGTCTCGTCCGAGGCCATATCGGCACCCTAGCGAAGAACTCGCTTCGAGTTTTAGCTGGAGATTCGCTCGATCGAGGCGCCGACCGAGCGCAGGCGCTCGTCGATACGCTCGTAGCCGCGGTCGATCTGGCCGATGTTGCCGATCGTCGAGACGCCGTCGGCGCAGAGGCTGGCGATCAACATCGCCATGCCGGCGCGGATGTCCGGGCTCTCCATGCGGTCGCCGACGAGCGGCGCCGGGCCGGTCACGACGGCGCGGTGCGGGTCGCAGAGGATGATCCGGGCGCCCATCCCGACCAGCTTGTCGACGAAGAAGAGTCTGCTCTCGAACATCTTCTCGAAGATCAGCACGGTGCCCCGCGCCTGCGTGGCAATGACCACGGCGATCGAGGTCAGGTCGGCCGGGAACTGGGGCCAGGGCCCGTCCTCGATCTTGGGGATCGCGCCACCGAGGTCGTCCTGGATCACGAGCTCCTGCCCGTCCGGCACCCGCACGCTGCAGTTGTCGGCCTCCAAGCGCACGCCCAGCCGCTCGAGGTGCGGCAGGATCGGACGCAGATCTTCGCCGCTGCAGCCGTTGATCGTCAGCTCGCCGCGGGTGACCGCGCCCAGCCCGATGAAGCTGGCGATCTCGATGTGATCGGGGGCGATGCGGTGCTCGCCGCCCGAGAGCTTGGGCACGCCGCAGATGCGCAGGAGGTTGGAGCCGAGGCCCTCGATCTCGGCGCCGAGCGAGACGAGAAAGCGACACAGATCCTGGACGTGCGGCTCGCCGGCGGCGTTGCCGATGACCGTCTCGCCCTCGGCCAGCACCGCCGCCATGATCACGTTCTCGGTTCCCATCACGCTCGGCTCGTCGAGGAAGAGCTTGCGACCGCGCAACTCGTCGACCTTCATCGTGTAGTCCCGCTCGGCCTCGATCTGAACGCCGAGATCGGCGAAGGCCTTGACGTGCGTGTCGAGCCGGCGGCGACCGATCACGTCGCCGCCCGGAGGCGGGATCTTGACCGAGCCGGCGCGGGCCAGCAGCGGGCCGGCCAGCAGGAAGGAGGCGCGGATGCGACGGCAAAGCTCGGGGTCGAGGTCGGTGTCGGTGATCTTGGCGGCCTCGATTCGTACTTCGTTCGGGCCCGTCCACTCGGCGGCCGCGCCGGTGCGGGAAATCAGGTCGACCATGTTCTCGACGTCGAGGATGCGCGGCACGTTGCTCAGCGTCACCGGCTCGGCCGTGAGTAGGGCGGCGGCCAGGATCGGCAGAGCGGCGTTCTTGTTCCCGGCGGCTTGGACGCTGCCGGAAAGTGGGTGACCGCCCTCGATTACGAAGGAATCACGGTGTAGGGCTTCAGCGACTGCAGCGTCGGTCATGGTCTCGGAGCCCGCCGCCAAGGGCGAGCTCGGTTCATCCTAGCGAGCACGCCAGCCGTAGCCGCGGTCTGAAACGACCAGGGCGCGGGCGGAGCGCGTTATGCTGCCGACGATGGCACCGACACGCGAGCAGGCCTGGGCGACACTCACCGAGTACACCAAGAGCGAGGCGCTGCGACGGCACGCGCTCGCGGTCGAGGCGGCGGTCAGGGCCTACGCGCACAAGTTCGACGAGGACGAGGAACTCTGGGGCGTCGCCGGGCTCCTGCACGACTTCGACTACGAGATCCACCCAACGCTCGACGAGCATCCGCAGGCCGGTGCCCCGATCCTGCGCGAGCAGGGCTACCCCGAGGTGGTCGTCCTGGCGATTCTCTCCCACGCCAGTCACACCGGCGTCCCGCGCGAGACGCTGCTGCAAAAGACGGTCTTCGCCTGCGACGAGCTGGCCGGCTTCATCCACGCCTGCGGACTGGTGCGCCCGGACGGTATCGACACGCTCGAGCCCAAGTCGGTGCGAAAGAAGCTCAAGCAGCCCTCCTTCGCGGCCGGTGTCAACCGCGACGAGGTCTACCAGGGCGCCGACGAGCTGGGCGTCGATCTCGACGAGCACATCGCGTTTGTCATCGCCGCGCTCAGGCCGATCGCCTCCGAGCTTGGGCTGCGCACCGCGGGCGACTCCCAGCGCGCCTGATCAATTCCCGTCGAGCGCTTCGAGCAACTGCTCGATGTCTTCCTCGCTAGTCCACCAGCCGCAGGAAGCGCGGATCAGATTCCGGCCCGGGATGTCGCGGACGACGACGCCGCGCCCGAACAGGCGCCTGACCGTCTCGCTCGGATCGCCCTGCGCCCGCCAGCTGACGAGCGTCCCCTGCCCGGAAGGAGAGACGACCTCGAACCGCTCGGCCAGCGCCGAGCGGCACTGCCCGCTCATCTCCGCGGCGCGCTCGAAAGCCCACTCCGGCCGCGCGTCCAAGGCTGCAAAGAGACCAGCGAGCGAAGCCGGCGCGATCCACTGCGAGTCGAAGCGTGGTGCACCGGGACGAGGCTCGAACGCGCCGTTGGCTTGGAAGCTCTTCTGGGCGTAGTAGCTGGGCTGGGCAACGCGGAGGCGCTCGGGGTCGCGCACGACGAGTGCGCCGATCGTGTCCGGCCCGCAGAGCCACTTCTGCGCCGAGACGGTGAGGAAATCCACCCCCGCGGCCGAGGCGGGAATCGCGCCTACTGCCTGAGCGCCGTCAACCAGCACAGGCAGCCCGCTTCGCTCGCGCAACTCGGCGACCGGTAGAACGCGCCCGTCCGTCCAGAGCACCTGCGAGAGCGCAAGCAGCTTCGTGCGCGGCGTGACGGCGGCCAGGATCGCCTCGGGCTCCGGGCCCACGACGACGATGCGGGCGCCGGAGGCATGAAGCGGCCCGAGCAGGCCGAAGTGCTCGTCGCTCGTGGTCACGACCTCGTCCTCGGGCGAGAGATCGAGCCCGGCCAGAACGATGTTGCAGCCGTCGGTGGTCGAGCAGGTGAGGGCGACCTGGGCCGCCTCGGCGCTAACCAACGCAGCGATCTTCGCCCGCAGCCTTTCGCGCAGGTCGATGACCTCGCCGAAGAAGTCGGGCCCCGAGCGCCCGAGCTCGAGATCACGCCGCTGCCGTTCCTCCATCGCCTCGACCGTCACGCGACTGAGCGGACCGAAGGTTCCGGCGTTCAGGTACGCGAAACGCTCGAGAACCGGGAACTGGGCACGGGCTTGGGCGAAGTCCATCTTCTGGAAGATAGCCGCCGCTACCCAACCCTGAGCTCGACCGGAGCGTGATCTGAAAGGACGCCCGCCGTGATTGTCCGATGCGCCTCGGGCCAGACGTCGAGCGCGCCCGCTTTGGCGCCGCGAACGAAAATGTGATCGATGCCCGGGCCCGGCGGCGAGAAGTCGGGCAGCTTGGGGAGATTCCTCGCGAATAGATTGAAGTCGCCGGCGAAGACAAGCGCGTCGCCGGGCTGGACGAGCGATTCGGCAAACGCGAGCGCACGCAACGCCTCGGCGGCACCTACTTCCGGATGATCGGCCACGCCGGAGGCGTGCAGATTGGCGATCACCATCCCCTGCAGGCGCACGGCCTGACAGGTACGGCGCTCGCGCCGGCCGCGGCTGATCACCGTCCAGCGCTGCTCGAGCGGTTGCAGGCGCCGGTCGAGCAGGATCGCGTTGGCCTGGCCGGAGAAAGCCGAGCGGAAGAAGCCCTGGTTGAGCCGGGTGATCCAGCCACCGAAACGGGGCGGAAACCAGATCCGGCGTGCGCTGTTCCAGATCAGTTTCATCTCGCTCCAGCCCTCGAGATGGCGCCGACCCCAGAGCGGAAGCTCCTGCAGGCAGACGACGTCGGGGTGGTCGGACGAGATCAGGCGTATCTCCTGCTCGAGGTAGTTGTGCCGGTTGTTCGGCGAGGTCATGCCGTGGTGGAGGTTCCAGGAGCGTATGAGCAGGCTCACAGGGCGAGTTTACGAGAGCGACCTGCCGCTGCGGCGTGCTCGGGCGCCTTAAGTAAACGCGATGCGCTAAATCGGCACGAAGCTGCCACATACCTGAGCGCCTTTCCTCGCTATCGGGAGAGGAGATAGGGCCTCCCGAAACCGGACGATCCGTGACACACACGGTTCTCAATCTCCGCTCTCGCGGTCGAGTCTCCCCTGAAAAAACAGAGCCCTGCCTTGCGGCGCGTGGGCTACCAGGTTGCCCCCACGGGGCGAGCGAGAAGACGATAGAGCGCGGCTCGCTCCAGGATGAGATTATCCCGAGTATGCCCGCACGGTCACAGTTGGCCCGCGCCGTCGTCGCCCTGCTCGGGGTGCTCGCGCTGGCTGGATGTGGAAGCAAGTCCCCTGTTCCTACCCGGTCGAGCGCTTCGTCCAGAGCGTCCGTTTGGGCCTCGCCCTCGGCCCCGTCCTGGCTGAGGGCGTACGCCAGGCAGATCATGCAGCCCGGCGTCGAGCGCGCGATCGTCTTCGTCTCAGACCACGGGCACACTATCGCCGCGGCTGGAGGGAGTCCGCGCCAGAGCGTAGACGAGCGCTTCCCGATCGGCAGCGTTACCAAGAGCTTCACGGCTACGATCGTGCTCCAGCTGGTGCAGGAGAAGAAGCTCCGGCTCGACGGGACGCTCGGGCACTACCTGCCTGGTGTCGTTCGCTACGGAAACGCAATCACGATCCGCGAGCTGCTCCAGCACCGCTCGGGGCTCCGCGACCCCTCGCTCAAGGCCGTCAATTCGGCCCTTGCAGCGTCGCTCTCGTTGAGACCGATCGACGCTCTTCGCCTTGTCGGCTCGAAGCCACTCGCCTTCGAGCCGGGCATGCAATAGGAATACTCGAACACGAACTACGTCGCGCTCGGCCTCATCATCGAGAAGGTGACAGGACACACCTATTCCGAGGAGCTCGCCTCGCGCATCCTGAAGCCGCTCGCTCTACACGCGACCTCGCTCGCCACGGCGCAACCGATTGAAAGAGTCACCTCGGCCGCCGGCGCGATCGTTTCCGACGTCAGGGACGTTGCTCGCTTCTATTCGGCTCTCCTCTCGGGCCGCCTGCTCTCCCGGCCAATGCTCGCCCGGATGGAGCAGACGGACCCGGATGGCGTTGGTAGTGGTGGCTTTACCACGTTCAGCAACGCTTACGTTGGAGACGGGCTTGGCATCTTCGCCACCGATGCTCCCTGCGGCCGCTTTTGGGGGCACTCGGGAGGCTTTCGCAACTGGGCGACAAGCGCGAGCGTCAGCATCAAGCGTGCACGGGTCGTGATCGCCGCCGTGCGCGTACGTACTTTCCCGGGCTTTAAGCCCTTCTGGCGCGAGGCTGATTCGCGTCCCTTGTTCTGCTCGTCCTTTTGATTTGCGGGCTCTGCTGATCACCGCGGCCGAGTCAAGCGCTAGGCGCCGAGATAGGGCCTCCCGAAGCCGGACGATCGGCGCCGGGACTCGGTGATGTTCTCGCTGCTCCCAGGCGATCTGATCCCTTCGTCCCGCGGGTGAAGAGCCTGACGTGGGCGAGTGTTCAGGAATGTAGCTTGATCTGGTCGAGCACGATGCCCGGCTTGGGTGGGATCGATAAACAGTTCCAGCGGACGTAAACCATGCTAGGGGGGTGTGGACTTGAGTGTGGATGCCTGACGGCTGAACGTCACACCTGATGGTCAAGCGGGCGCTTTCGCGTCTCGAAGCGACTGCATCTAGTCGTCGCGATGACGCGTGCCATCAAGTTGAAAGCATCCATTCGCCACCCCGAAGTAGCGCATGTTCTTCGCCATCCGCGCGCAGGCCGATGATCTCGAGCTCGTCTGAGCCAACCATTACGTCGAGGTGATCGCCGCTGTCGTTGACGAGTTGTCGATCCTCCTCCGCCGTGAGCTCGGGAAATCCGAAGCCAAGCGCAACATGGCTGGCCGCGTTCTCGTCGAGCAGGATGACGCCGAAGGTCTGCGCGGCCTTGGCGACGGCGCTTTCGCGATCCACCAGGGCGACCTCGCCCAGGCGCTCGGTCCCGTCGTCTCGCTGCACGAACTCCCGTAGGGCTTCGATGCCCTCGCCGCCCGAGATACTCACGACGTGACCGCTTTCGAATCGCATCGACACGTCGTCGATGAGACGCCCGCCCACATTCACGGGCCGTGTTAGTCGCACGTCTCCGTTAACGCGATTGCGATCCGGGACGGTGTAGACCTCCTCTGACGGGAGGTTCCACGCGTGCCACACGCCACGATGATTGATGGCGCCCGGATGATCCCACCGGGCGCTCGGTGGCAAGCCGACGAGCAGATCCGTGCCCGGACCATGCAAGCGGAGCGCATCGAGACCGAGCTTCGTCAGAGCCTCTGCGCGGCGTCGAAGCTTCGCGAACCGCTCGCGCCAAGCCGCCACGGGGTCAGGGTCGTGGAGGCGGCAGGCAATGGCAACATCTGCCCACAACGCCTCGAACGCCTCATCTGCTGGCAGCTCCGGTCGGAGCCACTGCGCCCACGGGATCGTCGGGCCCGGGACAACCGTGTTGTTCACTCGATACTCGACCTCCCTCCAAACGCGGCTCAGCGGCCTCTGCGCCTTACTGACACGAACAGGATCCAGGTCGGCAAAGAGTCCCGGCGCAGTCGGCCCGGTGATCTTGATGCTGGCGCCATGCTCCTCATCGAGCTCGCGGAGACGCGTGTCCGGCCAGCGCGGCCCGTATTCAAGCGCTTCGGCTGAGGCATGAAGGACGCGCATGCGTTCGACGAAGGGATCGGTCAAATCGAGATCGACGAATCGCGCACCGTGGAGGTATGCCGCCTCCGCGACGGCACGCACCATCTCCTGCTGACCAACCTCGCTCGTGATCCTCACCACCTGCCCCGGCTGGACGTTCGCGCCCACCACCACCGCCAGTTCGGCGAGTTGCTTCAGCTGATTCACGATCCCATCATGACAGCGGGGCCAGCCCATTACGTTGACCCAGCGGCGCAGCGCCGCGATCCCTAACGGTGGTTCTAGAAAAGGCCTGCCGCGCTGGGCGAGTGTCCTCTCCCTCGAGTTGCCAACAGCGGGTTTCACGCGACGGTTGTGTCACGGATCGTCCGGTTTCGCGATGCGCTATCTCCTCTCCCCTTTCCTCGCTATCGTCCTTCTACCCTGTGGGTGGGTGGGGGGTGGTGGGTGGGCAAAGAGGCGCCCGAACCCTGGAAGACCAGAAGTTCGTACCAAGTCGAAGGCTCATCGCTCCGCTCCGCGCTCTAGGCTTTCGGCGTGCGCATTGTCATCGCCGACCCGTCCGCATTCACGCCGCCCTACGATCACGAGCTGGCCGCCGCGCTGGCCCGCGCCGGCGCCGAGGTCGAGCTGGTCACTTCCCGCTTCCGCTTCGGGATGGCGCCCGAGCCCGAGGGTTACACGCGCAGCGAGCTCTTCTATCCCCTCAGCTCGCGCCTGTTCAGGCGCTCGCGCCTGCGCCTGCCGCTCAAGCTCTGCGAGCACCCGCTCGGAATGGCAAGCCTCCGCCGTCGCCGCCCCGACGTCTTACACCTGCAGTGGCTGGGCCTACCCGAGCTCGATCGCTTCCTTTTGCCGCGGCGGACGCCGCTCGTCTTCACTGCTCACAATCTCGTGCCGCGGCGGAAGATGGGCAAGCGCAAGCTCTGGCCCAAGCTGCTCAGCCGCTTCGACGCCGTTATCGTGCACTCCGACCGCGGCCGAAGGACGCTGATCGAGCTGGGCGTCCCACGCGAGCGGCTGCACATCGTCCCCCACCCGATCATCCGCAGCGATCCGCCTCGCAGCGACGATGGGCACACGCTGCTCTGCCTCGGCTTGATCCGCTCGTACAAGGGCCTGGGCGACGCGATCAAGGTGGCGAAGAGGCTTGGCGACGCACGCCTGCTCGTGGCCGGCGACGAGATGGAGCCGGTCGAGCCCTACCGCGCACAGGCCGGCGAGATCGCCGAGTGGCGCCTCGGCTACCTCTCCGACGCCGAGGTCGACCAAGCCCTGGGCGAATCGACACTTTCGCTGTTCCCCTACCGTCCCGGTATCGACCAGTCGGGTGCGCTACTACGCTCGCTCGGCGCCGGGGTGCCCGTGGTTACCTACGACGTCGGCGGCCTGGCCGAGCCGGTGCGCCGCTTCGGAGCCGGCGCTGTCGTTCCGCCCGGCGACATCGAGGCGATGACCGAGGCTGTGCGCACGCTGCTCGACGACACCGGGGCGCTCGCCCGCGCCCGCGCCGGCGCCCTGACCGCGCGCGAGACGCTCACCTGGGACGCGGCTGCCACGAGCCACCTCGATATCTACAAGTCGCTGCTCGGCTGAGAGCGCTCTTACCTCGACGGTCTCTGTATAGACGCAAAATCGGCTCAGTGAGTAGTGCTTTATGCCGCCTCGGGCCGGTAGTTTGGAACCACCCCGCGGGCGGGCGGCTTTGGCGGCGGGCGAATAGAGAAGTACCGCTAAGCGAGCACCCAGGTGTTGTCGCGCAGGATCGGCACCGCCTCGCCGTCCTTTGTGACGCCGTCCACATCCACCTCGGGGCCGCCGACCATCAGGTCGGTGTGCACCACCGAGGCGTTGACCCCGCGCTGAAGGAGCTGCTCGGGCGACAACCCCGGGCCGCCTTCGATGCCCGCCGGGTAGCCGCGCCCGTAGGCGATATGGCAGGCCGCGTTCTCGTCGAAGAGCGTGTTGAAGAAGATGATGTCGAGATCGCCGACCCGCGAGGAGCTGTCGACGATCGAAACTTCGCCCAGACGGCAGGCGTTCTCGTCCAGCGCAATCTGAGCCTCCACCGCCTCGGCGCCCGAGGAGGCCGAGACGCCGACGATGCGCCCTCCTTCCAGGCGCAGTTCCAGATCGCGCGCGATGGATCCGTCCAGCGAGAGCGGACGGGTCGAGCGAACGAAGCCCTCGGCCCGCATCCGATCGGGAGTGGCAAACACCTCTTCGGTCGGCAGGTTGGGGATGAACTTCTGCCCGAAGGAGGTCTCGCTTTCGGCGGCGCGCCAGCACGAATCCGGCAGTAGCCCGACCGACAGATCGGTGCCCGGGCCGCGGAAGTGAATCGCGTCGAAGCGGCGCTCGTTAAGGATTTTCGCCCGCTTCGAGAGCCGGTCGATGTGCTCGCGCCAGGCGGCCACCGGATCGGGCTCGTCAAGCCTGATCGCATGCTCGACCGCCTGCCAGAGGCGCTCGATGTCGGGCTCACCGAAGACGGCCTTGGCCCAGCCCTCGGTCGGGACGCCGATCAGCGACCAGACGACCCGTTCCTCGACGTGCTGCTTGAGCGAGGCCTCGATCAACTCGGTCTGCCGCGAGGCGGCGACTCTCTTGTGATCGAGATCGGCCAGGAGACCGGGCTCGGGATCGCCTGAGAAGTTGATCTTGGCCGCCTTCTGGTCGGTTGCATACTCGAGCCGCTCGACCAGCCAGGGCGGCGACCAGGGAAGCATCTCCTCGCGACCGCTCTCGATCAAGGAGCGACGTACGCGCTGGTCGCCGTAGTTGACGTCGACGAAACGCGCTCCGACCTTGTAGGCATGGGCCGCTATCGCCCGGGCCAGACCTGCCTGCTCGGGATAGGCCTGTACGAAAAGGAACTGACCGGGCTGAAGGTTGGCGCCCACCTCGACGGCAAGCTGGGCGTATCTCTCGAGCCGGCCTACGTTACTCACGACGGCAACGATATACCTACGGCTATCTAGTCGCGACGATAAACGCAGCCGCCTCGCGAAGATGGCCCTAAGTCTGGCGGACGCGGGCGATCACGCGAAAGGTCGGCTCGCCCACGGGCAGCTCGTGAAACTCCGGGTTGCGGCAACCGAGCCTGTCACCGCGGTGCCCGTAGCAGGGATCGACTCCGGCCCGGCACATCGGAAGCGGCTCGCGCTTGGCTTTGATCGCGCCGAAGCCCTTGCGCTCCTGCTCCGCAAGACGCAGTAGATCGAGGTCGATCTCGACTCCGTAGATCTTCTGCATACAGCCGACGTAGGTGTGCCCGAAGGCTTCGTAGGCATAGAGGAACGGACAGGAGCGAGCGACGCAGGCGCCGGGGTAGACGACCTTGTCGCAGTGCACTTCACAGCGGCGGCATTCCGCCTCGTCCTGTGGCCTCAGAGGTAGACCGACGACCTCACTGAGTTGCCTATGCATACATCGATTGTGCGCACCGAGAACCCACTCCGCAAGCCTTGACAAACCCCCAAAATAGAGCTAGGCGAATCGGCGTCGCGTTGCGATCGATGCTCCTCTTTCTGCCCATGAGCGGTAAGCGAGAATGCGCGCCAGCCTCGGCCGAGATGGAGGCGAATGGATCCCGTATTTGCCCTCGCGTTTCAACTATGTAGTGTGCGACTGTGACTCGCCGCATCCTCTGGCTGGGGCTCGCGCTGGGCCCGCTCGTGATCGCGCTCGACGCCGCGTCGGCTGCCTCGAAGACGTTCCTCTTCGTTCTCGCCGCCGTCTCGCTGGTGCCGCTCGCCTGGCTGATCGGGGAGGCAACCGAGCACGTCGCCAAGCACACCGGCGCCGGTATCGGCGGCTTCCTCAACGCCACCTTCGGCAACGCGCCCGAATTGATCATCGCGCTGTTCGCGGTGTCGAACGGGCTCAGCGGCGTCGTGCGCGGATCGCTGACCGGAAGCATCGTCGGCAATCTGCTCCTGGTTCTCGGTGCCGCGCTCGTGTTCGGCAAGGGTGGCAAGATCGACCGCGTCTCCTCTTTCACCTGGCTCGCACTGGTCGGTCTCTCGGTGCTGCTCTTTTCGGTCCCGGCGGCGCTCGGTTGGGCGGGCCGGTCTTCCCGGCAGGTCACGGCGCTCTCGAGCGTCCCGGTCGCGATCGCACTGCTCGCTTGCTACCTCGTAGTCACCTGGCGCACGCTCCGGCGCCATCACCTGCTGCACGTCTCGGACCTGCCGAGGAATATCGAGGCCTGGTCTCTCCCGCTCTCGCTCGCCACGCTCGCCGCCACCACCGTCGTGACGGCTTTCGTTGCCGAGATCGTTGTCGGCACCATCGACACCTTCGCCCGGCACGCTCACCTGTCCGAGTTCTTTGTCGCCGCCGTGATCGTCGCCATAGCCGGCAACGCCGCCGAGCACGGGGGCGCGATCGTCGTGGCCTCGCGCGGACATACCAAGTTAGCTTCCGAGATCGCGCTCTCCTCGGCCGCCCAGGTGGCCGTGTTCGTGCTTCCGGCGGTCGCACTCGTCTCCTGGTCGATGAAGCCGCTTACGCTCGCGTTCCGCCCGGTCGAGGTCGTCGCGGTGGCGCTATCGACGGCGCTGGTCGGATTGCTGCTTGCCCGCGGTCGCACCAGTCGTCTGCGTGGCTGGGCGCTTCTCGCGGCTTACGCAGCGCTCGCAACTGCCTTCTTCCTGGCCGGCCGCTAGCACCGCGGCTCTGATCGGGCTCGACCTGGCCGCACCGACGGAGTGTGGTTGCCCGCACGGCCGTACACGTGCCCGCCCCATTTCGGCTCCGCGCCCGGCACGAGAAGCTGGGTGCGCCAAGCGAAATCAGAGGGAGAGCGAGATCGATGCAGCCAGAAAGCACGGTCGAGCCGGAAGCGATACTCGCCGACCGGCCGTATGAAGCAGGGGGACGAGCGGCGGCGGTCGTCCGTGCGAACGAAGTCTCTCGCCGCTACGGCGACGACTTGACCGTGACCCCGCGTTAATCCCCAAGCTGGACGCTGAGATGGAATGAATTGGCCTGTTCAGGTGTTTCCGGGACGGACCCCACTGACCGGTCGTCCCCGCCACCGAGTTGAGAGAAATCCACCAGAGGCGAATGGCTACTATCGTTGCGGCGCTTCGCCATAGCCGCCGCCACGCATCCAGGAGGGACATGTATGAGCACCGACTTTTCGAAGCAGCCGGGGAGCGCAACCGCGAGCAGTAACGGCGTCGCCGTGCACGCGGTCGATCTCTACCGTTGTTACGGCGAAGGCGACACGGCTGTCAATGCCTTGCGCGGCGTCTCGCTCGACGTCTTGACCGGTCATCTGACCGCGGTCATGGGCCCCTCGGGCTCCGGCAAATCAACCCTGATGCACATCCTCGCCGGGCTCGACAAGCCGACCTCCGGCTCGGTCGAGATCGACGGCACCGAGATCACCACCCTCGACGACACGGCCCTGACCAGGCTGCGCCGCAAGCACGTCGGCTTCATCTTCCAGTTCTTCAATCTGCTGCCGATGCTGACCGCCCGCGAGAACATCGTGCTGCCGCTGGAGATCGCCGGCGAAAAGGTCGATCCCGACTGGTTCAACGAGGTCGTCACCAAGGTCAGGCTCTCGAAGCGCCTGACCCACCGCCCGGCCGAGCTCTCCGGCGGCCAGCAACAGCGCGTGGCGATCGCCCGGGCGTTGATCACGCGCCCTACCGTGCTCTTCGCCGACGAGCCGACCGGCAACCTGGACTCCAGAACCGGCGGCGAGATACTCGACCTCCTGCACGACTCGGTCGAGACGTTGGGACAGACGATCGTCATGGTCACCCACGATGCGCGCGTGGCCACGATCGCCGACCGCGTCCTCTTCCTCGGCGACGGCGAGATCGTCAAGGAGCTGCCGGAGACGACTCCCGAGGAGATCCAGAAGGCGATCCAGGAGATCGGACGGAAGTAGCGCCATGATCCGAATCACCCTGCGCGGACTTCTCACCCGTAAGTTGCGCTCGTTTCTGACCGCGATCGCGATCGTGCTCGGCGTCTGCATGATCAGCGGTACATATGTGTTGACCGACACGATCAACCACTCGTTCGACAGTCTCTACCAGCAGATCTACAAGGGAACGGACGCGAATATCACCGGCCGCTCGGTCGTGAGCAACGACTACAGCGGAACGGGCATCACGCCGAGCTTTTCGGAATCCGTGCTCGCGAAGGTCCGTGCGGTTAAAGACGTGAAGGCCGCGAGCGGTGGAGTCGGAAGCGCCTCTTGCTCGATCGTCGGTAAGAACGGCAAGGTCGTCTCCACCGGCGGCGCACCGAACCTCGGCTACAGCATCGATCCCTCGATCCCGGAGTTGAACACGGTGACGCTGGTCTCGGGCTCCTGGCCGAAGAAGAACGAGGTCGTGATCGACCAGGGCGCGGCCAACAAAACCGGCTACATGGCTGGCGACATGATCGGCATCCTCGTGAACGGCCCGGTACGCAAGATGCGGCTCTCCGGCATCATCAAGTTCGGAGAGTCGAACAGCATCTTGGGCGCCACCCTGGCCGGCTTCGACTTGGCCACGGCGCAGCAGCTTTTCGACCGCCAGGGAAAGCTCGACGCCATCCAGGCTGTCGCCAAGCCCGGGGTCTCCCCGGAGAAACTGGTGCAAGAACTACGTCATGCTCTGCCGAAAGACCTGACCGTTCGAACGGGTCAGCAGGAGGCCTCGAAGGCGTCGTCGGACACCTCTAAGCAGATCTCCGCCTTTCAGTACTTCCTGCTCGCCTTCGCCGGTATCGCCCTCTTCGTCGGCAGCTTCGTGATCATCAACACGCTCTCGATCACGGTCGCCCAGCGCACGCGCGAGTTCGCCACGCTGAGGACGCTCGGCGGATCGCGCCTACAGATTCTGGGCTCGGTCATGGTCGAGGCGATAGTCATTGGAATCGCGGCTTCGATCTGCGGCCTCGTGCTCGGTTTCGGCCTCGCGATCGGCCTCATGCGCCTGTTCGAGAAGCTTGGGCTGGAACTGCCGAAGAACGCGATGGTGATCGAGCCGCGCACCGTGATCGTCTCTCTGGTCGTGGGCGTCGTCGTGACGCTGATTGCCAGTATCTGGCCTGCCCTGCGGGCTGTTCGCGTTCCTCCGATCGCCGCGGTTCGGGAGGGAGCGGTTCTACCGCCCTCGTTCTTCCACGCCTACCGGACGCCCGGCTCGCTGGCGCTGGTGGCAATGGGCTTCGGCGCGCTCCTCTCGGGACTGTTCGTGCACGGTCTGGGAACCGGATTGACCCTCGTTCTCCTGGGAGCGGGCGCGCTGCTCATCTTCATCGGCGTGGCGATCGTGGCGGCCCGAGTCGTCAAGCCGATAGCGCGAGCGGTCAGTCCGATCGGAACGTTCGCCGTCATTTTGCTGTCGACCCTGATCTGGCCGTTCTCGTTCTTGCTCTGGCTGTTCAGCCTCGCCATTGGACGAAGAAAGGAGTTTCCGGACTTCTGGCCCTTCGTGCTCCTACTCTGGTTGATCAGGTCGGCGCGCGGCAAGAAACCGAGACTCTCCAGCCTGATACCTGACCGGGCCATGAATCGCCTGGCACTCGCGAACTCCGGTCGAAGTCCCGAGCGAACGGCTTCCTCGGCCGCGGCCCTGATGATCGGGTGCGCGCTGGTCACCCTCGTCGCTGTGCTCTCGGCGAGCCTGATCGGCTCCTTCAAGGGCGCAGTCGACTCGATCTTCACCGGTAACTACGCTCTGACGCCCGTCAATTCGAGCTCCACTACGGGCATCCCGATCGCCTCCAGCAAGGCGGTGGCCAAGGTGCCCGGCGTCGAGGCGATCTCGAGCGTTCGCACGGGCTTTGCGCGCGTTTTCGGAAAGAACTCGATGGTCACCGCCGTTGACGGGCAGCCCTCGAAGGTCTTCCGGCTCAAGTGGAAGACCGGTTCGGAGAGCACGCTCGACTCGCTCGGCGCAACCGGCGCCGTCGTAAGCGACGCCTTCGCGAAGTCGCATCACCTGAACCTCCAGTCGCCGCTGAAAGTCGTCACCCCGGCTGGGAAGTCGCTCAACCTAAAAGTGGCCGGAATCTTCAAGCCGCCAACGGGGGGATCGGCGTTCGCGGACGTGACCTTCTCGGCCAAGACATTCGACGCCAACTTCCAGGACCCGGCGAACATGTACACGCTCCTGAACATGAGGGGCGGGACAAGCGAGGCCAACTCCAGGGCTCTCGACAAGGCGCTGAAGGGTTTCCCGAACGCCCAAGCGCAGACACGTAAGGAGTTCGCGGACGCCCAGATCGCCTCGCTCAACCCGATCCTGATGGTGCTCTACGTGCTGCTTGCCTTCTCAGTCCTGATCAGCTTCGTCGGCATCGTCGTGATGCTCGTCCTGACCGTGTACGAACGAACCCGGGAGCTGGGAATGCTGCGCGCGATCGGCATCACACAGCGACAGACGAGGCGCATGATCAGACACGAGAGCGTGATCACGGCTCTGATCGGCGGCGCTATGGGAATCGCGCTCGGGATCGTTTTCGGCGCGCTCTTGGTTAGCCGAATCCCATTCGTGAGCTTCACGCTCCCGGTCGGCGAGCTGTTTTTATTCGCGATCCTCGCTGTGATCATCGGCATTGCCGCAGCGGTTCTCCCGGCCCGGCGGGCAGCCAGGCTGAACGTGCTCGAGGCACTGCAGTACGAATAGCGACGCGGTGACCGTGCACGCGGGCGCTACCGTTGTTCTTCCATGGATCGAGAACTACTAGAGCAGACACTGGCCGACCTCGGCCAACCGCCCTACCGCGCCCGACAGGTGTGGGAGCGCGCCTGCGCCGGCGCGGCCTCCTACGAGGAGATGACTTCGCTGCCCAAGGAACTGCGCACGCAGTTGACCGACCGCGTCCCCTTCTCGACGCTCTCGCCCCTTCAGCGGCGCGAGGCCCGTGACGGTACGGTCAAGCTGCTCTTCCAGACTGCTGACGGGCACCCCGTCGAGTCGGTGCTGATGCGCTATCGCGACGGACGCCGCTCGGTCTGTATCTCGACCCAGTCGGGCTGCCCGCTCCAGTGCGCCTTCTGCGCCAGCGGTCAGATGGGCTTCAAACGCAACCTGAGCGCCTGGGAGATCGTCGAGCAGGCGCTGTTCTTCCTGCGCGAGATCGGCTCCGCTGAAGGCAGCCACTCAGGCTCCGAGGTGACGGCCGAGTCGGAGCCGGAGCCGGGCGAGCGCTTGAGCAATGCGGCGCTGATGGGCATGGGTGAGCCCTTGATGAATTACGAGGCCGTTCTAACGGCCGTCCGCGCCCTACCCGACCTGGGAATCGGACATCGGCACACGGCGATCTCGACCGCCGGCTGGGCGCCCGGAATCGACCGGCTGACCACGGAAGACCTGCCCGTGCGCCTGGCGCTCTCGCTGCATGCCCCCGACGACGAGCTGCGGCGCAGGCTGATGCCGGTCACCGCACGTTTCCCGATCGCCGAGGTACTGGCGGCCTGTAAGCGCTTCTACGACGTTCGCCGGCGCAAGGTGCTGGTCGAATACCTGATGCTCGCGGGCGTCAACGACCATCGCGAGCAGGCGCGGGCGCTCGTACGGCTGCTCAATCCGAAGATCTTCAAGCTCAACCTGATCCCCTACAACGAGACCGGCGATGGCCGCGGCGCCTTCAGCGGATCGAGCCGGCCGGCGATCGACGCTTTCCGTGAGGTGCTGGCCAAAGCGGGGCTCGAGGCGACCGTGCGCGTCGCTCGAGGACGCGAGATCGAGGCCGCCTGCGGGCAACTCGCCGGAACAGCTGGTACGGCTGGCCGCACCTGAAGAGGCCGGACGGCCGTATCGCCGCGGCCAAAGGCTTTGTGAGAGAGTACGCCCTATGATCGCGGTCGAAGACCTACGCAAGCGCTACGGCAAGACGCAGGCCGTGGATGGGCTCTCGTTCACGGTCGAGCCCGGCCGGGTGGTCGGCTTCCTCGGCCCGAACGGCGCCGGCAAGACGACAACGCTGCGCGTCCTGCTCGGTCTGGTGCACGCCAACTCCGGGCAGGCGACGATTCTCGGCAAGAAGTACTCGCAGCTGGAGCACCCCTTCTGCCAGGTCGGTGCCGTGCTTGAGGCCTCGGGCTTTCATCCCGGCCGCAAGGCTCGCAATCACCTGCGCGTGCTCGCCCGGGCCGGTCATGCGCCCGAGAAGCGCGTTGACGAAGTTCTCGCCAAGGTCGGCCTCGAGGAAGCGGCAAATAAGCGCGTCGGCGGCTACTCGCTGGGAATGCGCCAGCGCCTGGCGCTGGCCTCGGCGCTGCTCGGCGACCCGGGCGTGCTGATCCTGGACGAGCCGGCCAACGGCCTCGACCCGGAGGGAATTCGCTGGCTGCGCGACTTTCTGCGCTCGCTCGCCGCCGAGGGCCGCTCCGTGCTGATCTCCAGTCACGTGCTGGCCGAGGTCGAGCAGACGGTGGACGAGGTCGTGATCATCAACAAGGGCAAGCTCGTTGCGCACAGCAGCATGGAGGAGCTCAAGCGGGGCGTGGAAGAGCGCGTTCGAGTCCTTAGCCCGCAGACCAAGCAGCTCGAGAAGAAGCTCGCCGAGGCCGGCTTCGCAGTCAGCGCGGACGGAAATGCGCTTCTTGTCACCGGTGCCAGCTGTGCCCAGGTGGGAGAGCTCGCCGCCAAGAGCTCACTCGTCCTGCACGAGCTGACTCCTCTCGCAGCCCAGCTCGAGGACGTCTTCCTCGAGCTCACTTCCAGGGAGCCGAAGTGATTGCGGCGCTTTCCTCCGAGTGGCTGAAGATACGCACCACGCGCACGTTTTTCTGGTTGCTGACCGCGCTCTTCGCGCTGATCACGCTGATCGTCGTCGCCGGCATCGCTACGCGCCATAAGCAGGACATCTCCAGCGCGCGCGACCAGCTCGACATACTCGGGATCGGCTCGCTCGCCCTGTTTATCGCCCTGATCATGGGACTGGTCATCTCGACCGGTGAGTTCCGCCACAGCACGATCACGCCGACGCTTCTTGCCACGCCCTCGCGTACTTCGGTGGTGATCGCGAAGGCGCTCGCGGGAAGTTTCTTCGCCGTCGTGCTCGTCGGGCTGGCGGAAGCGCTCGTGACCCTGGAGCTCTTGATCGTGCTACCGGCGAAAGGGGTCGACTTCGCGCTTCAAGGCGGGCCTGCCGCCAGGTTCATCGGCTGGACGCTGATCGCCGCAGCTCTCTGGGGCGCGCTCGGGAGCGGGCTCGGGCTCGTGATCCGAAATCAGATCGGCGCCGTCGTAGCTTGCTTCGCCTGGCTGATCATCGTCGAGAACCTGATCATCGCCATCCTGCGCACGCACGCGATCGACTCACGCGCCGGGCGCTTTCTCCCGGACCAGGCCACGGGAGCGATCATGCGCACCGGCGGGCACAACCCTGACCTGCTCAGCCACCTCGGTGGGGCCTTCACCCTCGGCGGCTGGGTGGCGCTGGCCACGTTCGCCGCGCTGGTACTGCTGAGCCGTCGCGACGTCAGCTAGATCTTTTCCCCGATTCTCCCGTTGGCGGCGACGGCGACTAGCGGCGTCCTCCTGGTCATCAGCAGCGCCGAGCAGGCGAAGCCGACGAGCAGGGCGAGCGCGGTCACGTAACCGCCGATCTTCAGCTCGACGCTGGCCTCTCTGACAATTCCCCAGACGAAGTAGGCAAGCGCGATCGCCCAGATGACGAAGGCGCAGATCATCTTCTCCAGATACCACTTCTGCTGGTAGATCATCTTCACGCCGAACCTCGCCTCCAGCTCCTTGCTGAAAGCCTGGGTCACCTTGCGGTTACGGAACCAACCCTTGGGCAGCAACCTGGTGGGCGCGAGCAGGCCGCAGACGGCCGCCACCGCGGCGACCTGCACGGCGATCAGGAGCGTGCGGCCGTCTCCGTAGGTCGCCACGACGAGGTGCGAGAGCGCCTTCGAACCCGGACTGCTGGTGCCGCGCAAACTTCGATTCCAGTAATACTCGAGCAGCCAGACCAGGATCACGGCAATCGCCGCGAGCTGATAGAGCGGATGGGCAATTCGGTGCGCGAGCGAGGGAACGATGCCCATCCGCCGGCCGGCAGGCGCAATCGGTGCCTCCGCCGCGACCGGTTTTGCCTGTTCTACCTCCTCCTTCGCCGGTTCGGGGCGAAGATCGATATGCGGTGTCACCGAAGTAGCTGCTCTTGCTGCTTGCCCCGCCGTAGCTGAAGAAACGGGCGCAGCGGGCGTGATGACCGGCGGCGTCGTGGCCGGTGGGCCCGGCGGCGGAGCCACCGGCGGCCCGGGCGCCACAGGCGGAGTCGGCGGAATGGGAGTCGCCCGTCTGCCGAAAGCGGCCAGGCGCTCGGCTACGTCGTTTTGGCGCGGCTCGGTGGCCTGCGGCGGTTTCGCTCCCTCTTCCGGCTCCTCTGCTTTAGAGGCCTCCTCTTCCGGCTCCTCGTCCGCCGCGAGCGGCTCGTCCTTCTCGACAGGCGGCTCGACCGTGAAAGCCGGTTTCGTCCAGGCAACGCCGGAAGGAAGCCCCGGCGGCGGCGTAGCTGTGAGATCGGACTTGGGCTCGGCGGAGACAGCCGGCGTCGAGACGGACTCCTCTTCTTCCTCCTCCTCCGGCCTCTGCTCGTCTGCGCTCGCGGCGCTAGCGGGCATTCCGACCGGCAGGATCGCCGCGGCGGTTGCAGGCACCGCAGCCGGCTCCTTCTCTCCGGCGCCGACCGTCGGGCCCGTGGTCTCTGTGCTCTCCGGATGCACGTCGATCAGGCGCGAATTGCAGACGACGCAAACTCCCAGCTCGTTGGTAGCCCTGACCTTGTGGCAGTTGGTGCAATACCCGGCCTGCACCACCGAGAAGGTCGTCCCGCAGTAGCGGCAAACCTTGGCTTCGAGCTTGATCTCCTCGGCGCACTCCGGACAAGTTTTCATGCCAGGCTCCGACACGGCGACACCCCTCTCCCAATAGCTCCGGTAGGCCGAGTATCGCCGCTCAGGCGGTCGGACTCAAGTGAGTCGTACGCACTCTCGATACTCGAGCCCTTATTCAGGCTCATAGCGGACGATCGCGCGCTTGACCGCGGCGGCTTCGTCCAGGCGCTCGACCGAGCGACCGTGCGGCGCCTCGTGCAGCAGCTCCGGTGTATCGGCCGCCTCGGCGGCTATCCGGCGCATCGCGTCCACGAACGCGTCCAGGGTCTCGAGCGACTCGGTCTCGGTCGGCTCGATCATCAGTGCCTCGGGCACGACCAGCGGGAAGTAGACCGTGGGCGGATGGATGTCGTAGTCCATCAGTCGCTTGGCCACGTCCAGTGCCGAGATCCCGTGCTCGCGCTTGAGAGCGGCGGCCGAGAGCACGAACTCGTGCTTGCAGAGGCGGTCGTAGCGCAGCTCGTAGACGTCCTTCAGCCGGCTCAGGAGGTAATTGGCGTTGAGCACGGCCGCCTCGGACATCTCCTTCAGAGCCGGGCCGTAGACGCGGATGAAGGCATAGGCCTTGACGAGCACGCCGAAAGGCCCGAGAAAGCCGCGCACCCGCCCGATCGACTTCGGCAGCTCTGAATCGAGCGAGAAGGCGCCGTCCTTACTGCGCACGATTCGCGGCACGGGCAGGAAGGGCTCGAGCGCACGGCGCACCGCCACCGGTCCGGCGCCGGGGCCGCCGCCGCCGTGCGGGGTCGAGAAGGTCTTGTGCAGATTGAAGTGGACGACGTCGAAGCCCATGTCGCCGGGGCGCGAGATGCCACAGACTGCGTTCAGGTTGGCGCCGTCGTAGTAGAGGAGCGCCCCGACCTCGTGGAAGATACGCGCCAGCTCGACGATGCCCTCTTCGAACAGCCCGAGCGTCGAGGGGTTGGTCAGCATCAGCGCGGCGGTGTCCGGGCCGACTACGCGGCGTAGATCTTCGAGGTCGAGATTGCCGCGCGCGTCCGTCTTGACCGGCTGCAGCTCGAAGCCGGACATGGTGACGCTGGCCGGGTTGGTGCCGTGCGCCGTATCGGGCACGACCACCTTGCGCCGCTGCTCGAGCTCGCCGCGATCCTGGAAGTAGGCGCGCACCAGCATCAGTCCGGTCAGCTCGCCCTGCGAGCCGGCCGCGGGCTGCAGCGTGACGGCATCGAGGCCGGAGATCTCGGCTAATGCTTGCTGCAGTTGGTAGCAGAGCTCGAGCGCGCCCTGCGCGTCTTCAGGCGACTGGTGCGGGTGTAGGTCGGCGAATCCAGGCAGGGCGGCCAGGCGCTCGTTCAGGCGCGGGTTGTACTTCATCGTGCAGGAGCCGAGCGGGTAGAAGCCGGAGTCGATGCCGAAGTTGCGCTCGGCCAGCGCCGAGAAGTGGCGGGCCAGATCGGGCTCGGCCAGCTCGGGCAAGCGCGGCGCCTCGGTTCGCGCCAGCGCGGCCGGAACTTCCGCCTTGGGTAGCTCGTAGCGCGGCAGCGAGTAGGCGGAGCGGCCAGGCTTCGAACGCTCGAAGATCAGCGGTAGCTCGCACCACTCGCTCATGCCGTAACCTCCGCCAGCACCTCGGCCAAGCGCTCGACATCGGCGGGCGAGCGCTTCTCGGTCAGGGCAATCAGAAGAACGTCTTCCAGCCCCGGGTGGTCGCGCCCGAGCGGGTAACCGGGATTGACACCCAGCTTCTTCGCCTCCCGCACCACCTCTTCGCTGGGGCGATTGGTCCTAACCGCGAACTCCTTGAAAACCGGCGCTTCAAAGGCAAGCGGAAGACCGATCTTCGACTTCGCCAGCTCGGTCAGGCCGAGGCAGGTCTCCCCCAGCTCGCGCAGGCCGCGCGGCCCCAGCCAGGAGAGGTAGACGAGCCCGGCCAGTGCGCAGAGCGACTGGTTTGTGGTGATGTTCGAGGTCGCCTTCTCGCGGCGGATGTGCTGCTCGCGGGTCTGGAAGGTGAGAACGAAGCCGCGCCTACCTGCCCGGTCGACCGTCTGGCCGCTGATGCGACCGGGCATGCGCCTGATCAGATCCTTTTTCGCCGCCAGAAAGCCGAAGTGCGGCCCGCCGAAGGAGAGCCGGTTTCCGGCCGCCTGGCCCTCACCGATCGCGATCTGGCAACCGTAGTTGCCAGGCGCCTCGAGCACGCCGAGCGAGAGCGGATCTACGTGCGCCACCGCGAGCGCGCCCGCCTCGCTGGCCGCGCGCGCCAGGTCGGGCGCCGCTTCCAGGCAACCGAAGAAGTTCGGCTGCTGGAAGATCGCGGCAGCCGCGTCCTGCGCGGCGGTCAGGAAAACCTCGGGGTCGGTCACGCCACCAAAATGAGGAACCTCCACGATCTCCAACCCGAAGCCCGGCGCATAGGTCTTGATGACCTGGCGTACCTGGGGATTGACCGTCTCGGCGACGGCGATCTTCTTTCGGCCCGTTGCGTGGGCGGCCATGAAGCAGGCGTCGGCCGCGACCGTGGCGCCGTCGTAACCGGAGGCGTTCGAGACCTCCATCCCGGTCAGCTCGCAGATCACCGTCTGGTACTCGAAGATGGCCTGCAGTAGTCCCTGACTCAGCTCGGGTTGGTAGGGCGTGTAGGCGGTGAGGAACTCCGGTCGGGAGATGACGGCTTCGACGATCGCCGGAACGTAATGGTCGTAGACGCCGGCGCCGAGGAAGGAAAGCTCGCGACCGTTGTCGACGTTGCGACTCGCCAGCGCACTCAGCTCGCGCTCGACCTCGAGCTCCGAGGCGGGCGGCGGTAGCTCGAGCTCGCGCTTCAGGCGCACCTGCTCGGGGATGTCGGCGAACAACTCCTCGATCGAGGCGACCCCGATCGCTTGCAGCATCGCCTCTCTGTCGGCGTCGGTCAGCGCCAGATAGCCGGTTCCCACGCTGCTCTATTCCTCGCTCAGAAGCTGTTTGTAGGCCTCGACGTCGAGCAGGCCCTCGGCCTCGCCCGGATCGGCGAGCTCGACGCGAACCAGCCAGCCCTCGCCGTACGGATCGTCGTTGATCGTCTCGGGCGCGGACTCGACCTTCTCGTTGATCGCGACGACCTTGCCGGAAAGCGGGGCGACCAGATCGGAGACGGCCTTGACTGACTCGATCTCACCATAGACGGCGTCCTTGGCGATCTCCGCGCCGACGGCGGGCGGCTGGAAGAAAACGAGCTCACCGAGCATGTCCTGTGCCTTCCAGGTGATACCGAACACGGCCTCGGCGCCCTCGATGCGAGCCCAGTCGTGCTCGCTGTGGTACTTCAGATCGGCCGGGTAGTTCTCAGCAGCGGCCACGACTCACCACTCTCCTTTTCTATCGATGTAGTTCCGGGAACTCGTGTAGATGGGCTTGGTCACTACTTTCGCCCACAGCGGTCGTCCGCGCACGTCGATCGTCAGCATCGACCCGGGCGGGGTCTTGTGCGGCGCCACGTAGCCCATGCCGATGCCGATGTCGAGCATCGGCGAGTGCGAGCCCGAAGTGACCCGACCGTAGGGGACGATCGGCATGCCCTGGCGCGGAATCCCGGGCTGATCCATCACAAAGGGGACCAACAGCTTGTCCGGCCCTTCGGCGGCGATCCGTCGCAGCCGCTCGACCCCGGTGAACGTCTTGCCGAGCTGGACCGCCCAGCCCAGTCCGGCCGAGATCGGGTCGGTCTGGGGCGTGATGTCCTGACCGTGTAAGGGTAGGCAGGCTTCGAGCCGGAGCGTGTCGCGGGCGCCCAGGCCACAGGGAACGACGCCGGCGGCAAGAATCGCGTCCCACAGCTCGACGGACCTCTCGGCGGCGCAGACCAGCTCGCAGCCGGCCTCGCCCGTGTAGCCGGTGCGCGCGCAGGTGCAGGGCACGCCGAACAGCTCGATCTCGGCGAAGGTGAAGGAAGCCGCCGGCTCGAGCTCCAGGCGCTGCAGCGCTCCCGGGCCCTGAACGGCGATCAGCGCCCGTCCGTCCGAGACGTCACGAAAGTTGGCGCTCTTCGGCAGACGATCTGTCAGCCAGCTCACATCGGTCTCGCGGTTGGCCGCGTTCACGATCACCAGGTACTCGTCTTCGCCGCGCCGATAGACGATCAGGTCATCGACGATGCCGCCCTTCTCGTTGGTCAGCAGCTCGTACTGAGCCTGGCCGGGATGGATGCGATCGAGGTCGTTCGAGAGCAGGCCTTGAAGCGCCCGGTGCGTCCCCGGCCCGTCGATCTCGAGTACGCCCATGTGCGAGGCGTCGAAGGCGCCGCTGTCCGTTCGCACGGCCTTGTGCTCGCCGATCAGCCCTTCGTAGAAGACCGGCATCTCGTAGCCGGCGAAGGTGACCATGCGTGCGCCGAGCGCAACGTGACGGTCGAAGAGCGGCGTTCGCAAGAGTCCCGGCATGCCCGGCCGATGCTATCCACCTGGGCGGCCCAATGCTTGATCGGGCTTAGCTAGAAGATGCACTGGCGCTACGCGGGCCGTTTTCGTAGCGAATCCGCGCCGCCCCGTCATGGCGGGCGCCGCGCCGTTGCTAGGCAATCGAGCTCTTAGTCCTCGCGCAGGAACGAGGGGATCTCGAGTACTTCCGAGGGCACCTCGAACGTCTCGGGCGCGGTCTCGCGCCTGGGCTCGCCTTTTCTGGTTGCACGCCAGCGCCGGTGCTCTCCGCCGGCGCCGAAGCCGGTGGCGATAACCGTCACGCGCACATCGCCCTTGAGCGATTCGTCGATCACGGCGCCGAAGATCACGTTCGCGCTCGCATCGGATGCCGCCGTTACCAGCTCGGCGGCCTCGTTCACCTCGAACAGACCGATGTCCGAGCCGCCGGAGATGTTCAGTAGCACGCCGGTGGCACCCTCGATCGAAGCATTCAGAAGCGGCGATGCGATAGCCAACTGGGCCGCTTCGGTGGCGCGGTTCGGGCCCGAGCCGATGCCGATGCCAATTACCGCCGTGCCGGCGTCGCGCATGATCGTGCGCACGTCGGCGAAATCGAGATTGACGACGCCCGGGGTCGTGATCAGGTCGGTGATGCCTTGCACGCCCTGACGCAGAACATCGTCGGCCATCTTGAAGGCTTCGACGACGGTTGTCTTCTTCTCCACGACCTCGAGCAGGCGGTCGTTCTCGACCACGATCAGTGTGTCGACCCGATCGCGCAGCTCGTCGATTCCGCGTAGCGCCTGGCTCGCCCGTTTCTGGCCCTCGAAACTGAAGGGATTCGTGACCACGCCGACGGTGAGCGCGCCTAGCTCCAGCGCTATCTCGGCGACGACAGGTGCCGCGCCGGTGCCCGTGCCGCCACCCTCGCCGGCCGTGACGAAGACCATGTCCGCGCCCTTGAGCGCCTCCTTCAATTCGTCGCGACTCTCCTCGGCGGCCGCCTTCCCTATTTCCGGGTTGGCGCCAGCGCCGAGCCCGCGCGTCGCCTTCGCGCCGATGTGGATCTTGATATCGGCGTCGCACATCAGAAGCGCCTGCGCATCGGTGTTCACGACGATGAACTCGACCCCGGAGATATGGGCGTCGACCATGCGATTGACCGCATTAGAGCCGCCGCCGCCGACACCGACGACCTTTATCACCGCGAGATAGCTGTTCGATTGGTCTTTCATCTTCTGCGACTCAACTTGATATCGATTTCGGCAAATCACCGAGCGCTAGTGAAACGGCAGCGTACGCGCCCTTTCTACGACTGTCAACGCGCCAATCAGCGTATTGGAGCACTCCCACTCTAATGACCCTGGTTCGACTTCAACTCCGTTCCACCTACCGCCCGGTCGGGAACGCTCACGTCGAGATAGGCAATCGACCCGGCAGGAGGTGTTGCAATGCCGGGCAAAATCTTCTCGGCGACGGCCAGCTTGAGCGCCACGTCCGAAGCTTCGCCGAAACGCAGCTCGCTGCTCGAGCCGAGCTTTAGCGTCAGGTCACCGCCCTGGGCGACCACGCTGCTGGGCTTGATCGAGTGCCCGGGGCCCTGCAGCGCAACGAGCACCCCGATCGCCGCCCTGGCGCCGCTGTCCGCGAGCGTACTGCCGATCCTCACCGCTACCGAAGCAGGCACCCAGACTCGAGGCAGATCCTGGCCGCGGCCGCGGCGAAGCGTGCGGACGACCTTGCCGCTCGAGGCGATCACCCAGGCATCGCCGCCGCGGCGAAGCACGGCGACCGGAAGCTCGCGTGCGACGACGACGCGCAGCGTGTTCGGAAAAGCACGATCGACCTGCGCCGTCTTCACCTCTGGAATTGCCAGAATCGCCTGCTCTACACGGGTCTTGTTGAGACCGACCAAACTCCGGCCGCGGAAGGGCTTGATGACGGCGTCGATCTGCCGCGTCAGGGCCGGAGTGGCGCCCCTGACCTCGACCTTCTCGAGCGCGAAAAGCGAGCTCTTCAAGGCCAGCATGTACAGACCGACCATCGCCAGCAGAACGGCGAATAGAAGCGCGATCGTGCGCCCGCTCGGCAGGCGTGCGGCCGGCCCACGGCGCTGCTTACGTCGACGCTTCATAGGCACGACGACGCGCGCGCTCGTCCTGCGGGATTTGCTGGCCACGGCGCGTAATTCGCGGCGACTGGAGTCGCTCCTACCCGCTCTGGCCGTCGGCTTCGAAGGGTGGCAGCGAGATCTTGCCGACCAGGCGGACCTCGGGCTCGAGCATAACGCCGAACTGTTCGTGCACCCGTCGGCGGGCGAGCCCGATCAGCGCGAGCGCATCGGCCGTGGTCGCGCCGCCGCAGTTCTCGATGAAGTTCGCATGCTGGAGCGAGATTCTTGCTCCGCCGATCTGCTCCCCCTTGAGAGAACAGGCATCGATCATGCGCCCGGCGCCGAATTCGTGCGCGGGATTCTTGAATACGCTGCCGAAGGTGCGGAGACCGGACGGCTGGCTCGATTTGCGCTGCTCCTTCTTGGCCCGAACGCCGCGCTGGATTTCCTCCGTTCGGCTTCGCTCGAGCTGGAATTCAGCCTTGACGACGATCTGCCCGGGCCTGAGGTTGGAGCCCCGGTAGCGGAGGCCAAGCTCGCCGCGGTCGAGCCAGCGAGAGCGCTCGCGCCCGACGACCAGCGCCCTTTCCAGCACCGCGCCGAAGTCACTGCCCCAGGCGCCCGCGTTCATACAGACGCCGCCGCCGACCGTGCCCGGGATCGAGGCCGCGAACTCGAGCCCCGAGAGCCCGGCTTCCTGCGCCTGGCGCGCGCAGAGCGCATCGGCCGCTCCGCCGCCGGCGATGATCTTCTCGCCCTCGATCGTGACGGAGGCCAGCTCACCCTCGAGCCTGAGCGCGAGTGCCTCGACGCCAACGTCCGCGACGAGCAGGTTGGAGCCGAAGCCAAGTGGCAGGACGGGCAGGTCACGCTCGCTCGCCCAGGCGAGCGCCGCCGTCACGTCCTCCTCACTACGCGCCCGCGCGAAGCCGCGCGCCGGTCCCCCGCTGCCGAAAGTGGTGTAGCGGCCGAGAGCCACGTCCTCTTCGATCTTCATCTCAGTGCCTCCAGAAGCAGCGGCCCCGCCTTGTCGACGTCGCCCGCGCCGATCGTGAAGACCAGGTCTCCGGCTCTAGCCCAGCCGGCCAGGAAACGGACTCCGTCTTCGAGCGTCGGCACCCAGGCAAGCGGCATTCCCGGCCTGATCTCGGCGAGAGCGTCGACGACCAGCTTTCCACTCACGCCGGCCACGGGATCCTCGCGCGCGGCGTAGATATCGGCGATGCAAACCGCGTCGGCGGCCGCGAGCGCCTGGGCGAACTCGCGCGCCAGGTGGCGCGTGCGGGAATAGAGGTGGGGCTGGAAGAAGACGGCCAGACGCCCCTCCCCCGCTTCTTCGCGCGCCGCGACCAGAGTGGCTGCAACCTCGGCCGGATGATGCCCGTAGTCGTCAAAGACGCGCACGCCGGCGGCCTCGCCACGCGCCTCGAAGCGCCTGCCGGCACCACGGTACTCGACGATTACCCGCTCGGCCGCGCTGCGCTCCACTCCAGCCAGCTCGAGCGCGGCCAGCGCCGCAGCGGCGTTCAAGCGGTTGTGCTCGCCGGGCAGCGCCAGCGGCAGTTCGACCGGCTCGAGCTCTTCGGCGCGCACGACCTGCGGCACCTGTGCAAGCCAGTCCTCGAACAGCTGCGTGACCTCGGCCAGCGAAGCGTAGGTGGTGTGATGATCAAGGTCGACGTTCAGCAGCACGGCGATCTCGGGCCTAAGCGCCGCTACCGAGCGATCGGACTCGTCTCCCTCCACCACCAGCCAGCCGGAGCCGGCGCGAGCGTTGCCGCTCAGCTGGGAGATCTCGCCCCCGATGATGAAGGCCGGATCGAGCCCGAGCCGATCGAGACAGAAGGCGATCATCCCGCTCGTGGTGGTCTTGCCGTGGGCGCCCGAGACGACTATCGACTTGCGCAGCGAGACGAGCTCGGCCAGCAGCTCGGCGCGGGGCCGGCCCTCGACGCGCCCGACAAAGGCGGTCGAGACGTAGCGCTCCAGCTCGGAGCCCGGCAAGGTCGGCTCGGGCGCGATCTCGACCGGGATTCCGGCCGCGCGCACGTTCGTCAGGTAGGGCGTCTCGGCCTTGTCCCAGCCCGACACCTCCGCTCCCCAGGCCTTGGCGATCAGGGCATAGGCGCTCATCCCGGCGCCGCCGATGCCGGCCAGCCAGATCTTCCGTCCGGCGAGCGCGCTCACGCTGCCCTCTTCCCGCGCTTGCGCGCCAGCTCGATCAACTCGTCCGCGATCTCCTCGGCGGCGTTCGGTCGAGCCAGGCGCAGCATCGCCGCGGACATCGCCTCCAGACGGTCGGGATCGCCGAGTAACTCCAGCAGCTTCGCGGGCACCTGCTCGAGCTCGCTCTCGGGCAGCGCGATCGCCCCGCCGCCCTGGACGAAGTAACTCGCGTTCTTGGCCTGGTGATCCGCGGTCGCATAGGGATAGGGCACGAGTAGCGCCGGCTTTCCCGCGGCGGCCAGCTCCCAGACCGAGCCGCCCGCGCGCGCCAGGGCCAGGTCGCAGGCCGCGAGCGCCGCGCCGAACTCGTTCGTGAATCCCAACAGCACGTAATCCGCGCGCTTCACTCTCGGCGCGAGCGCCGGATAATCGCGCTGGCCGGCCAGATGCAGGATCGCCGGCCCGCTTTCGCCAAAGCGCTCGACCATCAGCTCGTTCAGCGCCCGTGCCCCCTGGCTGCCACCGAACACGAGCAGAACGGGGCCTTTTTTTGGAAGCCCAAACTGCTTGCGCGACTGAGTTCGCTCGGGCGCACGAGAGCGCGCGGGTAGCGGCCGGCCGGTGACGCGGTACTTATTCTTCTCGTGCCGCTCGATCGGGAAGGCGAGGAAGACGCGGCGCGCAAACGGCTCGGCCAGCCTGTTGGCCAGGCCGAGGTGCGCGTCCGCCTCGCTCAGTGCGGCCGGAATCCGTTTCAGCCAGGCCGCCAGAACCATCGGCCCGGCCACGTAGCCGCCGCCGCCGAAGACGACGTCGGGCCTGCGACGCCCGAGGATCCGCAGGCAGGAGAAGGGCGCCAGAAAAGCCCGGCCGAGCCCGCGCGCCAGCTTCAATCCTGGTCGCCGCGGGAAGCCCGAGATGCGGAAGGAATCGAAGGTAAAACCGGCTTCCGGCACCAGCTCGGCCTCCATGCGCTCGGACGAGCCGGCGAAGGAGACCTCGACACCGCGTTTCTCGAGCGCCTCAGCGACGGCGAGCGCGGGCATGAGATGCCCGGCTGTTCCGCCGGCGGCGATCAGACACCTCAGGGGCTGCTCTTTTTCCATGATTCACCGCGATGTTAAGGAGAATGCCCACCGCTATGAGTGAGACAACCAGGCTGGAGCCTCCGTAGGAGACAAAGGGAAGCGTGATCCCGGTCAGCGGGAGAAGCCCGAACACGGCCGCGAGATTGATCGCGGCCTGGCCGCAGATCAGCGCTGTGAGCGAGGCGGCGACGGCCTTACCGAACGGGTCGTGGCAGGCCAGCGCGATTCTCAGCCCGGCCCAGGCGAAAAAGACGTAGAAGGCGATCAGCACGACAATGCCGATCAGTCCCAGTTCCTCGCCAATCACCGAGGCGATCATGTCGGTGTGAGCTTCCGGCAGGAAGTGAATCTTCTGCACGCCCTGCCCCAGCCCGCGCCCGAAGACGCCGCCCGAGCCGAGCCCGATCAGCGACTGCATGCCCTGGTAGCCGCTTCCCTGCGAGCTTGCCATCGGGTGCAGGAAGGCGGTCAAACGGGCGCGTTGATAGGGCTCTGAAAGCGCGAAGACAACCCCCACCGCTCCTACCAGCATGTAGGCGCGGGCGATCAGCCCAAGAGGAACTCCCGTTACGGCGAGCGCCGCCGCGACCATGACGAGAATGCTCGTGACCGTGCCCAGGTCGGGCTCGGCCGCGATCAAGCCGCAGGCGATCACAACCATCAGGCCGACCGGCTTTGCCAGCTCGCCCATGGTCTGCGGCCGGGGGTGGCGGACGAGCCGGGCGGGGATCCAGAGCGCGAGCGCCAGCTTGACCAGCTCTGAGGGCTGCAGGCTGAGCGGCCCGAGCGAGATCCAGCGCCGCGCTCCGTTGACCTGGGTGCCGATCGCAAACGCCGCCAGGCAGAGCACGAGCGAGCCCATCAGGAGCGAGGGCGCGAGCGGGCGCAGCTTTCGATAGTCGAAGCGCGTGAAGGCGATCATCGCAGCCAGCCCGACTAAGGCGTAGATGGCCTGCCGTACGAGGTAGGCGCCTGCATTGCCGTGGCCGAGCGTGGCCGTGGCCGAGGTGGAGCTGAAGACCATCACCAGCCCGTAGGCGACGAGCGCCAGCGTGGCCAGCGCCAGCAGCTGGAACTCGAGCTGCATCTTCGGCGCGCGCGCGCGGACCGGGCCGTTTCCCGACGCTCCCGCCGGCACGGCCTTGAGCCGGGAGGGCGCCTGGGCCCGTCTCGGTGCGGGTCGCGGCGAGCGTGTCGTTCCCGCCGAGTGCCGCGCGGTCACACCTGGAGCGCGCGTGCGCGGCGCGCCGCCGGCGCGCCCGCTACGCCCCAGCGCGCTGCGGCGGACGGTAGCCGTCTCCTCAAACCAACTTCCAGTCACGGTAGGACGGTTCGACCGCGCCCACGCGCTTCCTACCGCGAATCGCGCTAGCGAAGCTCAGCGAGAGCGTTCCAACTCGGCTACGAGGCCTCGAAACGCGTCGCCGCGCTGCTCGAAGTTCTCGAACTGGTCGAAGCTGGCGCAGGCCGGCGCGAGCAGCACTACCTCGCCCGGTTTCGCCTTGCCCGCGGCAGTCGCAACGGCCTGCTTTAGCGTGCCGCTGCGCTCGAAGGCCACGCCGGCTCGCTCCAGGGCGGCGGCTACCTCCTCGGCCGTCTCGCCGATCAGATAGGCGCGGGCAGCGCGGCTGCGCAGCTCCTCGGCCAGATCGTCGTACGACTCTCCTTTGCCGCGCCCGCCGAGGATGATGTGCAACGGCTCCGAGAAGGAGGCGATCGCCCGGCGCGCGGCAGCGGTATTAGTCGCCTTGGAGTCGTTCAGGTAGCGAACGCCGGCCACTTCGGCGATCGGCTCGAGCCGGTGCGGCACGCCCGGGAAAGTGCGCAGCGCCTCGGCAATCGCCTCCTCGCCAATTCCCGCCGCCTGCGCCGCCTGGGTCGCGGCGGCGGCGTTCTCGCGATTGTGCTCCCCGGGGATCAGCGGCTCGGCCGGTAGTGGATCGGAGGCCTCGAACTCGACCCGGCGACCGCGCCCGGGCACTTCGCCGAATCCTCTCGGGACGACGGCCACGTCATCTTCGAGCTGGTTCTCGAAGATGCGCAGCTTGGCATCTCGGTAGGCCTCAAGCGAGCCGTGGCGATCGAGGTGGTCGGGCTCGACGTTGAGCAGCACGGCGACGTGCAGGCGCAGGCGCTCGATGTCCTCGAGCTGGAAGCTGGAGAGCTCGCAAACGATCCAGGACTCGGGATCGAGCTCGCCGTCGAGATCGCAGATCGCGCGGCCGACGTTGCCGGCCACCTCGACCTTGCGCCCCGCGGCGCGGAAGATTGCCCCCAGAAGTTCCGTGGTCGTCGTCTTGCCGTTGGTGCCGGTGACGCCGAGGAGGGGATTCGAAAACAGGCGCGAGGCCAGCTCGACCTCGCTCCAGACCGGAATCCTGCGCTTGCGGGCCGCCTGCACCAGCGGCGAGGAGCTCGGCACGCCCGGGCTTTTCACCAGCAGTCCCGCGCCCTCGAGCAGCCGCACGCTCTCCAGCCCAAGCCTCAACTCGATGCCCGCCTTGGCCAGCTCGCTCACATCCAGCTCGGTCGAGCGGTCGACCGCCACGACGGTCGCGCCGCGTCGCGCGAGGGCCAGAGCCGCCGCCCGTCCCGACCGGGCCAGGCCCAGCACGAGCACGCGATCAGGCAGCTCGCTCACTTGGGCAGCGGGCGGAGGAAGTTGAAGATAGTGAAGTTGCGGTAGTAAAGCGCGAAGGCAAGGGCGCAGAGGATGCCGCAGAGAATCCAGAAGCGCACCATGATCTTGGTTTCCGACCAGGCCTTCATCTCGAAGTGATGGTGGATCGGCGCCATCAGGAAGACGCGGCGCTTGAAGAGGCGAAAGCTGAACACCTGGATCATCACCGAGAGCGCCTCGATCAGGAAGATCCCGGCAACCAGGAGCAGCAGGAGCTCGGTCTTGGTCATGATCGCGAAGCCCGCCAGCGCGCCGCCGATCCCCATCGAGCCGGTGTCTCCCATGAACACGTCGGCCGGAAAGGTGTTGTACCAGAGGAAGCCGATCAGTCCTCCGATCAGCGCCGCCGCCAGAATCGCCAGATCGACGAGCTTGGGCTCGCGCAGGCCGGGATTCGACGAAGAGCGCACGTAGGCGATGACCGCGATCGAGAGGAAGGTGAAGGTGGCGATGATGCCGGTGCCCGCCGCCAGGCCGTCCAGACCGTCGGTGAGGTTGACGCCGTTGGCCGCGCCGGCGATGACGAAGAAGAGCAGCAAGTACCAGAGCAGGCCCAGGTGTAGGCGCGTGTGAGTGAAGGGAATGGCGAGCCAGGTCGGTTGGCCGGCGCGGTGCGCGAGGTAGGCGGCGCCGATCGTAATCAGAACCAGCAAGATCATCTTCCAGCGCCCGGCCAGCCCAAGCGAGCGCCGGCGGCGCAGCTTCATCAGGTCGTCGGCGAAACCGATGCCGGCGCAGGCCAGCATGATGAAGAGCACGGTCAAGGCCTGAGTCGTGTACTCGCTCAGGATGAGGAAAGAGATGACCGCCGCCGCCAGGAAGAGCACGCCGCCCATCACCGGCGTTCCCTGCTTGACCACGTGCCCCGCCGGCCCCTCCTCGCGGATGTGCTGGCCGACGTCGTGGTGGCGCAGGAAGGCGATGAAGCGCGGCCCGGCGAAGATCGAGATCGCGAGCGCCAGGATGCTGGCCAGAATCACCCGCACCATCGGGCTCGGTAGAGACAGATCCTCAAGCGCGCCCGCCCTTGCAAGGAAAACGCTCACGCCGCGAACGCTTCCTCGAGCGCTTTGACGACTAGTTCCAAACCGACTACCCGCGAGCCCTTGACGAGGACGCAGTCGGTGGGGCGAGCCATCTCCAACACCAGCTCTGCGGCGGTCTCGGCGTCGGGCGCCCACTCTCGCTCGGCCACTCCGTCGGCCAGATCGAGGTAGGCGCGCGCGCCTTCTCCCACGGCCAGCACGGCGGCGACCCCGAGCTCCGAGGCGCGGCTCCCGATCTCGCGGTGGTAGCGCTCGCTCTCGGCGCCGAGCTCGGCCATCGTCCCGAGCACGGCCACCCGCCTGCGCCCGGCGGCAAGCTGAGCTTGATGCTCGAGCGCCGCGGCGAGCGAGATCGGGTTCGCATTGTAGGAGTCGTTGATCAGAAGTCCTCCGGCGGACAGCGCGGTCTCTTCGCCGCGCCAGCGAGAGAGCCTAATCGTCCGCGCGCCTTCTTGCGCGCCTTCCAGCGGCAGCCCGAGCGCGCGGTAGGCGACCAGCGCCGCGAGCGTGTTCTCAGCCTGGTGGCGCGCGCTCAGGGCAAGCTCCAACTCAACCCGCTCGCCGTCGATCTCGAAGACCCCGTGCGAGATCTCCTCGCCCGGCTCGAAGGAAATCAGGAAGGAGGATCCGCCTGGACCGAAGCGGCGCAGATCGATCCCGTCCGGAATGAAGGGCTCGAGCAGCGGCTCTCCGGCGGGCACGATTCCCACCCCGCCCGGCTCCAGCCCACGCAGCACCTCGGCCTTGGCCTGCGCCACCCGCTCGACCGTGCCGAGCAACTCCAGATGTACCGGTCCGACGCTCGTGATCAAGCCGATCTGCGGGCGGACGAAGCCGCAGGCCTGCAGGATCTGGCCGAGTCCGCGCATCCCGATCTCGACCACCGCCAGCTCGGTCTCGATCTCCAAGCGGCAGACGGTGAGCGGAATACCGAGCTCGTTGTTGAAGCTCGCCTCCGCCGCCACGGTTCTAAGATGCGGCGCGCAAAGCGCGGCCAAGATGTCCTTGGTCGAGGTCTTACCGGTCGATCCCGTGATGGCTATGACGCGAGCAGCGGAACGAGCGCGCACCGCCCCGGCGAGCGCGGAGAGCGCGACCTCGGCATCGCTCGGAACGAGCACTGCGGCCGCCCCCCGCTTCAGCGCCTCGGGCGCAAACTCGGCTCCGCGGTTGACCGCCACGAAGAGATCGCCGGCCTGAACGCGCCGCGAGTCGATCACAACGCCCGTGATCTCCGCCGCGCCGTCTGCCCTGGTTAGCTCCCCCTCGCAGAGCCGCGCAACTTCCGCGAGCGGAAGCGGAATCATCTTCCCGCCCCGAGTTCCACGAGCAACTCGGCGGCAACCACGCGATCGTCGAAGGGAAGTACCCGGCCGTCGATCTCCTGACCCTGCTCGTGGCCCTTGCCGGCGATGACGACGACGTCGCCCTCGCGCGCCTGGGCGAGAGCCTGCTCGATCGCCGCTCTCCGGTCGAGCTCGACCTCGACCGTCTTTTCCTCGACGCCGGCGAGGATCTCGTCGATGATTACACGGGGCTCCTCACTGCGCGGATTGTCCGAGGTAACGATGGCGACGTCGCTCAACTCGGCGGCGATCTCGCCCATCAGCGGCCTCTTCTCGCGGTCGCGGTCGCCGCCGCAGCCAAAGACGCAAATCAGCTTGCCCCGCACCAGCTCTCGCGCCGCCGTGAGCAGTCTGGCAAGCGCATCGGGAGTGTGGGCGTAGTCGACGACGACCGTGAAGGGCTGACTCCGGTCGATCGCCTCGAAGCGGCCCGGAACTCCCTTCAGGGCCGCGACACCGGCCGCGATCTGTTCGTCCTCGACGCCGAGGAGACGAGTCAGCGCCGCCGCCGTGAGCAGGTTCTCGGCGTTGAAGGCGCCTCGTAGCGGGCTCCGCAGCTCCAACTCGCCGAGGCGGATTCGCGTTCCCCCGGCGCCCAGCTCGATCTCGTCCGGTCGCAGGTCGGCGTCGGGCGCTCTGCCGAAGGTGAGCACCTTCTCCTGGCCGAGCGCGCGCAGCTCGGCGGCCAGTCGGCGCCCGTAGGCGTCGTCGATGTTAATCGCGGCCGGCGTCTCCTCGCCGGATAGGAACAGGCGCCGCTTGGCGGCGAAGTAGTTCTCCATCGTCTCGTGAAAATCGAGGTGGTCCTGGCTCAGATTGGTGAAGGCGAGAGCGGCAAAGCGCGCCCGGTCGAGCCGGTGCAACTCGATCGCATGGGAGGAGGCCTCGATCACGCAGCTCCTATCGCCGAGATCCAGCATCTCTCGGAATAATCGCTGCAAATCGATTGCTTCTGGGGTGGTGCGCGCCATCTTCCTGGGCTTTCCGCCGACGCGGCTTTCGACCGTCCCGACCAGCCCCGGCCGCCGCCCGGCGGCGGCCAGTATCTCGTAGACGAGAAAGCAGGTGGTCGTCTTGCCGTTCGTGCCGGTGACGCCGGCGAGTTGGAGCTCGCGAGTAGGCTCGCCGAAGAAGCAGTCGGCGGCCTCGGCCATCGCCACGCGGGACGAGGCGACCACGAGCTGCGGCACATCCAGCTCCAGCGGACGTTCCACGACCAGCGCCGCAGCCCCGCGCTGAACGGCTTCGGGCGCGAAGTCGTGCCCGTCGGCGCGCATGCCCGGGACGCAGAAGAAGAGCGAGCCCGCTTCGACAGCCCGCACGTCGTAGGCCAAGCCGCGCACTTCGACAGGAGCGCGCCGGATTGTCTCGCGGGGCTCGAGCGCCGCGCTCAAACGCTCCAGATCCATCGCCGGGCGAGTTTACCAACGTACTCAGACCCGACTCGTCCCCGAGTGGCGCCGGCCGCAGTTCGACACCGCACGGCGCAACTCAATCGGCGCTCAGCTCGGTCGGTCGGGCGGAATTTCCAGATAGCGCAGGCAGTCGAGCGCGATCTGCTTGAAGGCCGGGGCGGCGACGCTACCACCCCAGATCGCGGTTTTCGGCTCGTCGACAGTGACCAGGATCACAAGGCGCGGATTGGAGGCCGGTACGGCGCCGACGAAGGAGGCCACGTATTTGTAGGGCGAATAGCCCCCCGTCCTGGGATCGGGCTTCTCGGCGGTGCCGGTCTTGCCGGCCACGCTGTAGTTGGGAATCTCCGCTTCGATCCCCGTTCCCTCGTCAACAACGTTACTGAGCATGGTCATGAGCTGCTTTGCCACCGCCGCTGTCACCACTCGTCGCCGTTTCGCGACCGGAGCCGGTTCCTCGCCGATCCGCGCCACTAGATTCGGCTGCACCCAAACGCCCTTGTTCGCAATCGCCGCGTAGGCGGCGGCGAGCTGGATTGGAGTGACGGCGATTCCCTGCCCGATCGGAATCGTGCCGACGGCGGATCCATACCACTGATCCTGCGGCAACACTATGCCTTTACTTTCACCTGGAAAATCGATGCCCGTCGCCTTGCCGAAGCCGAAGCGCTCGATCCAACGGGCCAGCTTCTCGGTACCGAGCAACTGGGAGATCTTGATCGCACCCACATTCGAGGACTGGGTCAGGATCTGCGAAACGGTCAAACGCTCGGTGCCGCGCGGGTGGGAATCGTGGATCGTCTTTCCGCCGATCCAGATCGAATAGGGCAGCGTGAACGAGGTCTGCGGCGTAACCACGCCCTCGGAGAGCGCTCCGGCGACTGTCACCAGCTTGAAGGTGGACCCCGGCTCGTAGGCATCGGTGATGACCCTGTTCCGCTGGAGCTCCTGCGAGGTCGTCGCGGCGCTGTTGGCGTTGTAGGTCGGAGCGGTCGCCATCGCCAGCACCTCGCCCGAACGCGGGTCGAGCACCACGGCGGAGGCCGAGCGAGCCTGCGAGGACTTGAGGGTCTGAGCAAGCACCTGCTGAACGTAGAGCTGAATCGCGCTGTCGATGGTCAGAGTGAGATCGGCGCCGGGCTTCTCGTAGGAAGTGCTCTGCGTGTCGATCACGCGTCCGGCCGGATCTCTCACCACCGTTTTATTACCGGCCCGCCCGGTGAGCGACTTGTCGTAGGCCAACTCGATACCGGTCAAACCGCGATTGTCGACGCCAGCGAAGCCGATCGTCTGAGCCGCGAGCACTCCTTGCGGGTAGATCCGCTTGGGCTCGACTGTGTAGTCGAAGCCCGCCAGTTTCAGTCGCTTCAACTTATCGGCCTTGGCGAGCGGCGCCTGCCTGGCGACGTAGACGAATCCTTTCGAGCGATCGGAGAGCGCGCCGAGCAGATCTACCTTGGCCTGCTCATCAAGACCCAACACCGCGGCCGTCTGCCGCGCTTCCGACGCCGGGGATTTCACGAGCTTGGGATCGGCAGAGATCGTGATCGAGTCTTCGTTCGCCGCCAGCTCGACGTTGTTCCGGTCGAAAATCGTGCCGCGCGGCGCCGGGACGGGGATCGTCTGCGTCTGCTGCGCGTCGGCGAGCCTGGCGAGCGAGCTCGCCCTAACGACCTGAATCCACCCGGCCCTGGCCAGTGCTAATGCGAGTGCGAGTGCAAGAGCTGCCCCGAGCAGCCGAACTCTTCGGTTCGCCGCTCGCTGACTCACTTCCCGCCCGCGCCGAGCCGGATGTAGGTCGTCTGGCTGGAGTTCGCGGTGACCAGACCCAGCCTCTTCTGGGCGACACGCTCAACATATGGCGACGAAGTCGCCTGAGAGAGGCGCGAGCGAAGCTCGAGATTCTGATCGCGCAGCTGCGATTGCTGGTTGCCGTAGCTTTCGAGCTGCATATTTTGACGTAGGACGGCGACGTTGACGGCGACAACGCCGGTCAGAAGTACTGCCAGGGCGACTATCCAGACGATCCCACCACGCACGCTGCGTTGGGCGGCTTTACGCCTTTTCTGCTGTGGTGCCGCGCGCGCGGGCTGAGGGCGCGGCGCGGGCCTGCCGACCGGCCGGGTTGCGACTCGTGCGGTGGCGGTGCTCACAGCTTCACCGCCGCACGCAGGCGAGCCGAGGCGGCCCGTGGGTTGAGCGCAAGCTCACGCGGGCCCGGGCGAATCGCCTTGCGACCAAGCAGGCGCATCTCCGCCTCGTGCCCGCAGTTGCAGATCGGGAAGTCGGGCGGGCAGATGCAGCCGTGCTCCCTGGCGCGCAGGAAGCGCTTCACGATGCGGTCCTCGAGCGAATGGAAGCTGATCACGGCCATGCGACCGCCGGGTCGAAGCAGCTCGAACGCGCTGGGAAGAGCATCGGCGAGCGATTGGAGCTCGTCGTTGACGGCGATACGAAGTGCCTGGAAGACTCGCTTGGCCGGGTGTCCCTCGCCGAAGCGTGCCGGCGCCGGAATGGCGCCTCTGATCGTCTCGACCAGCTCGGAGGTACGCGTGAACTCCATCCTCCGCCGCTGCTCCACGATCGCGCGGGCGATCGACTTCGCGTAGCGCTCCTCGCCGAAGCGGCGGAAGATCTTCTCCATCTCCTTCGCACTGGCCTCGTTGACGAGATCTCGCGCCGAGTAGTCCTCGGAGGGATCCATGCGCATATCCAGTGGAGCGTCTACGGCATAGGAGAAGCCGCGCTCGGGCCGGTCGATCTGCATGCTCGAGACGCCGAGATCGAACAGGACGGCGTCCGCCCTGACGCCGTTGGAGGCCAGACGATCGAGCACATCGGCAAAGTCGCCGTGCAGCAGGCGCGCCTGCGCCCCGGCGCGGCGCCTAAAGCTCTCGAAATAGGGACGTACCGAGGGATCGCGGTCGATCGCGATCAGCTTCCCCTCGCCGCGCAGATCGGCCGCGAGCAGGAGTGCGTGGCCGCCCGCGCCGAAAGTCGTGTCCACCACGGTCTCGCCCGGACGGACGGCGAGCAACTCCCGCACCTCGTCGGCCAGGACGGGAACGTGGTCAGTCGCGTTGGGCTGCAAGGCGTTCGGCAGCATCTTCGACGTTCTCCTCTACTTGTTTCATGTAATCCCGCCAGGCTGCGCGATCCCAGATCTCCAGGTGATCGAGGACTCCGACCACCATGACCTCGCGTGTCAAACCGGCACTCTGAATCAACGCCTGCGGCACCATCACCCTTCCCTGCCTGTCGGGAACGGCCTCGACGGTGCCCGAGAAGTAAAAGCGGTGCATCAGCCTGCTCTCGCGGGAGAGCGGATCAAGCTCGGCCAGCCGAGCCTCGATCGAGCGCGAGAACTCCTCCTTGCCGTAGATGCTCAGGCAGCTGTCCATACCGCGCGTGAGCACCAGGCCCTCGGCAAAGCGGGGCCTGAACCGGGCCGGAAGCGTCAGCCGGTTCTTCTCGTCAAGAGTGTGTTCGTACTCGCCAGAGAGCATGAGATTGATCGTTCACGTGGTCCACGTGGCCCCACTTTAACCCACAACTTCCCACAAAGCAACACTTTTCGGTTAAAAACTCGCTCGATCCTCCACGTACGCGTGCTTCGGCGGTAGCGTCGCATCGACGGACGATTTTGAGAATCGACTCGATTCCGTTACGCGGCGGTGCGTAGCGCGTGAATACGCTGAAACCGGGTGGTGGGCTGGGGTGCCCCGGGCGAGATCCGCAAATTGCGTTAGTCGAGACTCAGGCCAGGAGCCGCAACAAGCACATTGGCGCTAGCCGGTCAGTGTTAGCTGGCGCTCGTAGGGACCGTTGCCGGTTAGAACGGTCGCGCCGCAGCGGGCCGCCAGCTTAACGGCCTCGGCGACCGGCATACCTGCGGCCAGGCCATAGGTGAGCCCGGCGGCGAAACAGTCGCCGCAGCCGTAGCTGTCGACGATCGGGCCCGGGGGATCGACGGCGTCGTAGTGACCGCCAGGCTCGAGCAGGCCGCCGTCCGCGCCTTCGGTGTGAACGACCAGGCGCGGCGGCGGATCGAGGTCGCCGCGTTGGTAGCGCTCATTCGGGTCGAGGTCGCTGCCGACGATCGCATCGAGCTCCACGCCTGCCTCCTGCAGCACTCCTAGCGAGCGCGAGGCGGCGACCAGCACGCGCGCCTTGCGCGCTTTCCGAACGGTCTCCGCGTCGCCGCTGACGAAGTAGATGCCGTCGGCCTGCTCGAGCTCGCTCCAGGGCAGTTCCGGATCGTCGCCGCGTAGCGTCAACCTCTCCCCCACGACGGTGATCGTCCGCTCGCCTTCATTGTCGATAAAGGTGACTCCGTAGCGTTGCGGCAGATCGATCTCGCGGGCGAGCACGCGAACGCGCTGCGCCTCGAGCCTTTCGCGCGCGTGGCGGCCGCGCTCGTCAGCGCCGAAGGTGGTGAACAACATCGCGTCGCCGGCGAGATTCGCGAGCTGAACGGCCGCCACCGCGCCACCGCCGGCCGCATCGCCCCAGCCGCGGCTGGCGTGAATGATCTCGCCTTGCGCAGGCACGCGAGAAACACGCAGGAAATCGATCCACTCGACATGACCGACGACAGCGAGACGCACGACGCAGAGCCTACCGGGTAGACGAGCACGGCAACGCGATCCGGCTTAAGCTCAAGCCGCCTCTTCGCAGCGCCGAGAAGTTGAGAACTCACCGCCGCCCCCCCGAAAAGCCCGGAGGCCCACACGATCGTAGGACTCGACAAGCGTGCTCGCTGGATCGGCGCTACCGCGCTGGGCGGTGCGCTGGTGCTGCAGATGGCGATCGTCGCCACCGCCGCATTGCGACGCGGCACTTCGACCTACGACAACAGCGGCTCGGTGCTTCTGTCTCATCAACATCACTTCTCCGACGTTCTGGCGATCGCGGGCACGAACTGCGCCTGGCTGGTGGCGATCTCGCTGCTCGCCTGGCCGATCGCACGGCTCTGGAGCTGGGGAATCCACGACACCTGGGATTACCCGGCCGTGAACGTCGCCGCGCGCATCATCTATCCGCTCGTCGCCGTCTGCCTGCTGATTGGACTGTGGTGGATCTTCTCCGAGCAGGCGCGCACGCTCGACGAGCACCTCTCTTCGCACTGGGCACTCTTCGCCACCCTGCTGCACGGGACGCCCGAACTGAGCGCTTTGCTCCTCCCGCTTGCCGCGGCGGTGAGTTGCATCGTCGCGCGGGCGGGGAAGCCCGGGCGCCTGCTCCTACGAACTATTTCGGTGTCTGTGCCTCTCCTTGTCGCGGCCGCTCTGATCGAGGTCTACCTGACGCCGCATTTGCTAATTCCGCTCGAGGTTTGAGCGAACCTCGGCGCCGCGCACGAGACAGCGACGCGAGAGCCAATGTACGAGCTAAAATCGCCTCTATGGCTGCTCGGAAGCATCAACGCGCCTACGTCGAGACCCCACTGGGAACGCTCGCCATCGATGGTTCAGAGCGCGGATTAACGCAGATCGATCTCCTTCCGGTCGGCAAGACGGTGCCTGTATCCGCGCCCGAGCCGGCCAGCGTCGTCGCCAAAGCTGCCCGGCAACTGGAGGAATACTTCAACGGCAGGCGCCGCGAGTTCGATCTACCGCTCGACTACGAAACGGGCGGGTTCGAGCGCCAGGTGCTCAGCGCGCTTGCTCGCGTGCCGTACGGGAAGACGGTCAGCTACGGCGAGCTGGCCGGCATGGCCGGCTCGCCTCGCGCCGCCCGAGCCGTCGGCAACATCATGCGCCAGAATCCGCTGATGATCGTCATCCCCTGCCACCGCGTGATCGGAGCCGACGGGTCGCTGCGCGGCTACGGCGGGCTGGGCAGCGGACTAAGCGCCAAGCGCATGCTGCTCGAGCTCGAGGGTGCCTCGGTTTAGCTGTCCAGCAGCCGGTAGCCCACTCCCCACTCGTTGATCACGAAGGGACCCGCGCCGGGGCGCGCCAGCTTGCGGCGCAGGCGCGAGGCGTGTGAGTCGACGGTGCGCGTGCGGCCGATCGAGCGAAAGCCCCAGACTTCGCGCAAAAGCTCTTCCTTGGAAAAGACGCGGTAGGGCGCCGAAGCCAGTTTGGCGAGCAGCTCGAACTCCTTCGCGGCGAGAAAGACGCGCTCGCCGGCCACTGTGACCCGGCGCGTTTGACGGTCGAGCTCGATCTCGCCGGCGACGAGATGCTGACGGGAGTCGGGCGCGGCGCGGCGCAGAACAGCGCGGATGCGGGCGACCAGGGCTCAATTGCACATAGATTTGGCTCTATCACAGCCCCCGCCCACGCCCCAGTGAGCTTAACCGGAGAGTTTCGTGAATTTCGCCGCCCCAGCAGTTCCTAAACTGGATGCCTAGGTCTATATGCAGGGGTTTTCGTCCGAATACGTGAACAGGTCTCTAGTCGCTCTGCGTGGCTTCTGTCCGCCCCTGGCCCAACGCGCCATTGGGGTTCTTCTCCCACGCCTCGACCGTCTCTAGGAGCCACAACGTCATCCTCCCTAAGTAGACGTCCGGCTCGAGCGGTTTCCGGCCAGAGCTACTGTGGCTGAGTTGCCAGTCGGTGAGGCCCGTCCGCTCCATAACCTCCTCGCGGGTCAGGTAGAGGGGGCGCAGCGCATTTTCTCCCACTCTTTCACCAGCAATGAACGTGCCGCTCTTGTACCGCTCGATGTCCTCCTTAAGCCAAAGCCGACCGTGTGCCATCTGGATGACAGCTTTTGGAAAATCTCTTCGGTCGACACGTTTTTTCACCTCATTCGTCGAAAGCCCGAGGGCATCCGCGATATCACACAGTGCGTAGAACTCATTCGGCCCTCGACAGTACGACATGTTCCGCGCGTCCCTACGCGATTTACGACTTCCGATCTCCTCGGGATCTAGGTCGCCTCGCGCAGCCGCAACGGTGTCTTTCCACGACCAGCCGAGACCTTCCATGACGTGAGTAGCACTTACGACGGGCAGACGCCCTTTGGGCAAGGCTTCGTTGTACGACTCGCGCCAATCGTCGTAGGCGACCGCAGTCGTAGCCTTTGGGTTCGTCTCCAAGAAGAGCTTCACGCCGGAAAACCGTCCCTCACGCTTATTAACGGCGGTGCGCTTTCGCCTTCTTCGCTCCTCTGGCGAGAGACTCACCGACTTCCCGAGAAAGGTGTCGCGTCCCCTCCGCCAGCTTCCGAAGATGCGAACCACCTTCGACCTATCCCACGAAAGCCCGACCGTCTTGCACGTAGAGTCAAACTGCTTAGGCGTCGGCGCCTTCCCGCTCTCGAGGGCGAGATGTTCAGAAACCTGCCGAAACGCGTCTAGCGCCTCGAGTCGGATGTTTGCGCGCCCGCTTGCCTTGGTCGCCTTCAGAGACTCCGGCCCCGCACCTAGGCGATCTCGGATCTCGCGGTATGCCTCGAGCTGCTCTTTTGAGTCGAGCAGCTCGAAGTAGGCCAGGACAATCTCGAGATCGTTGGAGCGGGGGTTCGAGGGTGACGGCACCTCTGGGTTATCGGTCTCGCGCGCGCGTGTGTGAAACAAAGATCACTTCGCGTCTGTCGCCACCTGAACGACGACCGTCGCAGATATCGCTTGGCCCTGGCCCTCCGGCCCGAATCCATCGTTGGTCTTGCCTTTGACGTTGACAGACCCGGTCGGCACGCCGAGGCCGTCTGCGATGTTGCGTTTCATTTCTTCGGCGACCGGGCCGATACGAACATCAGAGCAGAAGATAGTGCAATCGAGGTTCGAGACTGTCGCGTGATGCCTCTCCATGACCGGCCTAAAGCGCGAAAGGAACTCAATGCTCCGCGCATTCTGATCGTTCGGATCATCCTCGGGGAAGTAGTCTCCGAGGCTGCCCGCGCCGAGAGCCCCGGCCAGCGCATCGACGATCGCGTGAGCAACGACGTCGCCGTCGGAGTGGGTGTTGAATCCGCGTGGGTAGGTAGGGAACTCGACGCCGCCTAAGACGGTCTTGTATCCGTCGTGCAGGCGATGTATGTCGTAACCCCATCCGATCTTGAGCATAAGTGGCACCCTTCTTATTCTCGCACGAAGAGTAGGTCTTCTCGCGGGTCGCGTATATCGTATTCCCACCGGATCCGAGAATGAGCGGCATTCCCTTAATAGTCCGCAAAGAGTCCAGGCTCCTCGCTCAGCGATGGCTTGAGCCCAACGGTAGGCGCGTTCAGGTCGTAACCGCGCCGTCCGGAGCCGGCAAATCGACGGTTCTGACACAAGCAGCGGATCTCCTCGACAACCGTGGCCTCGTTGCGACTGGGCGGGCCGAACGCGCGTCGCAAGCTACCGACCCTCTCCTTCCCTTTCGGGACATCGTCATCGGGCTTGTTGGGGCTGACCGGTTGTCGCGCAGCGGGAAGCGAGCGGGAAGGCGGCTCGGAGAGGGCGTTGCGGAGTTGATGCCAGATATCATCGGACTGGTTCTCCCTCCGCTTGGATTCGCCATCAAGGCTGGGATGGTGGCAGGACGAAAACTCCGCGGAGATCACTCCGGGATCAAAGCTCGCGCCGACTTCATGGCCGGGCTTGAAGAATTCATCGATTCGCTACCAGAGGAGCGTCCCTTGGTCATCGCCATCGACGACTTCCACTGGGCCGATGAGCCGACGAGTGATCTCGCGCTATACCTGGCCCGTCGAGTAGTGCGCGAGCGCTTCTCACTGGCAATACTCACGCGACCACACGAACAGCAGGCCCCGAATGCCTCCGCGGCTATCGGAGAACTCGCGCGTCTCAACGGAGTTGAGACATTCCAGCTCGATCCGTTCACCGTCGACGACGTTGAACGCCTACTCAAGCAGCTAGCTCCCGACTCTGATGTCGATGTCCGGAGTGCCCAGCTGCTCGCCGACCGATGCCACGGCAACCCCTACTTTCTCACTAGTTGGATCACATACTTGATGGAGATCGGGTCGATTGACGTTAAGAGTCAGATCATCCAGGTCGATGAGCGCGCTCTCGAAGACCTCCCACCGGGTCTTGGCCCGCTCCTCGACGCGATGCTCAGCGGACTAGACGAACCCGCTCGCACACTCATTGATGCTGCGGCGGTGCTCGGAGAGGTATTTGACCCGGCATCGGCCGCTGCGATTGCCGGGTTTGAAGAGTTGGAAGGACTCCGTCTCCTGACCTCGTTGGAGCGTCAAGCGGACTGGCTCGAGCCGGCAGGGTCGGAGCTTCTCCGCTTCGATCACACACTTCTTCGTGAGCACGTCTACGCGAAGATTCCTTCTCAGCTGCGCCGTGCCTACCACTCGGCGGCAGCGGACATGCTGTTTGATGCCGACGCAAGCACCGGGGTCGTCGGAGATCACCTCGTCGCTGCGGGTCGCGTGGACGAAGCTATCCCATTCGTCCTAGAGGCCGCTGATGAGGATCTCCGACTCGGTTCATTCCGCCCTGCTGCGATACGACTTCGCGCGCTCGAGACGCCAAACGGACTCGAAGACCGAGAGCGCTTTTTCCTAGCGCAACTCCGCGCCGAGGTCGGATCCGGCGATGTCCCATCGGCGCTCGCCTCCGTAGAGCGCTGGAAGCGGATCGCCGGCTCGCTACCTGAGGAGGCAATTCTCCAAGAGGCGGAAGCGCAGCACTTGGCGGGCGATTACAAGAAAGCTCGCGAGCTGGTCGAGCCCTTGCTAGCAGCAGGACATCCGCTCGCAACGATTCGAGGGTTGCACTACCTACGGTTCACGGATCCTACCGCCGCCGAAGCTGAAGCCGCCTCCATCGACAGCGCTCAATGGCCGGAAGCAGAACGACGGCAGCTCGAGTATGTCATCGCAGCCAACGTGCTCCTCCAGCGCGACCGAGTTAAGGAAGGACGCGCACGCCTGCAGGCGTTGCTCCAAGCGAATCTGAACGCAGGACACGTCGAACAAGCCGCAGCTACCGAACGCCGACTGGCCGATATCGCACTCTTCACAGGTGAGATCGACGAAGCTCAGCGTTTACTCCACAACGCAAGGCAGCGGGCCGAGCTTTGCGGTAGTCGACAACGTATTTATTTGCTGGTAACTGCCGCAGAAGTTGCCCGCCAGACGAATGCTCTCGACCGCGCTTCGGCTCTTCTCGGGGCAGCACATGAGCAGGTCGAAACACTCGGTATTCCCGTGTGGCACGCTCACGTTGAGCTTGCACTAGGCCAGGTACTGAGAGGCCGAGGCGACAACCCACGAGTACCTGTAGAGGCAGCACGATCGATCTATGCTCGCCAAGGGGTTGTTTGGGGCGTCTGGCATTGCGACGCGACCTTGTCACTGGATAAAGTTGATTTCCAGACTCGGGACAACCTCGCCGCAGCTGCCAAGCGCATGGGATTACTAACCGAGGCGCGATGGATTAAGGAAGCTCGGTCGCTCTCCGATCATCCCCTGCTATTCATTTGAGTCGTTCGGAGTTGGCGGGAGTCCTTCTCGAAACTCGGCCACCTCCGACTGTGCGGTAGGTATATGTAGAGCCTTGGAACTCAGTAGCCGAGACATAGACTTCAACTTCTGGGCGGTTCGAGCCCTCGAGGTGGCGACCGAACTACCCGGGCTACTGCCACACCTCGCTGTGGTCTCCGCTCGAGCAGCGGGCTTCGCCAAAGATGCGGGTCTCGGAGAGGAAGAGACAGCCGTCGTCCGAATCGCCGGCCTGATTCATGATCTTGGGAAGACCCCAAGTTTCGTCAATACTGGCTTCCATCCCCTCGACGGGGCGGCGTTGGCTGCGCGAGAAGGCGCGCCGCGAGTCGCGGCGCTCGTCGCTCACCACACCGGCGCTCGCTACGAGGCCGCGATACTCGATATCGCGATTCCCTACGAATGGCAACCGTCGATATCGCACGAAGCCCTTATGTTCGCTGATCTGACAACGAGTGTAAACGGCACCGTTGTCGGTCTAGATGCTCGTCGAGCGGATATCGAATCTCGCTACACGGCGGACAGCCCAGCTGTCAGTTCTTTGCACAGGCTCTGGCCTGAAGCCCTCGCCGCGGCGGACTTCTTCAACCCTCTCTCGAGCTAAGCAGAACTCTCCCCACTTGGCAACTTCTACTTTCGTTTTGCGTTGACGCTCGCAAATAAGTAAACATGCATCCACTGCCAGAGTTACGATCTCGTATCACGTGTGCCCCATGATGAAGTACTTCGTACTACATTCGTCTTAACCAGTAGCCTATTCAAAGGAGATTTCAAATGGCACGTAAATCAGTATTCGTTAGCGACCTCTCGAGCGAGGAGATCCCTGAGGGCAAGGGAGCAACCGTCACGATCAAGTTCGCGGACGCCCGCAAGGGAACGATCGTCCTTGACGTTACTGACACCGAGGGCGATAAGCTCGGCGAGAAGGGACGCAAGCAGGCTCGGCGTGGACGTAGGCCTCGAGCCGAGAGCTAGGCCGCTACGGCCTCAATAGTGTGAGCACCGTGTCTTCCTCTGTTAAGAGCATTCTTGGTAGCCCACGACGCCGAAGTTCCCGTTGTCTCGCGAAATGCGCGAGGTGCCCGACCTGCCAAGAACTCAATTGCTCTACCGGTACCGTGCTAGCAGTAATCGGGCAGACATCGTCAAGCCCGTCGATTGCGGTAGACGACCGAGAGCGTTCACGCCCACTTGGGCCTCGCCTGCTGACGCCATACTTCTCGGATGATGACTACGGATAGTAGTTATCACTTACTACAATTATTCGATCAGCACTCGCTACGTTAATCTCCTGGGTTTTTGAAGGGTTTAGTCGGATGCCGTAATTCTGTTCATGATCTCTAGACAACGTAGCGACCCTATAACCAATCGCCGTTTCATCCCGACGTCTCGCCGCTTCTACAAGCGTAGCGAAATTCGTTCTCACCCCTTCTCTTACGTACTCCGTCATTGGCCGAATGTATATCTCCGCTCCGTCCGCTTGTAAGAGCTCGTTCAGAACTACAGTGCGAGTTCTGCTCTCGGATATCTGAGCCGCCATAAGGCTAACTACTCGTTCACTTACTATGATGTCGTCGACACTAGCAACCTGGGCTAACCTTCTATTTCGATCATCTAACATTTCGCTTGCGATTCGTATGTCTTTTTTTTCTCGCGTTACTATCTCTCTTAGATGTAAGAGCGTAATAATGGTCTTTGCATCTGCCGCACCAGGTTCTAGGTCTTCTGAATAGCAAAGAACGATTACTTGGTCGTACCGAGCTATATCCAACGACTCGAGACTTCTTCGTTTTGACGTACTTGCCTGATGTATATCGATAGCGACGTTTTTCGTACCCGCGCAGTCGTCGCGAACACTCGCCTCTACGTTCTCGTACTCCGATACGATCGAAAGACTCGAGCCAGACTGAACGCACTGGTCTATTTCGTTTATCATCGCCGTCGCTCTCCTATTCCATCCCAAGAGAAGGATCTTCTGCGGAGGTTCCGCGACAGCAGGAACTAGGGCGATAACCTCTTCGTATATATCCCCAACGAACGGTTTCGCATTTTTCAAGACAGAAGCGTTTTCCGCGATGACGATAACGCTGTCGCCTTCTTCGATAATCGATTTACTTCTAGGGTTTACTAGCGCCTTTCCTCCTCGATACAGGCCAATCGCTGCGAAGTCTTCATACGCAAAGAGCGCGTTACTAAACGGGCCGCCGACGAGATCATCAGCGTCTTTGAAGTAGATTTCATCGCCGTCGAAACTAATCAGCTCTGTATAGACGAGCGACGTACCCGATTGCCGGGCCGCTTGGACAATGACCCGGGCAATCATATCGCGTTCATCAATAAACACGGCCTCGTTCTTCCCGACTAGAACCGCCGCCTCTAGATTGTCGGAGTCACGAAGGACACCAACTATGTGATAAGAGCCGCGTTTACGTTCAGGACTCTGGACGATGGCGAGAATTGTTTTAAGTACTTCGGAGTCGGGATCATCGCCACTTTCGCCAAGAACAATAATTGAGCGTGCTCCTTGAGGGTTTGATATCGCTAGCTCGTCAGGATCGGTTGGATCGCCCGTCCTAACTACGAGCCGAGCGCGTCGGATTTCATCGACTTTAGAGCGGATCTCATCTTCCATCTCGTTTTTGTCCCTATTAGCGAACACGACGATCGGAGGCCTTTTCTCAGTTGACCTCGCTATAAGGATCTCGGTAATTATCGTGATAACATTTGGCGACCATCCTAAGATCAATGTGTGATCCCGCTCGAGTACGACCGAGTGGCCTTTGCGGAGCTCGGTTAACCTCTCTTGAAGCCCGGTCGATATGATGCCGATAAATGAGCCGAATACAAACAAGCCGGCAACAGTCACCGTAAGCATTATTATGAGAAAGGCCCACCCTACTACCTCGCCGCCGAGAGCATCGTGGGTGAGAGCGCCAGGATCGATTATGTGCAGCAAGTCATTATAAAACTGCCGCGACACACCTGGTCTTCGTCCATCGGCCCCCGCAGGCGCTAATCGGCCGAGTAAAACTACCGTCGTAAAAAGCCCGACAAATAGAAGACTAGCTGCGACGAGCCAAATCGTGAGCGGTAATGTTCCTCGCGACAAGGTTCTGTCGAAAGCGTAACGGAACCTTTGGTATCGAGTGAATCCAGACGCACCGCCAGTAGTGTTTTTACTCGATGCTTCGTTCCTACTAGATCGTAAGGTCAACTCATCGCTCCGCGATTATTACACCCGTTGCCAGAGTACAAATACCCGCCCGCCTCCATCGATCGAAGAGGTATTTCTGGATTTGCCAGCTCTTCCCGTAAGTCGGGCGAGACCCACGTGCTTAAGCGTGAGCAGCGGTTTGCCTCAAGGATAAGCTAAGAAGAAGCAGTCGCATCCGCCGATCGCCGTTTGCGCTTTGGTTTACGCTCTGGCGTGATACGCGCGGTGCCAGCTCGTAATGGGACGAGTCTGAGGACACCGGCGATCAACATCATCTCGGTACGCGTAACCTGTAAACCCGAGCCGTCTCGTGAATAGCTCGCAGGTGCAAACCGCACCATCTTCGCACTCTCTGGACTCTCGTTGAGGAGAAGCAAATCGTCCGGCGCGCAGAACTGAACGATGTCGCTATCGGGAGTAACGGCGAGAAGATCATCGAGGCCGTCGATCTCACGCCAGAGATCCGCTAAAAGGTCTGCGCGTTTTCTGGCTCCGCGCACACTGCGGTTGCCGTTTGTCGCAAATCCGACTGTCGCCTCTCGGAAGAGTCCGTGAAGCTGCAATTCGTTACGATACTCGAGACTGCGTTCTTGAAAAGCCTCGTACACGGTTTTCGGCGACTGGTCGTTGGGAGCGGAGTTTATGCTAACCCAGTGTTCCGCGATCGAGGACTCGATGAGATCGATGTAGTCGTGCATGACGATTTCCTCAATCTCATTTGCGTGACTCAATAGCCCACCGCCAACGTGCTCATCCAGATCAGCTCTTACGGCTGGGTTGCAGCGCCTCCGTACCAACTCCGCGCTGCGCGTTTGCACATCCGAGCTGGGAGCTATTTCTCCCAACAACCCAGCGCGGATCTGCTCCAACGCGTCTGCAATCCGAGTTGCGGTTCGCGCAAACTGGACTCGCGGGTTGGCCAAAATCCAATCGTTCATCGTTACACCAACCGTTGTGTCGAGCATTTGATCGAGCGCTGGAAGCACCTCTTCAAGCCTCGCTCCTTCAACCCAACGAACCGTTGAGTCGTGCCAGACTTCGCGCGCCCATAAAGCGTAGAGAAGTGGCACTGCGATCGACGCACCGATAGTGAGCGCGTTTGATTCTGCCGTCGCCCGGACAATTCCGCCCACGATCATTCCCGCAGCTGCAGTCCCACCAACCACATAGAGCTTGTCTCGTTCGAGCGCGAAGAAACCCTTAAGGTTGCGCAGAGTCGTCGTTCCAGAAAGAAGCAACATCGCAAGCGCCAGCAGAACAACTCCAGCAATCGGAAGTGGGATGAACGCTGGCGGGATACAGAGAGTCACAGCGAAGAGCGCGAACAGTGTTGTGAGCGGATGAGCGCCTCCGAGCCTGATACGAAGCGATGGGAAAGACTTCAGATGGTCGATTAAGGAATCGGGGCAGGCGTTATCAAGAGCCGCAATCGTTTCTCGACTGGAACGCGGTCGTGCTCGATCGGCCATTACTCGAAGCTCACCGACGACAGCGAGTAGAGATCCCGTTTTGCGAAGCTCGGATACAGTGAAGTCGCGCAGCTCGTTCTCTGCCTCGCCGGAGTTCGTCTCCGTACGCGGCTGAATCGCGGCTGCGCGAAGCCCGGCCTTCTTCAGCACCTGGATCTCCGACGGATCGAGTCCATCCGAGCCATCGACGTGTTCGAAAAGGTCGTCGCGCAAGAGTGTCTTCAACGAAGAGAACACCTGGCCTAGAATCCTTATCCGCTTCGTGGGCTCGTCCGCTCTAGCGCGCACGCTTGGCCGCTCTATGATCTCGCTCGCTGCCTTCGTTGCTCCAGCATGACACTCATGTATCTCGCGCACCAGTCGCCCGATAGGGCCTTCAGCCTCGAATATTTCTGGTGGTGGTGGCGCATTCCCAAAAAGGAATGTCTTCCCTTCAATCGCCGGCGGCACTGTGCCAACAAGTTCTTGGAGATCAAGAGCCGTCTCGCCAGCCAAGGTGTGAATGGCCGAGGCATCGGCGGTACTTAATAGCTCCGCTCCACCACCACCAGGAACTACGACATGCAGGCCCGGCGAGACGATAGTTGAGATCTCGACCGTTGAATCAAAAACGGCGTCAAACACCTCTGGAAGGCGCAGGCAGTCGATCAGAGCGGCGTGCGCCGCCTCGCCCTCTGGATCGTCGCGTGAGACAGTCAGTGCCTGTGCTTTTGCCGTTCTCATTCGCCAGAGAACGCCCCGAGGGTCACCGATCCAAAGCACTGCCGCTGTTTTACGTCCAAGTGGCACCGGTAGCTCGAGGACACATCCCCCGGGCCCGGGATCCTCTTCGCTACCGGTCACAACGAAGAGTATTCGTTCAACCGATGCGGAGAGAACGAGATCCTCGACGAGCGACTCACATGCACAAAGCCCTGAATAGCGACCGAAGACAACGACTCGCGTCGCATCTACGAGACCACCGGACGCATCCGGCAATTGCCTCCGTTGGAACTCGGAGAAGTCGTTACCAATGTCGTTTACATCCGCATCGAGGTCGACAACGGTGACGTAATTTAACGGTGTGAGCTTCACGATGTACCCGATTCACCGAAGCTGTCGAAGAGTTGGAGATGGTTTCGTCCGCGCGGGCCGCCCCCTCCGAAAAACTCCCGCTCAAGTGCTTTGGGTACGGTGTCAGTCCAAAAATCAAGAGCCTGGCGCGCGGCGGGCTTCGCCTGATCGGCGACCCGATCGACAACCGCTTGGGCGCGAGCCGCTTGCTCAGTGACGAGAATCCGAAAGGCCCGATAGAGATCGCTCGGTGGCGCTGGGTCTTCGCTGACGCCGTAGGGCGCGAGCCGTTTCATCAGTTGCGCACAACGCTGACTCGTCGTTTCTTCACGCCCGAGGGCATAGCGCTCGTACGCGCGTAGGACATTCGACCAGCGCGATAGATCCCCATATGCCTTGAAATCGAGTTCGATTGGCGGCGCATCTGGGGCGTCATACTGATGAATTGCAATTCGCTCGGGGCTTTCGGACGTACCCTTGACGACCTGAATTGAACCGTCCCACATCGCGTTAAGGAGACAGAGAAGCACTTGTACGCGGTCATCTTCGTCAAGCACAATCCACCGCGCGTCAAAACCGAGCCGTTGCCGCCACGCGAGGTAATCGTCCTGCCGTGGATTGTCAATAGCATCCGCCCAGAGCCGCATCAGGTCCTTGTACTCCCGAATCTGAGTCGCCGGTAATGCGACGCGCGTAATGACAACACCCAGGAAGTTTGAGTCTGCGATCTGGTGGAAATCCGGGTTCTGGTCTCCGACCGCAATAGCTTTCTCGAGGAATCCTTCGATCTCACTGCTTTTCCCCGCAGCGGGATAAAAGACCTGAACATCGACATTTCCTGATCCCTCGGGCTCGAAGCCGGCCGGAACAAGTGACCCGACGCTAGTCCGGAAACGTTCGACAAGGCCGGTCTGAAGCCCAGCTTGTTCGGTCGCGCCGGACGCGACCGCGGCGAGAAGGGTTGAGAGGCGTGGGAGGATCGGTTTCTCTTCGTCGCCCCCGTCGGCAAGAAGTGAGTAGATCTCGGATTCGGCCTTGTCTAGTACAAACTCGACGGTCTGCTCTGCAGGCGCCTGGGTAGACGCGAGATAGGCATCGAGCCACGATTGCCCCATTATCCGATCGAGGATCTGGCCCTCATCGCTACCTTCGGGAAGCTTGAGTCGCTCCCGTAGCCTCGGAAGAACCGCAGTCTCGTAGAAGAGGCTCAAGTCATTTGTCGAACCGCTCTCCGGCAGGAAGTAGACGACACCGCGTGTTGCGCTGTAGAGGCGATGACAGTTCTCCTGGAACCTTTCCTGCTCGGCCGTTGCATGCGCATTAAACGCCTCGACAATCTCGCTAAGGGTTTTACGCAACGAGTCTGCCTTTGGACGCCAATACTCTGCGTATTTAGCCCAAGCCGCGTGCCATTCTGCTTGCGTTCGCCACTCGTACCATCGGTTTTGTGTCTCAAGCGCGTTCCTCGGCTCGGGATCCGAGAGTTTCACTTTGACGATGCCAGCGAGGCTATCGCCGAGCTGCGGTGGAGTTGGAGCCGTGAGCGCGAAGTCAGTGCCTTCGGGCTGAAGAGGCTCAGCCCTACGTCGAAGAAAGCCAACGACACCTTCTTCGTTTATTCTGTTGTCGTCGAGACGAGCGTCGCCGAGCGCTATACGCGCAACGCGGAAGAGGTCGTGCTTGGAAGCGACGGCTTTGACGCCCTCCCCGTAGTTGAAACCCTCCGCAAGTTGCGCTACCCGAGTATCGAGGCTCTTCTGGAACGAGCGGACGTACTGAACGGCCGTCTCACGCCGCTGTGTAAGTTGAGCGAAGATATCGCGAGCACCTCGCAGGTCGTGAGCGAGCGACGGGAGTGGATCAACATACGCTCTCTCTTGAAGGGGTGTAACACCCGCTGCAGCGATGAACGCTTGAATCTCGTCACGGTTGTTTTCGGTCTGTTTCGGCTTGCGCAGCTCATGCGTTGCGTCCGCGACAAGCCGCGAAGCGAGGATTTCAGAAATCTGCTCAAGCGGGATAGTCAGTTGCGCGGAGATCGCCGCGGACGCCGGCTGCCTTCCAATCCCGTCAGGAGCGCTGTTCCGACGCTCGCCGGCCCGATTGACGAACCAGGATGCAAACGATCCCTCTGCGGTGCCCTCCTGGGTACGAAGTTCCGTTCCTATCAGCGAGACGACGAACGACACTATCGAGCGGTGAAGATCTTCAATCGTGATTGCCTCGGGCCGCCGGAAAATGAACGCAGTTCTAGCGTCGATCTCCGCTGGAATAGACTTGTGCTCCGCACCGGGGTAAGCGGGAGCCGGGCCTGAAACACCGGTGTTGCAGCGATCGATCGCAGCGAACAGCTCGCGCAGCGCCGGCCCGCCGTTGAGCTGCGCTGCTCGTCCCCCTCCTTTGCCTTCGTCAAAAGCAGATGGCAAGACTACGAGCGGATACACATGCACGTGGCTATCTGCCCCGGTCCCAAGGACCTCCTTCACTTTCCACGAAACGAGCCTGAGAAAATCGTAGAAGACACCTGTTCCCGTGCCGCCCGCCACCGAGAAGCCGACGAAGACGTCGCAGCCACGGCGTGCTTGCTTACCGAGAAAGCCATCCAGTTCACCGCCGGCATTCGCTAGCCTCGCGATCGCTTTCTCCAACGGGTCCTCGATGCTCACAAGTCCTTGAGCGCGAATCGTCTCGAAGAATGCCGCTCGACCAACCGTCGGATACTGGCCTGCGCCGTCCCGAAGCGGCGCAACTTTTGGCTCATTGTCCTCGGGCGGCAGCCATTCCCTTACGAGCGGATAACACTCGGTACGCAGGCTTTCGGCGACCTTCGCATAGCTGTTTTGATGGGGCGTAAGGTTGGAGATGAAAGTCGCGGTGTTCCTTGCTGCGGCACTCCTTGTGAACCGTTCACTTGCACTCTCGACGGATCGACGTTCGCGTTCATCAAAATCCGCGTAGATAAATTGAACGAACTTTGGCAACTCGAACGGGCTCAGCGACCCACCAAAGGCCGGGTTGGAAGCGAGCGCAAGCCCATCTGCGCCGCAGAGCTCGAGCCTCAACCTCTGCTCGAGTTGCGCACCAATCTTCAATCCCGTGCCGCCTAGCCCGACGTACAAAAACCTCTGGTAGATCTTCACACGATCTCCTTTTTCGTTACATCAAGATGTCCGGGGGTTCGCTTGGTTCGTCGGCTATATACGGACCAAACGACTGCTTTGGAGATTCACCGACTGCAACCGTATCGGCGGCCTTCCTGACCGAAACATCTTCGATAACAAGCATGACATCGTCATTAATCAGAACCTCCGCGCCGAAATCGGCTGTCGTTCGTGTGCGTCCTGGACCCTCGACTGCATAGCCCATCCCGGAGCGAGTCACCAACAGGTTTGCCTCGCCATCGTTCATCGCAAGGCGCAGACGCGGCTCCGCGTCGCTGTCATCGATGTATTGCAAGCGGAAAATGTTCTCGCTTAGCGGAGCAGACAAAGTGCTCAATTCCTTCCCATCGCGCCGAAGGCGCGCGAGTAACCCGTCAACTCGTGCAAGCCTAAGAGCTTTCCGCCGTCGAGCAGTAACCGTCGCGGCCCCAGTTCCGCTTATCAGAAAGGCCGCGACGAGCAACCACCAGAAGCGAGCGAAGAAACCGGGGGGCGTGACGATACGCGTTGAGATATATGTCTCCGAGATTGAATGTCCATCACGGGTTCGCAGTTGGAGTCGTCCCGTGACATCGCCCTTTGTAGAGCGGTTTGAGAACGTCACGCGGAAAGAAATACGCGAAGTACCATTCGCAAGCTTGACGTTGGCTGGCGCTACTGTAACGAGCGCGCCGTTTGAGATCTCCGATAGGCTCAACGATCCTTCTTGATTACCGGTCTGGTTCGTAACCAATACAGAGCCTTTGACCGAGTCTCCTGCGTGAAGGTGAACCGGCCAATTGACATCGAATGTCGCGGAAAGGCCCGGAGGCGGCGGGCAAAAGTCATATGCGCGCTGATCCGAAGCGATGCCTCGCCCGGCGATCTTGCCGGTGAGATGAACACACCCACTCGTGCCCTTAGGGAAAGTGAACAACCCACTAAATATGCCGTCATGTGCGCGAGCGTCCTGCCCCCGGCCATTGTCGTTCAGCGGAATCGAGAGTGTCCCGAACGAACCGCTCGCGACGGCTGAGGCACTCAGCCCTCGAAGCGCACTCGGGTTGCGGACGACCCCATAGCGAGTCTGCAGAATGACCTGAACGTGAGCCTTTTGGCCTGGCAGCGGATTCGGAGGATCGAGCACGATAGCCGCGCTCAGTGCCCCCTCCCAAACAGCGAGTGCACTCACCGTTTGGCCGGGGTGGCGTGCCGGGTCTGTGATTTCAATCTTCCACGTCCCCGGTTGAGGGTTCTCGATACGGAGGGCTTCTACCCGATCATTCTGTCCCGAGAGCGAGAAGATCTGGCCGTTTAGCTCGCCTCTCGCTGGAACTTGCTGCCCCGCCGGATCAAAGTAAGCAACCCTGAAGCTGGGGTCGAGTTTTGTCACAGTGATCGCGCCGTCGGTCGCGATCACTGGGATCGTCACGCGAAGCGTTAGCGTCTTTCCCGCTTCAACCCGCCCACTAGTTGGCGATTCCACATGAGCACAGCGCGCCCGCCCCAACGCGGTGAGTAGATCAACCAGCAAATGGGATGCGCCTTCGGCCACGATGGCGTGCGGTCGCGCTTCAGGTCCTGAACACTCTGCATTCGCGCCAGCACCTCCTACTGCGAAGCGGTTAAGGTCGGCCTTGTTTGCTTGCGGGCCGAAGCCAATAGGCCAGATCTGCACGCCAGCTCGCCGCGCAGTTGGGAGGACGTCCGCTTGAACTAGACGAAGCGCCTCTCGGTCGCGACCGCCTGGCGTCCTTCCATACTGCGGGGAGTGGCTGACATCGAGAACGCCATCGGTCATGAGGAAGATAACCGGCGTCGTTCCTGCGGGAGTCGAGGTCAGGGCGTCAACCGCGAAGCGAAGCGCCGCCTGCTGATCGGTGTCATTCCCCTGGGCAGCAGTTCGAGCATGCGCTCGACGCGCACACGCGGCCGCGCGTTCCCGAGCATTCGGCGTCGAGAGTGGGACGAATTGGCAATACGAGGTAACAGCGGTCTGACCACGACGATTACTGCTACCGAAGCCCGCAACGAGAAACGACGAATCGTTTGAGAGCTCGCTCAGCGCTAGAAGCGATGCTGCATCGCGCTCGCTCGCGATCGATGTTGACGTCTCAGACCCAGACTCATCAATCAAGACGACCACCCGTATCGGCTTTAGCTGGGTGCTCGACCTTCTCCCTGCCACGCCGCTAGTAGTCGATGTGACAGCGAGCGCGACAAGCACGATTAACAGCGCGCGCAGACTTCTCGCCGTGGTCAGCACGCATGCTCGATGTATGCACTTGTCACCCCACAAACTCATCCGCATCATGCTCCGCCGCCGAGGGCCTAGTTTGGCCATATGTTCACACGGCGTCCCACATGTCAAGCGCCCATGTCTCAAAGGAGGCTATCGCGCTGAACGACAGGGACGTCGTCGCTCGCGTCCGCGGGATGCTTGGGTGCGTCAACTGCAGTCTTTGCGCGATCACGTACCCGGTCTCGGAGAGAGCGTTGCCGTAACTTTGCCCGGCCTTCGGAGGCGAGCAGAAAGAGGGGCGAGATGGTGAGGCTGAGTGATCCCAGGAGCAATAGGTAGAGACCCCAACCAGTCGAGGCGTGGAAGCGACCGAGGTCATTGCTCGACGACCAGTGGGCGATCACTGTATTCCAGATCCAGCTCGCCGCTCCAAAGGTTCTGAGAGCAATCCAGAGGAAGACAGCGGTTATAAATCCCCCGATACCTATGAATACCACGAAGACAAGTGGCCAACTCGCGCGATTAAAGAGGATACGAACAACTGAGGCAACGAGCGCAAAGCCACCGAGGAGGGCGCCGATCCAGCCGATCCCTTGGGCGCCGTAGATGTTGCCAGCTGGGGTTTCAACCCAGGCGCCGAGGCTGCCGATCACGACCACTAGAGCGCTTACGAGTACCCAGGCGCCGCTCGCCGTTGGCGGCGTGATCCCGCTCGGTAGAGGAGACCGGCTTTCGGTGACTTGGGGGGAATCCATCTAGTCAGACAGCCTTTCCTGGCGAAGGATATACCGTTTTGACAAGAGAACCGTGAGTCACGCCCAACGCAGCGCCAGAGAGGATGATCCCGAAACTCCTCGGCTCCGCTTTGTTAAGCAGCTGAACGATCGTTTGGCGCTCAAAGGTGTATCGCGAACGACGACACGCCGTCGAGTCACTATGGGGTCGCGACGCCCTTCGGCCGTTTTAGAACAAACCTCGGAAGATCGCCGAAGGGCACTTGGTACTCGGGGACAATCCCGCAGAGTTCCCAACCCCCGCGTCCGAGCTTGTTGAGTTCGTCGTCGATGTTTGACTCCACAGGGTTGTTCCACTCGCTGACGAGGACAACCTTGTACTCCCACTCTGTCGCCATGCCTGGGTCTCCTTCGTGCGAGTTAGCGGAACAGCTGACCGACGCCGGCGCTTACCGGCGGCGTTAATAACGATCGCATCTTTGCTATACGAGTCAAGATAGAGTATGACCAACTTATAGGTCGCTCGTCGTGCTGTACATAATGGCGTTGTGGAGGAAGCGCCAACCTTCGGCCATGTGAGGCTGCTCGCCCCGAAACTCGATGCGCGCGAGCATTAAAACATCACTCTCTGGCAGTCCCTCCTCCTCGGCGAACTCCTTTAGGCCCGCGGGCATCCCAGCCTCCTCGAGCTGAGTTCGAGCAGCAAAAAGCTCATACACGGTGACGCCTAGTGCGCTTGCGATTCAAAAGAGACTCTTACCCGACGGTCGGCGGCGCTGCGGCGCCTGTTCGTTCTCAAGCGCCCAGATATAGCTCTTTGAAATTCCTACTCTCGAAGCGATCGCCCGCCTCCTTAACCTCTCCGAAGACGAGCACTGCGAGTACTGCTGCAACGAAGGCCTCGTCTGCGTCGACTGGAGTAAGGTCGGAACGGAGCAGATGGCACCCTGCCCCAGCTGTGAGCTAGGCCGGCAGATCGAGTTTCCCAGACGCGAGCGTTCACCGTGGGGGCGACTCGGCTACTGGTGTGGCCGGCCTTGGGATTGGCTTAAGAGGGACCGCTCACACCAGGTGACAGACCGACTTCCCGTCTCTGAGGTCATGGAAATGCTCGTTTCCCTCGGTTGGCTTGTCGATAGGCGAAACGGGACAACGTCACCGCCGGAGGCGATCGAAGTTCCGATCGCGGTACGAAAGTAAGGTGAAGAGTGCTCGCTTTTGTCAGCGCGCTCGGTGGCAAAGTACGATACTGCTCCGCGACGCAGCTGGCCAAAGCCAAGCCCGCGCAAGCGTCCCCGGTTCGCGGCTAGAGGGAGATGAGATGCTTGATTCCCAAGGGAACGCTCCTCCGCCGACGGGCAGTGGCGACGCTCAGGAAGTCGTTGCACCGGCAATCAGCCCCGCGGATCTTCGATCGCTCGCGGGGCGTTATCTAGGCGACCATTACTTACTTTCAGAGTTGTGGGGTTTCCGCTTAAGACCACCTAGTCCTCCCGGAGGCGGACCGCCGCGATGCTGGCCAGAGTTTCGCATAAGAGCGACTTATCGGGCTGCGCTTGCCTGAAACGGCTTGCGCGGTTACAGGCCGACCTGGTTCGCCGCGTACACGGCTTGCGCGTGGGTGAAGCCCGCACCGGCTGACGAAGACAACTGTTCGATCAGCCCATCGCGAGAGAACCCCATGCCCATCGCCATGTAGCCCTTGGCGGACTTGACGGCCTCCTCATTCCAGTTCACCTGGAGGTGATTGATCGCAAAGATGACGACAGCCTTGGGGAAGCCCTCACCGGCTGATGACGACAACTGATCGATGAGCCCGGCGCGAGAGAACCCGCTGCCCATCGACAGGTAGTTCTGGGCGGACTGGATTGCCTGCTCCTGTGCCGCGGTCATCTTTGGCGCCGGTGGCGCTGAGGTCGTTGCCGGTGACGTGGTGGATGTCGACGCGGCTGTGAACGGCTTGTTCGCGGACGTCCCGGATGATCCGGAGCCATTCCCCTTGGAGAGGGCGGAGCCGATCGCGCCGAGGATAATCAGCGCGAGAATGACGGTGATGATCGGGTGCCGCCGGAACCAGATTCCCTTCGCGGTCATGGGCGGAGGAGGAACGGCAGGCGGCTGCGGCGTCTGGGCCGTTGGAGGGGCGGCTACGGTCGGTGTGGGGGCCGGAGCAGCGCCAGTCGGGAGCGAGGCCAGAGTCGTGTCCATCGGCCTGCCGCAGTTCGGACAAGCCGCGGCCGCCGTTGAAACGTCGTTACCGCAGTCCTCACACTTGACTAGCGCCACGCTGCTCACTCCTTTGAGAACGCCTACTTCGGGGGAGGGGAAGCGAGCATCCCACTTTTGTCAGCGTTCTGTCAACCGGCGCCCGCCGGCCACCACGAGCACGTTTCTGTCCAGCAAGCACCACACGATCGGGTGGGTTGCCGGGGTCCTGCTATCGGCGAGTATCAGGGCAGGAAAGCTTCGAGCGGTCTCGTTTGCCGAGGTGCGAATAGTCGGCCTGAAGCTGATCGAGGACGTTGTCCGTGTCCATGAAGGCGGTGAAGCTGTAGGCGCCCTGCTCCCAGTTCAGCTGCGGAGTGGCCTGGGTGGCATCGTAGGAAGTCGTCGGCGTACCCATCTTGGCGATCGCCTCGGCCTTCGTCATGCCAGGCTTGAGGCTGCACCAGTTGGAAAGCCAGCGCGAGATGTCGGCTTTCGCCTGCTCCTCGTCGGAAGAGCCGCTGTCACTAGATCCCATATCGTCGATCAACCAGCGACCATCCTGATAGACGAGCTTCGCCACCCCCTTGTCAGTGCTGGTCGCGCTCTTTGAGACCCAGTGGACAGTTCCGTTATCGCCGGCGACAGCCGCGGCTGTGATCGTCTCTTTTGGAGCGACCGAGAACATCTTCATCAGGGCGTAGGCGGCCATGACCGCGTCCTTACAGTCCTTGACCCTCCCGTCACCGACGGTGATCCCGCCCGAGTTCAGTTCGGCGACGAGACGTTGCTGTCCCCTGGCGGTCAGGGAAGAGCAGAACTTCTCGGGGTCGGGCTTCAGATAAGCCTGAATCGATGCGTTGTAGGCTGCCTTGAGGGCGGCTGTCGAATGCGTGTTGTCCGGAGATCCCTTCGCGGAGCTGCCGCAGCCGCTCGGCGCGACTGTCATCGTCACGAAGAGAAGGGTGCCAAGTGCCGTCCTGATTAGCAGTCTCATTGGGCGCAGTATCCACTGTCTCTCCGCTCGCTTCAAGCAGTTAACCATCGAGTTCGGTCGCCCCCCTCTAGTCGAGATCTCGCTGAAAAGACGCCGTAGACCTAAGAATCGCGAGAACCTTCTGAGGCGCTCAATACACTAGGCCTCCCTCAGAGGGCGATATGGCCGACTTCCTGCAATACGACCTTGGTCACTGCAATCGGGGCGATGTCGCCGAGGTCACACTCTCAACGGGCGCCAACGTCCGCCTTCTCGACAGCTCGAATCTCAGCCGTTACAAGCGCTCCGCAGACCATCGTTATTGGGGAGGTCTGGCAACCCGGTCCCCGACTCGGATCGGTATTCCCCATAGTGGTCATTGGTTCGTCGTGGTGGACATGCAAGGACTCCGAGGCGGACAGATCCGCAGCGGCGCTCGGGTCATTCGCGCTTCTGCCTTCAAGCCGTTGCCTCCGATCCGCGAGCAGCGTCGAGACCTCGCCGAGATCGCTCACAACGTGAGCGATATTCCACCGGCGCGAGCCACTGAGGAGCGCGAGTTCGACGTCTTCATCTCGCACGCAACCGAAGACAAGGATGCGATCGTGCGCCCGCTTGCCGTTGCCCTTCAGGAGCGCGAGCTTCGTGTCTGGTACGACGAGTTCGAGCTGAGGATCGGAGATAGCCTCAGGCAGAAGATCGACAGTGGCATCGCCAATAGCAACTTCGGTGTTGTGGTTCTCTCCCACGCCTTCTTCGCCAAGGGCTGGCCGCAGTACGAACTCGACGGCTTGGTGACGATGGCTGTCAGCGGCAAGCAAGTGATTCTGCCTCTCTGGCACGAGATCTCGAAGGACGAGGTGATTACCATATCCTCGTCGTAACGGGATATCCTCGTGGCTTCACCGAGGAGACTTCGACTCGCCTCACGTCGATCGTCGAAGGCGGCGAAGCAGCGGGTGTCCAAACGATCGTGATGACTGACGACTCCGTCGGCGCTCGCTGGAACGTCACAAAAGACGGCAGCATCAAGGATCCAGAAGGTGTCCTTACTGGAACGCCTGAATGGTTCAACGCGCGACTTGTTGTTGGGGTGAAGTTCGTGCTTGGGTTTCCAGCAGGACTCCGCCACGCCATCTGCTCGCTAACGGATCGCGAAGAGGTTCCCGTCGTACCACGCCTGCCGATATCACGTTGGAAGCCGCCGAACGGATCGTGCACGATTATGCTGTCTCGAGTGTGTCGGCCTCGTCGGCCTCTGTCCAGCCGGAAACTCCTCAACCGACCGCAAAACTATGGCTTCCTCCCTCAATTTAACCGCGGTTAGGTCGTTATTACCGCTCAAGGAGTCGTTACAGTGTCCACTCGGCGTCGTTTAGCACCTTTGCCTCGTCATCTCTATCATGACGATCCTCGGTTGCGGGTCTTCGAACTTAAGCGCCAGAACGACCTTCTCCGCGCTCTTATCTTTCTTGTGATCTGTGTAGTTCTCGCGTTATTCGGGTTCGCGTTCGTTATATACGTTGGCGTACGCCATCTTCATATCAGCGTCGCTAGCGAGATCATCGTCGCGTTGTCTACTGGCCTCGCCGGCTCATCCATACAAAACTACCTCTCCGTCCTGAAACGCTCTTCTGATGACTACGCTGAACTTCTAACTCTTAGTTCTGATTTCTATAAGAGCCCGGAAGCTATCAACATGTTCTTACATCCCGAGGTCGTCGAAGCGTCTATCGAGAACCTTCTCCGTGCTCGTCTCGGTAATGAGATCGGTTCTGCTTACTGGCAACAAGCGGTCGAGCCGTATCTCGAGCACGGTCGTCGCGGGTTTAAAGAGGAATGGCGTTACGTTATCGACATTAAAGCTCTCGACGTTCCCGTCGTGATTCGCGATGCCGATTCTGCTATTTCGCTTGATCCTGCGGACTACTGGGAGCTACACACGACCCTTAAGTACAAGCAGAGTGCGTTCGACAGCCATCCCGAATTCTTCATAGCATGCGCTTTCGATAACGATACGCTGCCCGAATGGTTTAAAGACCCGAACTTCTTTCTTCGAGAGATCGTGTATTTGTCTGATACCGATCGCTCAAGCTTGACTTCGATGCTTCCGATTCATTCGGAGGCAGTCGCAAGAGCAAAACAACCGCGGTTCGGCCATGAAGAAGCGGAACGTCGCTTTGCACTCGCCAGCCAATTGTTTTACCCGCAACTGCACATTGATGGATCGTCGATCTCTCCGAGCAACGTTTGGGCGGATGAACGTGGTCTCCGCTGGGGCTTTGCTTTACCGAAGCCGATACAGAAAGCGCTCTCCGAAACAGTATCTATAGAAATCGAACTAAAGACCTATCAACACAAGAGCCAGCGGTATTTCCCTGTCTATCTCACGTCGCCAACGAGGAACCCGGAGATTCGCTTAAATTACTCCGGTACCCACGGGGAGATTACGGACGTTAAACTTGAGACATTCCTTTCTGCGCAGAAGCCGTACGATAAGGGACTGCGCATACTCGCGAATGAGTATGATCACTGTGACGTAAGCACCGGACCGGCGGATTGGGTCTTCGTTGGCAGTGGATGTGTATTTATCTGGTGAACGTCAATGACGACTGCTATACGGGCGATACCTTCCCATAAACCGCTGACCGTGACATAGCCTCTGCCCAAAACTGGTCTCCGTAGTCGAAGTGCCACCACTCGGACTCGAAGTTAGTGAACCCTACCCCATGCATGACCGCGAGTAGCATCTCTCGACGTTCTCGAAAGATCGTATGACTATTATCGCTCGTTGTGCCGTAGTAATCGGTGTACGAGCGCTCGGTTAGTTCGTCGAAAGAGCTGCCCATATCTAATGGTGTTCCCGTTAAATCCGTTAGTGTCAAATCGACAGCGCCCCCAGTTAAATGAGGCGATGGATGTGTTGGATCAGAAGAGGGCATGGAAACGAACTTCGCCACGAGATCTTCGAGTTCAGCGCCATCGAGTGATGAGCTATCGACGAGTTCCGCCTTATAGTCGTTGTAGAGTCGCGATTGCAAGGAGACTGGCCGCCACCCGTCCCATACTTGTATAGCGAACCCGTCGGGCAACGCTTGCGCCGCGGCACGAAGGCGATCGATGACTCCGGTTCGGAGGAATACACGGTCGAGCGCCTCCGGATAGCCTAAACGCCGGTAGATGGGGTCGACAAGAAGACGATCACCCGGGATAACCCTCTCTAGAGGTTCTCCGCACTCGGCGATTGGAACTTGCTGCCAGGGCAGCGGCTCCCCGTGCGGGTCAGTCGTCATCCCCGCTCTAGTATCTTCGTCGCCGCTCGCTTAACCTCTGGCTCATCCTCGCGCACGGCAAGCTCTCGAACGAACTTACTCACGGACTCATTCTCAACTAAATCCGAGAGACCGAGCGCTTCGATTGCGACCATGCGAACCATCGGGTACTCGTCACGATCCGCAGCTAGCTCGATTACGTAACCTAGGAGGTCGGAGCGCCGCCAGATACCCAGAAGGACGTGGATTGCCTCAGCGCGGAGAGTCGGGTCGCTGGCGTACAGCTGACGACGAATTAGGTCGTCGGCCTCGTACACATTATTCTCTCCAAGGCGCCTCATTGCCGCCCAGCGACGGTTGACCTCTCGCTCGGCAAGCGAATCGGGGTCAGGGTCCTCAAGCGGAGGCCCCTCGCCTCGCAGAATCGCTAGCTCTGACGCAAACTCACTATGATCGCTCACTTGCTTTCCTCGCGTATAGACCCTACTACACGCACGACGACTTGCTCGGCTCTCATACATTCCCCTTAACACCAGACACCGGCGCGCTAGCCAGAAGCGTGCTCGCGAACACCCTCGTTGTTGCTCGCTTCTTTTCGTGCTCGACGAACGCTAGTCGTAGAAGCTCGTCGAGTAGATCAGCGAAAGCGAAGCCATCATGTTCCCAGAGATAGAAAGAAAGCGATCCAGGAATCGTGTTCAGCTCGTTGACGATAATTCGTCCATCTTTGTCCATCAAGAAGTCAACGCGAGCTAGGCCAGCGCACCCGAGGGCCGAGAACGATTGTTTCGCAAGCTCCTGGACTCTCTTCGTCGCGCCTTCGCCTATCGGCGCGGGAATGATCCGCTCGGCGCCTTTCATGCCTTCGGTCTTACTGCCGCGCAAGTACTTGTCATCGAACGACAAGACCTCTTGTTGAGCGATTGGCTGCTCGCAAACCGAAGCTCGGAGATCGCCGCCGTGAGCACCTAGAACGGCGCAGTTAATCTCAACCGCGTGCTCGACGCTTGGTTCTATAAGCGCCGCTCGATCAAGTTCGAACACGAGCCGTAGAGCTTCTATTGCTTGTACTTCATCAACACAACGATTAACACCGATGCTAGAACCCAAGGAGACTGGCTTCACATATACAGGCCACCGAAAAGTCTCCGAAGCTAATGTCACGACCTCTTCGCCGCGTTCGACCCATGTTTCGCGCAGAATCTCTTTTGACTCTAGCGTAGGGAGACCGTGTGCCCTCAAGACCGCCTTCGTTAGGATCTTGTCCATCGCCACGGCCGAAGCACTGACCGAACTACCAACATACGGAACGCCACTCAGCTCGAGCAGACCCTGAAGCGATCCGTCCTCGCCATATGTCCCATGCACGGCCGGCAAGATCGTGTCGACAACCGCCTCCTTGGCACCTCGACCAAAAATGCCTCTCTTTCCCTTAAGAGGACGAATGACTCCATCGCTCAGATCGCGGTAAACCTCGGTAACGTTAGGTTCGACGTCCGTGCGATAAGTCTCGATATCGCGGAGGTTGTCTCCGCTAAGCCAGCGGCCGGCTCGCGTGATGTAAATGGGCACGACCAAGTGCCTTACCGATAGAACAGCCATCGCCTGAAGAGCGGTGATTATTGATACATCGTGTTCAACAGACGCACCGCCGAAAATCACTCCAACTCTCATTAACTCGCTCCTAAACCTTTCTACTAATGAGCTATCCGTATGAACCCAGCGGTAGCGAAGTGAGCGATAACACCGCCCAAGAACGACTCGAAGTCCGAACTGTTATCGCCGATTTCGTTTATTCCGCGGCGCGTAGCGTTAAACTCATCTCTACCGCCTGTTTCCTCGTTCGGACCTTCAAAGAACAGGCGAATGTGTTGGTTCCCGAACTTCACGTTTAAGATATATAGGCTGCGCTCAGTCATTCCGGTTTGAGTTCTCCTCCGCGTCACCGCGGTCAGCCTTCGCGTCGCTCATCGATGTAGGTGTCCGGTAGATCATTCTCGAACAAAACAATATCGCCCGCACGGATGATCTTACTGAGTTCTCTCGTCGCATGCTCGACATCCGGCGAGTGCACGATCCGGTCGTCGGCAAGCCCCCCGTCTTTAAGACCTCGCTCGATCGGCTCCGTCAGCTCTCCTCCGACGAGGATCACGAAATCACAGACTCTCGCGGCGGTTCGACCGAATGCGATATTCGCTGCTTTCTCTTGTTCCCCTAATTCGACCATCCCCGGTGTCACTAAGACGCGGCGGCCATTCGTATGCGTGTTCAAGATTTCCAGAGCGGCGGCTGCGCCATCGGGATTCGAGTTATACGCGTCATCGATGACGGTGATCCCCGTCGCTCGATTCTCGATGCGAGCGAGTCGATGAGGTGGCGCTTCAACTATTTCAAGCGCGCGGACGATCCGCTCTTCGTCGATACCGACTACTGCGCCGCAGGCGGCGGCCGCAAGAAGATTAAGCACATTATGCCGTCCCAGAAGATGAGACTCCACCGGATATTCCCGCTCGTTAAGATGAAGAGTGAATGATGTTTTGTCGAGCGTAACGTCTATATCCGTTGCGCGTATATCCGCATCTGAAGACTCGATCCCAAATAGAGTAACTGGAACCTCGGCGGCCTCCGCAATCGCACGACAGAGGGCGTCGTCCGCGTTCGTGACGAAATGCCCATCCATTGACAGCCCTCTACATAGCTCTGCCTTTGCTCGACTGATCGCATCGATAGACCCGAAACGCTCAAGATGCATTGCGCCGATCGCCGTCAAGATGCCGATTTTCGGCTTTGTTAGATTGCACAGCTCGGCGATATCGCCTTTGCGATACGCACCCATCTCGACCACGAAGAATTGGTGTTCTAGTCCCAAGCCTTCATTAATCGCGCGCGTGACCCCGAGAAAACTGTTGAAACTATCGGGGGTCACGTATGTCTCGCCAGCGGTCGACAGCACGGCACCTACGCAAAACTTGGTCGTAGTCTTCCCGAAGCTTCCCGTAATCCCAATCGTTATAGGGCTAACGGCCGTGAGCTTGGCCCGCGCATTCGATACAAAGCGGCCATTGACTCGTCTCTGAACAGGCGATAAGGCAGCATTGGCCGTAATCAGAAGGGCGGGCACGACGATCACCATCAACAGACCGGCCCCAAGCAGCGAGCCGAGAGCTACCGCTGAAAGTGTGCCGGCCTCGACGATCGCGAGCGCGCAAAAAACGAGGACGAAGAAAGCAGCTGGAACGAGAGAGGTAGCGAACAGACGCTTAGCCCTCGCGGTAAACACGAACTCCTTTTTCTCTGGCCGTCGCCACTCACGAAGGGCGACCACAGCGGAGGCGATTGTAATAGGAATGAGTAGAACCGCCGCCGCCCAACTGATGTCCAGGGCGAGTAAGGCGTCAGCCGCGATAAGAGCGCAAACGGAAACGAGAAGCGCCGCCGGATGAAGAAGGTCGCGTCGACGATGCCACCAATGGAGGAGACGCACGCCGTCATAGTGCTCTAGTTGGTAGATATGCAGCCACCTCCGAGCGCGCCCGGAGTAATCGGCGACGATAGCTACCACCACCACGACGGAACCAAGAAACACCACTGTCACGCTACGCCTTTCGCTTCAACGAAGTTCCGAGCGACCCTTCCAAACGCGTCGGGCTCGTCGATGTAGCTGTAATGTCCGGCGCGTTCGAAGACGACGAGTCCCGCATCAGGTATGAGCTTCTCCATCAGCCTTCCTTGGGACAACGGCGTCTCCTCATCCCGACCTCCCCAGAGGAGAAGCGTGGGAACGGCGATCTTTGGTAAGAGGGGCGCCAGGTCTTCATTCACGACTCGGACGAAGGTCGATCGAAGCTCGCCGGCGCTCAGGTAGTCAGGTGAGGCAGTGCTTCGCACGATTCGGGCTTGGAGGCGTCTTCCAGGAAGACCGGCGAAACGTCCAAGAGCCTTCCCGACCTTCGCGAGCGCGACGCGACGATAGTACCTTGCTTTCCGTCTAGGTCGGATCCCGGCGCTGTTGACGAGGATCAGTTTCTCCACTCGATGTGGATACTCAACGGCGAGGCGGATAGCTATGCGACCGCCAAATGAGTGCCCGACGACGGTTAGCCGGCTAAGCGCGAGGGTCTCGAGAAGCTCGTTTATGAACTCGGCGTATTCACCCGTACCCCAGGCCCGCGGCGGAGGATCCGACTCGCCGAATCCAGGCGCGTCGATTGCATACACGGTCGCGACCGAGGCTAACGAGGTCACGACGGGAAGAACGGACTCGATGCTGCCACCCCAACCATGGAGCACCAGCACTGGCCTGCCACTGCCACGCGTAAGGCACCGAATATGGAGTCCGGCAACTTCAAGATGCTTAGTGGCGGCCGCAGTTTCCGTTTTGTTCATCTCAGACATATGGGAGAGGGACCTCAGAAAGAACTATTTGCCTAGCCTCACTCGCCGTCAGGGTACCGTCTTCGGAGCCAGCGTACGAGATAGAAGACCGGTGAAACTTCTATCAACGCTACTGGAGCGCACAGAGTCGACCGAGTAGTTCACTTAGGCACCTCATCACCTCACGGCCTAACCTCCACTCCCTCCCTGTAGAGGCTCAGCCATGTATCTAGGTACGCTCGGAGCTGCCGCTCTTCTTGCCGTGGGCCGGCCACCCCTACTGGCCCGACGACAACAACCTCGCCGGAGATCTCGGCGACGGCCTGAACGCACTGGAAGAAGTCTCGTAAGTCGGGGAAGCGACTGGGATCGCTGAGTCCGACTTTCACTAACCGACGCTAGCCCGCGGGTGTCGCACCATGAATGCGGATCTGTTGCCGGCGGGAGTCCGGACGACTCCGACGCGTCAACTCTCCGCCTCAGACCCCTCCCACTCCATGGCCGCCTTGCGACGCGCTACTCATCTAGCCATGTCACTACGCGTAAACGCCGTCTACAACGCCCGCCTGGTCTTCACCCTCGACCTCGACGAGCGAAAGATCGAGTCGATCGAGCTGCGCTCACTCAGCCATATCGCAACCGGTCTCGCGCTCAAGCGAACCGTCCCGGAAGACTGGGAAGAAATCCACGAGCGAACGCGCGAGATCGTCGAGGGAGACCCCATCACCATCCAGTGGAACAGCTCTAGCTGAACGCGTTTCGCAAACACGCGTGCGCGCTCCTCACCCGGAGCACTCTCGATATTCAAGGAGCTGGTTATCTGAGTAGTCCAATTCTGACTGAGCGTGGCTCACCCGTTTCTCTTCTTTCGTTCCACGCGTGGTGTCGCGTTCAAATAGCTCTCGAGGCCTTTCTCGGTCAGAGACCGGAGCTTCTCTTCCAAAACGGCTCTGCTCTCAATGGCGCCTCCGCCTGTGCCTGGCAGGTCAAGGGCCATCCCGGAAGCGGCCTCGAGTTCATCGAGGCCGTCTTGCCCGACTGGATTAAGTCGAACGAGGCCTCCCAGGTTGGGGTCTCAATCATCATCCCTGACGAGAACCCAGGCGTCCTTCTCGTGACAGCCGACGAGACTGGAGCCATAGCCGAATCGGCCCATGCGGAGATAGTCCGCGACCACATCGAGTTCTGTGGCTGGATTCCCGAGACCACGGCGCCCTTCTCGACCGTCAAGTGGGAGCGGCTCCTGGCGCGGAAGGCCGGCTACGAGAATGCCACGAAGTGGCAATGCGAGAAGTGTCAGAGCATCTGTCTAGAAGAGGCGGCATCCGCACCCGTGCCCTGCGAGTTCTGTGGGAGTGAGAACGTTGCAGCCGTCCCGCTGGAGACTCCGCTTGCACCTCCCCTTCCTCCCTACGACGAGGAGTTCGACTACTCGGAGCTATGCCCGAACCCGACTATCGCCCAGGAGATTCTCGACGTCATCACAGGCCTTCGAGAAGGTCTCCCGCCCGTTTCGCTTGATCGTTCCCGGCGCTTTGTCCATTGGCGAGCCTACAAAAGCCCGCAGCAGCGACCGCGTCGGCAGTAGAGGAAGAAGAGGCAGTGGCGACCTCCCGCGCGCTCGTTGCTCGGCGCGCGGCGCGCCGCCAATCTCTCCCTCAAACGAGTGCTTGACGATCGGCCTCTCGACGAGGCCGGCGAAGCTCGCCTTGCGGACCCCACGAGTCGCGTATGGATACCAACGCGACTCACACCAACAGCAAGTCAACGCTCTGGGGAGCAGGCGGCCCCGGCTACTCGAGCGACACGGATAACTGGGCCACCCCACAAGACTTCTTCAACCTCCTCGACCGCGAGTTCCACTTTGAGGTCGATGTCTGCTCCTCCGAAGAGAACGCGAAGTGCCCACGCTACTTCACCATTGAAGACGACGGGCTCGCCCAAGAGTGGCGCGGTGCCTGCTTTATGAATCCGCCCTACGGACGCACCATCGGCGCCTGGATAGAGAAGGCCTACCTCAGCTCTCTCGAGGGGGCGACCGTTGTCTGCCTTGTTCCGGCTAGAACCGATACTGCTTGGTGGCACGACTGGGCCATGCAGGCCGATGAAATCCGCTTAGTGCGCGGCCGGCTCAAGTTCGGTCGTGGAACAGCCCCCGCTCCCTTTCCGAGTGCGGTAGTCGTCTTCCGGCCGCAGGGACGCTCGGCGCCTACTCTCTGTACGCTCAACCGGTCTTCAAAGAGACATTCGCCGTATTGAGCCACTCGGTGCCTCGCGCCGGCCGCTACTAGTCAGTATGAGCGCCGGCGGCAGCTAGAAAGATGGGGCAGGAAGCACTGCCTCCGCTGGGCGTTAAGAGATCGACCACGAATGGAATCGACTTACCCGGAGCTGCGCTGTCCTGATCCGTGAAGGCTTCGTACTGGGCGAGAAGCCGGCCTTGGGTAGAAAAACACAGCACGTAAACCTGAATGGGGCCCGTCACTCCGCTCGGAAGTCCGTTCTTCAAGTATCCGACGACGCTCCCGCCTCGATGAGTGGCTTGCGTTACAAGCAGATCCGCCCGAGTGTCGTATTCGTCGGAGGCTTGTGGTGTACCCGTCGCTTCGAGCTTGAAGACGGCGTTCGGTAGTTGCTTATCGTCGAAGTAGACGTAGCCGAGCGTTATCTCACCTGGGCGCACGACATTCGGATACAGATCTTGATCACGGCCGGTAGCGAGTAATTCTCCGCCTTTTGTGTTCGCCGTCCCCGTGACCGTGATGTTGGTCATGATCTGCGAAGTGTTATTCCGCACAACGACAGGCACAGTCTTACCGTTCGTGCCTGTTGAATCGCCGTACGGGCCCGTTGCGACGATTGCGAGTTTGCCCGGGGCGCCCGCAGGAAGAGGCGGATTGCCGCCTCCGATGAACCCCGAGGCCTTAGCGGCAAGGGGCTTAGGCGGCTTCGTGCTCACCGAGCGGTGTGGAGGCGTGCACTGTTCGTGAGACGAGTTCGGGTTCGCTATGACCCCTTCTGTCTCCTTCTTGTATTCGGCCGCCTCGCTCGGGATTAGCGTCGTCGAAACGCGGAGCACGGCCCGGCCAACTAAGTAGTCGTACTCGTTCATCAGCGCAGGCGCGGCCTTTCCAATACTCACCAAGTAGTTAAGGCGCGACTTGGCATCACCGAGATTGGTGAAGACCTCAACCGACCCGCCGTCTGCGACGTCGAAACCCGGTACCTGATCCTTGATTCGCGCGTCAACCCAGTTTGCTTTCGACACGTAGCCGCCGGGCCGCCCCAGCAAATGGTTGACGTCTGTTCGCTGGGTGTAGTTCTCCACTTGACCAATCGGAAGCGCGTTGCATCGGAGAGCGGCCACAATTTGCCCAGCTGTTAGGTCTTTCGACGTTCTAGACGATGTCGACTTTCCGCTCACAGCAGACACGCTAGATGACCCAGCCGTCACGGTCGTCGTCACCGTACGCATGGTTCCACGCCCAATAGCCAGTGTCACTCCCGCCCCCGCGACCGCCGAGATTAGTACCACTAGCGCGAGCCGTAGATCTAGTTTGGGCACGCGCCCATGCTGAACGGCGCTCGCCGAGATGTCAACTGGGACATCGGGAGGATCGCTACTAGTTCGCTTAGAGTCTCGACACCATGGCCCGCCGACCGCGTGCTAGCTATCAACGTATGCCGCTACGCGCCCTCGTCGTCTATGACCTCCGCATCATCTTCGCTGTTGACCTCGACGCCGAGACGATCGAGAACGCCGAGATTTGTTCGCTCAACCACTTTGCAACGGATCTCGCGCTTGGCGAAGCGGCGCCCTTCGACTATGCGGAACTTCAGAAGCGCGCCAAGGAGATAGTCGAGAGCAACTTCGTCATCGTCCGCGGGGACGGAGTGGGATGAGAGATCGTCTCGCCTCCAAGGATGCTCCTCCCACCCAAGACTCGCCGCCGCGGCAAGGACGTGGCGATGGGTAAGCGTCGAGCGAATCCAAAGCCGGGCTCTCCGATGTCGCTGCGTGCGTTTCACAGCTGGTGTCACATCCAGGTTGTGCTCGCTGCTTCACGGCAACTCCCGCCTGCCTTCCTCTTCGCCAGCGGGCCCCGCCTCAAGCGACCGTTCGTCCTTGCCTGGACGCCAGAGGACGGAATGGGCCCGAAGGAACTATTCGAGAACGTCTTCCTTTGCTGGATCGAGATAACCGGGGCGTCCCAGGTCAGTGTGGCCATTCCACTGAGTTGGAGCGAGGAGAACTTCCTTTTACTCGCGCTCGATGAGACCGGAGTCCTGATTGGAGGAGCGCTCACCGATGAGACAGACGACGAGCCCGGCCTTATGGATTGGGCGTCTTATGATCTGACGTCGCCTGCGGTACTCGACTGCCAGCGCCTCCTCGCGCGAAACGCCGGCTACCACGATTTCTCAAAGTGGCGCTGTGGCCGCTGCCGCTCCGTCTGCTGCGGGGAAGCAGGCGGGATACCTCGTAGATGTCCGTACTGCAAGGGTGATGACATCGCGGAGGTATCGCTCGATACGCGGCTTGTGCAGCCCCGACCGCCATACCACGAGCGCTACGAGCCAGATTGTTCGGGGTTTCCTCCGATACCGACGCTCATCGGCGACGTCCTTGACTTAATAATCCGCCAGCCACGTAGCTGATCTCACCTGAGCGCTAACGGTCGACGACGACGCGGAGTCGCTTGACAGAGCCGGAAACCAAGAGAAGACTCCGCTTGACCAAAGTCGCGATCCAGGAGGCTCCGGTGAAACGCTCGCTCGTGCTCTTACTACTTGCCGCGGCCATAGTTGGCCTCGGCACATCAGCGGCCGCTATGGGTTCCTCTCCCCCGGGCGCCACAGCCCGTTGTACCGACGGTACCTATAGCTACGCCGTACACCACCAGGGAGCCTGCTCTCACCATGGCGGCGTCGCTCAGTGGCTAAACGGGAGTTCGTCCTCCTCGTCTTCCACAACGTCGAGTGCCTCTAGCGGAAATGTCGATGTCGGTAAGACCGTTCTGCTTGGAAGTAGAACAAAGACCTCGGGTTGCAAGCTCGGCCCTAACCCCGATCGCGGCTGTTCGCCCGGCGCGTATTACTCAAAGCTGACGAAGAACGTTTTGTGCTCTTCCAGCTTCAGCACAAGTTCGATTCGAAACGTTCCTCAATCGGAGAAGTACGAGGTCGAAGAGGAATACGGGATGGCGCCCGCGTCGTACGGCTCGTCGCTTGAGATTGACCACATCGTCTCGCTAGAGCTGGGCGGCTCAAACGACATCGCCAACCTCTTCCCCGAGAAGGCGAACGCGCACCCCGGATACCACGTCAAGGACAAGCTCGAGAACAAGCTCCACAGCCTCGTCTGCTCCGCGTCGATGAGCCTCCAAAGCGCCCAGCGCCAGATCGCCACCAATTGGCAGAAGCTCTACGAGAAAGTTTTCGGAGTTGCTCCAGTTGGTTAACGCCCACTCATCTTCATATCGTGTACTTAGTTCAAATGATTAACGTATCCTTCACGATATTCGACTCAATGCTTGCTTCAACTCCGTTTACTTCGGTTCTTCTCGAGTTCGCGTTTCTAGTAGGTGCATTTGCTCTTCTAGTTAATATGCTTACCGAATACGCGGCTTACCGGATTGATTCTAATCTTCTACAACGTGCGAAGTTATACGGATCCATCGCATTCCTTGCGAGTTTTATACTTGGTTCCCTTGGAACAACCTACATCGGCAATGGTGCGGTACGCTATTTACCGTTCATTGGCTTTGTTATAGCGTCGGCGGCATTTATCTGCTGGTACAAGTGTAGACTTCTCTCGGGCCTTTTAATGAAGGAGCAGGAGAAACACTCGACAGATTAATGTTCCCACAATCGGATAAACGCGGTGCCTAAGAAATAGCCGAAGGTCGCCTGTCCGAGGAGGATGAGGCCGACGTCTCTATTTGCTCCTGAGTATAGAAGAAGGAGTACTACCCCACCTAACGCGGTGATACAACAGACTATGTAATAAGCAACTGCTTCAATCGATAATCTACTGGCTCCGTTTCTCCCACCCTGGCGCAACATGTCTTAACACTATCGTCTCGTATGCATATTAACCGGGATTCTCGCATCCGCTCATTCATCGTCTTGGGCTCATATCTCTGAAAGGCGCTGGGCAGACGAATCATTATCGACACTTAGTTAATCGACAACCATGGCACCTATTCCGTGCGCTACCTATCACGCCATGACCGAGAAAAAGAAGAAACCCAACTTCTCCGCTCTCTGGGATGCGGCCATTTCAGCGGCGTCTTCAGAGACCCCGTACGTCAAGCGGCGCAAGCGTCCTCCGTACACTTACCACTACACAGACCGACACCGCAGATAGTCCGCAAACGGTCGCGCTATTTGCGGCCCAGCCCTGTAGCGGCTCTTCTTCACGAAGGGCCGCTACAGGTACCGCGTCAAGTCCCTCCGCGTGTTCCTAGCGGCCATCGAGAGCGCGCCGTAGCCTACGAGCCTTGTTATCTGCCCCAGCCGCTTCGAGGTCGTAGGCGGCCATCGAGACGAGCCCTCGAAGCCGACCGATCTCTTTCTGAAGTTCCTCAACCTCGCGCTCAAACCCAGCCCACTGACGCGCTAGCGCGAAGCCCGGTTGATATTGGCGCAAGAGATCGTGGTAGTAGCGCTCGCCCTGGGCGTAACCTTTCGCTCGGTACTGCTCCTCGAAGTCCTCGATGTACATCAGGACGGTCTGAGGTTCAGCTGCCGCGAAGGCGCGAGCCAGGCGTTCAGCTCCCTCGAGGGGAAGATGAACGTCGCCTTGGCGATCGACGAAGCCGAGCGGATGGAGCTTCTCGGGTGGCCCTTCAAGGCCAGCTCGCATCGTGATGTTTTCGACCTCGTCGAGGGGCATCGAGAGCCCGCCAACCTCAGCGCCAGCGCTTGGCTCACCACTTGATTCGAGGATTCTCCTTATGGCGTCGACGATGGCGCCGCCTCGCACACCCTTGGCGTGCTCGTGGAGGCGTTCAAATTGCTCTTCGTCGCGAAGGAAGACTCTACGGTCACTCCACGGAACGACTATCTGGCGCGTCTTGACGTATTCCTCGAGGCCCGGATGTGGCCCGTCCTCGTAGCGCACCTTGACGTGGCCGCGACGCCCGACTTTGGCCACGAGCTTGACCTTCAGAAGCGGTGAATCCGTTCGACGTGGGTTCTCGCGATACCCGTAGAAGCGGCCTTCGATGAGGTAAGCGCTCTCCATGTCGCCACTACTATGCCGCGGTTTTACCCGGTGCGTAGGCGGCAGGTTTTCGCCCGGAGGCGGCGGGTAGCGATCTCAGTGCTCTGAAGACCGGTACTTGTACGGCTCTATCGCTTCCGCAGCCCGTGCGCGGCCCGGCTCGAAGCGCTTAAGACGAGCTTCATCGTCGTAACCGAAGTGCTGAAGAGCGCTATCCCAGTCGCCCCAGCGACGCCTGTAGGGAGAGTCGCTCGGAAGCCACAGGTCTTTCCCGCGAGCTTTCGCCAGCTCGATCTCGCGATGGCGCCAGTGAGCGTACTCGACCACCAACGGCACGTGCCCTAGGGCCGCGACGCACTTTTCGAGAGCGTCGCGTAGCACCTCCTCGCGATACGTCTGGACCTTGCCTATCAATCTTGAGCGAAAGCGGGCTTCGATCTTCAGAGGCGTGGTTGTCTCCGAGAGTCCGACGGCTTCCTTTGCCGCTCTCCAGGTGTGGAAGTAACGGATGACGGCGTTGAGGTCGAGGATGTCCTCGCCGGCGGAGACCAGCTCGCGTCGAGCGGACTTATAGGTATCGGGGGTGAGATCCCCACCAACGCGCTCGGCAACCCGGCGAAGCGACCGTATATACCTCGCGGTCTCCCCCTCTTCGCCGGCGATCCTCTTCAGACGTGTGTCACTAATGCGCGCGAACGCCTCCTCCTGCTCTACCGGTAAGAGAGCAACGAAGGCAACGGCGATAATGTCGACGGCCGAGGTTGGGGCCACAAAAGACCTATGGCACGAAATCGTCTTGCCATGTACACAAATGAGGAGTGGTCAGCGAACTTCTTGGGGCGTAATCGTGCGCAACCTACACTCGCTTTGTGATCGACGTTCATCGTTCCACCCTAACTAAGGCTGTTGAGCGGTCGACCAAGCCGCGCACCTCGTTGCTCTCATCTGTGTCGTCCTTAGCCCTCTCTGAGGTATCAATTCGATCTGACCTGTCCCGCGAAGAGCCAGCTTTCGAGCTGCCGAAGTACCTCGAACGCATCTGTTGGCTTTATGGGGATATTCAGGGTCGTGAGCGTTGGAAGCGCAGAAATGTCGTCGCCAGACTCAGAGCTAAGAAAGCGGAGTCTGAGCGAACTCGCAACCCTAAGTAGACGAACGTGTTTCGGTGGAGTCTCGGTGTCGATCTCGATAAGCAACCTAAGCTCGGGTTTCGCGTCTAGCTCAACATCAAGGCCAAATAGGGAGGATGCGTCTCTATACCAAGGACCCTGCCATGAAGCATTCCTCGGGAAAGGCCCAGCGGTTGAGTTGATTTCTCTAATCGACTTAATCAGTCCAGCGTGCTCGTTCGTGGTGAGCACACTGATGATGGCTCCGAGTCCTTCTCCAGCCGGCGCGAAGTACTCGCCGTTGATCTCGCACATCAGGCAGCCCCGTATGTAGTCGGAGACCTTGCTCGTGTATTCGTCAAACGATTCTTTCATAGCGGCATCATGGACGACATGATTTTCTACGCCCTCACCTCCTCTGACTCTAACTTCGCTATCGACGTCTTCGCCACACGGGCTGCAGCCGAGGCCGCTATGCGCTCCGTCATCGAAGATGAGCCGGCGTTCGAGCCGCTCCTCAGCATCGTTCTCGTCGAACCACCTTGGACGACGCCGAGTTGGGCAGATCTGGCCGCGAACTTGCAGTAGCGCTCCATGAAAAGGTCCAAGCCCTATTCGAAGCGACGCAGAAGTCCCTGCGCGACTCCGAGGAGCACTGGCCTACAGTGGTCTTGGACAGGCTCCGAGAGCAGCACAGGCTCGCGCCCGATCACATCTACGCGTCAAGCTTCGCCCTAGAAGGCCGCATCGGCGAGATTCGAGTGAAACCGGTACGTGGCCGTCTTGTGCTGCGTTAGGACGCGAGCGAGGCCTCGCTACGGGCTAGGCGGAATTCACTGCCCACGCACTGGCTTGAACCAGGATGATCGCTACTCGCCCGGCCCGGCCGGTTCGCCCGATAGCGTGACCGAGGCGGCTACCGCATGACCGTCCGACTCGGCGACGTCGCTGCTCGGCTCATCCCAGAGCTGTTCCCCGCTAGGCAAGACCACCAGAACCCCGGCTGCGTGTTGCTGCAGGGCTCTTACCATCTGTTTTTCGTCCATTGGCCTGGGCGGCTCTTCCCGACCGTTGTGCTGCCGTTCCCAGTCAGTGTGCTTGCGCCGCAACTCGTCTTCTTGGAGCGTCAGACGAGCAACTGTCACGCCAACCGCCAGTGCGTAACGCTCCTTCCGGGCTGTAATCCACGCATCACCGATCTGGTGGGCACCTGCGCCCAAGTAGCTCTTGAGGCCTGGGAACTCCTCATTCAGGACGATGGTTGCGACCTTCTCCTGCATCCCATCGAGGTCCGCGTACTCCTCGGGTCGGAGCTTCGCCAGATCGTCGCCTTTCATCTCCTGCAGTTCACCTACTACATCCTCACCCCATTCGTTGTTCTCGTTCGGCCTGTCCCAGACTAGAGCGACATCGCCTCCTTCTCCACGTTGCCGCTTCTTCTTTCCGCCGTCCGCCTTCCTTACGGCGTGTTCCTTGACGAGCTTGACCTTGATGGGCCAGCCTAGGGTCGTAAAGCCGCCAGCTCTCTTCATCCAGGAGAGTGCGGCTCGCAGCTCATAAGTACCAAGCGATGCATCCTCGGGCGCGAGCAGGCTTATGTGCACGCGGCCTTGGCGTAGGTCACCAATGCCGTAGCTGAACTCCGGCGCGCCCTGTTCGGCAGTGATTACCAGCTCGCCGACGTCGGGTACAAAGCCATCGACGGCATTACAGACTAGATAGAAGGACTTTCGTTCACCGGGAACGATCTCAAGTGCCTCGGGCCCGGTGAGCATCGTCGGCTCGGGGAGTAAGTCCTCCTTGGGCCGAGGTTTCGGCGGCTTGGTGGTCCCGCCCCCGCTACGACCGCCGGGCCCGGCAGCGACGAGGCCGGGGATCTTGGACTTAAGGGCCCGGTTCAGATTCCTCCGGAGGGCTGCGCTGACCCGAGTTCCAGCCGTACGTAAGGCCTCGCGCGTGAACTTCGATTCGGCCTCGTCCAGGTCCCCCTCCTTACTCAGCCAATCCGCAATCGCATCCTCAATCGCTACAGCCTCAGGGCTTTTCAAGAGCGTGTCGCGAAACGAGGAGAAGATGCGAACCCGGGTCTTTTGTGGGACCTGGGCCGTATCGATCTCCACAATGATGCGCTCGGAGACCCGACGATAGCGGTGATCGACTAAGTCACGGAATCTCGCCCTATCCCATGAATGATGGACCTGGCCGTTGGCGACGAAGAGTGCGACGTTGCCTTTCGCGGCACGACGGCGCACATGATCGCCGTTTTCGAACAGCCACCAGCGGACTTTGAGATCGCCGACACTCGGGACGTTTAGTGTGGCCGGCCGACTAGACGCGATCAGTCCGCGATTACCAGCTTCTGTCGCATCGAGCCGCTGACCAAGGCCCATGATGATCTCCGGCTTATCGCGGCGATCCTTTGGCCGTACGTTCGCCACATCGCTGCGCTGATCAAATAGGGCATAGGGAATCGTGGGGCGGAACAGTAATGTCTCAGCAAAAGCGTAGATCGACTCCTCGTACTGCCACTGCTGGCGACCCATCTTCTCCGCTTGGTAGCCGATCTCCATGACCAAGGTACCCGGCTCGAACTCCGACGCCTCACTGGCCAGGACTGAGTAGGGGAGGCCGTCGACGTCCCTCGGATCTGGACCAACCAAATACCGGAAGAAAGGTAGACCCACATCATCGGCGTCGCTCTGGCGAACGACAGCAAGGGTTACGCGATCTTCCTCGCCCTCCATCAGCAGATCGGGTTGCTTCCGGGTCACGATGATTGTGGCCTCGCTGAACAGGCATGCCACCGATCCACCCTTGCCGAAGACCCCGTGAAGGTACGGCTTACGTAGCTTGTTGCTGCGCTCAAGGGAGAGAATGGTTCGCGGCACCTCGATTGTCGTCAGGCCGATGCCCTTATCACGACTGGCGATCGTAGGGCGGCGAACCGAGTCGCTTGAGTCAAGCAGCGAAAAGACGCACCGCTCAGCGAGCGTACGCCTCTCACCTAGTGCTAACTCGGTCAGGCCCCCCTTGGGCACGCTGAGTAGGTCTCGAGCCGCAGCGGCCGGATCGGGGAATGAGGTCTTCCCGCATCGCAGCGCCTCGGCTTCGATTACGGCGTCCCACATGTTGGTGACGCGCTCGAAAATGACTGCCCGGGGGTCAACGCCGCTGGCTACTGACGACCAGTTGGCCTCGTTGTCGCCGAGATACCGAGACTGTTTCCGGCCGAAGTGCTTGACCAGTTCGGCTTCGAGCCGATCGACGTCGGCGCGAGTGCGTGCGTTGAGCGCCGTGGCGATCAGCGGATCCATCACGATTTCTCCTCTCCTTGGACGATCTCTTGCCCAAAGGCCGTGAGCCGATAGCGACCGCTATCAAGCTTGGGCTCAACTAGGCCCCATTCACGACCCCGAGCCACGTAGCTCATTGTGTTCGTGTCGGCGGCGCTACCTGACCACCAGTCGCACCGCTTGACTAGTTCGTCGCGAGTCGGTTGCTCGGCTACCAAGCCCATGACCCGCAACCAGCCTTGTAGCTCTTCTGGCGCACGCCCTCGAAGATGAGACGCAAAGACCAGCCAGGCCTCCTGCGGAAAAGGCGTAAACGTGCTCAAGTCGGCGCCAATCAACGCTTTAAAGACTTCAAGACCGCTTAAAGACGGAGCGAGACGCAACTCGTCACGCGTCTTCTCGCTCCCGATCATGCGAAAGACGAACAACGGACCGGTCGGGCCGCTGCCACTCAAAGCCGTCACGAAGTGGGCCATGAAGCGGCGCTCTGTAGCCTCCCGCTTCTTGAGGTTGGTCGGGAAGCCCGCGACGAGCTTGATCGGGTGATCGCCGCTTAGGTCACGTTGGCGAAGGACGCGACCCATGGCCCACGCGCGAGGCAGAATCTCAGCCTCGAACTCCGCCCAGGCTATCGGCTCTCCAAGCCGCAACACCAGGCGGCAGAGCCAGTCAAAGGCCCAGAGTGTGGGCAGATCGCGATTGTGGAGGCCGAAGTTGAAGGCTGGGCCCTCGGCTGTGGGCAAAGTGGGAGGCTCAGAGTCGGCGTCTAGCCAATCTCCAAACTGGACGCTCTCCACCTCCGCGTCGGTCAGCCGCCCGTTGGCGACCTCGTAGGTCTCGTGGGCGATGGGGGTCGCTTGCGCTTTGTTTGCTCGGGGGTCAGAGATATCGGCCGCGCTCTCAACGTTGGCATCCTCGTCGAGGCGATCGTTGATGGCCTCGATCAAGAACTCGGTGCGGTCGGCGTAGGCCCCGTTGGAGTCGAGGATGGTTCGGTCGAGGCGTCGAACAAGATCTACCGGAAGCCAGGCCTTTACGAGCCGCAGTGGCTGTCCGTTTGGATGCGTTCGGGTGGTCTTGTTGGTGGGCTCGGGTACCATTCGCCAACAATATACCAGATATGTCAACTCGTGGACGGATAAACGCGCAGTATGTTATGACATAAGGGTCTTCGCTGTCTACTGACTAGACCGAATGTGCATATCGCGCCCGATGGGCACGCCCTCCGCGACGGGCGATCGCCGACCGGACCACATTACGGATGACAGTACAAGCTGATGAGCTTTAGCGCGAGCACCCGCGAGATGAGTCAAGCTCTCGCTTGAAGAAACTCAGTCAAGTCTTGGAGTCGGTGCTCCCAGAAGATCAGGACGCCAGTGTCCTGGGTCTCGATTAGGCGACCGACGTCGAAAACACCGGTAAGGACGGCTGCAGTTCTGAATCTGTGCGGAAGCCCCGATGAGTCCCAAGTTTCTCGCTTGCTTCTAATCTCAAGAAGCCGTTTTCGGCTGTTGAGCGAGCTGTTCGAGACTTTGCACTCGACCGCGATGAAGACTTGGCCGGTCGCGTGATTCGCTTTGAGCCGGATTGGCACGTCCATATTGGTACCGAGCAAGCGGCGACTCTTTTGCGAGTAAGTGCCCGGGTACATGTCTTTGACCGGATCCGTCAGCGTGCCGGGTGATATGGCCGGCCGGTATCCGGCTGCCTTGGCCGCAGCGCGCGTCAGGTCCTCCTGCTGGCGCGAACGCTCGCCGCGTCGTATCGTCGTTAGCCTATTCATTGCCGGGATTGACGCCATCCAATTGGCGAAGTTCTCGCGTTCGATCTCCGTCGGAGATCGTCCCAGGGCGAGCCACGGCGCCCGTCCGTGGTCAATACGTTCGGAGATGAGTTCCGCCGCAGAGGCAAACTCCTCGTCCGTCGGGCGAGTTCCGCGCTCGGTCTTTTGCCCGACCCAGAGACCAAAGCACGCATCGGTCAGCGTATCGAGGTCGTCTAGGCTGATTGGCGGGACGGCGAGATAGCGAGCGAGATTGAGAAGCTCTCGCTCGGTCAGCGCTGACGCTACGAGATCGCGAAGATCGTTGCTGGCTCCAAGCAGGCGACGAACGGCCGATGTGTACTCGACAAGCCACTGTGCGTAGGTCTTCTGCTCGCGAGCAAGAGCCGAGCGCCGTTCAAGCACGAAACGACGCCGCGCCTCCGCGGCGTCTCCCTCCAGCTCCTTCTCTGTCCAGGAATCAGGCGGGCGTGGCACGCCAGTATCTTCGCCATGCGGGGCCCCGTCCCTCGCTCAGCGGCAGGTACTACAGCCGGACTTTGAGATTACCGAGTTCCCGTGGTTCAAGTTTCCAGAGACCGCCGCCGTAATTGCGCCGCGCGCCTGCAAGCTGCCGCATGACGTGAGCGCTGTTAAGGGCCCACCACAGCTTGTCCGCATCGACGCCGTCGTGCGGTTCGACGATGAGAAACGTGTTGAGTGGTATGGCTCCGGCGCGATTCCGGATAAAGCGCGGATGCTGGCGATTCATGTAAGTGAAGAGGATCGGGGACGCTTCTCGACGCTCGAGGGCGTACCAGGGATCGCGCCGGGACGCGAGATAACCGGTATGTGCCCCGAAAGTCTCCTTGCCCCAGCGCAAATACCTCCCGAGGGGGCCGACCCTTTCTGCGTTCGGATCCCGACAATCGAGTACCCAGCGAGGAACGTCGTCCGGAAGGCACTCGAGGGCATGAACCGCCAGTTCGTCTCCCAATATAAGACGCGGCGTAGCGATACAGGGGCGTACGTGGGAAAGATTAAGTCGATTCTTACGACGAGAAGCTTCGGAGACAACGAAGAAGCGGTTACAGCCGGTGGCAATCCCGCGGCGCACCCGCGCGAGGTCCTTCAGCGGTGTACCGCGGGGCGTGCGCCGCCTAGCCGGCCGGCTCCACTTGGCCTCGGCGGAAAGCTCGACGTCGTCGACGCGAAGTCTCGTGTTCTCACCGGCAATCGCAGCGATCACCTCCTCAACCGCGAGCTGGCGCCGCGGAAGACGAACCACACGAGTCGGCCCGGAGCTGGGCGCCCCAGCCCGCAGAAGGGTGATCGCAGCCGTGGTTAGCGCGCCGTCGAAGAAGAGGTGGTCGTGCTCCCAGATCACCAGCGCTTCGACCTGAGCGTGGTCAAGTACGAAGCGCTTGACGGCGCGCCCGTAGTTCGCGTCCAGCCACTCTGCGGGGGTGATGAATGCGAGACGACCGCCGTATTCAATGATCTCAAGCGCGCGAACCAAGAACAGGACGTGAAGGCCCGCAAGGCGGCTGAGGCGTAGCCCAAGCCGTTCCTCGAAACCGGTGTGGATCGCCTCCTTCTCGGTGGCGGGGATCGCGTGATGGCGGGAATAGGGTGGGTTACAGATCAGCGCGTCCGGACGCTCATGAAGGTCTCCGACTAAGAAGTTGGTCTGCCGAAGCCCGCAGTTGGTAATCCCGCGCAAGAGCAGGTTCACGCGTGCCATTTCAAGGGACACCGGATCGACGTCGAGGCCAAGAAGTCGCTTCGGGCTTGACTCGGGGCGCTGAACCGCCCGGAAGAGAAGGCGGCCCGCTCCGACGCCGGGGTCGAGAAGTAGCTCGGTGGGCTCTTGTAACAGCCAGGCTGCCATCAGGTCGGCTGCCGAGGCGGGCGTCTGGAACTGGCCGGCGTCGCGACGATCGGCGCCGCTGACGAGAGCCTCGTAGGCGTCGCCGGGCACGTCGACTCCGTTCGCCCAGGCCGACCAGTCGGCCGGGTTTCGTGCATATGCACGGGCAACATTGCGGAGTTCGGAAGCGAGCGCCCGGCGGATCTCCTCTGGCTCAAGCGAGCGGGCCTGTTCGCGAACGCGCTCGACGAACTCGGTAATCAGTATCTCGGTACTCACAGGTCCACGATACAAAGCGCGCCGGATTGCGGCCCGGTTTTGGCCAGGTACCCATTCTCCCCACGACTCAGGGTATCGATAGGCCTAAGTTAGCGCTCTCAGCTCTCCCATGAGCTTATCCTTCCTCACCGTCGTACAAGCAGTCGACTCCAGCCTCGCGATAGAAGACCAGGCGGTTGATGTCTTCGACCGCGCCAGGCGTATCCGGAGGACAGGGCCGCCTTACGACGCGCTACTCATCTAGCCATGTCACTACGCGTAAACGCCCGGGTAGGCTGCGAAAAGCTCGAGTGCGTACTGGTGAGCTTCGTCTTTGGTCACGGACGTATGTTCGCATAGCCGGATGACGACATGATTCAAAATCAGTGTCGCAGCGACCTCGGATGACGACTACGGCCTTCCTGTGATCTAGTTGAATACTCGGAGATGTCGCTCTAGGCCTTGGTCTCCTCCGACTCCGACTTCGCCATCGATCTCTTCGCCACGCGGGAGGCGGCCGAGCGTGCGATGCGCTCCGTCATTGAGGATGAACCGGCATTCGGGCCGCTTCTCAGCATCGTTTCGATCGAGCCACCCTGGCCAGAGTCGAGCTGGCCAGATCTCGCGGCGAGACCGAAGTAGCTCCATGGCGCTCCAAGAGCGCCCTACCTTGCCAAGCCATGATGAGAGAATCGAGACCATCAAGCGGTCCACCGCCCTCGCCGGTGCGTAGGCCCACGCCGAGGCCTTTCGACTAATCCCGAAAGAGCGTCTTCCCCCGAGGAGCCTCGCAAGCCATAAAGCTCAAGCGCTGGACCGGCCCGAGGCTCCTCAGACGTTTAGTTCACACTTGCGCTTGCCGATTGATGCGGCGTGGCCGGGCGCAAGAGCAAGGCAGAGCTTTGAGCGGAACACGAGCACCTTGTGGGTCTTGCGATCTCGCACGCGAGAGGCCGCCGCGGTAGTGAGTACGGAGCGGTCAGTTCGGTCTGGGTCGAAGGCGTGTATCCGGTCGTCGAAGTTGCTTTCCCGGATTCAGGCCCGACTCAACTGTCCGTCATCCGCAGCCGCCGACCCCAAGATTCCACCCGGGAGTGCATCTGGCTGAAGCCTGGGGAGCAGTACGGCGACTACCGCTGGGTCGATATCGATAGAGCGTTGAATCTCAATAAACCCGAACTTCGCAGAATGCAGCCGAAGCACCTCCCCACCACCTCACTCATCATCACCGTCAAGGCTCGGACGTGGCATCGGGCCGGAGCCAAGAAGAAGGTCGCGCTCGCCCAAGCGCTAGCTGAGGAAATCGCCCTAGTGCTCGATGGTCAGCTCGCCGGGTTCCCATCTGACGATGTTCCAGCTGACATCGAGGTCGAGTCTAAGGTGATTCGCCATGATGCGAGCGACGACTTCGATCTCGTCGTCATCGTCGAGGCGTTCGACCTGAACGAGGTCTTCGGCAGCGAGCTGCTCGAGAACATCAGGGCTATCTTCGCAGTGACCTGCGAGTCACCCGGCAACTCCAACGAGCACTGGCCAACGTCAGTCTTGGAGCTGCTCCGAGAGCGCCGTGGACTCATACCCGAGCACATCTTCGCATCGAGCTATGTGCTCGAAGGCTATATCGGCGAGGCCCAGGTCGAACCGATTCGCGGTCGATTCGTACTGCGGTAGTAGCCAGAATCGCGCCGAGCCGATAGGCATTCTGTGAAGATGGGTGAGTTCTCGGTCTCTTTTTCGCTGGTTCTCTGTGCTTGCGGCGCCGAGCGTCAAACCGCGCAGCGGTGTCCGAGCTGTTCCTGTGTCCCAGAGGGCGAAGTGGACGAAAACGTAAAACGGCGCCAAACCATCGTTGACCGCGCATCTAGGCCAAAGCCCAACCGAGAAGGAGAACCCCTACGTGCCGAAGAGGCCTTTCGAGTCCTTCGTCCCTGGTTAGACAGCTTCGTCGCAGCTTGCCGACGTGTAGAGGAGGCATCCGTTGACGAGGCCGCCGCCGGTCTTCGGAATGCCTTAGGAGACCTCGAGACACTTCAGGGACGGGTCGAAAACACGAGGCGACTGCGACCACTCTATGCGCTTTGGGACACGGTAGACGAAGTGCTCTCCGCCTATAACGAGATCCGCGACGCCTATCTATCAGCGCTCGTCGCACCGACAATCGATGAGGCTAAGGAAGGGGAAGCTCGTGGACAGGCGGCCCTCGATAGAGCGGCACAAGTGCTCGACCGCTTCAACCAGCACTCAGAGTGGTCGGAGCGGACAGAAGGCGACCCTTCGCAAGAGGATGATGGCCTAGTCGCTGGTGCGGAAGCCATCGCCGCGCTCTCGGGAAGCTCTGATTTGGTCTCGCTCGACACTCAGGGCGCGGAGCTTTTCGACCGAATCACCGGAGGCGATATCACCTGCCCACAAGGCTTTGGCGTAGCCCTCCGCCTGCTCGATTTCGCTGTCGAGACGTCAATGAACAAGCAGCGCTTCTGGGCTGTGTCGCAGACCGTGTATCGGCAGCTCACACCCCATGATGTTGCTCTACAAGCGTTGCTCGACGATAAGCAGTGGCGGCGAGATCTAGCGAGCGTGGCTCAAGAAGCGCTCGATGCCGGCTTCGAGTCGACTGCCGTAACGGCTGCGAGCACGAACCGCAGGCGCCATGTGCAGTCAGCGATCAGGCTCGCTGCTCGACAGATCGAACGCATCGCCCATCCGTTGCTCGCGACCCTGATCGCAGTCGAAAACAGACGTCCATATGCGAGCGAACAACGGCGCGATATCGGAGCCCTGCTGGATAAGGCGGCCCAACAAGGGCACGACGATCTCCTCCTTGGCCTCGACCCGAAGCTTCGCGACGCCGACGCTCACAGAGCATTCGAGATCGATGAAGGAGGCGTCCACCTCACTGGCACCCGCGGCAAGCTCGATTACCTGACTGACGATGAACTTGTGGATATCACGCTCGCGGGCATCGAATCGATCACGGCTATGTACTGGGGGACGATCGCAGCCCTCGTCGCCGCTGGAGCAAACTCGATCGTCGTGGAAGAGCTACTCCAGATCGACATCGGAGACGAGGGAAGGATCAAGTTCGTGCTGCTCCTCAACGGCTGGCATAACGTTGAAGTGACGAGAGAGGGAAGCGCCTTCACTGCGAGTGGCGATCGAGACGGGCAGGACAAGACCGGCGTGATCTCAAGCGTCGTGTCAGTGTTGCCAGAAGGCTGCGAGAGTCTGAAGCTCAACGCCACAGACGAAGACGGCAGCCACACCGCCTTTGGGCCCGTCGCACCGTTTCGCAACTGGGGCAAGGCCGAAGACGAGCAGGAGAAGACGATCGCATTCACGCTCGCCACGGCCGCTTGGACGATCGATGGTTCGCCGCTCGTGTCGAAAGCGCACGCGGAGAAGATCTTCGCGTATAGCACTCTCCAGGCGCTCAACCCCGAGGTGCCGATAAATACGTCGCTCAAGACCCTTCGCGCATTGCTCGATGCCGCTCGAGCAATCGATTCTCAGGGACTCGCCGCCGCGATAGCCTCGGCTCTTCGACTCCGCCGGGAAGTCGCAGTCGGCATCGAGGTAGATACGCGACAGATCCAGAGAGTCATAGATGGTCTTCATCCATGGCTTCCAGAAGACCTTCCGGAAATCCGGTCAGGCTGGTAGCGAGAGTTCAAGCGGTTCAGTCGTACGGCCTACTCACTCGTCCTCGTACAAACAATCAACGCCGGCCTCCCGATATACGGTCAGACGGTTGATGTCCTCGATTGCCCCTGGCGTTTCCGGAGAGCACGGTTGCCAACCGAGTCCCGGAGACCTCGTCGCCCACCATCCTCTTGCTCGACATTCCGCCGCGCCCGGCCACTCGCCTGCCCAGGCCTCGGCCCATGGATCGTGGCCTTCGCAATCGCAGAGGAGGCGCTGCTTTAAGCAGACAGAGCAGCGCTCGACGTCGCATCGCTCCTTGTGGCGCTCGCCTATCTTCGCTCCGCAGTCAGGACAGAAGGGGCGCAGGCGTCGGCGCTTCGGCTGTCTCGCTCGTCGGCTTGAGATCTTCTGGGCTTTGTTCTTTCGCTCGTTTCCCCGCCGCCGGCGTCTTTGGCTTGTCGGGCAAGGCCTGAGGCACATCTTCGCCAGAAGGGCAGAACAGAGCGAATCGACCCGGATACCTGAGGGTTTCTTCGTCGAGTACTGCCACTCGCCAAGGCGAGTCATGCGCGTCTTGGCTATGGACGCGAAGGCCCCCTTGAGCTTCACCCGAAACTCGTAGAACGTAGGCGACCTGTCGATAGCGACCTCCTGAAAGAAAGCGATATGAAGCGATCATGTACCCGCGCACGCGTTTCCACCCGTTGTGGAAGAGAGAGACAAGTGCCGCGCGTCACACGACGCCACGCGGTTGAGCGATAGCTATGGCCCCAAACGAGCGTTCGTTCTCAATTTCCGTTGATGCGCTGCGGGGCTTAATTTCCGGTTGTTGAAATCGGCCCAACCGGGCGCGTAGGGTGGTCGCGTGAGGTATTCAGACAATGAGTAGCGGCGTCCTCGTGCTGTTGGTCGTTCTCGCAGTCGGCGCCTGGATTGGTGTGGAGATGGCCCGGTACCAGTACATCCTCTCGCGCCTGCGCCGGGCCACTGCGCGGGCGCTACTTGAGATCGAAGGTCTGGAGCGCGCAATCGCCTCTTTCTATGAGCGCTTCCCCCGCCCGCCTGATGGGCGACTCCCGCTCGAAGCGGACGAGTATCCGATCGAGCGAGGACGGAAGCCGGCGGCGGAGAGGTACTGATGTTCCTGCCGCAGGAGGTGGAGAAGTCGCTTCGGCACTTCACGAAGGTGACCGCCGACGCGCGAGCTCTCGCGGAGAGGATTGAAGAGGGTCAGAAGCTGCTCGAGACGATGCTTGAGAACCGCTTCGCCGGCATCGAGCTGATCGCCGAGGCATGGGCGGAGTACGAACTCGCTCGTGGAAAGATCGAAGCCGACGATCTCATCCGGAAGTCGCACCCGGCATACCAATCGGCGGAGGTCGTTCGGGCTAAGAGCAAGGAGCTGGCGGTAATCCGCAAGCGTGCGAAGTATCTCGAGCAGCTCCTCAAGCTTTACGAGTGGCACGTGCCTTGGCTGACGGAACTCCGCGACCTCGAAGAGGAGGAGAGCTACGTCAAGCTCGCCTCCGCAGACGTGGACACCACCGATGACCCAGTTTCCGAGTGGCTGACGCGCGAGGGATGGGCATCGCTGCCCCCAGTCGCCAGAAACCAACGGGCCCTCGATCGCTACTGGAAGGCGAAGAAGTCGAGATGGCAGGTCGGCCGCGACTACGAACGCTACGTCGGCTACCTCTACGAGGCCGACGGCTTCGATGTCAGCTACTACGGCATCGAGAAAGGTCTCGAGGATCTCGGTCGTGACGTGATTGCGCTTAAGGACGGGCTGATCGAGGTGACCCAGTGCAAGCGCTGGGCAAGGGAGAAGACAATCCACGAGAAGCACGTCTTCCAGCTCTTCGGCACCGTCACCGCATTTCGGATCGACAACCCTGACGCCAGCGTCACCGGCCGGTTCGTAACGACGACCAAGCTCTCTGAACGAGCTCGAGCCTTCGCTCAGAGGCTCGAGATCAAGGTCGATGAGGGATTTGCCCTGGACGAGAGCAACCCCTGCATCAAGTGCAACGTCTCGATGACCACAGGCGAGAAGATCTATCACCTTCCTTTCGACCAGATGTACGACGCGACGGTCGTGCACACGGAACGCGGCGAGTTCTACGCCCGAACGGTCGAGGAGGCCGAGCAAGCCGGCTTTCGGCGCGCGTTTCGGTGGCGGGGCGGTCAGGCCAGCGAGTAGACCTTCGCGATTACCTCAAACCGCTTTAAGGCTCGATATCGAACGGATGCAGCTCGATGCTCGTGAGTCCTCCCTCAAACGGTTCATCTGGACCGGCTCCGGCCCGTTTCCGTGCGCGCTGCTCGGTGAGATCCTCGACTCGGGCGAGTAACTCCGGATGTGGCTTGTCGCTAGGGATGATCATGTAGTCGTGAGGGTCGCCTGCCTCATCTGAGAGCCAGGGCGGCCAGCCACGTCGTATGTTTTCCTCGGCAAGAGAGTTGTCGTCCGGATCACGGTCGAGCAGAACGACTCGTGCAAAGGGCTTTGGTCGCACGACGTCTCCGGGTCTTCGTTTCGCCGCCTTCCGCACTTCAGCGAGCGCATCCTGCGTTCGGGCGAACAGATACTCATCGGCCCATCCGTACGTCCTCAGGTTGATCGTCTCGATCTCTTTCGCCGACGCCTCCCTCACATGAAGACCGCAACCCATCGGCGTCGGTCGCATGAGCAGGCAAGTTTTGTCGCCGAGGGGCATCGTCGTCTCGCTCTTTTCAGAGCTGAGTAGAGCTTGATGCCCCCAAGGAAACCGTGGAGCAGGGTCATGGATGGCGTACGCGCGGTCGGAGGTGATGAACCCGCCGCTGGGAGCCTGAAGGAGCGTCCAGTCGAACTCGATCAACATCGGAACGATCTCGATTGCATGAGTGAGGCCGGAAGAGAGCGCAGCGGCCTGACCAGCCAGGCGGACTCGCCCATCCCGAACGCTCGCGATCATTTCCTGTCGAAAAGCCTCGACTTCTTCGTCGCTCGGGTCGCCCCCGGAGAACTCACGATGGCGCGCCGCAAACGCCTCTTTATCCGAGTAGATCTCAGCCGCCCAGGTCTGAAACGCCATATTCGCCACTTCCGTCACCTGCTCCGCCGCAGCCGGCGTCCGCATCGTTTGGACGGCAACGAAAATGGCGATGGTTGCTCGTTGCCCCGCCGAAATCGAAGTCGGGTCGCTGATCAGCTGACGTAAGGCCGGGGCCGCGTGATCCTCGATCAGTGCAAGGTACGCTTCATTTCGGTTCGATAACTCGCCGTCATCATCTGGTGCAGCGTATAGGCGTCGGCGCGAAGCGGCCGTTTTCACGTCTACCCGCCGCGGGGCCCTGCGGCTCTTCGCCTCCATTTGGAAGAGGCAGTCCTTCCCGGCATGTGTATGGGCGAACTCCCGGAGCATGAACTGGGGTAGAAAGTGGTGACGTATCGCATCGCTCTTGTCGAGACGACTGAAATCGTTCGCCTCGGCCATCTCCTTGAAGGCCGCCGTGATCGGGCTCGCGTTCAGAGCAGCAACGATGTGATCGAACTGACCCATCCTGCAACAGTAGCTGCCTACCTGGATTCCCTTGACTCCGGGCGATAGGCTCGACCTTCAGCTACCGAAGGAGCAGACGATGGGCGGGTTTCGGGTTCGCAAGTCCTTCAAAGTCGCGCCGGGCGTCCGACTGAACGTCACGAAAAGAGGTGCGGGGATGACCGTGGGCGCGCGCGGAGCCGGGCCTCGATACAGCGTCCATTCAAGTGGTCGACGAACCGTTAGCGCTAGTTCCGGCGTCTCCGGCCTCTATTACCAGAAGACGAGGGGCGGTAAGAAGCAGGCGGCCCGTCCGCACTCGGCTCCTTCGGCTCCGGTCGCTAGGCCGACGAAACCTGGTCTCTTCGCCCCTCGTGGGGAGAAAGACCTCTACAAGGCAGTTCAGAAGCAGGACGCGCTCGCGATGAAGGCCGTGGGCGATCAGGACGCCGGTTTCAGGGTTCCCGCCTACACGCTCGCCGGGCTGTTACTTCTGAACGACGAGCGGGATAAGGCCAAGGGATGCCTCGAGAGCGTGTTCGCCACCAGCCAGGACCCAGCTACGACTCCTTTCTTCAGTCGCTATGTCCACGGGTATGCCCAGATCAACATCGCCGATGGAGTGACCGCAGATCTCCCCCTCAATCGCGATGCAGTTGGTCTAGCACTGGCCGAGATCTACCAGCTCGAGGGCGAACTGGAGAAGGCGGCAGATACGGTTGAGCAGCTCGAGCCCTCAACCTACTGCGCCGTCTCTCTCGCCGAGCTCTACGCCCAGATGAAACGCTTCGATGAAGTCGTAGAGTTGACCGAGAAGGTTGCAAACGAAGACGACGCGAGCGCGCTTCTTCTCGTCTTCCGCGGCGTCGCGCTCAGAGAGCAGGGCTTCCTTGATGCCGCCCACGAGTCCTTCAAAGCAGCGCTCAAGTCACGCTCGCGCGACGCGGCGATCCGTCACCACGCTCTTCTCGAGCGGGCGACGAACTTCCTGGCTCAGGGAAAGAAGGGGATGGCGAGGAAAGACCTCGAGCGAATCCTGGCGGAGGACTCGAACTTCGAAGGTGTGAGGGAGAGACTGGCCGAGCTAGCCGGAGAATAGAATCGGCCTTCGCGAAGTCGGTGACGCTACGAACAGCCCGGCAGGTCGCCGACATCATCAAGCACCTGCCCGACGGCTCATACGTCGAGCCTACGTACGCGTACTACATGTGAGGCGCCGGCAACTACAAATCGTCCTCGGGAAGCTTCATCCGATCTGCAGCTTCCTGCGCTTTGCCCGGGGGCCAAGGCCAACGCCAAAGCAACAAGAGCGTTTTCTGAAACACGTAGATCGACGGAAGGGCGATGCCGAGTACCACGACCCAGCGAACGATGTCGCCGGGAGGCTCATTGCGCACCACGACGATGATGCTCACAACCCAGGCCGCAGACGGAACGATCGTGGCGATTAGTGCTAGTAAGCGGTTCCCTGGTGGGACCTGGCGATGCATGTTCAGCTGATATGCGAAAGCCAGCACCGACGGGATCGCTCCAACAGCTATCGCGTACAGAGGACTCAAGCTAGTTATCTCCAATCGCGGAAACTCGGTTGCGCTAGATCAAGCAGACGCATACTAAATGCATGAAGGCTGAAGCACTAGCGATTCCCTTCGGAATGATGTGCGGGGTGATCCTCGCCTTTGCTCCGATTGCCGGCCTCGTGTCGCTAATCGGCGGAGTAGCGGTCTTCGGTGCCTCCATACTCCTAGACGGCAATCCTCGCATGATTCATAGTGGCGCGCGCGCTCAAGCTAGCCGTGCAAAAAGAACGTCGGCGCGTATCCTCGCCCATAGCCGAGATCGTCGTAGAGCTGAGTCTCGGGCATCCGATTCCAGACGTGGCCGAGCATAAGCGCTAGACCCAGTGGACAGGCGACGAACAGGTGGACACGGTTGAATCCACGGCTAGCGCTCCTAATTGCATCGAGCAGGTACTGAGCTAGCGCACGAGCCTCCGCAGACCCTCTGATTACGTCTCGCCCGACGCCGCACGCGAGATGGAAGTTCACGAACCGGCCAACGGTGGCAGCCTCGTTTTCGAGGAAGGGAAGAACGTCCTCGCTTAGGTCAGTGGCGATACTGATGCCGATAGCGAGTTCTTGCCCCGCCCCGACCTCAGTGCTCTCTACCTCGAGGTCAGCCTTTCCCTTCTCTCCGGTGCTCGACCACTCTTCATCGCCTTGACGAATCGCCACTGAGAACCCGGCGACATTGGCCATCTCGGCACCAACGACTAGGCCAGTGGACAGTCGCATCGCCCCGACGACTAGAACGTCGAGAAGGCCACTGCGTTCAATCTCCGCACGAGCCTCACGTAGCTGAGAACGAAGGACGCCGTTCCATCCACTCGGGTCGCGAAGCTGCCGTCGCTCCTCGGGAGCATCTCCCTCGAACAGATCAACCCAGTCGACAGAGGCGGTCGCGAGTTCTGGCCACGGATCTTTCTTTATCTGCTGGACAAGAAGCGTGGCACGCGCAGCGCCCCGCTCAAGTCGCTTACTGGCGATGATCGCCCTCAGACGTTCGACGTCAAGTGCGCGAACACCCTCGCGGATGAGGCGGCGTATCTCGCCCATGCCGACATCGACCGAATCCAGATCATCGAGCAGGCCAACCGAGCACATACGCCAGCAGCAGCGTTCGCGGAGATCTTCGAGCGAGCCTCGCCCGGCGCAGATGGCGAGATGCCCGAGCATCTCGTAGAGCGCAGGCTCGTCAATCCCTAGATGCTCCGCCCACTCGCGCCGTACTGCCCCGGAGGCTGAGCCAGCCGCGGCTAGCGGGAGGCGCGGGACTAACTTGTGCGTCTGGCCATCCACGTAGCTCAGTATCGGGTCGCCGGCGACCGGCCAGCGATTCGTCTCCAAGGCCATCTCCGGGCGAACGTCACCATCGGAGAGCTTGACGAAGCTCTCGTAAAAGCGTTGTAGCGGACTTTTAGTTGCTCCGCCCGAATCGGTAAACCACTCGTGGCTGAGAGGTTCTCCTTGGGCCATTACAAACTTGACCTGGTAGTAGAGAGTCGGGGGTTCCTTGTGATGAACAACGAGATCGTCGACGTTGTGTTGGCCGCCGACTTCAAGCCCGATGCGCGTTATGCCTTCCTCTTCCCGAAGTAGCCCCAGCGCCTGAAGCCATGTGAAGAGGTGCTGGTAGTCATATCCGGCGATAAGCGCTCCGCTCGGGCTTGGAAGACCGTATTCAGCGGTCATCGTCTCTCCCATCGATCGGCGAGTTCTCCAAGACAATGTCGAGGCGGTCAAGGCCCGGAAGAAGCAGGGCTGGAAGAACCCGGCGCAAGCCGATTAGCCATGCGGCAGCGCGCGGCTTTTTCCATTCTCCGTCGTTCGATCCGACTATAACGGCGATGAAGCTCTTGAATCCGAGTTCTGGGTCTCGCAAGAACCGCCGGTAGGTTCGGAGGTCTTTGCGGCTGGGCGCGAGAGGGCCGTAGGGATGTGTGTGCCACTCGCCTATCCATCGTGCAGTCGTGCGTAAGAAGGCATCGTTCGCGAGGCGTTGCGCGTGTCCGAGGTCGCGACAGAAGAAATCGCGTCGTCGTTCTGCGTTTGGGCCAGGACCGCCAGCTTCGAGAACTAGCACCTCGCCAAGCCAACTCGCCTCGAATCCCAGAAGTATCCCCCCGGTCTCGAAGCCGTCCGAAGACGCAGCGGCTTTGGCCGCAATAGTTGCGACCGCTCCAGACGCGATCCGTACCTTCCCTGTCACGACTCTCCTCCGCAGCTCGGACAGTCTGGGCTCGGACGCCCGAGTGAGTTCCAAGAGACCATGAGCGTGTGCTCGACGTCGAAGGGCGCTTCTGCTTTTTCTAGAGGCGGGCGCAAGCCAATGACGGCTTGGTCTCCGGGCAGCTTCTCTTTTAAATAACCGAGCGACTCGAGAATGCCCGAAACCGCAACACGAGCCGCGAACTTCCCGACAAAATCGAGGTCGCCCCCAACCGCCGTCATTGGGAGGTGGCGCTGGCCCGTGGTGTATCCGGCATCGAGGCTCGGCTCTGGATCCATCGCTCCTTTCTCGACGAGTTGCTCTCTGGAGCAGAAAAGGCACGCCGTTACCCCGGGTCTTACCTGAAGCACTTCTCCGAAGGCTCCGTCTTCCAGGACACACGCGAAGACAACACGGGTGCCGGCGCGGCATGCCAAGTGATTGGCAACTCGGCGAGACTCAACCCCGTCCGAGCACACGAGGATGGATGAGCTTCGTCGAAACAGTGGACGCATAGTGTCCGCGTCATGGACAACATCAAGCGGGTAGCGCTCGACCTTTAATCGCTTATCGCGCTCTTGCAACGCGTTGGCGACGGCGTTGACTTTGTACCGTCCTATGTCTCGTGGATTAGCCCGGTGCCGAGCGAAGTTGTGTTCCTTGAGTCGATCCGGGTCCACCAGCGCCAGATTCCGGATGGCATAACCAGAGAGGGCCTCGCAAGCGGCGCTCCCGATACTGCCGACACCTATAACAGTGACTAGCGGGCTCGCCAACTTTTCGCGTGGCCAGGCTTCTCCGAGAGGTAGAAAGAGATCGGGATCATCATCAACGACATCGAGGGAAAACCTTGCTGCACCGTCCACGGTGACTCCCCAGCCCGCGAAGTCTGGTTGGCCCTCCACTTCGCAAACGGTGATCACGAACGTCGCAAGCGTCTGGTGCGGGCTTCGAAAGCCCTTGACGTTTGCCCGAAAGAAATCGAGCGTGACAGCACTCGCTCGGCGATGTGCTTGATAACCCAGGACGTGTAGCTCAGGGTCAGCTCGATACCAATAACCTGAGAACGGCGATACGGAGACCGGCTTCGAGTAGTGATCATCCAGCCAAGGCACCTGGACTGTGGAACGCCCTGAACTTTGTCCCTTCGAGTAGCCAGTCACGACGATGAGACCCTCGCCTGGGTCGAAACGCGTATTGAGATGTCCCCACGAACCACCGTACGCCAAGATTGCATCCGCAACGGCTCGCGGTAGGAGTGCGTAATCGTAGTTCACAGGTCGAGACCCCTAATCAGAGCGTCTAGGGACTTATTTGAATGGATGCCGTTCTCGGTCATTGCCTCAATTAGCCCTCGCTCCATCAACATGTACTCGATGAACCATCCGGACGCTTTCACGACCAGATCGGCTGCAGTTTCACGACCGTTCCAGAGATCGACCGTCCGGAGTAGGCAAAGGCTTCCGTCTCCGTTCAGGTGCCAATCGTGGACAGTCCGTCGCTCAACGGGCGGCTCAGGATCGAGCGGGAAAAGTACCGGTTGGGCCATCGGAAAGCCCTGTGAGTAGAGAACGCATAAACGCAGTCTCCGCCCCTCGACAAGCCCCTTGAGCTTTCGTGGTTTCGCTCGCGCGATTGGCCAGAGAGGCGCATACCCTTCCCAGCCGCCAGCCGGCGACACTTCACTCCACTCCATATCTGGCGCAAGGCTGGCCATTGCCGCTCGCTCTCGATCCGCGCGTTTCGGCTCGGCCTCGATCCATGTCTGCCGAGGCCAATCGTTCACTGCCCACCTTGGGGAGCATCCCGTATGGGTCGTCGGTGGACGCTAGCTGCAGCGCCTCCGACCGCTTTCGCTCCGTTTCCGTTGCTGCATCCACCGGGAGGCTCCGGAAAGATGTCGCCGAAGATGCTGCGCCATAGACATGCGGCGCGGTCTGTCTCTCCGCGATCTTCGGCCTCGACAGCACGCCAGGCCGCTTCGGAAGCCTTCGTGAAGTGTCGGGCGGCCGCATCGCGGTCGAGGTCAGGCTGAATCTCACCGCAGAGACCGGCGGGATCTTCTACTGGGCTGAGGACGGCACTCGCGCCCGCCGCAAAGAAGCGCGCCAACGCCTTGGAGCGTGTTTCTTTGGGTAGGTGATGAAGGGCGAGCACCTCCAGTAGAAGCGACTTCATTTCTGTCTGCTGGTCAGCGCCCCAGCGCTTCACGACACGAACTTGGCCGACGAATTTGTTCCAGTCAGTGTGGCGTTCAGCGATGACGCGATTCAGGTGCTCCGGAGCGGTCTGGATCCAACAGCTCGAATTCTTCTCCGGGATGAGGAGCGTCTCTTCGTCGACACGCAGGGCGGGTGTTACATCGACCGTGAATGCCAGCTTTGCATCCGGGTCGTCAAGCCAGCATTTCACGGAATGGTTCTGAACGCGGGTCAGGCGCACTTCTTTGGAGACGCTACCCTCGGACACGCCGAGTAGCGCTTTTACCCGATCCTGGACATGGGTGAGGGCCTCTTCCGCGGACGGCCCTGGCGTGCCCCATCCTTCGTGTTCAGTCTCGTCATAGACGACGATGATGTCGACGTCGTTAATAGGGTCGTTTTGGCTCCCTCGTGCGAAGGATCCCGATGGAACGGTCTCCTCGACATCGTCTTCGCTACCGAACGTGCCGCGAAAGAGGTCGCGCCTGCGACGCGCCTCCGTAACAGCCTCCGGTGAGGCGTTGACGTTTTGCTGGAGCTTGTCGAAGGCGGCGTTGATATCCATGTGACTTCTCCTTGCGCAAGTAGTACGGCGAAGTCAGTCGAGGTGCCGTACCTGCGAATGTACGTGTATGTAGGTACGGCAGTCGTAGCACGACGCCCGGACGGAGCAGCGTGTCTCGCGTATCTAGGCGACTCTCAGCTTGTATAGACCCGACCGCGGCCTTACTGATTCGACGGTCGGCGCACGGCTGATCTGAGTTAGGAAAGTCGCGAGAGGGTCTCGGCCTGCGATGCGAAGGCCGGCCTCAATTAGGAGGTCAAACCATTCTTTGTAGTGAACGACTGCCTCCGTCCCGCGACGCTGCCGGAGCACCTCTATAGCTATCTCTTGTAGCTTCTTGCCTCGCAGCTCGCCGTGGAAAGACTCGAGGGAGAGCTGGGGAGCAAGACCGAGCATCTCGTCTATGTTGCGAATCAGACGGGCTGTCTCCTGAAGGTCGCCATCGATCAGAGCGACTAATTCGTGAAGGCGACGCGATTGCCCCTGAAGAGCAGCGAGGCGGCCTACGACGACCTTCCGCTCTCTCTCGACTGTTTTACGGACGTGGTCGGAGAGTTCGATGGTCGGCATGCTGGCCAACTGTAGGTACAACGGCGGACAACATCCCAGGCTTTTCGTGAAGCTCGCATTCGCGAGGCTTCATCGTCGGCTCGTGCAAGCGGAAACCTTCTGTTCTGACCCTCAACCGAGTGATTGATGATCTCCTCGGACCTCGTGGACCCCCCACATGAGGGGTCCGACGACACCTTACGGGGGTGAGTAAAGGCCATGACACATCGAAATCGAGCCAGAGTCGCGGCATGGGCAAGTCGAAGGAAGAGCCTATCCCGATACGCCGGCTCCGCTGGAGCGGCAATCTTCCCAAGCCGCGGCCGGGTGACGTGCCCTGGGCTAAGAAGCGTCCTGAACTCGCCGGTCTTTCCGAGGCCGACCACGCACTCCTCGTCCGCGATACCGACGCGTGGCGCGAGGTCATGCTTCCGGTCTGCGAGGAGATAGACGCCGAGCGCTCCAAGCGCGGCATCAAGTTCGCTTACACGTCTGAGGAACTGGAACTCGTCTTGCTCTTCGGTCGCGCCTGCGGGCACACGACCTATAAGAAAACCCGCGCCACCCTAGCCGGCGACGACGCTGAGCCGCGAAAGACTCTCGGGTTCGATAAACCAAGGATCGCTCAAAGCCAGCCTTATAAGGTCAAGACGTTGCGCCGCCTCGATGGCGTTCCTTCCCAGTCGACCATTACCCGGCACAAACAACGCTTCTCGGATGAGAGGCGCGCTGAGATTTGGATGGAGATCGAGCGCCGGCTACGCGCCGAGCATCTCAAAACCCCCGAGCTTCAGGAAGAGGCGCGGCTTCTCAACCTTGATGGTTCATCTGTGCTCACCCACTATCACGCTGAGCGAAAGAGCAAGGAGAAGAGCAAAGACTTCGGATCCGTTGAGGTAATCGATGGAGAGCGCTACCAGAAGATATTTGGGCACCGTCAGAAGATCACCTGCCCTGATGGCGGGTTCGTCCCTACTAGCGCCGGGCCCGATAAGTGCGGGCATGGCTGGAACTTGGTGATGGTCTCCTCCTCGAGCGGCGTTCCGATCGCTTGGCGGCTCGTACCGCTCAATGCGTCCGAAAAGGACACGGCACTCGAGCTTCTCCAAGGTGAGTTCGCTCGCGAAGCGGCGCCGTACTTGCGCAACCAACTCCGAGTGCTTACGGCGGATGGAGCGTTTCAGAAGCCCGAGCTACGCGCAGCGGTCAGGTCTTTGGGCATCGTCGAGAACATCCACTTCACAAGCCACGCAGACCGCGAGATCAGTAAAAAGCGTGCCGAGCACTCCCGCCACACTTGGCTGCCGATCGACGGCTACCCGACCTGGCAGGCGAACCACCACCGCGAGATTCGCTGCTGCTGTGGCAAGGGCGTCGCCAAGCGCATATATCTCGACGGCCAGGGCCATGCCATCGCCCGCTCTGAGGGTAAGTGCCCTAAATGCGGCTCGATCTCTATTCGCTCTGGCGATTGGCGCCTAACCGACGATCACTTCACGCGCTGTTCACCCAGCGAACTTGTCGCCAAACGAGACTGGGCTTTCGGGAACCCGCTTACCTTCGATGACCCGAACTCTCAGGCTTACGGCAATGCGCGGTTTGGGCACAACGAGGGCTTACACGGAACGCTCTCAAACCGCTTTGCGCTCATCCGCAATAAGCGCTGGTTTCGCAAGCTCGCACAGGCTCAAACCGAAACCGCGATGACTTTCGCCTTAGTGCAAGCGCTCGCCCTCGAACAGCGACGGCGGGCGAAAGAACCAGTGGCTCTCGCCGCTGCGGCATAGCTCTCGCGGCAGGCTCACAAAACTAGGAAGAAGGCAGGGAGTTAGCCCCTGCCTTCTTTTCGTGGTTGGGAGTCTTTAGACCCTGACGACATCCGCTCGACCTCCGATTTCGCGAATTTCGCCCGGTTTTTCGCCGTTTAGCGGGTGTTCGGCGAATCCGCAGATCGCCGTCCTCACTAAATATCCCTGCTCCTGCGTGCAATTGGCGATTCGGAGAAATGTGCAATTGATCCCACCAGCTCCTGGTGGTGAAAGGGCTGGGTGAGGTAGTCGTCGCAGCCGCGCTCGAAGGCCTGAACGCGCTCGACCGCGTCGGACTCGGCGCCGCCGAGCACGATCACCGGCACCGCGCGGTTCCAACTCCTGCCCGGCTCGCCCTCTCGCAGGCGCCTGCAAAGCTCCGCCGCGGAGGCGTCGGGCAGCTCGTTCCCGACCAGGACGAGATCGGGCGCGGCCTGCTCGGCCAGGGTCAGCGCCTCGGCGCCGGCACCGGCCCCGACCACCGCGAATCCCGCCACCGAGAGCTGGTGCTCGAGCAGGTCGCGAAACTGGGGCTCGGGCTCGGCGAGAAGGACGGCTGCGCTCATGCGAACGAAACTAACAGTTGGGCGAGCTCTCGAATAGTGTCCTTTTGGGGCCGATTTGCGGCTAAATCGTGACCGACTTTCCTCAACCGTCCAGACCGGCCGCGACCGCTCAAGCCTTCCGCGCTACAACCGGCCGGAGCGAATCACGCCCCAGAGCAGCCAGAGACCGAGCACGCCCGAGAGCGCAAAGCCCGCTACCGAGACGTCGTTCACGCCAAGGAAATGCGGGCCCTTGTGGGCGAAGATGCCGATCAGGCTCGAGCCGATCAGCCCGCCCATGACCACGAAGGCGATCACGAGCCGGTTCAGGGCGACGGAAAACTGGTGCGTCACGTCCTCCAGCCCCTTGTGCACGAAGCCGATCTCGAGCCGGCCCTCGCGGGTCTGGCTGAGAACGCTGTGCGCGAGTTGCGGAAGCTCGCGGCCGACGCGCACCAGCTCGATGCTGTCGCGACGGGCCCGCTTGGCCACCCGCTCGGGGCTGAAGCGCTGGCGCACGAGATTACGGGCGTAGGGCCTGGCGACTTCGAAGACGTTGAAGTCGGGCGTCAGCTCGGCGCCGACCGAAGCCAGCGTCGCCAGCGCTTTATCGAGCAGAAGGAAGCGCTCGGGCAGGTGCAGGTTGAGCGAGTAGATCATCGCGAAGACCTCACGGATCACCTGCAGGGGATCGATCTCGGCCAGGCTCGCCCCGTAGTAGCGGTAATAAAACTCCCGCATCTCGAGCGCAAACTTCTGCTCGTGCTCGGGCGGGCAGCGCACGCCCAGGTCGGAGATGCGCTGCGACATTGCATCGACGTTCTCGCTCGCAGCATCGATGAACAGGCGGGTGAGCCGACCCATGTCCTCGTCCGACAACCGTCCGACGAGCCCGAAATCGACCAGTCCGATCTCGTCCGGTCCCGAGAGCATCAGGACGTTGGCCGGATGCGGATCGCCGTGGAAAGCGCCGTGCTTGAAGATCATCTCCATCCAGGTCTTGGCGACCCTCGTCGCCAGCGTCCGGCGATCCTCGGGCGAGAGCTCGGTGCTGTCGAGATCGGCCAGCTCCGTTCCCTCCAGGAACTCGAGCGTGAGCACGCGCGGGCGGGTGTAAGTCCAGTAGACGCGCGGCACGCGAACGTGTTGGTCGGCGGCGAACTGGCGCCGCAGCATGTCGGCGTTTCGGCCCTCCTGGTGATAGTCGAGCTCGCGATGGATCGAGCGGGCGAACTCTTCCACCACCGCTCGCGTGTCGATGAAGTCGAGCGCCCGCACCCGCTCCTTGAGAATGCGGGAGGCCTGGTAGAGAAGGCTGAGATCGGATTCGATCTGCTCGGGAGCGCCCGGCCGCTGCACCTTGACCGCCACCACGTGCCCGTTCGGAAGCACCGCCCTGTGCACCTGGCCGATCGAGGCGGCTGCGACTGGCTCTTCGTCGAACTCCAGAAAGAGCCGCTCCAGCGACTGATCGAAATCCTCCTGGATAACTCGGCGAACCTCTTTGAAGGCGAAGGGCCGGACATCGTCTTGTAGCGGGCGCAACTCCGTGATCAGGTCAGGCGGGAGAAGGTCGGGGCGCATCGAGAGCAGCTGACCGAACTTGACGAAGGTCGGCCCTAGCTCCTCGAGCATCGCGCGCAGGTGGCGGCCGCGCTCCGAGACGGCCGGCTCCTCGAGGCGCAACTTTCGCCGCCCGGGAATGAGGTCGCTCAGATGATGGCGGGCTAGCAGATAGCCGAAACCGTGACGTACCGCGACCTGCGCGATCTCCGAGAGGCGACCGAGATTACTCGCGCTGGAACGCTCGCTCATAGCCGCAGTTTGACAGGAAGCTCAGAGCGGGCGAGCGAGGCGCTATCTCCAGCCCTATCCCGGCGGCCGTCTGCGGCTTGGTGACCGCGGTGCCGCGATCAGAGACTCGGCACGGAGATAGGCCAGCCCGACCACGGGCAGGTCGCTCAAACGCTCGAGACAGACATAGCGCGGCCGCCACTGCGGCCGGAACTTGTGGCTGAAGGTGCGCAGCCGCTCGATCTGGAAGATCACATCGAGACGCAGCAGCGTCCCGCGCGCCAACCGTCGTAGCAATCGCTCGTCCTGCCCGTCGATGTGCAGCAGGCTGCGGAAGGCACAGAAGTTGAGCGAGAGCTCGGGCACGCCCGCCTCGCGCGCCCAGGCCAGCGCCTCGACGATGAGGAACTCCGAGATGCCGCCCGGCGAGCCGGGCAACCGCCGCTGCGACGAGAGCGAGTAGCCGCCGCCGGCCGGGCTGGGAACCAGATGTAGAAAGGCGATCGGGTCGTCGCCGCAGTCGAGCGCCAGCGCAAACACGCCTCCGGCCGCGAACAGGTCGTCCATCGCCATCGAGAAGCCACGCTCGCGGCGCCCCGCCAACCAGGCGCTGGAAATCTGCTCGAGCCGCAGACGCAGATCCTCGTCGGCGTCTTTCGCGCGGACGATGCGGAATTCGATCCCATCGCGCTCGGCGACCTTGCGCGACGACTGGCGCACCTTCCTCATCGAACGGCCCTCGAGCGAGAAGAGAGCAGGCCGCACGACCGCCTCGTCACCGATCTTGATCACCCGCGCGAAACCCTGCTCGCGGTAGAGGCTCAGCCGCTCGCTCCCGGCGCCGACTACGGCCACACGCCAGCCTTTGTCGCGCGAGCGCTCGACGAAGTCGGAGATCAGACTCGCGAACTCGCTCTCCTTCCCCACCGGGTCGCCGCTGATCAGCGCCGAGCTGCCGACCAGCCGATAGGCCAGAAAGGCGTTGCCGCTGGAGGAGAAGAAGAAGCTCTTGTCGCGCCTGAGCGTGAAGAAGGCGAGGCTGTCCGAGCCGAAGCTCTCGACCAGCTCCCGCGCCCGGCGCCGTTCCTCCAGCGACTGGCTGACCTGCTCGGGCAGGGGCCCGAGCCAGAGCACGAGCGAATACAGAGCAAGCAGCACTACGCAGGCGCTGATCAGATCGCCGACGCGATCGGACACGCCGTGGGCACCGAGAACGAAACCGAGGCAGGCCATCGCCACCACGGCGAGCAGGGTGCCGGCAACGGGGCGTCGAGCGGCCGGATCGCCCGGCGCATCGAAATGCGAGCGGTAGTGCAGAAGCGCGACTACGAGCAGCAGGCTGATGATCGACTCTTCGAAATCGAGGCCCTTCGCCAGATGGGCAATCGCTACTCCGATCACGGCGATCAGCGCCAACGTCCAGGCCCTCTGACGCCCGCGGGCGAGCGAGCGCGAAAGTAGAAGTAGGCCCAGGCCGAAGGCCAAGGCGAGCACTCGGGCCAGCTCAGGAAAGCCCGGCGGCAGGATGCTCCTGACGATTCTGGCGCGATCAGCCAGTTCTGGAGTCAGAGCCGAGACCAGAGAGATGACACCGACCAGCGCAGCAGCCGCTGCGATGACCGGCTCGACACGAAGCCGGGGCAAGCGCTTCGAGCTCTTCCCGGTCTCTCGCCAGTGGCTCACGCCGAATCGCTGTCGCGCTCGAGCAGGTGCAGGCGGTGCTCCAGCTGAGCGACCCGCAGCTCCAACTCGTCGGCTTCTTCGCGAGTCATCAGACCGAGATCCCGCGCGAGCGCACTCACGCGGGACGCCGCCTGACCGCCCACGCGCGACGCGTCTTCTCGCCACCGCTCGACCTGATCGCGCAGCAACTCGCGCGCCTCGTCGACACTGGTGATGTTGCCTCGCGCAGCGATCGCTTCGGCGAGGGCATCGATCCTCTCCGCGCTCAGCGCGACCACGCCGACCGCCGCCAGTGCGAGCTCACTCGCAAGAGCGCGAGAACCGCTAGCGGGGTCGTCCATGAGGCCTCGAGCTTCGCCGTTGCCGGCGTCGCTCCCTCTTGGCTGCGTCCGGAACGGGCGCGATTCCAGTACCGATAGCTCGATCGGTCGCCGTCGCCATCGCCGGCTGCGGCAAGACCTTGCCCACCGGTCCTTCACTTCCCTGACGCTGGAAGTCCTGAGCATGGAGGCGCCGTGCAAACTCCGGCTCGCGCTCCTTCCACATCGTGAGCAGCGGCGCGGCCACGAAGATCGAGGAGTAGGCGCCGGAGGTGATCCCGATCAGCAGCGCGAAGGCGAAGTCCTTGAGCGTGACACCGCCGGCGAAGAAGAGCGCCCCGACCGGAAGCAGGGTGATGAAGGTCGTAGCCAGCGAGCGGCGGATCGTCTCCCAGATCGACACGTTGGCGATGCGGGCGAACGGCGCCTGGCGCATCAGAGGCACGTTCTCGCGAACACGGTCGAAGATGATGATCGTGTCGTAGACCGAGTAGCCGAGCACGGTCAGCACCGCGGCCACCGTGGAGGTGGTCACCTCCCGGCCAGTCAGCGCGTAGACGCCGACCGTGATCACGATGTCGTGCAGCACGGCGATGATCACCGGCAGGGCGAACTTGAAGTCGAAGCGCATCGAGATGTAGGCCGTGATCAGCAGGAAGGAGACGATCAGCGCCTTGATCGCGCTCACCGTGATGTCGTGAGCGAAGCTGGCCGAGACGGCCTGGATGTTGGGGCTGGTGGCCTGCACCTTCGTCTCGAGCTGGTTCATGAGCTTGTTCTGGATTTGTTGATTGCCTTTGAGCGAGCGCAGACGAATCTGGAACTGCTTGTAGCTCTCGGAGCCGCCGATCGTCTTACCCTGACCCTGGACAACGGCGCTTTTCTCGCCGGTCGTGTTGACGACGATGTTGCGTATGGTCGAGAGCGGGGTCGGCTTCGCCTTGAAGGTGATCTGCGACCCACCTTTGAAATCGATGCCAAGGTTGAGACCCTTGATGCCGAGCGAGCTGGCGCTGACCAGAACTACAACTCCCGAGATCGCAAGCCACAGCCAGCGCTTGCGCATGAAGTCGATCTGCAACCAGCGCCCGCGCTGAGTTCCGTGGGCGCCCATGAAGCTCGGGTTGTCGAACCAGCGGAAGTTGGAGAGCAGCCCCAGCATGGCGCGCGTGCCGGCGACCGCGGTGATCAGCGAGATGCCGGTGCCGAGTAGCAGCATCAGCGCAAAGCCCTTGACGCCCGCCGTGGCGACCAGGAAGAGCACGGCGGCGGTGATCGCGGTGACCACGTTGGCGTCGAGGATGGTGTGGAAGCCGCGCTCGTAGCCGGTGGCGACTGCGGCCTTCACCGATTTGCCCGCGCGAGACTCCTCCTTGATGCGCTCGAACACGACCACGTTCGCGTCGGCCGCGACGCCGATGGTGAGGATCATGCCGGCGAAGCCCGGCAGCGACAACGTGACGTTGAAGAGCAGGATCACTCCGTATAGGAAGACCGCGTAGATACCGAGGCCCATCACCGCCACGAGCCCGAGGAAGCGATAGAGGACGAGCAGGAAGACGACCACCAGCGCCAGCCCGACGAGGGCCGCGATCATCGCCTGGCGCAACGAGTCCTTACCAAGCGTGGCCGATATCTGCGTCCGAGAGGCGGTCGTGAACTTCACCGGGAGCGCGCCGGTCTGCAGCACCGTCGCGATGTCGTTGGCCTCGCTCATCGAGCCGATTCCCTCGATGATCGCGCCGCTGACCGCGGGGTCGATGCCGTCGTTGAGGGATTGATTTTTAGGATCGATCTCCGGGAAGGTGATCAATTCTTGGTCCAGCACCACCGCGAAGGACTGGGGGCCGTACGCTTGACCGCGGTTCCACTCGGTGCGGGTGATTTCGTGGAAGATCTTGTTGCCGTTGGAGCTGAAGCTGAGGTCGACCTGCGGTCCATTGGAGCTGTTGAACTCGGCGCGGATACCGTTCGCGTTCAGGTCCTTGCCAGTAAGGTTGGGCGTTTTAGAGAAGAGGTACCACCAGGTCTGACCTGCCTTGGGAGGGGTGCGGAGCCCCGGGCAGAGGGCGCTCGTCACGAGGTCGCAGGAGACGACCTCGTTCGGTTTCGGCACGCCGAGAACTATGTCGCTCTTGCTCGTCTTGTCCGTGTTCAGCCGGCGCCAGGTCTGGAGTTGCTTCAGATTGCTGAACGACGTCTGGGTAACAAGATTGTGATTCGTGTTGAAGATGTAGTAGCTGGAACCATTCCCACTCTTCACCTTCGACTTGACCAGCGTGAGCAGGTCGAACAGCTTGTGCGGTATCGGCACCAGATTGCCCTCGTTCACCGAGACGCCGCTGACGAGCTTCGTCTCGAGATCGAAGAGCTGTAGCGAGGCGAGCTTGCCGATCACCGCCATCGCCCTGTTCGGATCTTTTATGCCGGGCAGATCGATCACGATCTCATCCGTGCCCTGGGTGCGAACATCGGGCTCGGAGACGCCGAGCTTGTCGACGCGCCTGCGCATGATGCTGATCGAGCGCGTCATATCCGCGCTGGTCGCCTTGCGACCGCCAGTGGGCTTCGCTTTCAGCACCACCTGCAGGCCGCCCTTGAGATCGAGCCCGAGCGCCGGCGCCTTGTACAGCGGCGAGCTCGGCGCGGCAAAGAGGAAGATCCCGACCAGCGTGGCCGCGATCAACAGAATCAGGATGATGTGGGGTCGACGCGAGGACACTGGACGTGCAGCTTAGCTTGACGAATTGCAGTTCGAGTAGTCGTCTGCGTGCGTTCCGCCCGGGCTACTGCGTTCCTGCGCCGGAGGCTCGTTTAGAGAAAGCAGTGCGGGAGCTGAGTTCGGAAGCACGCTGGACCTTCGATCGAGCGCCCGGCTGGACGAGATGCGAGCGCCTCTACCGGAATTGTGCAGACTCCCGCCGCCCGCGTGCCTGGGCAAGCGACGATGGGCCGGAGAGGCGGTAGCTCAAGCCGCGGTCGAGGCCAGGCGGGCAAGCGCGTCGCGCTTGTAGGGAGTGAACTCTCCGCGCACGATCGCCTCGCGCGCGCCGCTCACGAGCTCGATCAGGAAGCGCAGGTTGTGCAGGCTGAGCAGGCGCAGTCCAAGCAACTCCTGTTGGTTGACCAGATGGCGCAGGTAGGCGCGGCTGAAGCGACGGCAGGCCGGGCAGTCGCAGTCTTCCTCCAGCGGACGCTGGTCGCGGGCGAAGCGGGCGTTGCGGAGGTTGATCCTTCCCTCCCAGGTCAGTGCGGAGCCGGTGCGGGCGGTGCGCGTCGGCAGCACGCAGTCGAACATGTCGATGCCGCGCTCGATCACTTCCAGCACGCCCTCCGGGTCACCGATGCCCATGAAGTAACGCGGCTGATCGGCCGGCAGGAGCGGTGCGGAAAAGCCCGTGGCAGCCAGCATCGGCGGGCGCTCCTCCCCCACGCTCAGGCCTCCGAGCGCGTAGCCGTCGAACTCGAGCTCCGCGAGCTCCTCGGCGGAGCGCCGCCGCAACCCCTCGTCCGTCCCGCCCTGGACGATGCCGAAGAGAAGCTGCCCGTCGGCCCGCGGCGCGTTCCTTTGCCGCCGCGCCCAGGTCGTCGTCAGCTCGACCGCCCGCTCGAGCTCGGAGCGCGGAGCGCCGGCCGGCGGACAGACGTCGAGGCACATGGCGATGTCGGCGCCCAGCTTGCACTGAATCTCGGCCGCGAGCTCAGGCGTGAAGCGGGCCGCCTCGCCGTCGTAGACCGAGCGGAAGGTGACGCCTTCCTCGTCCACGGCCAGGAGCGTGTCGCGCAGCGAAAAGACCTGGAAACCGCCGGAGTCGGTGAGCATCGGGCCCGACCAGCCCATGAAGCGGTGCAGGCCGCCCAGCTCCTCGACAAGCTCCTCGCCCGGGCGGAAGTGCAGGTGGTAGCTGTTTGCGAGCACGATCTCTGCGCCGAGCGCGCGCAACTCGTCGGGATCGACGCTCTTCACGCTCGCCTTGGTGCCGACCGGCATGAAGACCGGCGTCCGCACCTCACCGTGCGTCGTCCTGAGCAGGCCGGCGCGCGCTTCGCCTTCCTGCGCGGTCAACTCGAATGTCGGTTTCTCGGTCGTCACGCCATCGTGCTCTCAACCACCCCCAAGGGACCGGTCATGACCCCTGAGGGAAGGCTATCCGGGAATGCGTTACCTGTCTGTAACGGTTCCGCATCGGATTCGCGCCGAATCGAGCGGACGAAGCTTCAGAGCACGAGCATTGCGTCGCCGAAGGAGTAGAAGCGATAGCCCTCGGCGATCGCCAGTCGATACAGCTCGCGCGTCTCCTCCACGCCGGCGAAGGCCATCACCAGCGCCAGCAGGGTCGAGCGCGGCAGATGGAAGTTCGTCAGCAGCGCGTTCACGCGCTTGAACTCGAAGGGCGGATAGACGAACAGATTCGTCCTGCCCGCGAGCGGGCCGCCCCGGGCCAGCGTCTCCAGCACGCGCACGCTCGTCGTCCCGACAGCCAGCACACGGTCCGCGGCCTCGATCCTCTGCCGCCCGCCGGAGCTCAGCTCGTAGCGCTCGCCGTGCAGCTGGTGCTCGCGCAGGTCGTTCACCGCCACGGGACGGAAGGTGTCGAGCCCGACGTGCAGGGTGATCCGCTCGACGTCGAGGCGCGCGAGCAGCTCGGGCGTGAAGTGCAGTCCGGCGGTCGGCGCCGCCGCCGAGCCCAGATGCTCGGAGAAGACGGTCTGATAGCGCTCTGGGTCGTCCAGCTTCTCGTGGATGTAGGGCGGAAGCGGCGTCTCTCCGGCCGGCTCGCCCTCCAGCGCGATCCGCCAGCGTCCCTCCCCGAGCGCCTCGAGCAACTCCACCGGTCCCAGACGCTGCCCCGGGCGCAACTTGCGCGAGGGACGCGCCAACGCCTCCCACTCGCCGCCGCCGAGCGCCTCGATCAGAAGCACCTCGACCTGGCCGCCCGTGGGCCTGCGCAGATGCAGCCGCGCCGGGACGACACGGGTGTCGTTCACCACCACCAGCTCGCCGTGCAGCTCCTCGGGCAGCTCGCTGAAGCGGCGCTGGCGCACCTCCCCGCTCGAGCGCTCGTACACGAGCAGGCGCGACTCGTCGCGCTTCGCACGCGGCCGTTGCGCGATCAGCTCGAGCGGTAACTCATAATCCAGTTCGCTCAGGAGCATCCGCCGCCAACGTTAGCCTTCCCGTCGATGGAAGAGGCACTTTCAAGAGCGCGCGAACGGATCGAGCAGGCGAGTAGCAACGCCATCGACCCGTCTCAGACCAGGGCGGCTTTCGAGCGGGCGCGGACGCAGATGGAGGCGCTGACACAGATGGGCGCCGAGCTCGAGGCCATCCTGCCCGAGGAGATCGGGCTGGCCGTGCGCGAGGGTCTACGCTCCGAGACTCTTCCCGTCGCCCGGCAGCTTGCCGAGCTGCGCGGGCTCACCAACCAGCTCATCCGCCGCCTTGCGGAGCTGAAGCAGGAGATCGAGGCCGAGCGCCTGGCCCGGGTCGAGGATCTGGGCCTACTCGTCGATCTGATCGCCGGCGGCTGGCGCGGCGTGGACGAGCGCCTGGCACGCATCGAAGAGGGCCTGAACGGCGGTCGGGCGACCGTCTACAGCATCCAGCGCGACAGCGCCTGACAGCGCCCAGGGTCTATTCCAACCGGAATGCGGCCTGCGGAATAGGTCCCTAGTAGTTTCTACCGACCCTCTTTGGCCGCTGGAACCGACGCAGACTCGGGGCGATTTCGGTATTTACCTCTGTAGCTTTTCCAACACGCCAAGAATGAACTGATTGAGAGGTTGCAATGCCCATCGCTGATCCCAAGACCTACAAGCAGATGCTCGACGCCGCCAGAGACGGCAAGTTCGCCTTCCCGGCGATCAACATCTCCTCCTCGGAGTCCCTGAACGCCGCTCTACGCGGATTCGCCGAGGCCAAGTCCGACGGCATCGTCCAGGTCTCGACCGGCGGTGGCGAGTTCGGCTCCGGCGCGACCGTGAAGGACGGCGTCCTGGGCGCAGTCGCACTGGCCGAGTACGCGCACATCGTTGCCGAGAAGTGCCCGGTCAACATCGCCCTGCACACCGACCACTGCCATCCGGAGAAGGTCGACACCTTCCTCAAGCCGCTGCTCGAGGTTTCTCGCAAGCGCATCGCTGCGGGCAAGGGGCCGCTCTTCCAGAGCCACATGTTCGACGGCTCGCCGATTCCGCTGGCCGAGAACATGAAGATTGCCAAGCAGTTGCTGGCCGAGTGCGCCGAGCTCGACATCATCCTCGAGATCGAGGCCGGCGTCGTCGGTGGCGAGGAGGACGGAGTCAACAATGAGGGCGTCGGGCGCGAGAAGCTCTACACGACCCCCGAAGACATGGTCGCCGTCGCTGATGCGCTTGGCACCGGCGAAAAAGGCGGGTACCTCTTCGCGGCCACCTTCGGCAACGTGCACGGCGTCTACAAGCCGGGCAACGTCGTACTCAAGCCGACCATCCTGCGCGACGGCCAGGCCGCGGTCGAGGAGAAGTACGGCGAGAAAGCCCGCTTCCTGCTCGTCTTCCACGGCGGCTCGGGCTCGCCGCTCGATCAGATCCGTGAGACGCTCGACTACGGCGTCATCAAGATGAACGTCGACACCGACACTCAGTACGCGCTGACCCGCGGGATCGCCGATCACATGTTCAAGAACTACGACGGCGTGCTCAAGGTCGACGGTGAAGTCGGAGTCAAGAAGGTCTACGACCCGCGCTCGTGGGGGAAGGCCGGCGAGACCTCGATGGCCGCTCGCGTCGTCGAAGCCTGTGACGACCTGCGCTCGACGGGCACGACGCTGCGCAAGTAGCAGCGCCCGAAATACGCTCGTACGAAAGCCCCGGCGCGAGTCGGGGCTTTCTCTTTCTCGTCAGGAAACCCGCGCCGTTCGGCTCGGCTCGTTCCGCTTTCCCCGTCCGCTGAGCGGGAGCCTGAGCACGAAACGGGCGCCCGTGTCGCTATCGGCGCAGATCAGAGTGCCACCGTGCGCCTCGGCAAAGCCGCGCGCGATCGCGAGCCCGAGCCCACTGCCGTAGCCGCGTTTCGAATCTTTCGGGTCGTTGAGCCGGACGAAGCGCTCGAAGATGTGCTCCCTCTCCGCCTCGGGCACCCCTGGGCCAGAGTCCTGTACCCAGAGCTCGACATAGGTTCCACTACGGCCAATGGAGATATCGACCTTTCCCTTTCCGCCCGTGGCCTTACGAGCGTTATCGAGCAGGTTCGAGACCACCTGGCGGATACGTTCGGGGTCGGCCACTAGCGGGCAGTCGCCGTTGCTCTTGAGATTGAGCCGCAGCTTTGGCTCCTGCTCACGCACTAGCTCCACTTCCTCCGCGGTCAGCGCGGCGAGATCGAAAGGCTTTCGCTCGAGCTTTATTCCCTGGTCGAGTCGCGCCATCGAGAGTAGGTCGGCGACCAACTGCGAGGCGCGGCGCGCCTGCCTGGCGATCTCGAACGAGAGTTGCTCGCGCCGCTCACGTTCGCGCCCGTGGCGAAGAAGCGTCTCGGCGCTCCACTGCAGGCCGGCGATCGGCGTGCGCAGTTCGTGCGAGGCATCGGAGAGGAAGTCACGCATGCGCTCCTCCGAGAGGGACGCCCGCTCGTGAGCGCCGCGCTCCGAGTTGATCGCCTCGGCCAGCGAGTCGAGCATCGCGTCGAGGGCGGTCGCGAGCCTGCCGAGCTCGGTCGAGGCCCTACTCGGTCGCAGGCGCTGGCCGATGTCACCGGCGGCGATGCGATCGGCAACCGCCGCCATGCGATCGAGCGGGCGCAGGGTCAGCCTGATCGCAATGCCGACGATGAGCACGGCGAGCCCGAGCACAAGCACAGTACCGACCAGTTCCGCGATCAACAGCCTTCGTAGCGACGCCTTCACCGGCGCCTTACTGGCTACGAAGAGGACGGTATCGGAGCTGGTGGGATAGTACTCGAGCGTTCCCGTCGCCAGACTCGAGTCGGACAGGACCCGGCCGAGGAAGAGCGACCAGGCCACGTCGGGTTGGACAGAACGACGCTTGATCTTCGGCAGCTTCGGCAGCTCGAATCCGACCGGCTTACCGACAACCGGGTATCGGCCCGGCCGGTCGATGATCGCAACCACATTCGATGTAGAAATCGCGGTCGCGATGGACGCCAGATTATCGGTAGGACTGGGGTGGTAGACGCGGGCGTGGGCGCTGACCGACGCCGTGTTCGCCTTGAGATCGCTGTAGTAACGCTGGTGTACACCGATATATATCGCCGCGTCCAGCGCAAGCAGCGCCAGGGTCAGCAGGGCGAGGCTAACCAGGGTCAGTCGCCATCTGAGCGACTCTGTTTTGGTGCCTTTCGGATGCTCGTTCTTCATACGCGTAGAACGTAGCCGTGGCCGCGAACTGTGTGGATCAGCCGCGGACCGCTGCCCTCCAGCTTCCGGCGAAGGTTGCCTATGTGCACCGGTACGAGATTCGGATCATGCTCCTCATAACCCCAAACCTGGCTCGATATCTGCAGCCTCGAAAGCACGACGCCGCGGTTTCTCATCAAGAAGGCAAGTAGCTGAAACTCGATCGGAGTGAGCTCGAGCTCAGCGTCACCACGCCTGACAAGGCGGGCAGGCTCGTCGAGAATAAGATCTCCGACCTCTAGCACTTCCGTCTCCAGGCGGCCGCTGCGCCTGAGCAGGGCTCGCACGCGTGCCAGCAACTCCTCCACCACGACCGGCTTGATCACATAGTCGTCGGCCCCCACCGAGAAGCCGGCCAGGCGCGAGCTGACGGTGTCCCTGGCAGTGAGGAAAAGGATCAGCAAGTCAGTCTTGTTGCGAAGAACGTGCGCGAGATCGAAGCCGCTCCGCCCGGGCAACATCACATCCAGAATGGCGAGATCGGGGCGGAAGCTCTCGACGATGTCCTCCAGCGCGCTCCCGTCGGGCTCGTCCTGCACCACGTAGCCGGCGGCTCGCAACTCTATGGAGAGGGCGTTCCTGACCGCCTCATCATCCTCAACGAACAAGATACGCGAGGGCCTGCTCATGCAGGAAGCATGCCACCAGCCGGAGATGAAGCGGCTGCGCTAGACTCGCGCCGTTCGAGATGGCGCGCCTTCGCCCGTTCAAACGTACGCGTCGCTCAGGCGACGCCGATCTATCCGCAGACTCCGAGCCGGAGGGCGCGCTGCGGCTTCCCGGCGACGAGCAAGTCGCTCCGGCACCCGAGCTACCGCCCGCCGAGATCGCTGCTGAAGGACCAGCGGCCGAGCTGTCCGTGAGCCAAGAACCGGCGGCCGCAGAGCCCGCGCCGGAAGACGCAGCTGCCGAGGAAGCACAGGCGGAAGAACCGGCGAAGGGCAAGACGCGACGTGGCCGCCGCAAGGAAGCGAAGTCACGTCCTCCACGTCCGCCCGTGGCCAATCTCTCGCGCGTCCGCCGTGAGCGCCGAACGCTCCTGCGCGAGCGCGAGCGCCGCATCCGCGACCTCGGCGGCCTGATGCTCGAGATGTACCGGCACGATCAGTTCCGGGAAGATCTGATCGTCGAGCATTGCGCCCAGGCGATGGGGATCGAGAATCGCATCCACGAGCTCGAATCCATTCTGATACGCGCCAGTTCCAAACGAGCGACGCCCGGACCGCAGTGCGCCTGCGGAGCTCCCCTGCTCTTCGGGGCCCGCTTCTGCGCCAGTTGTGGAAGGCCAACCGAGCTCGCGGCCGCGGGCGAGCGCTGCGCACGCTGCCTGCAGCCGCTCACTGTCGGCGCCAGCTTCTGCGCGAGTTGCGGCGCAGCCGTCGGTGAGGTCGCAGAGTCGAGCGAGTCGAAGAACGAGCAGACCATGGAGCACGCTCCGCCGGTCGGGCCCGGGAATGCAGTCGAACGAGACGAGGACGGCGAGACTTGACCTCTGCCGAGGGCGAGCCCGCGAGCGGGAGCACACCGTCAGACGCAAGAGGCGTTTGCCCCGACTGCGGCGGCGTCGTCGAGCCCTTTCAGGAGTACTGCTTGGTTTGTGGTGCGCGCCTCGGCGAGACCGGAAGCGCCAGCCTGGCCGAGCGCTGGCGAAACGCTCTCCCACTCACCGACAAAGAGTGGGGCTGGCCCGTGTTGATCGCCCTGGCGATTGCGATCCTGGCCTCTGTTTTCGCGATCCTGGCCGGACAGAGCAACAAGACGACCACGCTCAAGGCGCTCGGACCGACGGTCAAGCCCACAACCACCGCCGCCACGACCGGCAGCTCCCAAACGACCTCTAATACCGCGACGACGAACAGCGCGAGCACGAGAGCCAACACGACGACCAACACCGCTGCCAGCGGCAAGACATCGACATCGCCGATTGGCACCAGCGGCGGCCTGATCACCTGGCCTGGCCCGGCGGCTTACACGATCGTGCTCGCCTCGCTGCCGGTCTCGGGCGGGAAGGACGCCGCGCGCCAAAAGGCGCTCGAGGCGCTGCATTCCGGTCTCGGCCCCGACGTCGGCGTTCTCGCCTCATCGGACTACTCGAGCCTGCACCCGGGGTATTACGTCATTTTCAGCGGCGTATACAGGAGCCAAAGCGACGCGCAGAAGCACCTCGCGGCCGCTCAGAAAGCCGGTTTCAGCACGCCGTATCCAAAACGCGTCGCCTCCTGAGAGCCCAATTCGGAACGAATTCGGCTTCGGTCGAAGTGCCCGATTTCTACCCCAGAGCGCCAGACGAGCTTCCTAAAAAGTGTCCCGCTCTCACTCAACTTGGCGATTTTTTTTGTCATGGGCCGAAAATGCCGTTAGACTACGTTCACGCCGCGGAAGCCGAGTTGGGCTTTGGCCAGTTCGCCGCCTGGCGTGGGGCCTCGCTCCGAATCAGAGGAGAACATTCGAATCGCAATGGATGATCAACGCACGCAGCTGGTGAGTTGCATGTACCAATACTCACGAGCGATCTACCGCTCGATCAAGGATCTCATCGATCCCTATGCCGACCCCGAGCAGCAGCTCGAGTTCAGGCGTTCCGTGCTCACGGCCTGTGAGCAGACGATGGTTCGCTTGGCCACCGATCCGCACTACTTCGCCAAGCCCGATCGTGCCCTCTTCCAGGACATTCGTCGCTACTACCCGATCACCGTGCAGGCGCAGGTCGGCTGGGCAGTACAGAAGGGAATCGGCGCGGCCGGCGAGTTCATTCAGAAGCAGATCGAGGCCGGTGCTCTCGATGGTGGCATAGCGCGTTGCAAGGCGACAACCCGCAAGGGCAAGGCCTGCCAGCGCACACCGCTTCCCGACCGTGATTACTGCCCGTCTCATCAGCACCTTGAGCGGGCCAAGATCGCGGCCTGACAATCTGAGTTCAACGTTGAGCAGGAGCTCGGGCGACTCTCGCCCCGCTCACGGCTTTCGTAATTCCGCGACCTCGATCGCCGCTGAGCAACGGGTAGAACTGCTCGCCCCGCTGGGCCAGCACGAACGGTAAGCTCGCAGGGCAATGTCTCACGACGCCGACAAGCTGATCCGCCAGCTCTCGCTGGTCGCCTTTTTGATGGCGGAACGCCGTCCAGTTACGGCGCGCGACGTGAAATCCAACGTCGAGGGATACTCGGAGATGTCGGACGAGGCCTTCGCCAGGCGCTACTACGCCGACCGCTCCGAGCTCACTTCGCTCGGCGTACCGCTTCGCTCGCAGCGAGACGAGTTCACCGGAGAAGAGCTCTACACGCTTCGCTCCGAGCAGTATTTCCTGCCGCCGCTCGAGCTGACCGATGACGAGCTGGCGGCGCTGCAGACCTCTCTCTACCTGCTCGAGGGGAAGTTCGCCTACGCCGAGCCTTTCAGGCTGGCGCTGCAGAACCTGGCCCTGGGTCGCCCCGGTTTCAGCGAGCCACCGACCGCGACGGCCGTCCGCGTCGAGGTGCTCGATCCCGACTACACGCCCGAAACGCCCGGGCGCCTGGGCAAGCTCGAGGCGGCCATTTCCAAACAGCGAACGGTCCGTTTCAACTACTGGTCAATCTCGCACGACAAGCTTTCCGAGCGCATTGTCAATCCCTTTGGACTGCTCTCCGACAACGGGCTCTGGTACGTGATCGGCTTCGATCTCGAGCGCCAGGCGATGCGCACCTTCCGCGTCTCGCGGATCCGCTCGGACATTCGCTTTGCCACCCGCAAAGAGCGCGACTTCCGCATCCCGCCCGACTTCGACATCGACGAGTACCGCGGACGGGCTCCGTGGCAGATCGGAGCGCTAGTGGGCGAGGCGCACATCCGCGTCGGGCGCGAGACGGCCTGGTGGGTCGAGCGCGCCTTCGGCGGCGCCGGCCACCTGGAGGATGGAGTTTTCAGCACGGCTTACTCCTCGCTCGGCCTGCTTGCGGCCTGGGTCCTGCGCCAGGACGGACGCGCAATCCCGCTCGAGCCGCCGGAGTTGCGCGAGGAAGTGAGCGCCGCGCTCAAACTGGTCGAGAAGCGCCATTCATCCGCGCCACTGAAGCCCGCGCGAGAGCAAGTCGAAGTGGCCGGCAGTGCACCGGCGGCCGATCACTCCTCGGGCCCGGTCGCGCCGGAGCGCTTCGCGCTCCTGCAAGCCCTGCTCGCCCATCTTCTGACCGCCTGCGGCGAGAAGAACGAGACGGAGATACCCGCAAGCGAGATCGTCACGAGCCTGCGCATCCCGCTCGAAGATCTCGAGGAGCATCTCTCGATGCTCAATCTCGTCAACTTCGGCGGCGGCTGCTACACCGTCTACGCGGAGCTAGACGGCGACACGGTGCGCATCGACAAGGAGTTGTTCGGCGACACCTTCCGCGCCTCGCCGCGGCTGACGCCGCTCGAAGCACGGGCAATCCGGCTGGCGCTGGAGTTCGTGGGGCCGATGATCGCCGCCGACGCGCACTCCCCGCTCGAGCGAGTGCGCGGCAAGCTCGAAGAGACCTTTGGACAGTTCGATCTCTTTCAGACACCGGAGCCGCAGGTGAGCTTGGCCGAGGAGGATCTGATCGCCCGCCTGGCCGAAGGCATCCGCCTGCGCAAGCTGGTTGAGCTGGAATACCTGAAGGAAGGCGCCGAAACACCTTCGCTGCGCCTGGTCGAGCCCTATGCGCTCGAGCGAAAGCTGCCGTATTGGTACGTGCACACCTGGGATCGCTCGACCGGCGGCGAGCGCAGCTTCCGCCTAGACCGCATGCGCAGCGCCCATCTCACCGGCGAGAACTTCGAGCAGCGGCCCGGATTCGAGCCGCGCGGGCTCCGCGATGCGCGACAGGCGCGCGTTTGGTACTCGCCGAAGGTGGCCCGCTGGCGCCTGGAGCGAGGTGGCGCACACGAGCTCGTCGACGGAGCCGCCCTGGCCGAGACAGCGGTCGGAAGCCCGGAATGGCTGGCCGGGGAGATCCTCTCCTATCGCGGTGAGGCGGTCGTGCTCGAGCCCGACGATCTGCGTGCGCTCGTCGCCACCCGGGCGCACGAGCTGGTCGGCGTTTTCAGCGACGCGCAGTAGACTCGCGCAGGCGATTCAGCGCCCAGCGGGCGTGCTCGGCGAGCAGCTCGTCCGTGCCGCCCGCGTAGCGCACGAGCAACGGCTCGTGCTCGCTCGTGCCGGTGCTCGCCAGAGCCACCAGGGCGTTCCGGCGCAGATAGCGCGGATCCCGGCGCGGGAAATAGAGCCTCTGGTAGCGAGCCACCAGCTCCCTGTCATCGGCGGTCAACCAGTCTTCCAGCGAAACCAGTGGCTCCGCCGCGCCAAGCGCCAGCTTTCCCCTTCGTTTCTCGGCGCCGCGGTTCCAGGGACAGACCTGTTGGCAGATATCACAGCCGTAGACGCTCGCGCCCATTCGTTGGCGCGCCGGCTCGGGCAGCGCCGTGCGCGCTTGCGTCCAGTACGAGAGGCAGCGCCGCGCGTCGAGCACGCCCTCCTGCACGATCGCCCCGGTCGGGCAGGCCTCGATACACAGTCGGCAGGCGCCGCAGTCTCGTCCCAGCGGCTCCCCCGGCTCGATCGCAACGTCGCTTACAAGCGTCCCGAGCACAATCCAGGAACCGAGTCGCGGAGCTATCACCAGCCCGTTCTTGCCGAAGAAGCCGACACCGGCGCGCACGGCGGCCTCGCGATCAACGTGCTCGTTGGCGTCAACCAGGACGCGATAGGTGCCGCCGATACGCTCACCGAAAGCCGCGAGCTTGAGCCGGAGCTCGGCGTAGTGGTCGCGCCAGGCATGCCGCGCCAGGCGCCCCTCTCCCGCGCCCGGCTCGGGCCCCGGCAGGTAGTACGAGAGTGCCGCGGAGACGACACTGCGAGCTCCCGCGAACAGGCGCTCGGGGTGGCAGGAGACCTCCGGGTGCGCGAGAGTGAAGCTCATGTCCGCGAACAACCCCTGCGCCCGCCGCTCGGCGATCACGCGCTCCGTGCTCTCGTAAGGCTCGGCCGGCGCCGCGGAGGCAGCGTCCAGACCTAGCTCCAAGGCGATCTCTTGAAGCCGAGCTGCATTCATCAGGCCATTGTGACGCGACCCGGCACTCGGCAGCGGAAGATGGCCAGCTTGGACAGACCCGCCTTGACGGATGAGAAGCGGCGGCCGCGGCTCAGTAACCGAAACCCAGCAAAAGCTTGGCGTCCTCGGACATTCGCTCGGGCGTCCAGGGAGGATCCCAGATCAACTCCAGCGCCACCTTCTTGACCCTCGGTAGCTCGCGCATCGCCTCCAGGATCTGCTCGTGGATGAGCGGGCCGGCCGGACAGCCGATCGAGGTCAGGCTGTAGAGGACAGTGACGGCGTCGTCCACGATCTGAACGTCGTAAAGGAGGCCGAGCTCGACGATGTCAAGCCCCAGCTCCGGGTCGAATACCTGGCGCAGGGCATCGGTGACGTCCTCGGCAGTGAGCACCGTTCCAGTCTATCTACCGGCGAAAGCTCGCCCGCGAGGCCACCGCGAACGGCATGACGGGCGCGGCTCACGTAACGCCATCCCCAGTTCTCACACCCCGAACACTGACCACAACTCACGGCCAGCCCGCCCCGCTCTTAAGGAGCAGACGAGGCATTCGCGCCGCAGGCGCGGTGACTCGTACGACCGATCTCGCCGAAGAAAGTCGCCAGACTTTCTTCGGTAACTATGCGCTTCCGAGCAAGCGAACCTCTTCGCGCCGCTCGCGGGCGAAGAAGTGAATGCTGTCGATGAAGCGCACCCAGTTGCAGCGAGTGCACATGACCAGGGTGTGAGTGCGGGCGCTGTCGGCGTAGAAGCGCACGCCGCGCAGAAGATCGCCACCCGAGACGCCGGTCGCGGCGAAGATGATCTCGCCCGGCACCAGGTCGGTCGTGCTGAAGATGCGCTCGATATCGTCGATGCCGGTTGCCTTGGCCTGCTCGATCTCGCGCCTCGATACGGGCCAGAGCTGAGCCTGGAGCTCGCCGCCCAGACAGCGAAGAGCCGCTGCAGTGAGCACTGCCTGGCGCGTACCGCCGATGCCGATCGCCAGATGGTCGTTCGTACCTCGGATCGCCGCCGAGATCGATGCCGTCACGTCGCCGTCCGGGATCAACTTGATCCGCGCGCCGGCATGTCGTATCTCGTCGATCAGATCGTGATGGCGCGGCCGGTCGAGCACGATCGTAGTGATGTCGTTGGTGTTACGCCCGAAGGCCTTGGCGATCGCCACGACATTCTCGCCGACGGGCTTTCGCAGATCGATCTTGCCGCGGGCACGCGGCCCGACGGCCATCCGCCGCATGTACATGTCGGGAAGTGTCACGAACGCGCCGGGCTCGCCAACGGCGATCATCGACATCGCGCCCGGGCCTCCCCGGGCCACGACCTCGCGTCCTTCAAGAGGGTCTAGAGCCAGATCGACAGGCGTCCCACCGGCACCGATCTGCTCTCCGGCGGCAAGCGCTCCCTCGTCGGAGGCGCCAACTACGATGCGCCCGTCGATCGGGAGGCTCGAGAGCGTGCTCTGCATCGCGGCGAAAGCGGCCCCCTCGGCGCCCTCGCGGTCGGCCTGGCCCAACCAGCGGGCGCTGGCCAGAGCCGCCGCGTCGGTAGCCCGAGCGTAATGGCCGCAGATGCAGATCGAACCGGACGGCTCGGCGATGGGAGCTTCCTTCTCTTTTTTCGCTGTCTTGGACGTGCTCATTTCACCCCTTGTACGCGCTCAGCGCCTTCCAGTACCAGCTCGATCACCGCGCCGACGGTGCGATCGACGTTCTCATTCTCTATCACCGGGACGCTGGATTTGCGAGCGCGCTTGAGTAGGAAGTCCTGAACCTGGCGAATCTCACCGAGGCTGTGGAGGTACTTTTCGACCGGGCGAACGCCCTCGGTGGCGAGGTCGCGCACGAAGAAGTTCGAGGCGTGAACCTCCGCGTTGTAAACCGCGAGCTGGCATTGGATGACGAGCGCCCCCTCGATCTCGAGCGGCAGCATCCCCGGTACCAGGTGCACGCCCTCGAGCACCATTGACCATCCCTCTTCGAGCGCTCGGTCGATCGACGCGCGCACGCCCACGAGAACGTTCTTCGTCTGCTGGAGGAAACCGCGAATGAGCGGATCTCCCTCCTCGCGCTCGGCCTCCGGCAGCGCCTCCCAGGCCTTGAAGCTGGAGTAGTGGATGGTGGGCATGAACTCCTCGGAGAAGAAGGCGCGCATCGTCTGGCGGATGAAATCGGTCGAGGAGAGGCGGGTGATACCGAGCCGGTGAGCGACCTCCGCGGCGATCGTCGTCTTGCCGGTGCCGGTGGCGCCGCCGATCAGCACGATCAACGGCATGTCGAGCTGGTCGAGATCGCGGTAGCGGCGCAGGCGCTCGACCGCTTCGTGACCCTCGACCGGGCCGAGCGTCTCGATCGCCAGCTCATGCAGGCGCTCCAGCTCGACGACGCGCTCGTCGCGCTTGGCCAAGTCGATCTCCACCTGCCGCGCCAGCTCGTAGGCGCGCACGCCGCCGACACCGACGGCGATCAGAGCCCGCGCCATCAGGCCTTTCGAGTAGGGCAGGCTCTCGTCGCCCAGCGGGAAGGGGTTGTGACGGTGCTGGGTCATGCGACGGTCGCTTTCGCGCGCGCCTGCTGCGCAAGCTCCAGGAGCGCGGGCTCGAGCTCGGCCTCGCCCTCCAGCGGAACCAGCTCGTTGTCGACGAGACCAACCTCGCAGCCTCGCCTCATCGCTTCCTCGATCACGACGTCGACCGCAGCCGCCTTCAGCTCGACCAGGAAGACCTCGGCCTCGATCTGTACCAGCTCTTCGGCCAGCTCGCGGCGGCGGGCGAGGTTGCCCGAGACGTGGACGACCTCGGCGCCATAGGTGCGCTCGAGAAGCTCGCCGAGAGGGCGGAGCGCCTCCTTCGGCGCGGTGGTGAAGAGCGCCACCTTCTTCCCTGCTACCGGCACGAGCGGACGCGGGCGCATCGAAGTGGCGATCAACTGGAGATCCGGCCGCAGCGCGGCGATCGCGCGGCGAAGCTGCTCGAGCCGCTCGCCCGGCTCGGCGAAGCTCAGCACGACAAGGTCGGAGATGAGAATGCGATAGGCGTTCAGGTAGCCACAGGCCAGCTCCACGTCCTGATGAGCGCTCACAACGAGCACACGACGATCGCTGGCGATCGGTGGCAAGGCGGCGCCACTACCTTCGAAGATAACCAACTCCGGCTGGCGCTCGAGCGCCAGCTCGGCCGCCTGAGCCACGTTCGAGTAGCCGACTGCGCCGGCCAGGCCGCCGCCACAGCGGCGCGCCCCGACGCTGACAATCTCGCCCAGCAAGGCGTCTTCCAGATAGTCCGACGCCGCGTGCTGTCCGGCGCGCGCCAGCTCGAGCAGCTCCTCGACGCTCGGCGGTGTCTCGCGCAGCTCGGGCTCGGGCGGCCCGCCGCGCCCCATCGCCACGACCACCACGTCGAGCTTTCGCGCGCAAGCGCGGGCGAGCTGTATCGCCAGCGCCGTCTTCCCCACTCGCTTGCCGGTGCCGATCACGCTCAGGCTGGGGAGGCCGAAGGGCTCGAGCGCGGGCGGATCGAAGCGAAAATCCGCGCCCGTATAGGGCAGCCCAAGCGCCAGCACCATACTCGCGGCGGCCAGGCGCTCTCGCGGGCCCAGAACGGGCTCGTCGGAAAGATCGACGACGATCTCGGGCGAGTAGGCCTCGATTCCCTGCTCGATCGAGGCGACGAGCGGCACGCCGTAGAGCTTCTCCCCCGTCTCTGCCGGCGAGCGAAGCTTTTCCCCGCCGCCCATGTTGACGCAGCAGACGAACTCGTAGGGCAGGGCCTTCAACGCGTCGCGCACGACCGGCGGGTAGTGCTCACCGTCGATCAGCGCAAGCGCGGCGGTCTTCATCGAGTGGTGACCTCGTCTTCGATCGAGGTCGTGAACTTGCGGAACTCGAGTGTGTCGGTGTCGAACTCGATGATGCGCACGGTTCCGTGGAAGGGGTACCTGCGATCGATCGAGATCCTCTTCCCGTCGAACTCGATCACGTTGTAACAGGGCCTGGTGTTGCCGCGCAGCCTAAGCGACGAGACCGTGCCCGCGTTGACGACGAACAGGTTCTCGAGCTTCCAGGCATAGGGAACGTGCTTGTGACCGGTCAGGACCAGGTCCACGCCCGCGCGCTGCAAGCACTCGAGTGTGTCGCCGGCGTCGTGCACGATGTTGCGCTCACGGCCGGTGCCGGGCACCGGAAGCAGGTGATGGTGCAGGACGAAGATGCGCAGCTTGGCCGGGTGTTTGAACTGCTCCTCGATCCAGCGATAGCGGCCACGACCGATCTGCCCGTAGTCGAGATCGGGAGCGGTCGAATCGACCGCGACGATACTGACCGGTCCTTTGTGCAGAACCGAGTTGCGCTCGCCGAAGAGCTGCTCGAAATGGACGTAACCGACATTACGGGCGTCGTGGTTACCGGGGATGATGACCATGTTCTCGCACTCGATCCGCTCGAGATAGGAGCGCGCCATCGCGTACTCTCCCTTGAAGCCGAAAGTGGTCAGGTCGCCCGAGCAGACGACGACGTCGGGAGCGAGGTCGTTGACCTCCGAAATCGCCCGTTCCAGCAGGTTGGGCACGAAGTGCAACCCGCCACAGTGCAGATCGGAAATCTGGGCGATCCTGAAAACGCGACCGTCGTTCCGGCCCGGCATGGCAGAAGTGTATGCCGCGCGGAGCGGTTGGGGAAACCCCCCCTTCGCTCGAGCCTCCACACCGATGACCCGCTGGCGCGTCCGACCGGGTTGCTACCCTTGCCTGTAGATGGGCTTCGAAAGCGCCGATTTCCAGGCAGATCGCGGTTCGAAAACCCCCAGGTTCGCGAACCAGGCCGAGGTCGAATGCGCGCGGATCCTCGATTACTACCGGATCGCTTGGGAGTACGAGCCCACCTCTTTCGTGCTCGAGCGCGACGAGGAAGGCCGGGTCAGCGAGGCGTTCACGCCCGACTTCTACCTCCCCGAGCAAGATCTCTACCTGGAGATCACGGTCATGAAGCAGTCGCTCGTGACGCGCAAGAACCGCAAGTTGCGCAAGTTGCGAGCACTCTATCCGGGAGTCCGCGTCAAGCTCTTCTACCGGCGCGACGTGCAGCGCCTGGCCGAGCGTTTTCGCCTCGATCTGGCCTCCTGAAGCAGCTTCGCGTGACGGCGAAGCACCTCTCTCCCGGGCAGGCGCGCGAGGCCTGGCCCCCCGGCGCGGGGCCGAATCGGGAAGGATGTCGGTATAGAGGAGCGAGAGACGACGGCTGAGAGCTCGATCATCGGTGAGATCTACCTACGGCGGGAGGAGATCGCCGGCCGCGTGCACGAGCTCGGGGAGGAGATCGCGCGCGACTACCAGGGCAGAGAGCCAATTCTGGTGGCGCTGCTCAAGGCCAGCGTGGTCTTTCTCGTCGATCTCTCACGCGCGCTCTCCATCCCTCACACGATCGACTTCGTCGAGTTGGCCGGGTTCACCGCGGCGGCCGTCGGTGGGCAACAGCGAATCCGCCTGCTCAAGGATCTCGACATCGACATCACCGACCGCAACCTGATCATCGTCGAGGACGTGGTCGATACGGGGCTCACGCTCAACTACCTGACCCGCGTGCTGGCGTTACGCCTGCCGACCTCGATCGCCATCGCCACGCTCTTCGACCGCCCCTACCGAAGATTGGTCGACGACCTGCCCGTTCGCTACGTCGGCTTCACCGTCCCCGACGAGCTCTTCGCCGGCTACGGCTTCGACCTCGACGAGCGCTTCCGCAATCTCCCCGACATCCACCTCACAACGGGTACGCAGGCGAATCGGTAGGCCCCTACGGCGGGCGAGCTCGGATCGTCTGGGCCGGCGCGAAGTCGAGCTAGGCCGCGCGGCGATCGGGCACTCGGTAGCCGTGATCTACGCAGAGCCGCCCGAGATCATCTTCGGTCAGGGCGTCACAGTAGCCCTTGCCATAAGCGGCGCGCATGAAGGCCGCGACGACCTCCAGGTTCCACTCCTCGATCTCGATCGTCTCCTTCCATAGATCCGAGAGCCTGGTATCGATATCCAGCTCGAGCAATTCGATCCTCGAAGGAGCCCTCTCCACGGGCTTAAGCCTAGGCATAGGGTCGGACGGCCTTTGCGTCCGACCTACGACCAATCGACCGCAGCATTCGTCTACCGCTCGTTGATAGCGGACGAAGAAACGAATAGGCTTGCGCATTCAGTTCCGGCCGGGAAAAGGAGCTCCCTTGAAACGACTAGCCGCGGGTCTCGTGCTTCTCACGCTTGCGATCGCAGCCGCCGGATGCGGTGGTAGCAACGCGAGTACCCCGCCGCCCTCGCAACCGTACTCAGCCAACGGCGTCTCGCTGAAATACCCTCAGAGCTGGAAAGCTATCGATGTGACCCAACTGGGTACCTTCGATCTCACGAAATGGAACTACCTCGCCACATTCGAGAGCGTCGACAGCAGCATCGCTACGGTCGTCACGGTCGCGATACGCATAAACTCGTCGGCCTCGCTGGAAGAGGTCGCAAGCTCCGAGGCGCAGGTCTGGGGCGGCGAGGCGAGCGAGAGCACGCGCACGGTTGACGGAGTGCAGGCGAAGGTCGTCACCACCAAGGCGAACTCGGAAAGGCAGACCGTGCTCACCTTCTTCACGAAGGGCGGCGCGGTATACGAGGTCAACTTCAGCAGTACCAACCAGCACTTCGCGAGCGAGAAACCCGCGCTCGACCTGGTCTTGGACAGCCTCAAGATCTAGCGGGCAGCGGCGGTCGTTATAACCAGACTGAGAGTCCTCGCGGGCTGTATAGCCCGTTTTATGCGGGTGCCGTGCCGCACGGGAACGACTCGGGTGAGACTGAGCGGGCTTCCCGCGCCCGAGTCTGGCGAATAATCCGAGATTTTAACTATCGACATTCGTACGGTTAGCGTTGCCGTTGAAAAGAGCTACCGAGAAACCCCTAGGAATAGGAATGGCTCATATGAAACGACTTGGATGCATACTAATTGTGGCTACCCTTGTACTCGCTTTATCCGCCTGTGGGGGGAAAACTTCGGGCTCGACGGCCAAGATTGAGTCTCAGCCATATTCGGCCAACGGCGTCAGTTTCGACTACCCAAAGAACTGGCAGACCATCTCCTCTAGTCAGCTCAGCGTACAGGCCACCGATTGGAACTACCTGGCCATCGTCTCAGATGGCACCAACGGTGGCAGCCTGGCGGCTGTTATCAAGCTGCGGCCTCAGGATACGGTCGAAAGCGCTGTTTCCGACGCGAAGCAATTCAAAAATTCAGACGTCCAGGAGAACGCGGTGACCGTCGCGGGAGTACCGGCAACCCAGCTCGTCTCCACGGGAAGCACTATCTCCGGCGACAAGGTGACATCGAGAACGATTATCTTCGAGAAGAATGGAGCCGTCTACGAGCTCAACTTCGCGACCAAGACCGACAAGTACGAGAGCGAATCGCCGAAGTTCGACCTGGTGATGAAAACCCTCCAGCTCTGACGCCCGAGACCCTTTCGTGAAGCCGATTGGGGAATATCGCTAGCATCCAGATCATGCTCAAGCCCGAGGTCTTCAAGGCCTACGACGTGCGCGGGATCTACCCGACGGAGATCGACGAAGAGGGCGCCTACGCGATCGGGCGCGCCTACGTCGAGGAGTTTCAGCCGAAGCGCATCGCGATCGGCCGCGACATGCGCATGTCGGGACCGCAGATGGTCGCCGCGCTCACCGACGGAGCCACCGACGGCGGCGCCGAGGTGCTCGACATCGGGCAGATCGGTACCGAGATGCTCTACTTCGCGGTCGGCTCGCTGGAGCTGGACGGCGGCATCACCTGCACGGCCTCGCATAACCCCAAGGAGTACACGGGCTTCAAGATCGTGCGCGCGGGCGCGCTGCCGGTGGGAGGCGACTCGGGACTGACCGAGGTGCGCGACCGCGCCCTGAGGGGCTTCGGCGAGGTCGCCCACAAAGGCAGCGTAGAGAAGAAGGACATCTGGCCGGCTTTCGTCGAGTGCGTCTTCTCCTTCGTCGACCCGAGCGCGATCAAGCCGCTGCGGGTGGTCGTGGACGCGGCCAACGGCATGGGCGGAAGGATGCTCGAGCCGATCCTCGAGCGCCTGCCCCAGATCGACGCGGTGCGCTGTTACTTCGAGCCGGACGGATCTTTCCCCAACCACGAGCCGAACCCGCTTCTGCCCGAGAACCGCGAGTTCATCATCGCCAAGGTCAAGGAGGAGAAGGCCGACCTGGGCATCGCCTTCGACGGGGACGCCGACCGCTGCTTCTTCGTCGACGAGAGCGGCGAGTTCGCGCCAGGAGATTTCGTCACCGCGATCTTCGCCGAGACCTTCCTGGCCAAGGAACCGGGCGCCAAGATCATCTACGACGTCCGCGCCAGCTGGGCCGTCCCGCACACGATCGAGCAGGCAGGCGGTACGGCGCTGATGAATCGAGTCGGCCATGCCTTCATCAAGCACCGGATGCGCGAGACAGGCGCTGTCTTCGGCGGCGAGGTCTCGGGTCACTACTACTTCCGCGACTTTTCCAAGGCCGACTCGGGGGTCATCCCCGCGCTGCTGATGCTGGAGTACGTCTCGAAGCAGGGGAAGCCGCTCTCGGAGATCCTGCGCCCCTACCGCGAGCACTATTTCATCACCGGCGAGATCAACACTCGCGTCTCGGACGTGGCCGCCAAGCTCGCCGAGCTCGAGCGGCACTTCTCGGCCCAGGGCAAGGTCACGCACCTGGACGGGCTATCGGTGGACGCCGACGACTGGCACTTCAACGTCCGGCCCTCGAACACCGAGCCGCTGCTGCGCCTCAACCTCGAAGCGCTCTCTCCGGATCTGATGGAGAAAAAGCGCAACGAGGTGCTCTCGATCATCCGCGAGTGAGCGTCGTCCGCTTCTCTACTTCGCGACCGTCCAGTAGAAGAGCGAAGTAGCTACGGCGGCCATGACGAAGCCGATGGTCAGAACGGCGACGGCGAGCGCTTCCAGTAGGCGCGCGTGCCCTGATCTCCTCTCTGGGCGGTCATTCGGTTTGTAGGCGGCGGAGATACGGCGATCTTCGAGCTCGGGCATGGCGCTCGATTGTACGAGGCGGGTGCGGACAAGAACCGCGAAACGGCGGCGGCGGACCCGGCTATGACGGCGTGACGCGGTAGACGTCGAAGACCGCGTCCACGTTCCTGAGCGCGTTCATCAGCGTCTTCAGCGCCTTGACGTCGCCGAGCTCGGCCGTGTACCAGTTCTTGGCCATCTGGTCCTCGACCGTACCGCCGTAGGAGACGATGTTGGCGCCGTGCTCGGAGAAGGTGCGGGCCACGTCCTCGAGCAGGCGTGGGCGGTCCCAGGCCGAGACGGCGATCTGGACGCGGAAGCACTGCGTCGTGCCACCGTCCCAGTCCACGCGCGTGAAGCGTTCGGGGTTGCGGCGGAGTGCCTTGACGTTCGGGCAGTCGTCGCGGTGGATGGTGATCCCCTTGCCCATCGAGATGTAGCCGACGATCTTGTCGCCCGGCACTGGATTGCAGCACTTGGCCAGGCGCAGTAGCACGCTCGGGTCGTCTACCCCCTGCACGCGGATGCCGAGGTTGTTGGAAGCTGTCGCTCTTCGCGTGCGCGACTTTCGCTCGGGCAGCGTCTGTTCGGGAACCGCTTCGTCGATCTTGAGCCGCTGGATGACCTTGTTGACGACCTGGCTGGCCGGTACCTTGCCCGAGCCGAGTGCCTGGTAGAAGTCGTCGGCCTTCTTGAAGCCCATCTCGCGGATGACCTGCGCCAATACCGACGAGCCCACGAGGCGCCGGTAGGGAAGGTTCTGCGCCTTGAGCGCATGCTCGAGCGAATCGCGTCCTTTCTGCTCGGTCTCGCCGCGGGTCTGCGAGCTGATCCAGTGGCGGATCTTGTTGCGGGCACGCGAGGAGACGGCCAGCGAGAGCCAGTCGCGCGAGGGACCGCGCGGCGAGCGCGAGGTGAGGATCTCGACGAAGTCACCGTTCGCCAGGCGGTAGTGCAGCGGCACGATGCGCCCGTTGACCTTGGCTCCGACGGTGCGGTGGCCGATATCGGTGTGCACCGCGTAGGCAAAGTCGATTGGAGTCGAGCCGGCCGGAAGCGTCTTGACCTCGCCCTTGGGCGTGAACACGTAGACCTCGTCGACGAAGAGGTCGGAGCGGAAGGTGCGCATAAACTCGCCGCTGTCGGCGCTTCCGGGCGTAGCGTGGGAGTCGACCAGCTGTTTGACCCAGGCCAGCCATTCCTCTTCCTGCAACTTGGCCGAGCGCTCGCGCTTATAAAGCCAGTGGGCGGCAATTCCGAGCTCCGCCTCCTCGTGCATCTCGCGCGTCCTGACCTGGATCTCGAGCGGCCTGCCCTCGGGCCCGATCACGGTCGTATGCAGCGAGCGATAGCGGTTCGCCTTGGCCATCGCGACGTAGTCCTTGAAGCGCCCGGGCATCGGCTTCCAGAGCGAGTGGATCAGGCCGAGGGCGCCATAGCAGTCGCGGGTGCCCTCCTCGCCTGTGCGCTCGACGATCACTCGCATCGCCGTCAGGTCGTAGATCTCGTTGAACTCCTTGCCCTTGCGGGCCATCTTGTCGTAGATCGAGTAGAAGTGCTTGGCCCGGCCGGAGATGTCCGCCGGAATGTCCAGCTTGTCGAGCTCGGCCTTGAGCAGGGCGGCGGCCTCGCGCACGTGCGCCTCGCGGTCGGAGCGCTGCTCGCTGACCATCGCCTTGATCTCGGAGTACTTGCGGGGGTGCAATACTTGGAAGGCGAGATCCTCGAGCTCCCATTTCAGGGTATGGATACCGAGACGGTGAGCGAGCGGCGCGTAGACCTCGAGCGTCTCGCGCGCCTTCTGCACCTGCTTCTGCTTGCCCAGGTACTCGATCGTACGCATGTTGTGCAAGCGATCGGCGAGCTTGATCAGGATGACGCGCATATCGCTCGCCATCGCCACGATCATCCTGCGGTAGTTCTCGGCCTGAGCCTGCTCGCGACTCTGGAACTGAATCCGGGTCAGCTTGGTCACGCCCTCGACCAGGCGCGCGATCTCCTCGCCGAACTCCTCTCGGAGCTCGGCGACCGAGACACCCGTGTCCTCGACCACGTCGTGCAGGAGCGCGGCGGCCACGGTCTGCTCGTCGAGGTGCAGCTCGGCGCAGATCTTGGCGACGCCGAAGGGGTGATTGATGAAGTCCTCGCCCGAGCGACGTTGCTGCCCTTCGTGCGCCGTGGCGGCGAACTCGAAGGCGCGGCGAATCAGATCCCGATCGACCTCCGGGTTGTAGGCCTCTATCTCGGCGAGTAGCTCCTCGACGAGGTGCTCGTGCCGCTGGGGGGCATCCAGAACAGTCATCTTCTAAGTGTATTGTCGGCTCAATGCCTCGGGCCTACATCCCCTACTAGAATTGTGGGCCATGAGCGTCTCGATTCGATCGCTCAAAGAGGAAGATCGCCCCTGGGTGGTCGAGTTGATGCGCGAGCGCTGGGGCAGCGAGGTCGTCGTCAGTCGCGGTAAGGCCCGCGACGCCAGCCTGCTCGAGGGCGTCGTGGCGGAGATTGAGGGTGAGCCGGCGGGCCTGGCGACCTATGAGATACGCGGCGGCGAGTGCGAGCTGGTCACGCTCGACAGCCTCGAGGAGGGGGACGGCATCGGCTCCGCGCTGCTTGCCACGGTGGCGAACACGGCCTGGAAGCAGGGCTACCGCACGCTCTCGGTCGTGACCACCAACGACAACGTGCGAGCGCTGGGCTTCTACCAGCGCCGCGGCTTCGTCCTGACCGCGCTGCGTAAGGGCGCGATCGAGAAATCACGCCGACTCAAGCCGGAGATTCCCCAGCTTGGTTACGACGACATCCCGATCCGCGACGAGCTCGAGCTGGCGCTGGATCTCCGCAAGAGCCGAGCCTAAATTGCCTTAGGCGGCGGCTACGGCCGGTTCGCCCTCGGCAAGCAGCGCTCTGAACGTCTCCGATTCGAGCAGGTTGCGGCGGCCGGCGTCCTCTTCCAGCAGCCCTGCCTCGGCGAAGATGGTGCGCGTCTGCTCGTCCCAGCTCTCCTCGCCGGCGCGCCAGCTGGCGATGAGCCGATCGCGCAGCTCTTCGTAGCGCGGCGCCTCGTCGAAGATTCGCCGCACCACGAGCTGTGGGGCGACGGTCCCGTTCCAGCGATTCTCCTCCAGCCGGAAAACGAGGTCATAGCGGCCGACGCGCCGGAAGCGGTCGAGTTGCTTGCCCATTCCGAAGGCGATCGCGCTACCCGCGTCGCAGCCGTCCAGGCGGACACGAAAGCGCAGGTGCTTGCCGTCGCCGCAGCCGGCCAGATCGGTCAGCTCGCATCCCGGCGCTAGCAGCGTCACGCCAGGATTACCGATTCCGAAGGGCGCCAAGCGTGCGAGCTCCTGGCAGAGATCGAGCTTCAGCTTGGTCCGCGGCGGCACGATCGCATCGACCTTCGTGACCGGCACGAGGTCGACGTCGGAGAGCGCCTCGGTGGCAAAGATGGTGAAGGACTCTTTGAATTCCTCGAGATTTTCGGGTCGGATCGAGAAACCGGCCGCCGCACGGTGACCACCGAAGCGCTCGAGCAGGCTCGAGCAGGCGACTACGCCGCCGTGCAGATCGAAGGCCGGAATCGAGCGCCCCGAGCCCTTCCAGTCGCCGTCCGAGCCGGCGACGAGCACCACCGGGCGCGCGAAGCGCTCCACCAACCGGGAGGCGACGATTCCGATCACGCCTTCATTCCAGTCCGCGCCGGCGATCACGTAGGCGCGCCGGCTCCGCATCGACTCGGGCCAGGATTCGACCTGCTGCACTGCCTCGCGCAGGATCCCGTCCTCTACCACCTGGCGCTCGCGATTCAGCTCTTCGAGCTTCCGCGCCTGACGGCTTGCCTCCTCTTCGTCCTCGCCGAGCAGAAGCTTGAGCGCCAGATCGGGATGACCGAGTCGGCCGGCGGCGTTGATCCGCGGCGCCAGGCGAAAGCCGATCTGGCCCGTGTCTATCGTCGCCGGATCGACGCCCGCCACGCGCATCAGTGCGCGCAAGCCCGGCCTGGTCGTTCGGCCAAGCCGTTTCAGCCCGGCCGTAACGAGCCACCGGTTTTCGTCGAGAAGCGGCACGACGTCGGCGATAGTCGCGAGGCAGACGAGATCGAGCTCGTTCTGGAGAAACTCCGAATCGGCGCCGAACAGCGCCTCGCCCAGCTTGTAGACAACGCCGGTTCCACAGAGCCCGGCAAACGGGTAGTCCGACGGGCGCGGCGCCACGATCGGACAGTCGGGCAACCGCTCGCCTGGCCGATGATGGTCGGTGACGATCACCTCCAACCCCAGCTCGGCGGCCTTCGCCACCTCGTCTATCGCCGTGATGCCGCAGTCGACCGTGAGTACGAGTGAGCAACCGTCACCGGCAAGCCGCTCGAGCATTCCCGGAGTGAGCCCGTAGCCCTCGTCGAAGCGGCTCGGCAGCGCCCAGCTCACGTCGGCGCCGATCTCCCGCAACAGATGGACAGCAAGCGCGGTCGCCGCGACCCCGTCGACGTCGTAGTCGCCGTGCACGCAAATCTTCTCTCCGGCGCTCACGGCAGCGCGAATGCGCTGCACGGCTTGGGCCATGTCGCCGAGCGCGAAGGGATCGTACCCGGGCGCCTCGGCGGCGAGAAATGCACGCGCGCGTTCGGGCTCACTGAGGCCGCGGCGAACGAGCACCGAGGCGGTCAGCTCGCTCAACTCGAGCTCGCGCGCCAACCTCCGCACTTCGTGCAAATCGGCCGGCTCGATCGTCCAGTTTCCCTCTTGCATGGGAGGAGAACGCTAGGCCCACGACCGGACAGACACCGTCGGCTCGTACGGAGCCTCGCGTCGTCGTAACGCAGCTAGCCCGGCGAGAGACTCGGCGCGAAGAAATAAAGATTGAGACAAGAACCGGACGGAGCCCTCCGGGTTGGGCCCCGTCCGGTTCGTTGTTCCGTTCAGGAGGTTGTTCGGTAAGTCGTGTTCTATGTCTTACGAAGAGCCGAACTTCAAGTCACGCCGCATCAATGCTTTCTCTCACTGCTCACCGTAAAACCGGTCTGTAAAGAAACCCTAAAGACGATAGGGCGGGTTTTCCGCTTTTCGCAGACCGGCCCGGGGCTATCCTGGTTTCGTGGCACGACAACCCAACTACCGCTCCGGCAACGACTATGTCGTCGAGTTCCTCGACTACCGCTTCTCCTTCGGTAGCAGTGATTTCGAGGAGCGCGTGACCGCCGCCGCGGTACGGCTGGAGCTCGTTAGCGGTAACGACCTGGGCGAAGGCGAGACGGCCGACCTGGTCGAGCTGGTGGCCAGCCCGATCGGACAGATTTCCGAGCCGCGCAGCGATTTCGGTCGCTACCTGGCCGAGAACTGGGAGAGAGTCTCGCTTGTCGACGGGGAGTCGCTCGTCTACTGGCTGCGTAAGCTCGTCTTCCGCGGCGCCTGGCTCGATCACCGCGTCAAGCAGGGCTTGCTCGAGGTCGCCTGGGATGACGATCAGGCCGAATTCGGTTACCGCGACCCCTACGGCGATCGAACGCTGCTCGAACTGGCGCCTGTGCCTTCCTGGCGCTCGCTGCGGTATCGCGCCTAATCCCGACCCATCGGGGCGAGCGAATGGCATCGGTCGGTCAAGCGACCGTCACCAGCTTGCGCGCTCGGCGAGCCCGAGGGCGTACTCGGGCCACCAGGTTCCCGAAGCCGGCCCTCCCTCACAACTCCCGTCCGACTCGCCGGGCAGTTTGATCCACAGATAGGCGTCAGCGAGACGAGAGGCTGTTTTAGCGGTCGGGCGCTGGCCGAGCGCGCGGCCGGGCGGGTTGCACCAGGACTCCTCACCGCTCGCGGGTCCGAGACCGTTCCGACTCGTGTCGACCACGTAGTGCTTGCGCCCGAGCAGGCGCGCGAGCCGATTGCCGTAAGTAACGCTCGCGGCGGTTGTCTGGAAGTTGGAGACGTTGAGCGCGAAGCCGCGCGCAGCGGCAACGTCGGCCTTGCGCAACCTCTTCGCCATCAGCGAAGGCGACTGCCAGGCGGAGTTGCCGGCGTCGAGGTAGATCGCGGCGTGCGGGTTGCGGGCGAGCCGCTTGACCGCGAAGCGGATCAGCGAATACCTGGCCGAACGGGCCGCGGGCCCGAGGCAGTCGAGGCCCGAAAGCGCGTCCGGCTCGATCACCACCGCCAGCTTGCGCGTACCGACGCCGGCCGCGAAATCGGAGATCCAGCGCCTGTAAGCGGAGCCGTTCTTCGCCCCGCCCGCCGAGTACTCGCCGCAGTCGCGCCGGGGAAGGTTGTAGAGCACGAACACCGGCAGAGCCCGCGCCCGGATGATCGTTCGGGTGCGGGCCGCGACTTCGTGCCTGAACGCCGTACCGGAATCGCCTCCGAACCAGTCAGCCTGCGAGGTGGAGGCGATCTTCTCCATCTGCAGCGCGTCTTCGGGGCGACTCGTGCGCCACTCGGCAACCTGGCGAGCCGCGTTCGAGTTGGGATCGACGTAGAGCTTGGCCCCGACAAACGGATTGCTCGAGGCGTGCACTGCTCTGCCGGTTGCGGAAAGAACGAGCCAGCCGGTCAACGCGACGACTGCTACGAGAAGGCGCGCGCGCTTCATAACGAGTCAGAGTAAACGAGAGCGAGCCGCAGAATGCGGCTAGAAAAGGCTCACGTCGTCGGCAGGAGCCGGCGCGCCGAGGTGCGCACGCCCGGACTTGGTGACGATGCGGCCGCGGTTGGTGCGCTGGATGAAGCCGAGTTGCAGCAGATAGGGCTCGTAGACGTCTTCGATCGTGTCCGGCTCCTCACCGAGGGCCACCGCCAGTGTCGAGAGCCCCACCGGCCCCCCATCGAAGCGCTCGACGATCGCCCGCAGCAGCTCGCGGTCGGTGTGCTCGAGCCCGACCTCGTCCACCTCCAGCAGCTCCAGCGCCTCGCGCGCGATCGCCGTGGTGACAACTCCCTGATGGCGCACCTCGGCCACGTCGCGGACGCGACGCAGGATGCGGTTGGCGATCCGCGGCGTGCCGCGCGAACGGGCGGCGATCTCGGAGGACGCCTGGGGCTCGATCTCGACGCCCAGTATGTGGGCCGAGCGGCGCACGATCGTGGCCAGATCCTCGACGCCGTAGTAATCGAGGCGAAAGGTCATGCCGAAGCGATTGCGCAGCGGCGTGGTGAGAAGCCCTGTACGCGTGGTCGCGCCGACGAGCGTGAAGTGCGGCAGGTCGAGCGTCAGCGTGCGGGCCGCCGGCCCCTGTCCGACGACGATGTCGAGACGGAAGTCTTCGAGCGCCGGGTAAAGAATCTCTTCGACCGCGTGATTGAGGCGGTGGATCTCGTCGATGAAGAGGACATCGCGCGCCTCAAGGCTGGTGAGGATCGCCGCAATGTCGCCCTTGCGCTCCAGTGCCGGGCCGGCGATGCAGCGGATGCCGACGCCAAGCTCCTCGCGCACGATGAAGGCGAGTGATGTCTTGCCCAGCCCGGGCGGTCCGACGAGCAGAACGTGATCGAGCGCCTCCTCCCTCCCCTTCGCCGCCTGGAACGAGATCGCCAGCGGCTCCTTGATCCGCTCCTGGCCAACGAACTCGCCCAGGTTGCGCGGGCGCAGTGAGCGCTCGATGTCGTCGTCTTCGGGCTTGATCGTTGGTGTCAGGAATGTCTCGCTCATCTCAGGCCGATCTCAGCGCCAAGCGCACGCGCTCCTCGGGCGGCAGCTCGGGATCGATCTTGGCCAGCGCCTGCTCGGCCTCGACGAGCGAATAGCCGAGCTCGACAAGCGCCTCGCGCGCGACGAGGTGCCTGTCGCCGCGGGCATCGCCGTAGGCAACCACTTCGCTTCCGGACAGTTTCTCTTTCAACTCCAGCACTACGCGCTGCGCCGTCTTTTTCCCGATGCCCGGGATGGCCTGGAAGCGAGCGGTATCTTCGCGCGCGATCGCGCGCCTGAGCTCGCCCGGGGTCGAGCCGGAGACGATCGCCAGCGCCACCTTGGGCCCGATTCCCGAGACCGAGAGGAGCTGGACGAATAGCTCGCGCTCCTCGGCATCGGCGAAGCCGTAGAGCGAGAGCGCGTCCTCGCGCACGTGTAGATAGGTCTCGACCGTTACCTCGCTGCCGTTGGCCTTGGCCAGAGCACGCGGAGTCGCGTGCACGAGGTAGCCGACCCCATTCACGTCGAGCAGCAATCCCTCCGCCCCGCGCCCGATCGGCCTGCCGCGCAGCCGCGCGATCATCCTGCCAGCCTCTCGAGCGGCGATGCCTGCGCATGGCAGATCGCCACCGCCAGCGCGTCGGCGGCGTGATCCGGTGTCGGGATCTCCTCCAGGTGAAGAATCGCCTTCACCATCCGCTGGATCTGGGCCTTGTCGGCCCGCCCATGACCGCAGGTCACCTGTTTGACCCGCGTCGGCGCATACTCGAAGCACTCAACGCCGGCCAGCGCGGCGGCGACGAGCACGGCGCCGCGCGCCTGCCCGACAGAGAGCGCGATGCGGGCGTCGGCGCCGACGAAGGACTCTTCGAGCGCAACGGCATCGGGCTGTTCGCGGGCAATCAGCTCGGCCACTCCTTCGAAGAGAGTCCGTAAGCGAAGCTCCAGCCGCGTGCCGGGCAACGTCCGCCACCAACCGTGGTCGATGGCCCGAAGGCGATTTCCGTTTCCTTGGACGATGCCGTACCCGCATGCAGCCGTGCCAGGATCGATGCCGAGAACCTTCACGACGAGACTCTAGGCCGTGTGCCGGACGACGCCGACCGGCACGGGCGCTACGAGATGCGGCGGCTCCAGTTCGCTCTCGCTCGTTCCCGGCAAGGTGCCGGCGGCCAATATCAAGGCTGCGACGGCAGCGGCAAGCAGCGCTTGCGCGAAACGAGACACGAGCTTCTCCCCCACTTCGATCCGGTTCCCCCTGCTCATGATTGTGTGCGGGCAGAACCGATCTGCCATCCCCATAACCGGAGAAACAAGCTGAGTTGACGACTCAACCGTCAACAAAAAAAGGGGGCGGACCCGACACCCCCCAGCGTCAAGGTCCGCCCGTAACCGCAAGCGCTGTTCTTACCGTAGTACAAGTTGTAGGTCTGCGCACGCCCTTACGTTTCCGCGCCGGTTTCGGCCGGAGAAAACTGCCGTTAGTCTCTCTGACCTGCCGACCGAGCAGCCGCTGGGGAGAGAGCGCCGGCAGATACTCGGGCCGGGTCAACCGCTCGCCTTCCTATCGATTGCGACTCAGAGCGAACCGGTTGACAGCGACGGCTCCACTCTTCAGCATCCTGCCCACTACATCCGAGCGAAAGAAGGTGGAGATGCACAAGCTTCTGAAGAAGCCCTCGCCGGCGATGGTCGTCGCCTGCCTGGCGCTGTTCTTGGCGTCGACTGGAACGGGCATTGCCGCGCACCACTACCTGATCACCTCGACCAAGCAGATCAAGCCGACCGTGCTCAAGAAACTCAAGGGCGCCAAGGGATCGAAGGGATCGAAGGGATCAACCGGGGCAATCGGGGCAACGGGGGCAACTGGACCCAGCGACGCCTGGGAGGCGAGAGCCGCGGGGTATCACACGATCACGAGTACGTCGTTCGACACGGTGACCGTGACGGTGCCGGCCGGCAGCTATGACATCAGCGGTACATCAAACCTACTGAACTGGGACGCGACGAATGTGGGCGGGATGCAGTGCATTCTGTATCACGGGGCCTCGCTCGCCGTCGACAAGTCCAACTACCTCGACGATGTGTGGGTGGTCGCCCCCGTGGACGTCGGGGGCACCTACGGGCCCGGTGCAGCGACGGCCGCAGTGCACGGGAGCTACACAACCACGGCGAGCACAACGATCTCACTCAACTGCAGCGCGTACGCCGGCACGAACGAGACTTCGAACAACGAGACGCTTAGCGCGATCGAGGTCGGGACGCTTCACTGACCATCGTGCCGTAGAGCTTCTTAATCGTAATGCCGGGCTCGCGGCTACAGGCGAGCCCGGCTCAGCGGTGACGAGACGCGTATGCCGTCGAAGTGCTCGAGCGAGGCGCCTCTAGGACGGCAGACTCGAACGGCGGATTAGGCCTTGCCGAAGGCTTTTACTTCCTGCGACGCAGACGATTTCACAACCGGCGGAGACACGGATTGGAGCAACGCCCCGGGCGACGCAACACCGGAACGACTTCCCTAGCCGGCAGCCGATTAGGAGGCGACGGCCTCGAGAATCGCCTCGGGGATGTCGAAGTTGGCGTAGACCTCTTGCACGTCGTCGAGCTCCTCGAGCGCCTCGACCAGCTTGACCAGCGTGCGGGCCGCCGACTCCTCTGTCAGCTCGACGGTCGTCTTGGGCAGCATCGTCAGCTCGGCCGATTCGATCGCAAAGCCCGCGTCCTCGATCGCCTGGCGCACCTCACGTAGCGCCTCGGGCGCGCTGGTGACCTCGAAGATCGAGCCGTCGCCCGCCACGTCGTCGGCGCCGCCCTCGGCGGCGGCCAGCATCAGGGTGTCCTCGTCCACCCCTTCGGCGGGCACGAGCACCACTCCGCGCCGCTCGAACATCCAGGCCACCGAGCCGTCGGTACCTAGATTGCCGCCGTACTTGGCGAAGGTGTGACGCACGTCCGCGGCGGTGCGATTTCGATTTTCGGTCAGCGCCTCGGCGATGATCGCCACGCCGCCCGATCCGTATCCCTCGTAGACGACCGTCTCGAAGGCCTGTCCGCCCTCGCCCGCACCTGCGCCCTTGGCGATCGCGCGCTCGATGTTGTCCTTCGGCATCGAATAGGAGCGCGCCTTCTCGACCGCGTTCTGCAGCGCGAGATTGCCGTCGGGGTCACCGCCGCCCTCCCTGGCCGCGACGATGATCGCGCGCGAGAGCTTGGAGAAGAGCTTGCCGCGCTTGACGTCCGCGGCGCCCTTCTTGTGCTTGATCGACGACCACTTGCTATGTCCGGACACTCGCTGCCTCCCGTGCTACCTCGCAGAAGAGCTCGTGGACGCGCGTATCGTCGGTGAGCTCAGGGTGGAACGCTGCCACAAGGATACGACCTTCGCGCGCAAGCACGGGGCGATCATCGTAACGGGCGAGAATCTCGACCGCTGGGCCCGCACTCTCGATCCAGGGCGCGCGGATGAAGACGGCGCGCAGGGGCTTTGCCTCCCCCGCCAGCTCGAGGTCGGTCTCGAACGAGCGCACCTGGCGCCCATAGGCGTTGCGGCGAACGACGATGTCGATCAATCCGAAGAATGGCTGATCGGGCACTCCGTCCACTGCCTCGCGGGCGAGCAGGATCATGCCGGCGCAGGTACCGAAGATGGCGCCCTCGAAGCCGCGGATCGCCGGCTCCAGCTCGTAGGCGCGCACCAGCTTGCCGATCGCGGTGGACTCGCCGCCGGGGATGATCAAGCCGTCAAGGCCATCCAGCTGATCTGGTTTTCGCACCTCACTCGCCTCCACGCCGAGGCGCCGCAGCACACTCAGGTGCTCGCGGAAGTTGCCCTGGACGGCCAGGACGCCGATTCGAAGCGGCTCGGTCACGCTCTCCAGTCTAGATTCCGGCTTCCGCGACGCGCCTGGTTGGGGTTAATGTTCTTGCTGAATGCGCGTCGCACTCGTAACGGGAAGTAACCGCGGCATCGGCTTCGAGGTCTGCCGCCAACTCGGGCGCCTCGACTACGAAGTGCTGCTCGGCGCACGCGATCTCGGCAAAGGCGAAGAGGCGGCCGAGGCGCTTCGCGGCGAGGGGCTCAACGTCACGGCGCTGCAACTCGATACCACGAACGAAGAGGACATCGCCCGCCTGGGCGAGCTCGAGCGAGTCGACGCGCTGGTCAACAACGCAGCGATCGCGCCCGACCGCGCCCATCCCGACACGAGCGCCCAGTACGTCCCCGCCGAGCTGGTGCGCCTCGGCTTCGAGGTGAACACGCTCGGCCCCTACCGCGTCTGCCAGCAGATCGTCCCGATCATGCGCCGGCAGGGCTACGGTCGCATCGTCAACATCTCTTCAGGCATGGCTCAGCTGTCCGAGATGAACGGGCAGTCACCGGGCTATCGCCTCTCCAAGACCGCGCTGAACGCGCTCACCCGCATCCTCGCCGACGAGCTCGAGGGAATGAACATCCTCGTCAACTCGGTCGATCCCGGCTGGGTCAAGACCGACATGGGCGGCCAGGCCGCGCCGCTCACCCCGGCGCAGGGCGCCGATACGATCGTCTGGGCCGCGACGCTACCCGACGTCGGCCCCACGGGCGGCTTCTTCAAAGAGAAGCACCAGATCGCCTGGTAATACCGACGAAAGTCCGCCCTCCTGCGGAGGGCATGACGACTTTCGTCGGCGGCCCTTCGAGCGAGTCGCAGCGCCTTCGGCGCTTAGCGACCCGGCTGCTCCTAGTCGCGTAGCGAGCTAGCCGGAGTCGGAAGCGGAGTTCGTCTTAAGTGGGGACTGCGTCGAGTGAGCCGCGCCCGTCATGCCGGTCGCGGCGGCTTCTTCAAGGAGACTAATCCCCGGCCCCCGTCGGCGAGGACGGGAGCCAGGGACTCGAGATTGTACCTTCGAAGATCAGGCACGCTCGGCCACGGTTAACTCGACCCCGACCGCCAGCTGCAATACGAGGCGATGCCAGCGATGTTCTCCTTGAACAGGGCGTCGAATCGTTGCCTTCGCTCTCTGTCGGCTTCTGCCATATGCCGCCTCCTCGCCGGATTCAGGTACTCGCTCTGTACATGTCCGGCTCGGTGGCCAGCGTTTGAGCCGCCTCAACCGTGAGACAGCCTTTCCCCGATGGATGAACTCTGGCGGTAGATACGAGACGCCGTAATGAGAAGCCGGCGATCGGCTCGCCCGGCGTCGGCGTCTAGAGCCGTTGTTAGGGTGGTCTCGAACAGCCTAGAGGCGCCGGCTAATGAGAGACGAGAGGAGATAGGTTGAACTGGTACGTAGATGTGCTGAAGAAGTACGCCGTGTTCGACGGACGCGCCGGAAGGCCCGAGTACTGGTACTTCGCCCTCTTCAACTTCATCGCGGGCATCGTGCTCGGGATTGCCGACAGCCTGCTCGGAACAATGAGTAGCGGCGCTCGTGTTGGCTTGCTCGGAGGCATCTACTCGCTCGCAGTTCTCTGCCCGAGCATTGCCGTGGGAATCAGGCGCCTTCACGACATCGGCCGTAGCGGCTGGTGGCTGCTGATCGTCCTCATTCCGCTGGTCGGTTGGATCGTCCTCATCGTTTGGGCGGCTACCGAGAGCGACGCCGGCGCGAACCAGTATGGCCCGGGTCCGGCCACAATGGCCGCGTAGCGATTCGACTACTCAAGCGAGATTCGCACACCGGGGGACCGCAAGGTTCCCCGGTGTGTTTACCAGCCGCGAGTCTCGAGCAGCTGGCTCTCGTCGAGCCCGGCGGTCGAGATCGAGGCCATCGCCTCGCCCAGGCCCTGCGAGACGCGCGCGAGCACCTCGGGATCCTGGTAGTGCGTGGTCGCCTCGACGATCGCCTTGGCGCGCGGGGCCGGATCGTCAGACTTGAAGATGCCCGAGCCGACGAAGACGCCGTCGGCGCCGAGCTGCATGCAGAGCGAGGCGTCGGCGGGGGTGGCGATACCACCGGCGGTGAAGGTGACGACCGGAAGCTTGCCGTTCTCGGCGACCCACTTGACCAACTCGACCGGGGCGCCCAAATTCTTCGCTTCGGCGTAAAGCTCTTCCTCGCACAGCGAGCCGAGGCGACGGATGCCGCCGTAGACCGCGCGCATATGGCGGACGGCGTTGACGATGTCGCCCGTGCCGGCCTCGCCCTTGGTGCGGATCATCGCCGCGCCCTCGGCGATGCGACGCAGCGCCTCGCCCAGATTGCGACAGCCACAGACGAAGGGCACCGTGAAATTCCACTTGTCGATGTGGTGCTCCTCGTCGGCCGGGGTCAAGACCTCCGATTCGTCGATGTAGTCCACCTCGAGCGCCTGCAGGATCTGCGCTTCGGCGAAGTGACCGATGCGCGCCTTGGCCATCACCGGGATGGTCACGGCTGCCTGGATCTCGCGGATCTTGGTCGGGTCGGCCATGCGCGCGACTCCGCCTTGGGCGCGAATGTCGGCAGGTACGCGCTCCAGCGCCATGACGGCGCAGGCGCCTGCGTCCTCGGCGATCTTGGCCTGCTCGGCCGTGGTGACGTCCATGATCACCCCGCCCTTGAGCATTTCGGCGAGGCCGCTCTTGACGCGCATGGTTCCGATTTCGCTCATCGCATTCGATTCTACCCGTGCGATTCGAGCGGGCGCCGGTTCGGACTGATCATTTCGGCACTTTACGGGTCAAGTGCTCGACGACTAACCGACCTCTAGCCGGGTTGCGAGAGCCAGGCGGCCGAAAGATCTGCCCGAGAATGCATCAAGCTCCCGGGAGGGGGAGCCCCGGGAGCTTGAGTCGAACGAAAAGGAGAGCGGGCTTGCCGGGAGGACTAGTGTCCTCCTCGCGTTCCCGTTCCCCATAGGGCACTGCCGCATTCGTGCACCGCTCACTGCTCCTTCTACCGCGCAAGCGCGGTACCGCAGACTCCTCGTGTATCCGAAACCCTCGACTACCGCCTTGAAGGGACACGGACACATTTGACCGTAGTCCGGCTCTAAGACGCGTGCGCTCCCCCGATCGAGGGAACTCGCGCTGATTCACTCCAATGAGGGATCCGGCCGGCTAACAAATGCCCTGGATACACCCGCGAAAACGCTTGCAAGCGAGCTGCGACGAAGATCCGCGCACGACCGGCCCGGCGGCGATAGGCTGACGGCGGCGAGGGCCCGTAGCTCAGTTGGTTAGAGCAGCGGACTCATAATCCGACGGTCGCTGGTTCGAATCCAGCCGGGCCCACTTCTCCGCGAAAAGTCCGCCGGCTACGCCGGCGATGACTTTTCGCGGTATGGCCTCCGTGTTGTACGAGTCGGCGCGCCTTCGGCGCGTGTGACTCGTCTACTCCTAGAAGCGGGGCGGGCTGACCGTGGTTGGGGTCAGTGTTCGAATTGCATGGATCGGAGGACAGCGTTTCGTAAGCCGCGCCCGCCATGTCGGTCGCGGCGGCCAGGCCTATTAGAGAGCCCCGGGAGAGCGAGAACTAGAGGCGTGAGCTAACTGTTGGGTTTCCAAATCGAACGATCGTTCAATACGATCAGCATATGCCGCGGAGATCGCTACGCCTCGTCCTCGTCGCCGGCTTCGTGCTCGCGCTCGCGACCGCTTGCGGCGGCGGCTCCGGCACGACAAGCTCGACTACTGCGAAGGCGACTACTACGAACGCGACTGCGCCCGTGAAGCTTCCCTTCAAGGCGACCTTCTCCGCCCCCTCTCACCATCCGATCGTGAAAAAGAACTGGCCGATCACGGTCAATGTCACCGATCTCTCCGGCAAGCCGATCGCGGCGACTCTGCAGATGAACTTCCTCCTGGGTACCCTGCGGGTCGGTCAGGTCGACAACGGCAAGATCCACCACTTCACCGGCCGCTACCACGAGAACATCACCTTCCCGGCGGCGGCAGTTGGCAATCAGCTGACGCTGCAAGCTGTGGTCAAGGCCAAGGGGAAGACGAAGAAGCTTCCCTGGGCCATCTCGGTCGTGAACAGGTAGCGGCCCGGCGACAGGATTCGCCCACCTCGGGCAGCCGCCGTGAGACAATCACCTCGGCAGTCTCGATCGGCTCGCCGATCGGCTGCGGTTTGTTGTCGGAGCAACGGGAGCAAGCGCCAAGAGCAAGCAAACGATTCGGCAAGGGCAGATGAGCACAAGCAACGGACACGGTGTTGAGGTCGTCATCGAGCACGTCCGCAAGAGCTTCGAGGGCGGGCTGATTCGCTCGCTCGAGGACGTGAACCTGCGCATCGAGCCGGGCGAGTTCATTTCGCTGATGGGCCCTTCGGGCAGCGGCAAGAGCACGCTGCTCAACCTGATCGGAGCGCTCGACAGGCCCGATTCGGGCTCGATCAGCGTTGGCGCACGCCGCATCGAAGACCTGCGTAACCCCGCGGAGTACAGAGCCGAAATCGTCGGCTTCGTCTTCCAGCTCCACCACTTGATCCCGACTCTTAGCGCGCTCGAGAACGTTCAGATGCCGATGCTCGGGCGTCATCACTCGCGTAAAGCGCGGGAGGCACGAGCGCGCGAGCTTCTCAACGAGGTCGGGCTCTCGCATCGCTTGAACGCCAACCCGGGGACTCTCTCGGGCGGCGAGCGCCAGCGCGTGACAATCGCGCGTGCGCTCGCGAACCGGCCCCGCCTACTGCTCGCCGACGAGCCGACCGGAGCGCTCGACTCGGTCACCGGCGTGCGCATCATGGCGCTCCTGCAAAAGCTGCGCGAGCAGTACCAGATGACCACGCTCGTCGTGACCAATGACGTCGCCATCGCCGCCATCGCCGACCGCGCCTACCGCATGCGCGACGGTCGTGTCGAGCCGCTCGACGAACCGCCTACTCCCGGCGCAGAGCGTCAACCGGAGCAAGCCTGACCGCGCGCAGAACCGGGTAAATCGCGCCGAAAAGCCCGACCCCGAGCGAAAAGGCCAGCCCCCAGGCGAATACACCGGGAGTGAAGTCGGGCCTGACGAAGGTCGAGATCAGGCCGTAGCTCGTAAACAGGTGCGCCGCCAGCACCCCGACCCCCAGCCCGATACCCAGAGCGATCAGGCAGATCCCCACCGCCTCACTCACGATCAGCGCCGCAATGCGAAGAGCGGACCAGCCGATCGCGCGCAGGATGCCGATCTCTCGCGTCCGCTCCGAGACCGACATCGCCATCGTGTTCATCACACCTATGCCGCCGACGATCAACGCCAGTAGCGAGAAGATCCAGCCGGCGCTGATCAGGAGCCGGCTGGAGGTATCGACCTTGACCGCCTGACCAGGCTCGGCCAGCGGCGCGACGTTGGGGAACTTCGCAGCGATCGCCTTGGCGACTTCGCCGGAGGGACGGCCGGGCAGCACCGTGATCGCGATCGTCGTGATCTCGTTCGGCCTATGTGTCAGCTTCTGCAACTGGGAGAGTTGCATCACCACGCCGTTGTCCTCGAACGGGTCGCCGGTGTGGTACACGCCCGATACCGTGAACGTCCGCTTCCCGATCACGACATTGCCGCCCTGGTCGACTTTCAAAGCCTTGAGCGCCGCGTCGCCCACCACCACCTGCCCGGCTCGAGGAAGGCGGCCGCGCTCGATGACAAGCCGCTGCCAGGGGAACTGACCCGGCTGCATGCCGAGCACGAGGGAGGAGCTCTGGCCGTTCACGTTGGTGATGTAGAGCTGAAGCCCGGCGACCGACTGCACGCCCGACTCCCTGGCGATCCCGGGCTCCAGCGACTGCGGCAGGATCGACTTGGTCAAATCGGAAGTGCCCGATTGAAACAGCCCGAAATCGGCGCGCCCGAGATGGATGAGCTGGTTGGCGGTGTTGCGCACTCCGGCCGTGATCGAGAGCAACGCCACGATCAGCCCGACACCGATCGCTACTCCAGCGGCCGTCAGTGCCGTGCGCATCGGGCGGCGGAGAAGGTTCTTCCAGATCAACTTCCCCCAGGTCACGCCACGAATACTTCCCCTTTGCTTGCCTTCGCGCAACCGCGCCGGGCCGCGCTCGCCGCGCTCGAGCGCCCGCATCCGGCCCAGACCGAGCGCTTCCCCCTGGCAAGAAGGTGCTCCCTCACGCACAATAAGGTCACGTGAGGGCGTTCTTACACGAGTGCGAACTGCGAACGGCGGGCGGTCTAACCGTCATCGACATCACCGACGAGGTGATCGACGCCGTGCGCGAGAGCGGTATCGACAACGGCGTGGCCTGCGTCTACTCGCCGCACACGACCTGCTGTATCCGCGTCGGCGAGCTCGAGAGCGGCTTTCTCGAGGATTTCGCCGCGTTGCTGCAACGACTGGTCCCAGTCGAGCGTTACTACGCACACGACGATTGGGATCGCCGCACCGAGAACATCTGCGAAGAGGACATGGAAGCCGGAAACGGTCACGCTCACTGCATGGCTATGTTGCTCGGGCCCGCCGGCGAATCGATTCCGGTCGAGAACGGGGAGCTCGCACTGGGCACCTGGCAGCGGGTGCTCTTCGTCGAGCTGGATCGCGAGCGCGACCGCCGCTGGCTCGTGCAGGTCGTGGGTAACTAGCCCGCGAGCGCAGCCCAAGAGCCTATTTCGTTAGGGACGTGCGCTCGAGGGGGTCGAGCCGTGGATGCCAGGGGCCACACGGGCCGCGAAGGCGCACTGGTAGTGCGGTGAGTGTCCGGGTTGGTCGCTGGCGCCGCGGAGCGGCCGCATCGGGTGTGCAGACCTATCGAAATAGGCTCTAAGCTCGCCGCCTCGCGCGGCGCAAGAGCACAGAGCTCGCCGAGAAGACGCTAGATCAAGCCGCAGGCGCGAGCGGTGTTCGGCCAGGGATAGAAGCCCCGTCCGCTCCGGTAGGCACGCTCTGCCACCCACATCTGCTCGTTGGGGCTCCAGTGATTGGCCGTGCCCTTGTTGCGAAGTAGGTAGCCGCCGTAAGAGCGCTGGAAGGAAACGTCCATCTGGAGTCCGCCGTAATAGCCGTTACCGCTGTGAGCGGTCCAGGCGCCCTCGCCGCGATGAATGCACAACCACTGACCCTTATGGGGCACGCGCAGCGCCTTGAGCCGAGCTTGGGCGGCCCGCCGCCGCCAGAGCTTGAGAACCCAGCGACGGTACTTCGTGTTGGACATCTTGAGCGCGCTATGGCGCGCGTGCGTCTTGGAAACACCCATGACACGCTGCCAGTGCCACGTCGTGTACCTCAACTGCCGTATTTGTCGGTACTCGGATGCGCTCTTACTGGAAGCGCCGGCCAGTGCCGGTACGAGCAAAGCGACGATCACGAGCGTAGAAACAAGAATGCGCAGAGCGCCTCTTTTAGTCACGAACTACTACTCCTTACGCGACAACGACGACCGATGACGCCCGGAAGAATTCGATCGGGCCGCCTCGGCCTGACGTCGCCGAAGCGACATCAGCCTCGCAAGGCTAGCAAAAGTATGTATTGCGCAAACGGCTCATAGCGTATATGCACTACAGGCTACAGATGACAACTTTCAGGCAAGAAACGCCGCAGATAATCGATTTCGTTCATCCTGCGCGATTACTCCTATCGAGCGATGCGCGGTTCCCCCAGTCTGACGACACTAGAACTAGCCCCAACCTGCGGAATCATGCAACTGCGACTAGGCGACACGATCCACACAGAACGTCTGGCCTCCTTCCTGGAGAGCCTAGGCCAGGCAACAATTGTCTCTGGTCCTAACGAGATAGAGATTCTTGCCCCCGATTCCGGTAAGGCCGGCGAGATGGCCCGGCGAGAGATCGCCATTTACCTCCGCGTCTGGAGCGTTCTGTATCCCGACGCCGAAGTCTCCGCAGTCGAAGCGGGCTCAGAGGAACCGGTCGAAGCGCAGCCCGTAGGCGCAAGCTAGCCACGCCGCCTTACCACTCCAGCTGTAAAAAAGAGGCCCGCTGGGCCTCGATTTAATCCTGGACATAGAAAAGCGTCGAGCCGGTGACACTTTCGTCCCCTCGCCCTAAGAACCTCGGCCTCGCCGTTTCCGGCTCTTCCGTTGCCCTTTGGATGAGGCTCAACCTACTCGCGTTCCGTGCTCGACGCTCGATGATCTTCCCACGCATGGGCACCAACTTCAATACGGGAAAATACGTATTTCTCACCCCTTCGCGGAGTGGCAGGGCTGGCGGCCCGCACAGGCTCGCTCGAAGCGGTCCGTTGCGACTTCCAGTGCTCGTCTTGAAGGCGATCGATCACATCCCGACGCGGTCGCAGAGCAACTCCGCCTCGCACCCGGGCGGCGCCGGAAAAGCTCACCAGCACACCGTGACTAGTGCTTGTGCCGGTGCTCGCGACCGTGCCCGGCCATGCCGAGCAGGAAGACGACGAGGACCAGCACGGCCCACCAGGCGACGCTCAGAGTGCCGTTGTGCCAGCTGAGGACGTCCCACATGCTCGGGAGCCTAGCGGCCGGAGAAGCGATTTTCTACGGCAGCACTGGATAGGAGCCCTCCCCGTAACACCCGTACCTCCATCGAACCGTGCGGTGTCTATCTCGACGTTACGAGGTTGGAATGAGAGTCGACTCGGGCGCCATCTATGACCCAGATGGTTGGCGCGGAAACGACACCGGCTTTCTGCATCGTCTCGCGAAGGTCATCGCTCTCGAAGAACTCGTGCGCCCGCTCGTAATCTTCGGTCTGGAAGACCAAGACGACTTTGTTGGGATTCGAAGCGCCGCGATACACGCCGTCGTCTTGAATTCCGTAGCGGCCCCGAGCAGCGGCGTGCTCGTCGTAGTAAGGCTTCCAGGCATCGAAGTCTTTGACAGTGTGGCGAACGATAATGGTAGACATTTCGACCTCCGCATAGAGTCAGGAACAGGGTTCGCTTTGTTCCACGGTGGTCGATTCCCAAACACCGGTCGAACGTAGGAACGGGCTCAAGCCAATCGGAGCACCACGAGCGCAACGGCAAGCGCAACGACCGAAGCGCTGAGAGCCCGCAACGCCGCCTCAGGAGCGGCCAGGAGCGTGTGCTTCTCGATCGCCTCGACGCTGCCGTCGTTGTAGACGAGCGAGCCGGAGATCTCGCTCACCCGCCGGCGCACGACGCGCACCTGGGTCGAGAGCTGGCGTTGGGCGACGGAGAGGAACGCGGCAAAGAGCGCTACCAGAAGCGCCTCGACGCGAATCGTTCCGCTGGCGCCGACGTAGGCCGTGAGCACGGGAAAGGCGCCCCAGGCGAGCGCGAACCAGAGATCACCGTGGAAGAGACCGCCGGCCAGCTCGAGCGTATAGGCGACGGCGATGAAGGCGCCGAAGACGATGAAAGGCAACAACCAGAGCGTCCACGCGATCGCCGCGCCGATGCCGATTGCCGTCGCGGCGCCGATCGAGACGATCGCGGTCGCGATCAAGATCCAAGCCGGAATTCGCGTACCGAGCGGTCGCCCGTTCAGTTCATCGAGCGCGTGCGCGCCGACGCCCATCGCGAGGAAGAAGGCCAGCAGGCCCCAGACGAGCCGGTGCGCTTGCAGCCCCGGCACGAGCGAGGCGCCAATGGCCACATAGGAGAGGTGCCAGAGCGTGTACGGGGGATGTAGAAGCGTCACGTAGTCGCGCCAACCACCCGAGGCGAGCGCGTAGAAGGCCGGGCGCGAGCGAACCGTCATCTCCGCCGCCCCCAGATGACGATCGCCCCACCGAGCGAGAGCCACCGGTAGCGCAACTCTTCGATCCCGGCTGCGAGCCAGCAATCGAGAACTCGTTCCAGGCCCCCGTTTGCATACAGCTCGTGGATGCTTGGGCCAAGGAAGCGCCCGACCTCTCCCCAGCCGTCAGAGACCAGCGCTCCGGCCACGGGAAGGCCCAGCCGCACGTACAGCTCCCAGGCGGCGCGCGGAAGCGGGCGCGGTGGGACTCCGAACTCGAGCGAGGCCACGACGCCGCCGGGGCGCACCACCCGAGACAGCTCGCGCATTGTCGCTGCCGGATCGGCGACGTAGCGAAGCAGGTACGTGAAGCTGAGTGCGGCGAAGGAGCCGTCGGCGAAGGGCAACTCCTCGGCGCGGCCTTCCAACAATTCGATTCGGTCGTCTAGACCCGCTCGGGCCACGCGCTCACGCGCGCTCGCGAGCATCCGGGGGCTCTGATCAAGTCCGACGACGTGCGCGCCCGTGCGCCTCGCTATCTCAATCGCCACCGCACCGGTGCCGGTGGCCACGTCGAGCACCCGCTCGCCCGGACCGGCTTCGATGCGCGAGACGAGAAAGCGGCGCCAGCGAGGATCCTGCCCAAGCGAGAGCAGACGCGCATAGCGGTCATAGGTCGGTGCGATCGGCGCAAAGAGAGCCTTTGCGAACTCGTTCGGCGGCGCGACCTCCGTCACCGGGCCAGTCTACCCGGCCTTGCGCGGCGCGGAACCTCACCGGGAGTCGATATCAACGGCGCACCTTAGCCTGACCTTAACGACAACTCGCACGCGCCTAAACAATCGATCGCGATCATGAGGGCATGAACGGACACAACAGCCTTTTCGGACAGATGATGCGACACGGCGGCGGTTTCGGTTATCCCGGGTCCGCCCACGAGGCCGGCACGAGCTCGGTCGAATGGACGATTCTCGGTCTCGCGATCGCCATTCTTGCGATCGTCACCTTGCTCCTCCTGGACGCTTTCCTGCGCCGGCGTCAGATGAGGCGCTTTCGGGCCGGTCTGAGCGGTCACGACAAGTCCTTTGAGATCTTGCGCCTGCGCTATGCACGCGGCGAGATCGCTCACGATGAGTACTCGCAGACACTCGCCGATCTCGGCACCACGCAGGGAAGCGCAACCACGCCGGTAGAGAGAGCGGAAACCATAGAGGAGGAGGCCCAGCCAAAGCATCGGCGTGGCCGGAAGTAACCGAGAGACGGCGAGCTACTCGAGAAGAGCGGCGCCTGGCCCTGCGAGAGCGGCGACTCCGCAGGACAGGCGCCGTTTGTTGTCGAGAAAGGAATCTTTCCGGCTGGAAAGCGGCTATTAACAGGTCAGCGCCGGTACAATCCCCGTCATGCGAAGCCTCTGATTCTCGCCCGGTTCCTCGTTTCTCCCTTCTACCTTCGGAGGATCAGATGTCTGCTCGCACCAACTCGAACCCGCACGACCTGAGCGGTCGTACCGCGCTCGTCACGGGCGCGAACATGGGAATCGGCGCCGCCAGCGCCGTCTCGCTCGCACGCCGCGGCGCCGCCGTTTTCGTCAGCTACCTGTCGACACGTCTCCCCGAAGACGACTCGACCTTTCCGCCCGCCTACCGCGAAGCGCGCATGCGTGACGGCGCGCTGGTCGTCGAGGCGATCCGCCACGAAGGCGGCCGGGCCGAAGTGCTCGAGGCCGACCTGACGGACGAGCGAACGCCGGCGCTCCTCTTCCAGCGCGCCGAAAAGGCGCTCGGGCCGGTCGAGATCCTCGTCCTGAACGCCACCGGCTGGCAGCGTCCCGACAGCTTCTCGGGCGGAAGCGAGGACAGGCTCGGCCGTTCCCTCCGGCCGGTTACCGTCGATCTCGTCGATGCCCAGCTCGCCGTCGACGCTCGCGCCTCAGCTCTACTGATCGCCGAGTTCGCTCGCCGCCACAAAGAGCGCGGCGCCGATTGGGGCCGAATCGTGGCGCTAACCTCGGCCGGTCGTGACGGCTTCCCGGGCGAGGTCTCCTACGGCGCCGCCAAGGCCGCGCTCGAGAGCCTCACGCTGTCGGCCGCCTGGGAGCTCGGCGAGCAGGGCGTGACGGCCAACCTCGTTCACCCGCCGGTCACGGACACCGGCTGGGTGACGCCCGAGGTCGAGCGCGAGGCGATCGCAAACAGCCCACTTCGTCACTACGCGCAGCCCGAGGACGTGGCCGAGGTGATCGCCTATCTCTGTTCACCGGCAGCTGGCTTCATCACCGGGAATCGAATTCAGATGCGCTGAGCCCGGAACGTTGCGAATCGGGGCGGTTCTTTATTCGCCCGCCACCGAGCCACCCGCCCGCGGGGTCGTTTGAATGTACCGCCTCTTGAAGCGGGGAAACGCCCCTATTCGTGCCGATTCCGCGTCGAAACAGCGAATTAACAGGTCTCGAAACGCGCCCGAGAGCGTCACTTACAGCTTGTAGCCGATCTTGCGCAGCAGATCGTGGCGGGCGACGACGTCCGCCTCGGTCTCGACGCCGAGCGGGCTCGCTCCGTCCACCACGCCGGCGATTCCGCGTCCGAGCTCGGTCTGGACGACTATGACCTCGACCTGGTTGGCCGTGGCGCAGTAGATACGACAGACCTCGGGCACCTGCTTGAGCTGGTTCAGAACGTTGACCGGGAAGCCTTCGCGCAAGAAGACGACGAAGGCGTGCCCGGCTCCGATCGCGCTTGCATTCTTGACCGCGAGCGCAGTTAGCTCCTCGTCGTTCCCGGCGCGGCGTACCAGGCACGGCCCCGAGGCCTCGCAGAAGGCGACACCGAAACGCAAGTGCGGCGAAGAGCCTACGAGAGCCTCGTAGACGTCGTCGATGGCCTTGATGAAATGCGCCTGGCCGAGGATCACGTTCACGTCCTCGGGCTTCTCGATCTCGACGGTAAGAAACTCCATGGGCAACCTCCTGCGAGGATTCTCCTTTCCGGGGGCCGTGGATTCAAGCCGGCTTCGCTAGCATCGCGTATCAACCGTCGCCCCAGAACCATGAAAGTGAACGAGCTGATCACCTGGCCGACGCTCTGCGTCTTCGGCGACTCGATCGTCGTCGGCTCGGACGACCGCGAGGCGGGTGGTTGGGTCGCGCGGCTAAAGCTCGACCTGAACGCACGCGGCAAGATCGGCGTCTATAACCTCGGCGTCGACGGCGATCGGACCGAGCAGTTGCTGCGCCGGCTGGCCGGAGAGGCGGCGGCGCGAAACGCCAGCGTGATCGTTATCTCGATCGGCGCCAACGACCTGGGCTGGCACGGCACGAGCGGAACGGACATCACCCTCTTCCGCGAGCGCTACGACCACATCCTCTCGGAGGCCGAGCAGTTCACGCGGAGGATTCTCGTGCTTGGACTGCTCAACGTCGACGAGGGGAACGACTCGCACGGCGTGCGAAACGAGCAGGTGAAAGCCTTTAACGCCGTAGTCGAGGAGCTGGCGCGCATGCACGGCGTAGAGTTTCTCTCCCTCTACGGCACGCTCGAGCCGGACAACTTCGTCGACGGCTTACACCCGAACGCCTCTGGCCACGCCAAGCTGGCGCCTCCGATCGGGCGGGAGCTCGAGCGCCTGGGCTGGGACGAGTAGACCCCCGTTTAGTAGCGAGCGAGCCTGCTCCTATTTACAGCGGATATCCGCCGGGATGCGCTTCGCCGTGCTGCAGCCTGCGCGCCTATCGATCTTGCCCACTCGCTCGTCCACGACCGTCCAGGTCGCAGCTGCCGAGAGGCTTCTCCTGAACAGCCACCAGTGGTTGTAGTAGGAGCCACCGCAGGCGACCTGGGTGATGATCAGGCCGTAGTGACGATCGCTGCCGCTGAGCCAGACGTTCTGCCTGAAGCAGAGTCGCTGCTGGACGGCACGCACCATGCTGTGCCTAACGGCGGCCGAGGGGTGCCGGGCGTAGGTGGAGGCGGCGAGCACCGACCCCACGACCCCGGCGGCCAGAGCGAGCGCACAGGTCGCGAGCACCAAGATAGAAGCCAAGCGCCTTCTCGCGCCTTTCATCTCGTTGATGGTAGACGCTTCGACTCGCTCCCAAAAGCCGACCGTCTCGCTAACCTGATCGCCTCGATGAATCGATACCTCTGCCTAACTCTTCTCTTTGTGACGCTCGCCGCGACTCTCGTTCCGAGCGCCGCGAGCTCGTCCGTGTCCTTCCGGGGCACGATTTCCCCGCTCAGTCCCGCTCTGCGAGCTCGAATGACCGGCGTCTCCTGGCACCACGGCTGTCCCGTGCCGCCGTCTGGACTGCGCCTGCTCACGCTCAGCTACCGCGGCTTCGACCGCCGTTCGCACACGGGGCAGCTGATCGTCAACCGCAGCGTGGCGACACGCGTCGTCTCCGTCTTCAGCAGGCTCTACCGGGCCAACTTCCCGATCAGGCGCATGCGGCTGGTCGATGCCTACGGCGGCAGCGACTTCCGCTCGATCGAGGCCGACAACACCTCGGCCTTCAACTGCCGCACGGCAACGGGGTCTTCCAGCTGGTCGAACCACGCCTACGGGCTGGCGATCGACGTCAACCCGATCGAGAATCCCTATGTGAGTGCGAGCGGCTCGACGGCGCACAGGGCCAGCCGTCCGTATCTGAACCGCTCTCGGATCAGGCGCGGCATGGCCTACCCCGGCGGCGTTCTCGTGAGCGCCTTCCGCTCTGCCGGTTGGGGCTGGGGCGGCTACTGGAGCGGCGCCAAGGACTACCAGCACTTCTCGGCCAACGGGCGCTAACCGTCGTACGACCGGTAATTGACGTCCAGCTCGAGCGTGGCGTTGCACGCTGCAACCGAAAGCGCCACGCGCTCGCGGCGGTAGGCGACCTGGCAACCGGCGCCCTGCAGCGTCACCTGATCCCAGCCGAGCAGCTGCTCGGAGTAGAAACCGAGAACCACATCTGTGCTGGCACCGGCGGGAAGGCGGTACGTGTAACTGGTCCAGTAGCTCCTGAATCGGCCGCTGCCTCCGGAGGGAGACATGGCGTTCGGGTCCGGCTCCCCGACGGAGTGCGAAGCGGGGTCCGCGACGGCGCCCGGATAGACCGGCAGCGAAGTGAGCACAAGCTCGTTCTGCTTGACCCAAGCGTTTTTGTTGACGCTCTGCCCCGAGGAGGCCTCAGCCAGATAGGCGGTCATGATCAGGAGCGCGGCCAGAAGACCGAGGCCGACCAGGTACATGGTCAAGCGCTGCTCGCTCATCACGAGCCCCCCGCTCGCTGACCACATCTTTCGGATCGCTGCTTCACGGCCCGAGTATCGGCGATTTCGCACTCATTCGAAAGGCTGGTACTCGCACCACCGTGTCAGGCATCGGCTGTCACCTATTCGTTACGCCGACTACGATCCAGACATTGCGGCTGCACGGGTACCCATCGTCGCGTCGATCGTGAGGGGAGTCCGAGGTGAAGCGTCCGAATCTAAAGTTGGGTAGCGCGTCGAAGCCGGAGATCTGGCTCGGCGTCAACTACTGGTCGCGCGCCGGCGGACCGGACATGTGGCTGGAGTTCGACGCCTCGGTGGTCGAGCAGGAGCTGCGCCAGCTGAAAGAGCACGGGATCGGGCTGACCCGTTCCTTCCTCGTCTGGCCGCAATTCATGCCCGAGCCGAGCAGCTTCGACGACAAGCTGTTCGATCTCTACGGCGACTTCCTCGATCTGTGTGAGAAGACGGGCCTGAAGACGATTCCCACCTTTATCGTCGGGCACATGTCGGGCGAGAACCGCGATCCGGCCTGGCGCGATCGTCGCGACCTCTACTCCGATCCCTTCGTGCTCGAGCAGCAGTCGCTCTACGTGCACGAGGTGGTCAAGCGCTTCGGCGCGCACCCGGCAGTTGTCGGCTGGCTGTTGACGAACGAGATGCCGCTTTACGGGGGCTCCGGCGAGCACGGAGACGTTACGAACTGGGTGAAAACGCTGGTTCAGGCCGTCAGAGACGGCGGCAGCTATCTACCGGTGTCGGCGGGAGACGGTGCCTGGGGCATCGAGACGAGCGGCAAGGACAACGGCTTCCGCATCCGCGAGCTGAAGGACTTCGTCGGATGGGTCGGTCCGCACGTCTATCCGCATAAGAGTGACGAGTGGCGCCAGCTGCTCACGGCCGCCTTCGTCTGCGAGCTCGACCACTTCGGGCTGCCGGTGATCATGGAGGAGTTCGGCGCGACCTCGGCCTTCGGCGACGACGAGGCGATCGCCGACTACTACCGCCACGTCCTGACGACGACACTGCTCGCCGGCGCGACCGGTTGGGTGGCCTGGAACAACACCGATTTCGACCGCGTCGACAAGGAGCCGTATTGCCACCACGCCTTCGAGCTGCGCTTCGGGCTGGTCGACGCGAAAGGCGAGCCAAAGCCCCAGCTGGCCGAGATGACCGCCTTCGGCAAGCTGCTGGACGAGATCGAGCTGGGCCGCTGCGAGCGCGCCGAGACGAAGACGGCGATCGTGGTCAGCTCCTATCTCGAGGTCGCCTATCCGTTTATCGATGCACCGGTTCGGCCGCTGATCGGCGACTGCCTGCTTCAGAGCTACGTGAGCGCCCGCGCCGCCGACTTGGCGCCCGGCTTGACGCGCGAACTGGACGGCATTAGCGAAGACGCCAGACTTCTGATCGCACCCTCGATACAGATGCTGACCGGTCCGGGCTGGCAAGCATTGGAAGAGCGGGCCACGGCTGGGGCGACTATCTACGTCTCCTACTTCAGCGGCCACCGCCCTGGCGACGAGCCCTTCCACCCCGGTCTCTGGCACCCCGATCTGAACGCCTTCTTCGGCGTCCGGCACCGGCTTCGCTACGGACTCGTCACGCCGATCGAGGAGGACGAGGTCGTCTGGCGCTTCGAGCGGGAATTCGGCGGGCTCGACGCCGGCGAGGAGCTCCGTTTCGCCGTCCGTGGAAGTGAGGACGGGCGCTCCTTCCTCCCTCTGGAGCCGCTGGAGGCAGAGGTCCTCGCCACGAGCTCGGGCGGGCGACCGGCGCTACTTCGGCGCCGGGTCGGCTCGGGCTCGATCGTGCTTTCGGTCTATCCGCTGGAGTACATGACAGCGCTCGGTGCAAGGGTCAATCCCGACGACACCGTCCGCCTCTACCAGGCGCTGGCCCGCGAGGCCGGCGCCGTGGCACCGGTTCGGGTCGAGCGCCCCGACGTCCACGTCGACCGGCTCGTGCGTGACGACGGCACGGTCTTCGCCTTCTTCGTCAGCTACAACCCGGGCCCGCTCGAGGTCGAGCCGGAGCTCGAGGACGGCGCCTCGCTGCACGACCTTTCGAGCGGGGCGCCGCTGAAGCGAATAGCGCTGGCGCCACGCGGCATCGCTGTGGCCGAGCTGCGCACCACCTAAGCGAACAGCCGTCGCGTAGACAGAGTCGCTCAGCTGGTCGATAATCGATCCGATTACTCGATCAGTGTCGGCCGAGAACAAGCCCGCACGATCGCCGACCGACGGCGATCAACCGACGCGAGGTTGGGGATGGGCAAAAACCAGCGCACAGCCAGAGAGCAACCAAGCGAAAAGCGGCTCCGAATAGCGCGCACACATTCCTCGACCGCCGAGGTGGTCGGCAGAGATGGCTAAGAGCACGCGCGCCCAAGAGGCGGCTCTCGCCGCCCAGGAGTCGCTGCTACAGCTGATCGAGACGACCGACGCGATCGTGGTCATCCTCGATGCCGAAGGGAAGGTTCTTTACCTCAACCAGAGGTTCGAGCAGGTCACCGGTTACAGCGCCGAGGAGCTCGAAGACGCGCCGTGGTTCGAGACGCTGGTGCCGAAGGATCGCTACCCACAGGTGTGGGAAGAGTTCGAGCGCCTGACCGCTAACGGCACACCGGACAGGTTCGAGAACCCGATCCTGACCAAGAGCGGTGAGGAGCGTTACGTCGTCTGGCGAAACAGCGTTCTTCGCCGGGGTGACGAGGCCATCGGGACGGCTTCGATCGGTATCGATATCAGCGAGCGCAAACGCGCCGAGGAAGCACTGGCCAATTCCGAGGAGAAGCTGCTGGCGGTTTTCAAGTCGGTTCCGATCGCGATCGCAGTCACCGACCTCGGCAAAGGCCGTATCTACGACGTGAACGAAGAGTACGAGCGAATGTTCGAGTGCGATTACGACCAAGTCGTGGGAAAGACATCGGTCGAGCTCGGAATCTGGGCCGATCTCAACGACAGGCAGCACTTGATCGACCTGATCGAGAAGAACGGGAGGGTCGAAGATCTCGAGCTCGCTCTACAAACAACGAGTGGCCGAGCGCTGACGGGACGCATCAACGCGAGCCCGGTGACGGTCGGCGGCGAGCGTTACGTGCTTTACGCGCTCGTGGATATCACGGAGCGCAAGCAGCTCGAGGAGCAGCTCGAGATGCTCAAGCACTCGATCGACGTGCACACCGACGGCGCCTACTGGATGGATTCCAACAACGAGCTTGTCTACGTCAACGAGACCGGCTGCCGCGCCCTCGGTTATGAGTGCGACGAACTACTCGGCAAGCCGGTCAGCCTGGTCAACACCGCAGCGACTCCAGAGAGAATGAAAAACGTCTGGGAGAGACTCCGCGCGGAAGGATCTATTTCCACGGAATCGATTCACCGCCGTAAGGATGGAAGCGAGTTCCCGGTCGAGATCACCTCGACGTACGTGCAGTTCGAAGGCAAGGAGTACAACTGCGGTTTCGCGCACGACGTCAGCGAGCGCAAGCGCTCGGAAGAAGAGCACGCGCTGCTGACAAGAGAACTGCAGCAGGCGCAGAAGATGGAGGCGATCGGCAGGCTCGCCGGCGGCGTCGCGCACAACTTCAACAACATCCTGACCGCCCTGGGCGGATACTGCGAGCTCCTGCTGGCGAAGCTTCCGCAGGATTCGGACTGCCGGCCCGAGGCCGAGCAGATCAAGCGCGCGGCCGATCACGCTGCAGCCGTTACACGCGAGCTTCTGGTCTTCAGCCGGCGCGAGACCGGACGGCAGGTAAGGCTCGACCTGAATGCCGTTGTGGTGCAGACACAGCTCTTGCTGCGTGATCTGATTCGCAGCGACATCAAGATCGTGACCGCGCTGGCTCCGGTGGTGCCACTGGTACTGGCGAATCGCAGCCAGATCGAGCAGGTGCTGGCCAACCTGGTCGTGAATGCCACCGACGCGATGGCGAACGGCGGCGTGATTGGGATAGAGACCGCCGATCTCGAGATCGACACGCCGCTACCGACCACGGGAGGCGCCCCGCTCGAGCCCGGGCGCTACGTGACGCTCGTCGTCAAGGACAGCGGCATCGGCATGGACGAGGAAACTCTCAGCCACATCTTCGAGCCCTTCTTCACTACCAAGGGGCCCAACAAGGGAACCGGGCTGGGGCTGGCGACCGTGTACGGCATCGTCGAGGAGTCCGGAGGCGGGATCATCGTCGAGAGCAAGCCGAAGCAGGGCGCCAGTTTCACCATCTACTTCCCCGCGCTGCCCGCGCTCGGCTAGGCAAGGCGAACAGGCCGGGCGGCGCTCTTCGCCCGGAGCAAGTAACGTCTGCGGCCTGATGAGCTCGTCGGTAAGCGTTGAGGTGAAGAATCTTGCCTCGCCCGACGCCTCCTGGGCCTTTCTCGACGGGAGCGAGAGAGTCGCGGTAGTCCTGAGCAGTTGCGCGCTCGGACGCGGCGTCTATCTACCGGGCTGGCGCTGGTCGGAGCATGCCCGCCCGCTCTCGGAGGTGGACTCCGCCGAGCACATCGGCTACGTGATCTCGGGCCGGATGGCGGTTTGCTCGAGGGACGGGCTGGAGGTCGAAGTCGGCCCCGGCGAGGCCTTCCTCGCAGCGCCGGGTCACGACGCCTGGGTGCTGGGAGACGAGCCGTGCGTCGCGCTCGATTTCGTCCCGGCGGCGCTCGCGGAGACTCGAAAAACCGCGACCGGCGAAGGCCGTAAGCTAGAGCGAGCGTGGCCGTGCTCGCCGTCCAATCACGTCGAGACTGGAGGTAGGCAATGAAGATCGTCGAGGCGAAGGTGTTCATCTGCTCTCCGGGCAGGAACTTCGTCAGCCTGAAGATCACAACCGAGTCGGGCCTGACCGGCCTTGGCGATGCCACCCTGAACGGGCGCGAGCTGGCCGTCGCCAGCTACCTCAACGATCATGTCTGCCCGCTCCTGATCGGCCGCGACGCAGGCCAGATCGAGGACATCTGGCAGTACCTCTACAGGGGTGCCTACTGGCGGCGCGGACCGGTGACCATGAACGCGATCGGCGCTGTAGACCTAGCGCTCTGGGACATCAAAGGCAAAGCGGCCGGGATGCCCGTGTACCAGCTCCTCGGCGGCAAGGCGCGCGACGGAGTGCTCGTCTACGGGCACGCGAACGGCGAGGACATCCCCTCCGCGCTACACGCGGTCGAGCGCTTCCTCGAGCAGGGTTACCTGGCAGTGCGCGCCCAGGCGCTGGTGCCCGGCCTGGAGAAGATGTACGGGATCAGCAAGGAGAAGTACCACTACGAGCCGGCAGAGGGCGAGCTGCCGTTGGAGACGGTCTGGGAGACGCGCCCCTACCTGGAGTTCGTGCCCAAGCTGCTTCACGCCGTGCGCAAGGAGCTCGGCTTCGACTTCCACCTGCTGCACGATGTTCACCATCGCCTGACGCCGATCGAGGCGGGCGAGCTGGGCAAGAGGATCGAGGACTGCTCGCTGTTCTGGCTCGAGGATCCGACGCCGGCCGAGAACCAGGAATCCTTCCGGATCATCCGTCAGCACACCACCACCCCGATCGCGGTCGGCGAGGTCTTCAATTCGATCTGGGACTGCCAGCAGCTGATCACAGAGCAGCTGATCGACTACATCCGCATGGACGCCGCCCACTCGGGCGGGATCACGCACCTGCGCAAGATCGCAGCCCTGGCCGAGCTCTACAACGTGCGCACGGGCTGCCACGGCGCCACCGACCTCTCCCCCGTTTGCCTGGCCGCCGACCTGCACTTCGGCATCTCGGTGCCGAACTTCGGCATCCAGGAGTACATGCGCCACTCGGACGAAACCGACGCGGTCTTCCCGCACACCTACTACTTCGAGAACGGCTACCTGCACCCGGGCGAGGAGCCGGGGCTCGGCATCGAGCTGGACGAGAGCCTGCTCGAGCGCTTCCCGTATAAGCGCGCCTACCTCCCCGTCGCCCGACTTCGCGACGGCTCGGTCACGAGCTGGTGAGAGAGCGATGACCGCGGCCAAGCGAGAGAGCTACCTCGAGCGGCTGTTCGGCCTGGGTGGACGCGTCGCCGTCGTCACCGGCGGCAGCGGCGCGCTCGGAGGCGCGATCGCCCGCGGGCTGGCGCAAGCAGGAGCTCGGGTGGCCGTGCTCGCGCGTAGGCGCGGTCCGATCGGTGCCCTGGTGGAGACGATCGCCAGCGAGGGCGGCGAGGCACTGGGAATCGAGGCCGACGTGACCGAGCGCGCGCAGCTGGAGAGCGCGTGCGAGAGGGTGATCGAGCGCTGGGGCCGGGTGGACGTGCTCGTCAACGCTGCGGGCGGCAACATTCCGCAGGCGACCGTCAGCGAGACGAGATCGTTCTTCGACCTCAGCGCCGAGGACTTCGAGCGCGCGCTCCGCCTCAACCTGCTCGGGACGGTGCTGCCTAGCCAGGTCTTCGCGCGGGCGATGAGTGAGGGCGAGGCGCAGGGTTGCTCGATCGTGAACATCTCCTCGCTGACGGCGCGGCGACCGGCGAGCCGCGTCGTCGCCTACGCCGCCGCCAAGGCGGGAGTCGAGAACTTCACCCGCTGGCTGGCGGTTGAGTTGACGCGGCACTATGGCGAGCGCATCCGGGTAAACGCGATCGCGCCCGGCTTCTTCCTCGCCGAACAGAACAGATCTCTTCTCCTCGATGCCGAGGGCGGCCTGACCGAGCGCGGCAGAAAGATCATGCAAGCAACTCCGGCAGGACGTTTCGGAGCGCCCGACGAGCTGGTCTCGACCGTGCTCTGGCTGGCCGGCCCAGGCGCCTCCTTCGTGAACGGCACCGTCGCCACGGTAGACGGAGGAATGGACGCGTTTAGTGGCGTCTAGCCCAACTTCTTTCTCCGATCGCCTGTTGGGCGCGAGCAAGCCCGAGCGCAGGCTTGCCCGCAGTCTCTACGAGTCGGTCACGAACCTTCCGATCGTCAGCCCGCACGGCCACGTACCGGTCGAGCTCCTGGCCGACCCTGAGGCGCGCCTGGGCCCACCCGGGCGCCTCTTTGTCAGCGGCGACCACTACGTGCTGCGCATGCTCTACTCGCAGGGGATACGGCTCGAAGAGCTCGGCGTCGCGCCGCTCGACGGGGGGCCGGTCGAAAGCGACGATCGCAAGATCTGGCAGCGTTTCACCGACAACCTCGAGCTCTTCGCCGGAACGCCGAGCTTGCTCTGGATGGCCGCGACGCTGGCGAATGTGTTCGGGATAGAGAAGCGCCTCACGAGCGCGAACGCCCGGGCAGTCTACGATCTCCTCGCCGAGCGGCTGCAGTCGGCGGACTTCGCTCCGAGAGCTCTGCTCGACCGCTTCGCGATCGAAGTTCTGGCAACGACCGATGCCGCCGAGTCGGAGCTCGAGTCACACCGGCGCCTGCGCGAAGACGGTTGGGGCGAGCGAGTGCGACCGACCTTTCGCCCCGACGCGGTGACGGCACTCGGCTCGGTGAGCTGGTCCGAGTCGCTGAAGCGGCTCGAGCTCGTGTGCGAGCGAGAGATCGGCGACTACCGGGCGTTCGTCGCTGCGCTCGAGGAGCGGCGCGGCTACTTCAAGACGCTCGGCGCGACCGCCAGCGACCACTCCGTCGAGACCGTTCGGACGGAAAGGCTCTCGGAGACAGAGGCGGAGGCTATCTTCCAGCGGGCGCTGCGAGGCGAGGCGACGCAGGATGAAGCCCGGCGCTTTGAGGCGCACATGCTCTGGGAAATGGCTCGCATGAGCTGTGAAGACGGTCTGGTCATGCAGATCCGCGCCGGCAGCATGCGCGACCACAACCGCGGGCTAAAGGAGCACTTTGGCTCGGATATCGGCGCCGACATCCCGGTTGCGCTCGATTGGACGCGCGGACTGCAGCCGCTCCTCGCCGCCCACGGCGACAACCCGCGCCTGCGACTCATCCTCTCCACTCTTGATGAGAGTACGTACAGCCGCGAGCTCGCTCCGCTCGCCGGCCACTACCCCGCGGTACTGCTGGGGCCGCCCTGGTGGTTCCACGACAGCCGAAACGGCATCGACCGCTACCTCGATTCGGTCAGCGAGACGGCCGGCTTTTATAACCTGGCCGGCTTCGTCGACGACGCGCGTAACCTCGTAGCCATCCCCGCGCGCCACGACGTCTGGCGCCGGGTCACCTGCGCCTGGCTGGCACGGAAGGTTCTACTCGGCAGCCTCGACGAGGAGAACGCGGCTCGGATCGCCAGCGAGCTCGCCTGTGGGCTGGCAAGAAAGGCGTACCGACTGCCCAACGAGCGGGGCGAGATTTCGAGCAGGCCTTCGTCCTGAGCAGCGGTTTCGCCGGCCCGAGAATGAGCGTGTAAACGAATCGCGCACTGTAGTAGAGTCGCCGCGAACGGCGTCCCCCAAATCCCCCGCAAGGAGAGAAGCCCGTGAACATCCGCAACAAGTTGCGCCAACAGATCGAGCCTCGACTCGAGCCGGGCGAGACACTGCAGCAGGTCTTTACCGCTCAAACCGGACCGAGCCCCTACTGGCTGTTTCTCACCTACCTTGTGTTCTTCCGAATCAGGTACTGGGCGTTCGCCGTAACCGACCGCCGCATCGTCGTCTTCCGCACCAGTTTCTGGAGACCGTCGAATGTGGAAGAGCTCGCGGCGACACTCCCGCGCGAGACGAGGTTCGGACCAGTCTCCGGCCTCTGGGCGGGGATAGAGATGGGCGGGACGCACTACTGGGTGCACAGGCGCTTCCAGAAGGACGTCGAGGAAGCCGATGCCGCTTTGCCGACGAGCGCCGCTCCCGCCGGCTGATACGCCAACTGCCCGCCGAATAGTCAGACTCTCTCGCGCGCGAGTAGGTTCGAGCCCCAAACCCGCGAGCCCGCCGGATAGGCTCAGGTGATGCTTGCAATCCTTGCTGGACTAGTCACGGCCGGATTCTGGACGGTGACAACGCTCTGCTCGTCGCGCTCGAGCAAGATGATCGGCGCGGTCTCGGTGCTGGCCTGGGTGATGATCAGCGGCCTCGTCGTCACGGCGCCGATGGCGGCGGTAGGCGGCCTACCGGCGAACCTCCACGGCTCGGTGCTGGCCTGGCTCGTGCTCTCGGGCCTGTGCAACGTCGGCGGGCTGCTGTTTGCGTATGAGGCGCTTCGCCTCGGCAAGGTCGGCCTCGCCTCGCCGGTCATCTCGACCGAGGGGGCGATCGCCGCGGTGATCGCCGTCGTCGCGGGCGAGGCTCTGGGCCTGCCCCGAGGCCTGGCGCTGGCGGTAATCGTAATCGGCATCGTCGCCGTCGCGGCCGGCTCCGCCGGTGAGGAGGCGCCGGGCCATCACGATGTCCGCGCGGTCTTACTCGCGGGCGTCGCGGCGCTCTCCTTCGGGCTCGGCCTGTACTCGACCGGGCGCGTGAGCTCGGCCTTGCCGCTGGTCTGGGTTGTGCTTCCGCCGCGAGTCATCGGCGTCTTGGCGGTGGCGATTCCGCTTACGCTGAGCGGGCGGCTGCGTCTGACCAAGCGCGCGGCGCCCCTCGTCGTCACGTCCGGGCTGTGCGAGGTGGGCGGCTTCTTCACCTATGCCTTCGGCGCCCGGCACGGGATCGCCATCACCGCGGTGCTCGGGTCGCAGTTCGCGGTGCTCGCGGCGATAGTGGCCTACTTCCTCTTCGGTGAGAAGCTGGGGCGGTTTCGGATCGCGGGCGTGGTCGTGACCGCGATCGGGGTCGCGGTTCTGAGCGTCCTGCAAGCGTAGCCAGACACGGTCGCAATGAGCTCCGATCTGGCAAAGTAGAGAGACATGCGCGTCCTCTTCATAGGCGGCACGGGCAACATCTCGATCGCGGCTACGCGGCTCCTCGCCGAGCAGGGAATCGATCTCACGCTCGTCAACCGCGGGCAGAGAGAGGTGGCGCTGCCGCAGGGAGTGCGGCAGGTCAAGGCCGACATCCGCGACCGCGCCGCCGCGGCCGAGGCGCTCAAGGGCGAGGAGTTCGACGTCGTCGTGGACTGGGTCGCCTTCGTGCCCGAGCACGTCGAGACCGACATCGCGCTGTTCGGCGGCAGGATCTCGCACTACGTCTTCATCAGCTCGGCGACGGTCTACGAGCGGCCCTCGCCCTTCTTCCCCACCGTCGAGCAGGCGCCGCTCGGGAACGCGCATTGGCAGTACGCCCGCGACAAGATCGCCTGCGAGGACAGGCTCCGGCGCGAGCACGAGCAGAGCGGCTTCCCGGCCACGATCGTGCGACCGTCCTACACCTACGGCGGGACCTGGCTGCCGACCGCAATCGAGGGACAGGACTACACGATCATCGAGCGGATCAGGCGCGGCAAGAAGATCATCGTGCCCGGCGACGGCGAGTCGCTCTGGACGATGACGCACAACTCCGACTTCGCCCGCGCGCTGGTGGGCCTGCTCGGCAACCCCGCGGCCGCCGGCGAGAGCTTCCACATCACCTCCGACGAGGTGCTGAGCTGGAATCAGATCAGCGAGACGATCGCCGCGGCGGCCGGGCTAGAGGCCGAGATTGTGCACATCCCGTCCGATTTTATCGCCGCGATCGAGGCGGAATTGGGCCCGGGACTACTAGGCGACAAGTCGCACTCGCTGGTCTTCGACAACTCCAAGATCAAGCGTTTCGTGCCCGGCTGGGAAGCCGTCGTCCCCTTCGCCGAGGGAGTCGCACGCTCGATGAAGTGGTTCGAAGGCGATCCGGCGCGGAGGGTGATCGACGAGGAGTGGAGCGCCAAGCTCGACCGGATTGTGGAGGCGTACGAAGCCGGTTGGCCTACGGCGCCTTCGAGATGACAGACACTCCAGTGAGCGGCAAGCGCACAGCGGAGCCCGTAAATTCCGGGCTGGCGCTGGCCGTGGTCATGACCGGCGTGCTGATCGCCGCCATCGACACCACCATCGTGGTGCTCGCCCTGCCGGAGATCGAGCGAACGCTGCACGTGGCCCTGGCCTCGGTCGTATGGGTCGTGATGGGCTACCTGCTGGTGGTCACGCTGCTGGCGACCCAGGTCGGCCGGCTCGGGGACATGTTCGGGCGGGTGCGCATGTACGAGGCGGGCTTCCTGATCTTCATCGTTGGCTCCGCGCTGTGCGCCCTGGCCTGGAACGAGACGTCGATCATCGCCTTCCGCGTCCTGCAGGGAGTCGGCGGGGCGTTCATCTCGGCCAACAGCGGGGCGGTCATCGCCGATCTGTTCCCGGTCGAGAAGCGCGGCAAGGCATACGGCTACACCAGCGTCGGCTGGAGCGTGGGCGCCGTCCTCGGCATCGTGCTGGGCGGCGCCATCGTCACCTATATCTCCTGGCGCTGGATCTTCTGGATCAACGTGCCGATCGGGCTGGCCGCGACGGCCCTGGCCTTGCGTGTGTTGAAGGACCGGGGCGAGCGCGAGGCACATCATCTCGACTTGCCCGGGATGACCACCCTCGGCCTGGGCCTGTTCGGCGTGCTCTGGGCGATCACCAAGCTGGCCACCACGCCTCTGAATGGCTCGATCCTCGCTCTCCTGATCGGCGGTCTCGTTTTCATCGGCGCCTTCGTCTGGGTCGAGTCGATCCAGGCGGAGCCCATGTTGCAGCTGTCGCTGTTCCGGGTGCCCACGATGTCACCGTCGCTGCTGGCGTCGCTGTTCGAGGGGCTGGCCAACTTCGCGGTGCTGTTCCTGGTGATCATGTACCTGCAGGGGCCGCGGGGCCTGTCCGCGTTCCACGCCTCGCTACTGCTCGTGCCCGGCTACCTGGTCGGGAGCGTCGTCGGACCGTTCGCCGGCCGGCTGGCCGACCGATACGGGCCCGTGCTACCGGCCACCGGCGGCCTCGCCATCCAGGTCGTGGCCCTGTTCATCTTCGCGCAGCTGTCGCTCAGCAGCGGGCTCTGGCTGGTCGTCGTCGCGAGCATCGTTAACGGGATCGGCGCCAGCTCCTTCTTCCCGGCCAACAACGCAGCCGTGATGAAGGCCTCCCCAGCCGCGGTGTTCGGGATCTCCTCGGGGATGCTGCGCACCTTCGCCAACATCGGCATGGTGTTCTCGTACTCGATGGCGATCCTGATCGCTTCGCGCTCGATACCCCGCCACCTCGCGTTCGCCATTTTCGTCGGCTCGGCCAGCCTGCACGGCAAGCTGGCGGCCGCGTTCACTTCCGGCCTGCACCCCGCCTTCTACGCCTCGATGGGGCTGATGATCGTGGCCGCGCTGCTCTCCGCGACGCGGGGCGCCTGGACGTTCGGGCAACGGGGCGGCGAAGCCCTCAAGCCGCCGGCTTGAGGGCTTCGAAACCCGGCACTGTTCGCTTTCTCGGGGCGTTTTCGCCTCTTCGTGTCCACCCGCAGTAGGTCAGCAGAACCGACGTTCTGCTCCTGAACGTAAGATGCCGGCTGTGCCGGGCCAGCTCAGGAGAATCATGCGCAGGACGCGGAGCGATGCTCCGGTCGGGCCTCACTACCGCTGGGTCGTATTGTCGAACACGACGCTGGCCATGCTGATGGCGACGCTCAACATGTCGAGCGTGATGATCGCCATGCCGGCGATCTTCCGCGGCATCCATCTCGACCCGCTCGGCCCGGGAAACTTCAACTACCTACTCTGGATGCTGATGGGCTACATGGTCGTAACGGCCGTGCTGGTCGTGAACCTGGGCCGGCTCGGCGACATGTTCGGCCGGGTGCGGATGTACAACCTCGGCTTCGTCATCTTCACAGTCGCCTCAATCATGCTCTCGCTGGTCTGGTCGACCGGGCCGACCGGCGCGCTCGAGCTGATCGTGTTGCGCATGATTCAGGCGGTCGGCGGCGCGATGCTGATGGCAAACACCGCGGCGCTCTTGACCGACGCCTTCCCGGCCGAACGGCGCGGCATGGCGCTCGGCCTCAACCAGGTCGTCGGGCTCGCCGGATCGTTTATCGGCCTGGTCGTCGGCGGCCTACTCGCCCGTTACGACTGGCGCCTCGTGTTCATCATCAACGTTCCGGTGGGCGTGTTCGGGACGCTCTGGTCGTACTGGAAGCTACGTGAGCTCGGGAAACGCACGGTCGCCCAAATCGACTGGCTGGGCAACCTCGCCTTCGCCGCCGGACTGACATTGGTACTCGTCGGTGCCACCTACGGCATCCGCCCCTACGGCGGTCACATGATGGGCTGGACGAGCCCCTTCGTGCTCGGCACGCTGATCGGAGGCATCGTGCTTCTCGCGCTCTTCTTCGCGATCGAGAATCGAGTCGAAGAGCCGATGTTCAAGCTTTCGCTGTTTCGGATCCGGCCGTTCATGGCCGGAAACGCGGCCGGGCTGTTGAGCTCGATCGGCCGCGGCGGACTGATGTTCATGCTCGTGATCTGGCTGCAGGGAATCTGGTTGCCTCAGCACGGCTATAGCTTCGAGCGGACGCCGCTTTGGGCCGGCATCTACATGATCCCACTGAACCTCGGCTTTCTCGCCGCCGGCCCGATCTCCGGCTTCCTCACCGACAGATTCGGGGCGCGCCCGTTTGCCACCGGCGGCATGGTGCTCGCCGCGGCCACATTCGCTGCGTTGATGACGGTCCCGGTCAACTTCACCTACTGGTTGTTCGCGCTCGTCATCTTCTCGAACGGCGCCGCCTTCGGCCTGTTCGCGGCTCCGAACACGACCTCGATCATGAACAGCGTCCCGGCCCGCCATCGCGGCGTCGCCTCCGGGATGCGCGCCACCTTCCAGAACGCGGGCATGCCGATATCGATCGCGATCTTCTTCTCGCTGATGATCGTCGGCCTCTCGGCGCGCGTCCCGCACGCGCTCTTCACCGGCCTGACCGCCAACGGCGTCCCCAGCGCGAAGGCGACAACGCTGGCGCACGAGCCGGCGGTCGGCTACCTGTTCGCGTCCTTCCTCGGCTCGAACCCGCTGCGCTCGTCGCTCGGGCCGAAGGTCCTGGGCTCGCTGACTCCCGCGCAACAGGCGAACATCACAAGCCGGTCATTCTTCCCGTCGCTGATCTCCGATCCGTTCAAGCACGGGCTCGTGATCATCCTCACCTTCTCGATCGTGATGTGCCTGCTCGCCGCGTGGGCCTCCTGGCTCCGCGGTTCCAGGTACATCCACGAAGAGGAGGAAGACGAAGAGGATGTGCTCTTACCGAGCGACCTCGTCTGAGCGCTGCCGAGCCAGGCCCTAGCCCGAACAACCGGCCACGGCGCCCCTGCGCCTCCTCGCTTTCTCGGGACGCCGCTACCCGAACCACGGACTCTCGTCATTCCGGCGGCGCCAACTCAATTACTCGTGCGGTGCCGGTACAGGTGCCCCGCCGCCGCCACGCTCACCACCAGGATCACAACCGACCAGACCAGTGACGCCATGACCGGATGCTGCATCGGCCAGGCGTGGATCGTGGAAGACGGGTTGGGATTGCCGAACAGGCTCCGGCAGGCCGAGGTCACCGCGCTGACGGGATTCCAGTTGGCGATCGTCGCGAGCCAGGCCGGCATGCCCTGGGTGGCGGCGAAAACGTTGGACACGAACGCCAGCGGGAACATGAACAACATGACAATGCCCTGGGCCGACTCCGGGCTCGCGGCGAGCAGGCCCAGGCAGGCCATCGCCCAGGTGAGCGCGTAGCTGAAGAGCAGAGCCAGGCCGAAGCCCGCTGCAATCGAGGCCGCGCCGGCGTCCGGGCGCCAACCCACCGCGAGCCCGGTCATGACCACGAACGAGCTGCAGATCATCGCTGCCAGCAAGTCGGAGATCGAGCGGCCGAACAGGATCGCCGTCGGCGACATGGGCAGCGTACGCAGGCGGTTGATCATGCCCGTCGAGAGGTCGGTGCTGAGCCCGATCGCCGTCCCCACCGAAGAAGTGGTGAGGTTCATCATCAGAAGTCCTGCGAGGGCGAAGTCCTTGTAGCTGCCGCCGCCGCGCACGACCATTGCGGTACCGAAGATGTAGATGAACAGCAGCGTGAAGAGCACCGGCTGGACGGTTACGTCGGAGAGTTGCATCGGTTCGCGCCGGATGTGAATCACGTAGCGCTGCGTCATCACGCGCACGTCTGTGAACCAGTAACGCATCCGCTCGAGCGTCGTCGGTGCGTCGAAACAGGCGGGCGTCGCGATCATTTCGGTCATGCTGCGACTCCTTCTGTCTCTTCGTCTTCATCAGGGCTGGGCGCAACGCCGGTGAGCGTCGCGAACACGTCGTCGAGCGAGGGCCGATGAACAACGATGTCGTCAACCAGGGCTCCGACCTCGTCTAGCGCCCGCAGCGCGTTGATGGCCAGGCCCGGCTCGCTCGCGACCGGCGCCCGCAACCGCCGGCCGCCGTCGCTGATTCCGACAGAACCGCTCGAGAGCGCCTCGATCGCCTCGGCCGCGCCGTCGTGAGGCGACGCCAGCGTCACCTCTAGCAACTGCGAGCCGATGGCCGCCTTCAGCTCGAGCGGCGTGCCCTGAGCGATCAGGCGTCCGTGGTCGATCACGGCGATCCGGTCGGCCAGAGCGTCGGCCTCGTCCAGATACTGAGTGGTCAACCAGAGCGTGGCACCGTCGGCGACCAGCTCGCGGATCATCATCCACATGCGCCGGCGGCCCGTGGGGTCAAGCCCAGTGGTGGGCTCGTCGAGGAAGAGAACCGGCGGACGCATGACCAGGCTTGCGGCCAGGTCGAGGCGTCGGCGCATGCCGCCCGAGTAGCCCTTAACGACGCGGTCGGCGGCGTCCTCGAGCTCGAACAGCTCCAGTAGCTCGACCGCCCGGCGCTTGGCCTCGACGCGGCGCAGCCGACTAAGCTCGCCGACCATGATCAGGTTCTGGCGCCCTGTGAGAGCATCATCGAGCGTCGCATCCTGGCCGGTCACGCCGATCTTGCGCCGCACCGCGGCGGCTTCGCTGACAACGTCGTGCCCGGCCACCCGCGCCCGCCCGCTGTCGGGCTTCGTAAGCGTCGTGAGGATGCGCACGCCCGTGGTCTTACCGGCGCCGTTCGGCCCCAGAACGCCCAGGATCGAGCCGGCGGCGACCTCGAGATCGACCCCGTCGAGGGCCTGCGTCTGCCCGTAGCGCTTGGATATCGCTTCGGCTTCAATCATGTTATTCTTATTCATGTACTTACCATCCGGTCAGTAGAAGTTTACTGACCGTACGGTAAGTGAAGCCAGGAGCGCTGTCAAGTCGACTCGGTTCGGAAAGGCCATTTGGATGAAAGACACGCGAGAACGGATCCTCGAGACGGCCCTCGATCTCTTCATCGAGCAGGGCTACGAGAAGACCTCACTGCGCGAGATCGCCGAGCGGATCGGGGTCACCAAGCCGGCGATCTACTACCACTTCTCCAGCAAGGAGGAGATCCTGCGCACCCTGATCGAGCCGATTCTCGCGGTGCAGGGGCAGGCGGCCGATAGCCTTCAGATCAAGCCCACCCGCCGGGAGTGGAGCGAGCGCATTTCGACGCTGATCGACTGGATGCTCCCACACCGCCGCCTCTTTGAGCTATTTGAGAGAAACCAGGGCGCGCTTGAGAGCCTGGCCCACAGTTCCGAGTTCTACGAGGCGCACATCGCCATGCACCGGCGCCTCGACGAGTACTTTGCCGACGAGGCGACGCCGCTCGAGGACAGGATCCGGGTGGCGGCCTCGATCGGCGTGGTCATGAGCACCTTCAGCTTCGTCGGCGGCGAGGCTTTCAGCGAGACCCCGGTCGAGGAGCTGAGCACGCTATTGCTGCGCGTCATCAACGACGTGCTGCACGTCGACTGAACCTCGCTCCTTTACCGCCGCGACCGACAAGCGCGGGCGCGGCTCACTCACGCCCCTCGGACACCCACTCCTTCAGCCCCTAGCCCGTAAAGCCGGCCACGGCGTCCATCCCTCACCTCCGCGCGTCCTCGGTTTCTCGGGGCGCCGCTGGCGGCGCGAGCCGTGAGATGACAGTGCACCCGCACGGCTTCGAACAGGATCGTGCCGCCAGCGGCGTCAGGGTCATCGCTCTTGACGCGATGACCCGCCCGAGAAAGCGAGAATGGAGGCGGCGGGAATCGAACCCGCGTCCGCAGCCGCACCGATCGAGCGTCTACAAGCTTGTCCAGCGCTTTAGTTTCGCCCGGAAATCGGCTCGCTGGCGGCCTACCGCCGGACTAGCCCTCCTGAGTGGTCGCGCCGCGGGCGAGTGGCTCTCCCTTGGTGCCGAGCCCGTTAGTTGACGCCGCTACCCGAACCACGGGCCCAATTCGGAGCGACGCGTCACCTATTTCTAGGCAGCGAGTGCGAGGTTTTGATCCGCACTTACGTTGTTTTCCCGGTTGATTAACGAGGCCAACCGGGGACCTCGGCTTGCAACTCGACCGGAGAACCGACCACGTCGAAACCTGATCGCCCCCGTATGTTTCGTTCTATCTGAGTGTAGCCGTCGCTCTTTTCCCGTGTGCAGTGGCGGCCTGAAATCCTGAGTCACCCGCGCAATCTGAGCGCGCTCGATGGATGCGATGCTAGGGAGCTCGTATGAGGACGGAGGGACGCCGGATGAGTGCGAGATCGTGGTCCGAGGCTAGGACGCAGGGCGCATTCGTATCGGTCAGAGATACGGATGCGACCGACGACAACGTCCTCGGGCCGCGAGATCGTGCTCAGCCGGTGTTTCTTTGTTTCCAGCCGAGCTCAAATGGCAGCGTCTCATTCGTAGCAGCGCTACGGATGAGACCGAGGACAACGCAGCGCGCCGCCGAGCGCGCTCAGGCGCTGCCGACGACGAGCACGATCAGCCAGACCCATACCGCCATGACGATTACGTCGGCGCCCCAGGTCACCCAGACAGCCAGGTCCGTGTATTCCGACAGAAGCCCGGCGGCGTCGATCTGCGCCCGCGTCACCAGGTCGTCTCCGTGCTCCAGTTGCAGCATGCTCAAGCGGTGCAGCTCTCTTCGCCCCCGCGCGGCGATCAGGAGCACGACCAGACCGATCGGAAGCGCCACCGCGCTGGCCACCAGCAGCGTAGTCAGGAGCGCGTCTCTGAACGAATCGAGATTGGTCAGGTTGGCGTGATTGGCGATCATGGCGAGCACGAGGACAAAGGCCGCGAGTAGCACCGCCACGGCAAGAATCGCGCAGGTGTAAGGCCGCCAAGGGAAGCCGGGGCTGAGGACGGGCTCCTCTTCCACCTCCCCCTCGGCCGGGGCGTCGAGTTGGCGATCGTAGACCGCGCGCGTCGCCGGATCGCTCAGCGTCGTGCGGGCCTGCTCGATGATCTGGAGCCAATCGCCGGCCGACGGGTCGTTGAGCGACTGGGCTCCCCTCCAGTGATCGGAGAGCGCCTGCGCGGCGAGATCGATGTCATCCTCGGAGGAGTCACGCCAGACGCCGAGGATCTCGTAGTAATTGCTCACGCAGTAGAGCCTAACCCGTCAGGAAGACGCGGTCGAGTTAGTCGAAGCGTGGATGGATGCGGCGGCCTAGCGACGGGCCTTGAGCTCGCGCTCGATCTCGCGCTTCGCGTCGCGCTTGGCGAGATCGTCGCGCTTGTCGCGACCGGTCTTCCCGCGTGCCAGCGCCAGCTCCACCTTGACGCGCCCGGCCTTGAAATAGAGCCGGGTCGGCACGAGCGTCAAGCCCTTCTCGTTCAGCTCGCCGCTGAGCGAGGCGATCTCGCGCCGGCGCAGCAAGAGCTTCCGGTCGCGGTCGGGATCGTGTGAGCCGAGCGAAGCCTGCTCGTAAGGGGCGATATGGGCGCCGATCAGCCAGAGCTCGCCGGCGCGGAAGTCGGCATAGGCGCGCGTCAGGCTGGCCCCGCCCTGGCGAAGCGATTTGACCTCGCTACCTCGCAGCGCCAGGCCTGCCTCGAAGCGCTCGAGCAGGTGATAATCGTGCCGGGAGCGGCGGTTGTCGACGATCAGCTTCTCTCCGTCTGTAGGCATAACCGCGATTGTATGTACGGTCGAGGCCGGGGTAGGCGCGGCGCCATGCCGAGCGCAGCCGGGCCTACGAGTGATTCAGTTGGTACGAACTCCCGCAGAGTAGGGTGGCTCTCCCCCTTCTGCGGTATTGCCGAGGAGCCCAAAACAGGTCAGAAACCCAATAGATGCGCTCGCCTGCGGCAGAGCTATCGACACGGGCTGGAGAGGAAGCCGGGTACGCCTGGACGACCGGCTCGGGCGACCCGATCGACGCCGGCAGCGCAAGTCACTGCTAGCGACGGGCTCCGCGGTGGGTGCCGCGGCCGGCACGCGTCGATCCGGCCCGGCGCAGCTCGACCTTTCCCGAGTGGCGCTCGATCCTTTCCACCTCCAGCTCGATCTCGTCGCCGAGGCGCCAGCGGCCACCGCGGCGGCCCTCCAGAGCCGTGCCCAGCACGTCGAGCTCGTAGTAGTCGCCGCCCAGGCGCCGGACGGGCAAGAAGCCCTCGAAGACCTCGCCGAAGCGGGCAAAGAGCCCTGCGCCGATCATGCCGATGATCTCGCCTCCGAAGCGCTCGTCCGGGCCTTCGACGCGCTGGCGCGAGTCGAGCAGCCAGGCCAGGCAGATCTCGTCGGCCTGGAACTCGACTCCGGCGGCCTGGCGCTCGGCGGCCGAGGCGTGCTCGGCGAGCGCGTCCAGGTCGGCGGCGGGCGCATCGTCGCTCAGGCCGAGCTCGCGCAGGAGAGCGCGGTGACAGACGACATCGGGATAGCGGCGGATGGGCGAGGTGAAGTGGCAGTAGGCCCTGCTGGCGAGGCCCGAGTGGCCGAGATTGCGCGTGTCGTAACGGGCCTGTTTGAGCGCGCGCAGGACCAGTGTCGGAAAGGCTTCTCGACCGCGACCGGAACGAGCCACGTACTCGTTCACGCCGGTTGCGATGCTCGCCGCCAGCTGCTCGGCCTCCTGCGGCGTGAGCGAGCCCTTCTCGGGCGCCGGCGGCGTCGGCACCTCGAGCTTCGTGAGCTTGTCGATCAGGGCCGTGAGCGATTGTGGATCGGGGCGCTCGTGCACGCGGTAGAGCGCCTCTCTCCCCCGNNACCAGCGCGTGCGCCCGCGGCTCGGTCTGGAACCAGGCTCTGGCCACGCCTCCCTCGCCGTCGAAGGCGAACTCCAGCTCCGGTTTCTCGATCCGCAGGGCGCCGCGACCGAAACGGCGGCGCCTGAGAGCCGAGGAGGCGCGATCGGTCAACTCGAGCGCGGCAATCAACCCGGGCGCGGCGCTCTCTTTCCCCGCCAGAATTCGCTCGACCTGCCCGTAGCTGAGGCGGGCGTCCGAGCGAATGATCGAGCGGTAAAAGCGCGGCTCGCCGCGACGGAATTCGCCGTCGAGCAAGACCTCGGTGCTGACGCAGAGCCGGTCCTGGCCCGGGCGCAGCGAGCAGGCATTCTCGGACAGTTCCGGCGGCAGCATCGGTGCGACGTTCCCGGGCACGTAGGTCGAGAAGGCGCGCCCGGCGGCGCCGTAGTCGAGCGGGGCGCCGCTGGGCAGGTAGGCCGAGACGTCGGCGATGTGGACGAAGACGCGGACGCCGCCAGCCTCTTCGCGCACCGAGATCGCGTCGTCGAAATCTTCGGCCGTCTCGGGGTCGATGGTGAAGGTGGTCAGATCGCGCAGATCGACCCGGTCTTCAAGCGGCGGTGAGGGAAGCTCGTAGGGCTCGAAGTCGCGCCGGCGCCCGCTCTCCACGAGCAATCCTTCCAGCACGGTCTCGATCCGCTTGGCAGGTCCGAGCACCTGCTCCACCCGCGAGCGCTTCCGGCCCGGGCGCACGACGACGAGGTCGCCCAGACCGACCTCCGTCCTGGCTCGCTGCTCGAGTAGTAGCGGCAACCCGGGCCTGAAGTAGGGCTCCGCGTAGACCAGCTTGCCGCGGCGGATCACTTCGGCAACGACGGGGGCTAGATCGGCGGCCGTGGGCATGGCCTGCCCCGACTAGACCTTAAGGAAGCGCCGCAGCGTGATGCCCGTGCCGATGGCGCCGAGAACGAGGCCGGTCAGGACCATCAGCATGGAGGTCAGCGCGAAGGGCCAGGCATGCACGTCGCTGCCCGCGTTGAAGTCGAGATGGAGCGCGGGCATGGCCACGACCTTGGTGATCGAGAGAAGTATCACGGCCAGGACCGCGCCGCCGAAGCCGCAGATCAGGCCTTCGAGCATGAAGGGTAGGCGCACGAACCAGTTGGTCGCGCCGACCAGCTTCATCACCTCGATCTCGCGCCGGCGCGAGAAGATCGAAAGCCGGATCGTGTTGGCGATCAGCGCCGTCGAGGCGGCGAGCAAGATCAACACCATCAGCGCGAACGAGATCTCGATCACCTTCGCAACCTTGAGCACACGCTCGCTCACCTTCTTGTTGTATCTCACGTCCTGAACGCCCGGTGGGAGCGACGGGCTCCTGAGCTGAGTGGCGATCTTGCCTGCATCCTCTCCGCGCGTTGGCGTGATCTTGTAAGCATCGGGAAGTGGGTTCGCAGTCAGACCCGCCGTGAGCTCCGGGTCGGTGCGCTTCATGTTTGACCAGGCTTCTTCCTTGGAGATGTACTTGAACTTCTTGATCAGGCCCTGCGCACTGATCTGGTTGATCCGCACGAGCGTTTGCGCCTTCTGCTTGTTGGTAGCCGGCCCGTTGTCGCAGGTATCTTGGGCGCAGAAGTACACGTTGACGACGATCTCCTTCTTGGTGTGGCTGCTCCAGGAGACCATCCAGCTGCCGAGCGCGATGCAGATGCCGAGCAGGAACATGCCGATGAACACGGTCATCATCGCCGCCACGGTGGTGGAGAGATTGGCGCGGATCGAGTGCAGCGCCTCGGAGACGAGTAGGCGGAAGCGGGTCATTGCGAGGAGTAACCGCCTCGGCGCTCATCGCGGGAGATCTTGCCCTCTTCGAGCGCGATCACGCGGCGGCGCATCTTGTCGACCATCTCGCGGTCGTGCGTCACCATCAGGATTGTCGTGCCGGTGCGGTTGATCGAGTAGAGCACCTGCATGATCCCGACCGAGGTGTCGGGATCGAGGTTCCCGGTCGGCTCGTCGCAGACCAGCAGCGGCGGATGGTTGACGAAGGCGCGCGCGATCGAGACGCGCTGCTGCTCGCCGCCGGAGAGCTGGTTCGGAAGCGAGTCCATCTTGTCCACCAAACCGACCATGGAGAGCACTTCGGGCACCTTGCGGCGGATGTTCTGAGCGCTCTCGCCCTGAACGTTGAGGGCGTAGGCCACGTTCTCGGCCGCGCTGCGGTTGGGAAGCAGCTTGAAGTCCTGGAAGACGCAGCCGATGTTGCGGCGTAGCTGCGAGACGCGCGACGGGCGCAGCCGCCCGATGTCACGGCCGCCGACAATGATCGTGCCCCGCGTCGGCTCCATTTCCTTGAGCAGCAGCCTGACCAGGGTCGATTTGCCGGAGCCCGAGGCGCCGACGATAAAGACGAACTCGCCCTTGTCGATCTGGAAAGAGATGTTGTCGAGGGCGAGGACGTTCGGGTCGAAGCGCTTCGTGACTCCGTGGCAGACGATCATCGCTCCAGCGCTTACCGTCGCCGGAGTAGCGTCGGGCGCGGGTAGAGCGTTGGGGTTCGGTGTGTCGAGATCCACGTCCTGTGCCGGAGTCGTAGCGACAGCGACTCGCGAGCCGCAGCTGGTTGAGAATCGCTCGAAGAGTTTAGCCGAGTGCTCGGTCGGCCCGGGCAAACAACCGGCTCTGCCGGGCATTTACTCGCGTCAAATCCGCTTCGACTCGGGTGAGGGAGAAAAGACCCGCCTTCGACACGTTTTCGCCTTGACGCCCCAAGGTGTCAGACACCGTTCAGAGATCCCGTTGGTTGTCAAGGGACGCTCGCGCCGAAAGTGAAACCCTCGCTCCACAGGGCGAAACCGGGGCCGTTATGCGACCTTGCCGGCCGCCTTGGCCAGCAGGAAGGCGCGCACGAAGCCGTCCAGATCGCCGTCGAGCACCGCCTGGGTGTTTCCCATCTCGAACTCGGTGCGATGGTCCTTGACCATCTGGTAGGGCTGCAGGACGTAGCTGCGGATCTGGCTGCCGAAGCCGATGTCCTGCGCCGCCCCGCGCTCGCGCGCGATCTCGGCCTCGCGCTTCTCCTCCTCCAGCTCAACCAGGCGTGAGCGCAGCATGCGCATCGCCGTCTGCTTGTTGGAGCTCTGCGAGCGCTCGTTCTGGCACTGCACGACGATGCCCGAGGGAAGGTGCGTGATGCGCACCGCCGAGTCGGTCTTGTTGACGTGCTGACCGCCGGCGCCCGACGCGCGGTAGGTGTCGACGCGGATCTCCTCCTCGTCGATCTCCACCGGCACGGAGTCGGGTAGAAGCGGGCTGACGATCACCTCGGCAAAGGAAGTGTGGCGGCGATGGGCCGAGTCGAAGGGAGAAAGCCGCACCAACCGGTGCACGCCGCGCTCGGCCTTGAAGATGCCGTAGGCGTTCTCGCCCTTGACCGCGAAAGTGGTCGACTTTATTCCGGCCTCCTCGCCCGGGCTGGCCTCGATCATCTCGGTCTTGAAGCCGCGCCGTTCGGTCCAGCGCAGGTACATGCGCAGCATCATCTCGGCCCAGTCCTGGGCGTCGGTGCCGCCGGTTCCGGCATGGATGGTGACGATCGCGTCGCCGGCGTCGTACTCGCCGCTGAACAGTGCATCTTCCTGCAGGCGCTCGAGCTCCTTGCGCAGCGGCGCGATCGACTCGGCGATCTCGTCCTCCATCTCGTCGTCCAGCGCGAGCAGGTCGCGGGCGTCCTCGTACTCGCGGGTCAGCCGCTGGTAGCGATCGAGGCGCTTCGTCAGGCGCGCGTGCTCGGCCGAGACCGAGGCGGCCCGCTGCTGGTCGTCCCAGAAACCGGGCGCGCCCATCTCCTGCTCGAGCGCGGCGGCACGTTCTTGCAGCTGCTCGGGGTCAAAGGTAATCACGGACCCAAGCGAGCTGGTCCCTGATCTCTTCGAGTTGATGCTGCACGGAAACGTGTTCTTCGTTCATCTGCCCCGATGCTATCTGGTCGCGGTGGAACGCCGCGCGGCGCCCTCGACACTCCCGGCGCCACGCAGAAAGACACTCACGACCGCGCTGCTCGCCTCTTCGATCCCCAGTCCCTGCTCGAGCGCCTGGCGTAATCCCATCAGGACGATTCCCCCGAACATCTCGGCGATCAGCTCGAGCGGCACGTCGCCGCGCAGAGCGCCGCTGCGCTGTCCGCGCGCGAGCGTGGCGAAGACACGATCGCCGATTACCTCGCGGCCCCGCTCGAGCTCTTCGCGGCTCTGCTCGCCCAGCAGCACCGCGTAGCGCTCGCCGACGCTCGCAATCGCCCGCACCACCCGGGTCAGCCCCTGCTCGAACGGAGCCTGCTCGAGCCGGGCTGCCGTGAGGCGCTCGTCCACCTCCGACAGGGCAGCGTCCCAGAGCGCCGAGACAAGCTGCTCGCGTGTCGCGAAGTAGCGGTAGACGGTGGCCCGACCGACCCCGGCCTCGACCGCAACCTGGCTGATCGTCGCGCCCCGACCCTGGCGCGCCAGCACGCGCGCCGCCGCCTCGAGGATGGCGACAGCCGTTCGATCCTTACGCGATCTCGCTCGTCTGACCATGATCTCCCCTCAAAGCGGCAACTTCCCGGGCTCACTCGCACCGCCGCGGCGAACAAAAAGGGCAAGCAGGGCGGCCGCGAAGGCGACGCAGGCCGCAACGACGAAGGCCACGTCGAGAGCTGAAGAGAAAGCGTTGTAGGCACCCTCGGTGACGGGGGCCCTGAGAGGAGCAGGCACGAACGGGCCCGGCGACACCCCCTGCGCCACGTAGCCGCTATAGGGCACGATCAGGCGGGCGACGGCCCGAGGAACTCCCGTCCGGGTGAGATCAACGAACAAGGTCGCCCTCACGCGGCCGGAAAGGACGGCTCCGAGTACCGACGTCCCCAGCGCGCCGCCGATCTGGAGCGCGGTTTGCTGCAGCCCTCCGGCGACACCGGCCATGCGCACCGGCGCATTGCCGACGATCGTCTGCGTGGCCGCCGCCTGCACCAGGCCGAGCGCGAAGCCGATCGCCAGCAGCCAGGGCCAGATGTCGCCGTAGTCGGTGCGCCAGGCGAGCCTCGAGAGGCCGAGCATGCCGATCCCGAGCAGGGCCATTCCGACCGCGAGCGGAGGACGCGGCCCGAGCCGCGCGCTCAGAATGCCGCCGAGCGGTGCGGCGAACACGAGCATGCCGGTCAGGGGCAGCGTCCGGATGCCCGTCTCGACCGGCGAGTACCCGCGCACCCGCTGGAGATAGAGCGAGAGGAAGAAGACGACGCCGAAGAGCGCGAAGGCGAGCATCAGCATCAGCACGACGCCGACGCTGAGCGAAAGCCTGCGGAACAGTCGCAGCGGCAGCAGGGGATGCGCGGCCTCGCGCTCGCGCAAGGCGAAGAGGAAGAAGCCTATCGCCGAGGACGCGAGTGAAGCAACGACGACCACGTCTCCCCAGCCGAGGCTCTGGCTCTTGATGATGCCCCAGACCAGCGCGAACAAGGAGACGCACAACACCGCCATCCCGGCCAGGTCGAACCGCTCTTTTGCGGCCTGTTCGTCGCGCGACTCGGCGATCACCCAGGCGCCGACGCAGACGGCAACGATCGCGAGCGGCACGTTGAGGAAGAAGACCCAGCGCCAGCTCGCGTGCTCGACCACGAACCCGGCGACGATCGGGCCCGAGGCCACCGCGGCCATCGAGACACCGGCCCAGATTCCTATCGCCTGTTGCAGCAGCCGCTCGGGGAAGGCGGCGCGAATGATCGCCAGCGTCGAGGGCATGAGCAGAGCTCCGGCGCAGCCCTGCACCGCCCGGAAGGCGATCAGCGCTCCGATCGAGGGCGCAAAGCCGCAGGCCGCCGAGGCGAGCGCGAAGCCGACGACCCCGCACAGGAAGATGCGCTTGCGCCCGAACCGGTCACCGGCCTTTCCCGCGCTGATGATCAGGATGGCGACCGCGAGCAGGTAGGCGTTCGTCACCCATTGCAGGCCCGAGAGCGAGGCGTGGAGGTCGAGACCGATCGCCGGGTTGGCGATCGCGACGACGGTTGCGTCGAGCATCACCATCATCAGCCCGAGCGAGACGGCGAGCAGAGCCAGCCAGGCGTGGCCGTGACCGCGGCGCTTCGGTACGAAGGCGCTATCGGCCGTTTCGGAAGCTGAAGCCGGCTGAGTCACACGCAAGTCGAATGATACATCGGTGTCTCAGTTTGAATAAGGCCGAGCAGCTCAGCTCTCCGCGGCTCTGGCAGCCGCCGTTCGCCGCGCACGACGCCCGCCGCGAGCGGTCGTGAACCAAAGGTTGCCAGCGGGCAAGTCGCGTGTGATGATGGAGGCATGATGGAGGCATGAGAAAGGTCTGGCTCGCTCTCGCGGCTCTGCTCGTTTCCGGCTCGCTCAGCGCTGCGGCTTCGACCTCTCCGCCGAAGAGCTACATGCTCAAAACGCGCCGGTCCGTGAGTCGGCTCGCTGCCGACGGCGCCCGCGTCGCCGTCGCGACGACCACGACGGCGGAGAACACCTGCGACAGAATCGTCGTCTGGAGCCCGCTGAAACGATCTTCAGTGGGGTTCAAGACAGGTATCAACTGCGAGACCTCGTCGGCAATCAACGAGATCCTGGAGATCGCTTTGGCAAACAAGCGCGTTGCCTGGATTGAAGCAGACGGCGGCAACTACCTCGATCTCAGCCTGCGAAGCCGTGTGCTCGGCAGTAAGAAGCAGACGACGACGATCGCCTCGGCCAGCAACGGGAACGGCGCCGCTGAGGAGAGCTCTGGAGACTACGTAGGCAACATGTTCGGCGACGGAGGTGTACTCGCCTTCAACTACTGGAGCGAGTGCATGGCGATCCCGGTTGGTTGGGAAGGAGAGCAGACCTGCCCTGATCCGGCGCCGGGCGACCAGCCGATCACGATCTTCAGCGGACAGAAGCTACTCAAGATCGTCAACGGGAAAGGCGTCGCGATCGCCTCTGCGCCCGATGTCGTAGCAAGCGGGCTCCACACCATGTCACTCAAGATCGTTGCCGTTGATGCGAGACGCATCGCCACGCAACGACCAGACGGCAGCGTGGCGATCTACTCGGCCGGCGTGAGCGCCTGGAAGCGGATGGCCGTTCCGAACGGCACCTTCTCGGGGTTTGCTTTCCAGGGCTCGCAGCTCGCGACTGTTCGCAACGGCGACCTCGATCTCTACGACGTAGATACCGGACTGCTCACACAGACGATCCCGCTCGCCGCCGGCTCGAAGCTGCGCGATCTCCAGCGCGGGCTGGCCGTGTACCTACGCGGCCGCAAGATTCACGTGCTTCGCCTCGCCGACAAAAAGGACGTGACCTACGCGCCGCCCGGCAAGGGCTCGGTCGATGCCCAGATCGAGTCCTCGGGCCTCTTCTACTCCTACAACTACGAGCGCGGCCGCTCCCCCGGGCGCGTCGTTTTCGTGCCCTTCGCCGCCGTTCTGAAAAAGCTTGGCTAGCCGGCGGCGCCGGACCTCGATCAGCGCCGGACGGCGCTCAGGAGCTTGCCCAGCCGCTGCCGCTCAGCCGGCGACCAGTATTTGGCGAGCACTCGCTCGGCGTCTTCCTCCGCCGTTACCAGCGCCTGCTCGAGCAACTCCGCCCCCGCCTTGGTGAGGACGACCAGGGCCAGCCGGGCGTCGGCCGGGTTCGACTCGCGCGCGACGATGCCGCGGCGCTCGAGCGGACCAAGCTGCCGGGCCACGCCCGAGGTGGTCACGCCGAGTCGATTCGCCAGTTCGACGCGGCGCATCTTTCCCTCCGGCGCCGAACGGAGCTCGAGCAGAAGAGCAAAGTCGTTCAGGCCCAGGCCGTGATGGGCGCCGAGGGTGTTATCCACGTCGCGAGTGACGAGCGTACGGGCAAGTGCAAGATCTAGCACGAATGACAGTTCTGTTTTCATGTCATCAATATATCATCAACTACTCAATGATCGCTAGGCTTCGTTGGCCTCCGCGCCGCGGCACCGTTCTCTCGCCAGGCGGCGGCCGATCAGCCGGCTGCCTGGGCGAGCACCGCGTCCAGCGTCTGCATGATCGAGATGCTCTCGTCCAGAGGCATGAGCGGGCTCTCGAGCAGACCTTCGCGCAGACAGCGGGCGACCTCGTCGGCCTGGTGCCAAAGACCGCGGCCCTGGTGGGGCTCGTCGTAGCGCGTCCGCTCTCCCGAGCGCGTAATGAGGGTGAAGGACGTGGGCGTGTAGAAGTCGCCGTCTATCTCGATGCGAGCCTCCGTGCCGACGATCGCGGCGCGGGTCGAGCTCTTGGCCGAAAGGGTGCAGGAGAGGACGGCCTGTGCGCCGGAGTCGTAGCCGAACAGCATCGAGGTCTGACCGTCGACGCCGGTGAAGGCCGGGTCGATCAGGGCGACGATGCTGCTCGGCGCGCCGAGCAGCATCGAGGCGAACGAGACCGGATAGACGCCGAGGTCGAGCAGGGCGCCGCCGCCGAGCTCGGGCGCGAAGAGGCGAAACTCCGGATCTTTCGCGAACCACTGTCCGTGGTCGGCGCTGACCGTGACGATCTCGCCCAGCGCGCCCTCCGCGACCAGGCGCCGGATCTGCGCGATGTGAGGAAGGAAGCGCGTCCACATCGCCTCCATACAGAACAGCTTCTCGGCGCGGGCGGCGGCGACCAGCTCGCGCGCCTCGACGGCGTTCATGGTGAACGGCTTCTCGACCAGCACCGGCTTACCGGCCCGGAGCGCGAGCAGCGTGTTGGGATGATGCAGCGGGTGTGGCGTCGCCACGTAGACAACGTCCACCTCGGGATCGGCGACCAGCGCCTCGTAGCTCCCATGCCGATTGGGAATCTCGAAGCGATCAGCGAAGCGGTTCGCCGTCTCGATTCGGCGCGAGCCGACCGCGACCACCCGGCCCGAGTCGGTGCAGGCCAGATCGGCGGCGAAGCTGTCGGCGATCCAGCCGGTGCCGATCAGTCCCCAACGAAGCGGTTCGGTCATCGATTCGTCCTTTCACGTGATTGCCGACGCTCTCGGAGAGTGTAGAGCCGTATCGGATAACGGCCACCTCTACGAAAGGCGTTCGGACGCCGGAGCACCGGCCTCGCGACGGTGGCAGCGAAGCCGGTGCGCTCGAACATACCTCCTCATCGGCCGCTAGTAGCCGTACGGGTTGGTGCTGGTGCTGGTGTTTGTTGTTGTTGTAGTCGTCGTGCCGCTCGGCGTTTTTGCCAAGGCGCCGTTCGTCTTGAGCGCGAACCAGATTCCTCCGATGCCTTCGCCTTTGACGTCTCCGCGCTTGCTGTCCCCTGCGTAGCGATACAGCGGCTTACCGTAGTAGGTCGCCTGGAAGTGCCCGTCGGGACGCTTGATCTTGCCGACGTGGGCGACCTTGACGCCCGGGCCGACCTTCAGTTTCGCCGTCTTGCCGACGAGGAGCGGCGGCCAGGTTTTCGCACACGAGCCCGTACATACGATCGAGCCCTTCTCCTTCGTATTATGGTAGAGCGTCAACCCGCTTGAGTTGACGACGATCTTGCCGAAGGCCGGGTTTTTCGCCGACTTCACAACGGTTGCCGCGAGCGCCGCCCCGGCGCCGACAAGCGCGAGTGCGACGGCCAGCGTCAGGATGCGGACGAGCTTGGTACTCATCTCAACTCCTTCCTCGAAAATCCCCCGGGGCGCGATGGCCGTCATGAGCGAGGCTCTCGCAAGTCTCGCTCGCCACAGTTGGCTGACGGCTTTTCACTGTCGCGCACAAGGGACGAGGTTGTCCCCGCAACTCGATTTCGAAAACACGGCGAGACCAGGAAAGAGCCGTGGCTTAGGCTCGCCGCCGCGACCGACATGGCGGGCGTGTAACACCATTCACCGCGGCGCTCCTGACGCCACCGGAACGGGGCTGGCAAAGGAGCCGAACTGGAGATGCTCTCGGCCGCCGCGACCGGCGTGACGGGCGCGGCTCAATCGAAAGTCTTAATCCTCGTCGCCCCTACTCCAGCGAACTGCTCCTGACGCCACCGGAACGGGGCTGGCAAAGGAGGTGGCGGCTGCGGAGCGCAGGACTGTACTCACGTACGGGCAAGCTTCGCAGCCGTCGCATCCTGCAGTCCAGCGTCGTTCCGGTTGCGTCAGGCGCCGTGACAGCGCTTGTACTTCTTACCCGAGCCGCACCAGCAGGGGTCGTTGCGGCCGAGCTTCTCGTGCTCGGAGACCACGCGCTGCTGCGCCGAGGCCTGGCGCGGGCGCGCTTCGGTCAAGACATCGGCCCCGGCCGTTTCGCCGGCGGCGGCGATCGCCTCGGCGCCGGCCACCGAGTCGTGCTCGTAGCTGAGACCCATGCCAGGCGTCGTATCGGAGCTCGGGGTCGTCTGCTCGACGAAAGCCTGGGCCTCCTGGGGCTCGATCTGAATGTGGAAGAGCGTGAAGACCACTTCCTCGCGGATGACGCCGCTGAGCTCCTCGAACATCTTGTGGCCCTCGGCCGTGTACTCGACCAAGGGGTCTTTCTGGGCCATCGCGCGCAGGTGCACGCCCTCGCGCAGGTAGTCCATGTTGTCGAGGTGCTCGCGCCAGCGGTTGTCCACGACCTGGAGCAGGATGAAGCGCTCGAGATCGCGCATCAGATCGGGCTGGAGCTGCTCGAACTCCTCCTCCTTGGCCTTGTACTCGTCAAGCGCGTCGGAGACGAACTCATCGACCAGGGCCATCCGCTCCAGCGGAACCTCGTCCTCTTTCAGCTCCTCGGCGGTGACCGTCGAGCCGTAGAGCGCCTGCATGGTGCCGCAGAGCCCGGCCACGTCCCACTCCTCCGAGAACTCGCTTTCGGTGAAGTTGTCGACGGCTTGCTCGACCGCCTTGGTGATCCAGCCCTTGATCTCTTCCGAGAGATCCTCGCCGTCGAGCACGCGCCGGCGTTGCTCGTAGATGACCTGGCGCTGCTTGTTCATCACCTCGTCGTACTTGAGCACGTGCTTGCGCGAGATGAAGTTCATCTCCTCGACCTTCTTCTGCGCCGACTCGATCTGGCGCGAGAGGATGCGGTGCTCGATCGGCTCCCCTTCGGGAACGTGCGAGATCTCCATCACCCGCTTGATGCGGTCGCCGGCGAACAGGCGCACGAGATCGTCCTCACCGGAGAGGAAGAAACGCGTCTCGCCCGGGTCGCCCTGACGGCCGGAGCGGCCGCGCAGCTGGTTGTCGATGCGGCGCGCCTCATGCCGCTCGGTGCCGATCACGTACAGCCCGCCGAGTTCGACTACGCCCTGCCCGAGCTGGATATCGACGCCGCGACCGGCCATGTTGGTGGCGATCGTGACTGCGTGCGGCTGGCCCGCGTCCTTGATGATCTCGGCCTCGCGCTCGTGCTGCTTGGCGTTCAGTACGTTGTGAGGAACACCGGCGCGCTCGAGGTGCTGCGACAGGTACTCGGAGGTCTCGACCGCGATCGTGCCGACCAGTACCGGCTGACCGTGCTCGTAGCGCTCCTGGATGTCCTTTACTACCGCCCCGAACTTGCTCTCCTTGTTCTTGAAGATCAGATCGTTCTCGTCCATGCGGATAACCGGCTCGTTGGTCGGGATCTCGACCACACCGAGGTTGTAGATCTCGACGAACTCCTTCTCCTCGGTCTTGGCGGTACCGGTCATGCCGCCCAGCTTCTCGTACAGGCGGAAGTAGTTCTGCAGGGTGATCGTGGCCAGGGTCACGTGCTCCTCGCGAATGCGCACGCCCTCCTTGGCCTCGACCGCCTGGTGCAGGCCCTCCGACCAGCGGCGGCCCTCCATGACGCGGCCGGTGAACTCGTCGACGATCTTGACCTCACCGTCCTGGATCACGTACTCGATGTCTCGGTTGTAGAGCGACTGGGCCCGCATCGCCTGGGTCATGTGGTTGACCAGCTGCGAGTTCTGCGGCGCGTAGAGGTTCTCGATTCTGAGCGCCCGCTCGACCTTCTCGATCCCGGGCGGGAAGGGCGAGACGGTCATGTGCTTCTCGTCGTACTCGTAGTCGGCGTCGGGCGGCGGATCCTTACGTAGCGGGTCGGCGCGAACGCCGCGCAGCTGCTTGATGACACGGGCGAAGTCGTAGTAGATCTTGGCCGCCGTCTCGGGCTGGCCGGAGATGATCAGCGGCGTGCGCGCCTCGTCGATCAGGATCGAGTCGACCTCGTCCACGATCGCGTAGTGGTGGCCGCGCTGGACCAGCTCCTCCTTCGAGACGGCCATGTTGTCGCGCAGATAGTCGAAGCCGAACTCGGAGTTGGTGCCGTAGGCGACGTCGGAGTTGTAGGAGGCCTTGCGCTCGGCGAAGGGCATCATATTCTGGACGAATCCGACCGTCATACCGAGGCGCTCGAAGACGCCGCGGTTCCATTCGGCGTCGCGCTTGGCCAGGTAGTCGTNNGTCTTCATCTCGGCGATGTCGCCCTCGTGCAGAACGATGCCGCCCATCAGCTGGACGTCGAACATGCGCTGGTCGGACTCGCGCCGGCGCGCCTCGCGCACCGCGGCGAAGGCCTCGGGCAGTAGGTCGTCGAGCGATTCGCCATTCTCGAGCCGCTGCCTGAACTCGACGGTCTTGGCCTTGAGCCCGGCGTCCGAGAGCTTGAGGAAATCCGGCTCGATACTGGTGATGTACTCGGCCGTGGAGCGAACTCGCTTCAGCCGCCGGCCCTCGCCGACGCGCAGCAATCTCTCGAAGGATGCCCCCACCTCGGTCATGGCGAAAGGTTACAGGCGCCGCGTCAGCGCACGCCTAGAGAAGATCGACCGAGACTTCCCAGACCGACTCGTCGATGTTCTCGAGCCTCAGTAGGCAGGGCGCCGACTCCTCCAGGATCGCCTCCACCTCTGCGCTGACCAGTTGATGGCTGCCAGCGTCCAGAACGGCCGTGCGCTGACCGTCAGGAAGCGCGAAGACAACCAGTTCCTCGCCGTCCAGTCCGGGTAGCTCAACCGTCTCGATCTCGCTCGCCACCACAACGAAGCGGCGCTCGTCCACGCGCAGGGCGCGCGCCCGGTAGGGCGCCTTGAGCCGCTTTTCGACCGCGTCGGCGAGGATGCCGAGGTCGCTGTCTCCCTCTTGCTCCTCGACGATCAGCAAGCGCTCGGGCAGGGCGACGAAGACCGCGTAGTCGCCCGCGACATCGGGCGCCAAAAGCGATACGACAACGCCTCTGGACTCCTCGGCGCCTCCGCCTCCCTCTTCCGGCTCGGCCGCGATATCGGCGGCGGGCGCGTCGGTCGGCGACTCGGTCGCGGTGCTCTCGTCTTCGATCTTCCTGCTCTCCATGCCTGCAACGAGGTCTCCCTCGCTCTGCGGGCGCTTGTACAGCGGCTCGTCTTTTTCGTCTGCTGGCAAGAGGCACCTTCCTCGAATTCGTATCCGGTCAGAGCATGTTACGGACTTGGTCGAGAGCGGGGCCCGGAGCTTACCCCCGCTAGGAAGGCGTGGCATCGGTTCCGCGCAGCCAGGTCATCGCCTCTTCGACCGTCTCGAACACCGTGATCTTGGTGCCCGGATTCGAATCGACAAAGGCCTCGAACATGCGCCCGAGCCCGTATCTCATCGGCGAGCCCGGGCCTACGACTCCGGCCGCGCGCATCGCCACGTCGCCCGCAAAGCGGGCTCGCAGATCGGCGATCTGCTCGATCTCGGCGGCCGTGAGCGCCGAGATGTCGGCGCCGGTGTGATCGACGATCAGATCGACGCCCGGCTGAAACTGCGGCTGCGAGGTCAAGGCCGCCATCATGGCTTGGTAGCCCTCGACCGAGGCAACGCCCGAGGTGCGGCAGATGACCAACGACGGGTCAACCCATTCGATCTCGAATTCCATGGTCATGATGAATATTCGCCCCGCGCCTGAACTCAGTCAATGACAAGGTTCACTTACGGCTCAGCTCGTCGCGAAGCCGGAGGGAGCGGTTTCGCGCCCTCGCCACGCAGCCAGGCCAGCGCGTCGTCACTCGTCTCTACCACTCTGACCAGGTCGCCAGGCTCTTCGGCGGCCAAGGCTTCGAACATGCGCGCCAACCCGTATTTCGCCGGCGAACGGTGTCCGACAACGAGAGCCGAGACATCCAAATCGGTGTGATCGGAGAGCATCTTCACACCCGGCCCGAAACCGGGCTGAGCGGCCAATTGCTCGTAAAGAGCAGTGAAGCCCTCGGCTGAAGCCAAGCCTGATGTTCGAACGCTGGCCAGCGACGACTCGATCCAACTGATCTCGAATTCCATCAGGTGTCCATTCAGCAGACGATCGCAAGGGTTGACTAAGAACTGCTTTACACAGATTTACCGTCGCGTCTGAGCCGCGCTTCGGCGAAAGTAGGAGGCGCCCCTACAGCGGGTTGATCGTCAATTCCCAGAGATCGTCTTCGACGCGGACCGCGCGGGCGAAGAAGTCGGCGCCTTCTTCCGCGCCCAGGCGCTCGAGCTCAGGGACGTTGCCCAACGATCTAGTTCCGTCCACGGCGAGCTCGCGCTCGCCGCCCCTGACCGTCAGCTCTATCTCGTCGCCCTCCGCCTGGAACCGTCCGAGCTCGATCGCTCGAGCCGCAACCGCCCACAGGTCGCCTTCCTGGCGGGTTCCGTAGGCGCGGTAAGGCGGCGCAATTCGCAGCTCGATCGCCTCGGCGAGGGGAGTAACGTCGCCGTCCGGAAGTGGCGAGTCCATGAAGATGTCGCCGTCCTCGACGACGACGAAACCGAGCTCGTCGGCACCGGTCAAGCCCGGCGCCTCTTTGGTCACGACCAGATCCCAGTTGCCACGCATTCGCGGGATGCCCACGAAAGAGCCTCCCCCGCTCGCGACGCTGGCACCGGCGAAAGGCATCTCCACCGACTCAACCGGCTCGGCCGGCCGCTCGATCGTCTGCTCGGCGTCCGCGCCGAGATCGAAAAGGGGCGCGGCCGGACGCTCAACCGTCTGCTCGATATCCGCGTCGCCACCATACGCGGGCTCGGCCGGGCTTTCGTCCTCGCTCTTTCGGTGCCACTTCACGATTGGGGCTCGATCAGTCCGTAGTTGCCGTCGCGACGACGATACACAACTGCGACCTCGTTGGCCTCACTGTTTCGAAACACGAAGAAATCGTGACCGATCAACTCGAGCTGGAGCACCGCTTCCTCGGGCGTCATCGGCTTGACCGGAAACTGCTTCGTCTTCACGATCATCGGCTCGGGCTCGCCTGGGACGACAGGCGTTCCGCGCGAGTATTCAGTCGTTACCTCTCGCGCCGACTGCGGCGCCGAGCTGCCGTGCGGATGGTGGTTACGGCGCTTGTTTTGGTAGCGCTTGGCCTGGCGCTCGAGCTTGTCGACCAACTCGTCGATCGAGGCGCGCCAGTCGGACGAGCTCTCGCGAGCGCGCAAGGTCGGGCCTTTCGTCCAGATAGTCACTTCGGCGATATGGTTGTCGGTGATCGAGGGATTCTTCTCCAGGGAGAGTTCGAGCTCTACCTTGGTTGGAACTGCGAGATGTCGCTCGAGCCTGCCGAGCTTCTCCTCCGCGTAGTCGCGGATCGTGTCGTTCATCTCGACGTTCTTGCCCTTGATCTGAAGCTGCATCAGGCGCTCCTTAATTTGCGAGATGTGGCGGGCTTGCGGCCCGTCCGATCCATGAGCAACGACCGGCGGCTGCAACCTTGCCGTCTGTATGCGTCCGGGATATGTATCTGGTCTTCGCTCGAGGCACTTGCCGCTGGTCCGGACGGTCGCTCGTTCTAGTTATCACTCTACCCCTCTCTAGCGCTCTCGAACAGCCCTCGCAAGGGCTACCACCTCAACCCGGCGACAGCCGGCCCGGCGCAGGGCGCCGGCGCAGACCGAGGAAGTGGCACCGCTGGTGTAGACATCGTCGATCAAACAGACGCGACTGGGCGGACTGGCGCCGGGCCGGGCCGCGAAGGCGCCGGCGACATTCCGGCTGCGCTCGCTTAAGGCCAGGCCTCGCTGGCGCCTCGGCGAGCCGATACGCCTGAGCAGCGGCTCGAACGGCAGCTCCCAGACACGAGCCAACTCGAGCGCGAGGGCCTGGGCCGGATGAAAGCCGCGACTGAGCGCCCGCTCGTGCTGTGCCGGCACGCAGGTGAGGGCCCTCACCTGCGGCGGCGGGACGACCTCCGCGACCAGCTCGGCCAGCTCCGCGGCCAGGCGGCGCAGGCCTCGCTCTTTCCAGGCTCCGATCACTCTCGGGACGGCGCCCGTATAGAGAAGCGCCGAGCGCGCGCTGGCAAAGGCGATGCGGCGACCGGCGCATTCCAGGCAGCGGGCGACCGGCCAGGAAGTCGGCGCTCCGCAGCGCTCGCAGAGCGAGCCGCAGAGGCGCGGCAGGCGCTCGCGGCAGCGCTCGCAAAGCTCGCTTCCCGGCTCGCCGCAGGCCGCGCAACGCAAGGGGAGTAGAAGCTCGAGCAAGCCCACACGCTCACGCTAGAGCGCGGAGCGTGTGGGCTTTGTGTCTAAATCGCGCCGATTTCGCCTTGGCGGCGCGCCGCTGTACCTACCCCGACGCCCGGCACGAGGCGGGAGCTCTCACCGTGACGTACTTGGCTCGGCTCGTAACCGAGTCGCCGCCCTTCGGAGTGACCAGCACTTTGAGCCAGAAGGAGCGCTCGCTCGCCTTGCCGATGCGATGGAAGCCGTATACACCGGAGTGGCTTGTCACCATCCTCGCGATCTCCCTCCAGCTACCGTGAGGACTGAAGCGCTGCTTGAGGATGATGGTCGCGACGGGCGTGAAGACAGGATTGACGCGACCGGTCACCGTCGTTGTGAGCGGAGTGTCTCCGCAAGTATTGATCTTGCTCTCGGTGAGCTTGATCGATGCCCTGCCCGGAACGATGAACTTCATATCCCGGGCGAAGACCGAGCCCGCGAGGCTCGCGTTCACGGCCTGCACGCTCCAGTAGTAGTTGCCCTTGTGCGGCAGCGTGACCTTGGCGAATGTCCTCGCGCCGGCGTTGCCTTCCGCGGGAAGGGAGCGGACGCCGTTGGCGTTGGACATCGCCGAGACGACGTCCGAGGCGCCGCGCGTCGTTCCGACACGGAGGTTGTACGTGATGCTGTTGTCTTGAGTCTTGGACGAGCTCTCCTTCCAGCTGAAGGTCGCCTGTCGCGCGCCGGTGAGGCGAACCTGGAGGCCGTCCGGCGGAGATAAGGTGCCGCCGCTGGAGGTGGTCGCGTTGCGGTAGATGACCGCGTTGTACGTGGGCGATGCGTCGTACATCAACAGATCGAGACCGCCGTCGGCGTTGTAGTCGCCCGACGTGAACCAGGAGAAACTGTCCGGTAGCCCGGCGTTGGTATCGAGACTGAAGGTACCGTCGCCGTTGTTGCGGTAGATCCTGCTGATGTACTTGGTGTAGTCCGTCTCAAAGCCGTTGAACAGGATGTCGACGTGACCGTCGGAGTCGAAGTCTCCGCTGAGCATCTGAACGTCGTTGAGAGCGGGAAGGCCGGCGTTCTTGCTCTCGCTGAAGCTGCCGTCACCGTCGTTTAGGAGGATCTTGGTCACGGGGTCACCGGATGCCTCGTCGTACCCACTCATGGCGATATCGGGAAGCCCGTCTCCGTTGAAATCGCTCCAGTTGTCCCAGTACGAAACGAGCGACGGCAGGTTGGCGCGAGCATCCTCGCTGAAGGTGCCGTCGCCGTTGTTGTGGTAGAGCCTGGTAACCAACGACGAGCAGTCTGCGTCGCTACAACCGCTGATCAGAACATCGACGTGGCCGTCCGCGTCATAGTCGGCCGCTTGGATCGAGAAGGAGAAGAGATCGGGCAGGCCCGAGCCCTTCGCCTCGCTGAAGCTGCCGTCACCGTTGTTGAGAAAGAGCCTCGCAGCGTTTGTCTTCGGGCCCAAGAGGTCTGAAGTGATCATGAACGCGCTCCCGCCGATGATCAGGTCGAGCCGGCCGTCGTTATTGAAGTCCGCCCACTGGACAGCGCTGTCGCCGAATATGGACAGCTGGCCGGGTAACGCCGCCTTGCTGTCCAGGGTGAAGGTTCCATCGCCGTTGTTGTGGTAGAGCCTGGACTCGAGCGTCGAGCACGAATCGTCCGGGCAGCCCATGATCAGAACGTCGACGTAACCGTCCGAGTCGTAGTCCGCCCATGAGCTCGTCCCGATCCAGTTCGCGGGCAAACCGGAGGTCGTGTTCTCGCTGAAGGTGCCGTCGCCGTTGTTGTGGTAGAGCTTGAAGGCGTATCCGGTGCAGTCGGCGTCGCTGCAGCCGTCGGTCAGGATGTCGAGCCTTCCATCTGCGTCGTAATCGCCCGAAGTCACCGAGAAGACGGTCGCGGCGCCGAAGGTCGTGCCGGTGTCGGTGAAGCCCGCGCCGAGAGTCGAGAGTGCCTTGCCCGCACGTGCGCCCGCGGCGGCGGCTCGAAGTTCCGCCGACAGAGCCGTGCCACGGACGAGACCGGACGGGGTGAGTACGGGCGTATGACCGGCGGCGAGCGCCGACGCGACGAGCGCGGAGTTGGAGCCGGGCAGGAGCGGACGAGCGTCGCTGCTACCGGCAGCGGCCGACTGCGAGACGACGCCGACGACGAGGGCAAGCATGATCACGGTCAGAAGGCGAAATCTCAGCGAGGACATGGGTTTCCTTTCGTACACATCCAGGGGAGCGGATCAGGCCGGCCGTCCCGGCAGCGACCGACGAACGCCGGGTCGCGTAGGAAGAAAGCGCAACTATCTGTCTAGGCCGCAGGGACTAATGGGGGAATAATCGGCTCAGCGACGAGGCAACGAAACCCCCCGTATGGGGTTGCGCCGGCCCGGTTCGTCAGGCGCTCTATTCGATCCGTCCGCGCAGCAACTCGTCGGCCTCGCGCAACTGGTCGTGACTGCCGATGTCGAGCCAGGTCTCTTCGAAGACGAAGCCGAAGACCGGCTGGCGCGAATAGAGCCAGGCAAGGAAGTTGCCCGGCTGATCGGGCGAGTTTCCTTCTGCGAGATAGCGGTCGATCAGCGCTACGTGACTATGCCCGTAGACGTAGGCCGCGGTGGCTATCAAGTCGCTCGCCGGGTGCTCGGGCTTCTCGACGAATTCCAGGATCTGCCCCTCAGGCGAGAGCTCGACTACTCCGTAGGAGGAGACACGCTCACGATCGGGGCAGCGCTGGACGGCCACGCAGCTCGCGCTCCCCTTGGAGCGCCAGAACTCGACCATCGCGGCAAGCGAGAAATCAAACAGATTGTCGCCGGCCACGACGAGCATGTCCTCCCCTTCCAGGTCAGCCTGCTCGATCACGAAGCGCATGTCGGCGATCGCGCCGAGGCGCTCCTCGTTGTTGCGTGAGCCGTCGTTGTGCACGAGCGGGCGCAGGCGTCCGCGGCGACCCTTCGCCCAGCGCTCGAAGTCGGCCGCGAAGCGCGCGTTGGAGACGACGTGCAGCTCGCTCACCGCTTGGGCCTCGTCGATCCGGTCGCAGAGGTAGTCGATCATCGGCCGGCCGGCGAGCTCGAGCAGCGGTTTGGCCGTCTCGTCGGTCAGAGGCCGCAAGCGCGTCGCATACCCGGCTGCCAGTACCAGCGCCTTCATCTCTCTAGATCCTTCGTTCAAGCCCGGCGCCGCCCCCGCCGACCTCGTTACGTCCCTTCGTTCCAGCTCGAGAGGTAGCGCGCCTGCTCCTCCGTGAGGACGTCGATCTGGACGTCCATGGTCTCCAGCTTCACCCGCGCGATCTCCTCGTCGATCGGCGCGGGCACGTCATAGACCTTGTGCTCGAACTCGCCCTGGTGCTGAACTATGTACTCGGAGGCGAGTGCCTGGTTGGCAAACGACATGTCCATCACCATGGCCGGATGCCCCTCAGCGGCCGAGAGGTTGATCAGACGTCCTTCCGCGAGCACGTAAACGCGGCGGCCGCCAGAAAACTCGAACTCTTCGACGAACTGGCGTGCTTCGCGCGTGTTCTTGGCGCGCTTCCTGATCGACGGTATATCGATCTCGACATTGAAGTGACCGGTGTTGGCGAGAATGGCTCCGTCGCGCATGTGCTTGACATGCTCACCGGTGATGACGCTCTTGTCGCCGGTCGCGGTGATGAAGAGCTGACCGGTCTCGGCCGCGCGCTCCATCGGCATCACCTCGAAGCCGTCCATGACCGCTTCGAGCGCCTTCAGCGGATCGATCTCGGTGACGATCACATGCGCCCCCATGCCCTTGGCGCGCATGGCGACGCCGCGCCCGCACCAGCCGTAGCCGGCCACAACAACCCTGCGCCCCGCAAGCAGGACGTTGGTCGCGCGGATAACGCCGTCCAGGGTCGACTGACCGGTGCCGTAGCGGTTGTCGAACAGGTGCTTGGTCAGCGCTTCGTTGACGGCGATGATCGGGTAGGCGAGCTTGCCCTCGGCCTCGAGCGCCTTCAGCCTGATCACGCCGGTCGTCGTCTCCTCGGTACCGGCGATGACCTCGGACAGCTGCTCGGAGCGCTCGCTGTGCAGGAAGCTGATCACGTCGGCGCCGTCGTCCATCGTCAGCTCGGGATGGGTGTTACAGGCAGCCTCGATGTGCGTGTAGTAGGTGCCGTTGTCCTCGCCCTTGATGGCGTAGGTCGAGATCTCGTAGTTGTCGACGAGCGCGGCTGCGACATCGTCCTGGGTCGAGAGCGGGTTGGAGGCGCAGAGCGCGACCGAGGCGCCGCCGGCCTTGAGGGTGCGCATCAGATTGGCCGTCTCGGTGGTGACGTGAAGGCAGGCGGCTATCCGCTTACCCTCGAGCGGCCGCTCTTTCGCGAAGCGCTCGCGGATGGCGCGGAGCACGGGCATCTCGCGCTCGGCCCACTCGATCCTGCGGACACCCTCGGCGGCCTGCCCGAGGTCCTTGACGTGATGGTCTACCCTCGTCAAATCGCTCCCCTTCCAACTCGTTGTTGCGCGTTTGCGACCGAGTCGAGCAGGACCCGGCTCAGCGCTCTGAAGTGCCTTCTCGCCCGTAGAGATCTTCCAGCCGCACGACATCGTCGAGCTGCGGCGTCGAGACCTCGAACACGGTCGTATCCTCGATCGCTGTCAGGCGGTGCACGGTCCCCGGCTTGAGGTGGAAGGCGATGCCCGGCCCGACGATCTCGCGATTGGTCACCGCGTCGCCGGCGTGGGCCAGCTCGACCTCGGCGCGCCCCGACTGGAAGTACCAGGTCTCGTCCTTCTGGTTGTGAAACTGCAGGCTGAGCGCGTTACCGGCGCGAACGAAGAGGATCTTGCCCACGTATTGATCGGTCTTGGCCCAGATCTGCTCCCAGCCCCAGGGCTTCTCGATCCGTTCTTGCTTGAACGCGAATGCGTCGAGACCTTCGAAGTTCGGTGAGGAAAGATTCGTCATCTCAGCGCTCAGATCCGGATCGGCGGGTTCCAGGCGCGCTTATCTTATCGTTCTCGTCCCTGCCATTCGGAATGAGTCGACAGGTAAGCGTCAGCAGCGCGCAACTGCTTGGGCGTATTCACGGTCAGCCAGATCCCTTCGTAGCGAAAGGCGTACAGGCGCCCTTCCTCGGCCAGCTCGGGGAAGACCGTTCGCTCGTGGTCGCCGCGCTCGGGGAAACGCTCCAAGGCCTCAGGCTCGAGCACGTAAAGGCCGACGTTGACCCAGTTCGGAAGGCGCGGCGCGTCTTCGCTGAAGCCCGAGACGAAGTCGTCCTCGCGCAACTCGACGAGCCCGAAGGGCGAGATAAGCGGCGTCACCGTTACGGTCGCCGCCGCTCCCGAAGCGGCGTGCGCCGCGTAGAGCCGGCCCAGGTCGACTTCGAGTATCTCGTCGCCGTTCGCGGCGAAGATCGCGCTCCTTTCGCACAGCTCCTTTGCCGCGAAGCGGATGCCGCCGCCGCGACCAAACGGCTCCGGCTCCTCGACGGTGACGATCTCGACGCCGAGATCCGCGAGCGCGGAGGCGAACTCGCCGCCCTTTCCGGCGGCGCAGGCGAGTATCACGCGCTCGACTCCGGCCTCGCGCAGGCAAACGATCTGGTGGGCGACGAGTGGCTGCCCACCCACCTCTACCAGCGGTTTCGGCTTTCCTTTTGCCGCTTCGCCAAGGCGCTCGGCCCTGCCACCAGCGAGAATGATCGCTTCGCGGGGGGTCACTCCGCTTGTGGTTCGGAGGCTCTGGACGGGCCGGAGGCTGAGCTGCAATGTCCCGGGCGCCCCACACATTCGTAAGCAAACCCGGCCGCACTGACCTGATCGGGATCGAGCAGATTGCGGCCATCGACGATGAGAGGATTTCGCATGGCGCTACGTACCGTTTCCGAAGCGAGCTCTCGCAGTTCCTTCCACTCGGTGACGATAACGGCCGCATCGGCGCCCGTCACGGCTTCGAGCACGCTGTCGCAGATAGTCGCGCCGCGCAGGTAGCTGTCGGGCTCGGCCAGCGGATCCCAGGCTCTGACCACGGCGCCCTCGGCCAGCAGGCGCGAGCCCAGCACGATCGAGGCGGCCTCGCGCATGTCGTTGGTATCCGGCTTGAAGGTGAGACCGAGGATGGCGACCGTCTTGCCCGCGAGCGAGCCGAGATGCTTCTCGAGCTTGCCGATCACGCGCCTCTTCTGCAGCTCGTTCACCTCGATCACGCTGGAGAGGAGCTGGAAGTGATAGCCGGAGTTGCCGGCCAACTGCTTGAGCGCGGTCACGTCCTTGGGGAAGCAGCTGCCGCCGTAACCGATCCCGGCGTGCAGGAAGTGCGGCCCGATGCGTCGATCGAGGCCCATCCCCTCGGCGACCTGCTCGACGTCGGCGCCGGTTACCTCGCAGACGTTGGCGATCTCGTTGATGAAGCTGATGCGGGTGGCTAAAAAGGCGTTCGAGGCCAGCTTGATCATCTCGGCCGAGGGCACATCGCAGTAGACGATCGGCGCGTCGATGCCGGCGTAGAGGGCGCCCACCCGCTCGCCGTCGGCGGGCTCTAAGGAGCCGACCACGATGCGGTCGGGATGGACGAAGTCATCGATCGCGCGGCCTTCGGCCAGGAACTCCGGGTTGGAGGCGTAGCCGAGGTGCTCGAGTCCGCGGGCGTCGAGCGCCGCGCGCACCTTCTCGCCGGTGCCCGCCGGCACCGTGCTCTTCATCACCACGATCGCCCGCTGCTCTAACGCCGGCAGCTTTTCGATGACGGCCCAGACGGCCGAGAGGTCGGCATCGCCGGCGTAGGTCGGGGGCGTGCCGACGCAGATGAAGAAGAAGTCCGCGTCGTCGGTCAGATCCGTAATCTCGAGCGTGTAGCTCAGGCGCTCCTTGTTGCGCTCGAGCAGCTCCGTCAGACCGGGCTCGTAGATCGGGACCTTGCCGGCCTTGAGCTGCTCGATTCGCTCGGGCGCAACGTCGAGGACGATCACGCGATGGCCGAGCTCGGCGAAGCAGGCGGCCGTGACCAGTCCCACCCAGCCGGCGCCGATGATCCCGATTGTCTCGTTTTTCGGACTCATGCGCGGCCAAGCTTACTCAAGCACGAACGACCGCCGCTCGACAAAACTACTCAGAGCGATCCGCCAAGAGCGCGCGGCCGGGGTTATTTATGAATCCGGCCGCCGACCGGGCGCAAGCCCCCGGCGATGGCTTTCATCGTCTCGTTCGAGAGGTAGTTGTCGAGCGTGTTGGTCACCCAGTACGTGGCACCGTTCTCGCTCAGGACGATCATGTGCAAATGGCCGTCCTGAAAGTAGTAATCGAAGCTGCGCCGGCCGACGTGATGGGTGTAGTGCGTGTCGTCCAGTATCGGTGCATCGCTGAACGCGGTCTCCTCGATCGACCAGTAGCCGACGAGATAGCCGGGCAGGTCGAAGGTCAGGCGAAGCGCCGTCTGCTTGGCCGCGATGCGATAGACCCGAATCGGCGAGTCGATCGCCAGAACGGAAGAGCTCGCCAGGGTGTACGGGACTTCGAGCCGGAAGCGGAAGCGCCGCTGCAGGCCGCGCACGTTGGCCTCCGTCAATCCTGGATCAGTCGTCACCCTGGGCGCCTGGACGGTCGGTATCTCGATCTTCGGAGCGATCGGGGGAAGCGTGCCGTCGAAGGTCTGGCCGAGCGCCGCGACCACCATGGCGCCGTTCGCCAGCGAGGTGATACTGGGCACCATCTTCCGCACGCTGCCGGCATCGAAGAAGGTCAACAGCTGCGTCGCCGCCGCCTTCGACTTGGCCTGAGCCGGGTCGTAGTAGACGATCGTGTGCCAGAGCCTCGCGCCGGGATAATCGGCGGCGGTCGCTACGATCTTGTAGCCGCGCTGTGCGAGGCCACTACTGGTGTCACTCGCGAGCCCCTGCGTATCACCCGCGTTCAGTACGAGCACAGTCGTACTCTCGGGCGCGGGCGCGGTGTCTGTTGACGACTTGGCGTGGCCGACCCCGCCGACCTTGCTCTGGGCGGCGGCGCGCGAATCGGCGGTCAAGTCCGGACTCGTGAAGGCGTCGACCGCGTTCGCGATCGTGGTCGGCGAGGCGATCAGATCGGAGCTGCCGTCGGGGGCGTTGGTGACGTTGGCGAGTTTGCTCTGCACCACGCTCCCACCCGACAGGCCGTGAATGACCTGGGCATAGCCGAGCAACGTCGTCGCCGGGATCGAGCCGCCCTTCTTGTTGCCGGTCTCGATGTTGTTGGCAATGGTGTTGATGACGCTGGGGTAGTCGGTGAACGACAGCTTCGAGAACTGCTGCCGAAAGGAGCGGATGAAGGCCTGCTGGCGGATGATCCGGAAGAGATCCGAGTCGCCGTGGCGATAGCGGGCGTAGTCGAGCGCCTGTCCGCCGCGCAGGCGCTGGTAGCCGGGGTAGAGGTCGATCGACGAATAGCCGGCGCCCGGAGGCACGTAGTAGCGCCGATCGACATCGATCCAGACCCCGCCCATCTTGTCCACGATCTGCTTGAAGCCGCGGAAGTTCACAGACACGTCGTAATTTACGGGCAGCCCGGTCAGCGCCTCCACGGTCAGGAGCGTGCCCTTGAGCCCACAAGCGGAGTAGGCCGCGTTGATCTTGCCGGTGCCGTAAGAGGTGCCGGGCTCGCAGTACAGCGGCACGCGCAGATCGCGCGGGAAGGAGAGCAACGAGATGCTTTGCTCGCCCTTGCGCGGGTCGAGCCGGACGAGCATCACCGTGTCGGAGCGACCCTTGTCTCCTACCATTCCTCTACGCCGGTCGTATCCCGCCACCAGAGCGATCACCGGTTGGTTCGGAACCGTCACATGGAGATACCTCTGGCTTATCTTCGTGTACTTCGAGTGGGCCGCGGTTTGGCCGATCTTCTCGTTCGCCCAGAGGTAGAAGCCGCCGGCGGCGCCGCCGGCTACGACTGCGAAGAAGAGCATCACGTTGAGCAGAAACCGCCCGATACCGCGCAACACGCGGCCGCGCGCGGCCGGCTGCTGGTATTGGCGGATCTTGTGGGGCGTCCGTGGAGGCGAAGCGGCACGGCCGTTGCCCGTGACCTGCTCCCAGCGTCCGATCCTTCTCTTTAGCGTCGTCCGCATGCGAAAAAAACGAGGCGCGCACTCGCGCGTTCGAAGTCGTCAAGCATAGCGACCTTTGCTGTCGGCCCAGCGAGACAGCCGAGTCACTACCGCGAGTGACCTCCGCTGGCCAGCTGGTTCTCGGCGTGCCTGATCTTCTGTTCGATTCGCCATCGGTCGCCTTCTACCTCGCCGCTCTCCAGGCGCGCGAGCTCGGCGCGCGCCTCCTCGAGCTGGGCGGTCGCGCGCGTGGGATCGGTCTCGCGCACGTCCACCGCGTCGTCGACGAGAACCAGCGCCCGACTTGCGTGAACCTCGAAAAACCCCGGCCCGGTCGCCAGCTCGATCTTCTCGCCGCCGGGAAGGTGAATGCGGGTCAGCCCCGATTCGAGCAGCGCCTCGAGCGCCACGTGCCGCGCCAGCACCCCGATCTCGCCCGCCTCGCCGGGGACGACGAGCATCTCGGCCTCGCCGTCAAAGACGGCTCGCTCGGGCGTGACCACCGAGACGCTGAATGGGGTGCGCTCGGCCACGTTCCTAGGCTGTTGCGGCGGCCGGCATGCGCTTGCGCTCGACTCCGGCCTTCTCGAACACTTGGTCGATCGTGCCGGCGAGCATGAAGGCCTGCTCGGGCAGCTCGTCGCACTCGCCGTCGATGATGGCGCGGAAGCCGGCAATCGTGTCGGTGACGGCGACGTACTCGCCGGGAATTCCCGTGAACACCTCGGCGACGAAGTTCGGCTGCGAGAGGAAGCGCTCGATCCGGCGCGCCCGCCCGACGATCAGACGGTCTTCGTCGGATAATTCGTCGATGCCGAGGATGGCGATGATGTCCTGCAGGTCCTTGTAGCGCTGCAGGATTCGCTGCACCTCGGACGCCGTGCGGTAGTGCTCGTCGGAGACCAGGCCCGGCTGCAGGGCGCGGGAGGTCGAGTCGAGCGGATCGACCGCCGGATAGATGCCCTTCTCGGCGATCGAGCGGGCCAGCACGGTGGTCGCGTCGAGGTGGGCGAAGGTGTTCGCCGGCGCCGGGTCGGTCAGGTCGTCGGCGGGCACGTAGATCGCCTGCACCGAGGTGATCGAGCCGGTGCGGGTGGAGGTGATGCGCTCCTGCAACTGCCCCATCTCGGTGGCCAGCGTCGGCTGGTAGCCGACGGCGCTGGGCATGCGGCCGAGCAGCGCCGAGACTTCGGAGCCTGCCTGAACGAAGCGGAAGATGTTGTCGATGAACAGCAGCACGTCCTGGCCTTGCTCGCGGAAGTACTCCGAGACCGTGAGCGCCGAGAGGGCCACGCGCAGGCGCGCCCCGGGCGGCTCGTTCATCTGCCCGTAGACCAGCGCGACCTTGTCGATCACCTTCGACTCGTTCATCTCGAGCCAGAGGTCGTTGCCCTCACGCGTGCGCTCGCCGACGCCGGCAAAGACCGAGACGCCGCCGTGCTGCTTGGCGATGTTGTGGATCAGCTCCTCGATCAGCACCGTCTTGCCCACGCCGGCGCCGCCGAAGAAGCCGATCTTGCCGCCTTTGATGTAGGGCGTGAGTAGATCGATGACCTTGATGCCCGTCTCGAAGATCTCCTGCTTCGGAGAGAGATCGCGGAACGACGGCGGATCGCGGTGGATCGGCCAGCGCTCCATGTCGGCAGGTGGCGCCTCGCGCTCGTCGATGGCCTGCCCGAGCACGTTCCAGAGCCGCCCCAGAGTCTCTTGCCCGACAGGAACGGAGATCGAGCTGCCCGTGTCGAGCGCAACTACGCCGCGAGCGAGCCCGTCGGTCGACTGCATGGCCACGGCTCGCACCCGGTCGTCGCCCAGGTGCTGTTGCACCTCGGCGGTTAGCGTCGTGGACTTTCCGCCCTTTTCGAGCGGGGCAATCTCGATCTCCAGCGCGTTGTAGATCGCCGGCAGTTGATCGCCGAAGGCCACGTCGATCACGACGCCCTTGACCTCGACCACTCTGCCGGTGTTGGGCGCGTCTTTCTTCGACTCGGTCATCTCTCTCCTACGACGAGGCAAACTCGATCTGATGGGCGGGCGGTGCTCATACGGGCACCGCGCGCCAGTCTAGCCCACGCGTTTACTCCGCGAACGGTGGGTCTGTAGTCGGGCAGGCCGACGCCGCGCAACCGGACCGCTTCGAGCATTACGGCCGCCAGATCAAGGCAGCGCTCGCATACTGCGGCTGCGGTTGCGGCGGCAGCGAATGGGTGACCGGCGATTGCTCTGTCGTATTCGACACGGGCACGGTCGGAGTCATGACGCCGGAGCCCATGCCCGTCGATCCCTGCAGAGCCACCAGCCCGAGCGAGGCGGCAATCATCGCCGCCGCAACGGGGATGCCGGCACGGACGAATCGGCGTCGCCAGGGCAGGCGCGGTAGCGACGAGACGGAAGGCGACTCCAGCGGAAGATCTCTGAGCATTCGCGTGATCGCCTCGACGCAGGCGCCTCGACGCTTGCAATCCGGACAATCTCGGAGGTGGCGCTCGAGCTTGTAGTTCTCCAGAGGGCCCAGTTCCTCATCGAGCGAAAGCGAGAGCAGCGACAGTGCCTCGGCGCAGGCGTGCTTTCCATTGATCGGACTCATGTCGATTTAGGACGGCCGGTCGGCCCGATTGTTAGAAACAGATAAGAAAAGGCGCCAAGAGACAAGCCGGGCTCGCTTTATCGGGCTTCGAGCGACTCCGCGTCGCCTACGCGGTTGCCCTCTCGTAGCCAGACGAAAGCCTCGTCGACGTTCGTGAAGACGCGTGACATGAACGGCAGCTGCAATGAGGCACGAGCATCGAACATCCGCGCCAGTCCGAACTTCAGCGACGATCCACAAACGATCGCGCAGAGCCCCGGCCCGAGCGCATGCGCGAACGGATAGTGGACGGCCACCAGCGCCTCGATGTCACCGGCCGTCAGGTTCCCGGCCTCAAGAGCGGTGTGATCGCTGAGCACGTCCATGCCCCGCCGCCAGCGCGGATCGGAGACAAGAGACCGCAGATAAGCAGAGAACCCTTCTAGGCTCGCGACGCCGCTCGTTCGCACGATCGCGATCTCGGCCTCAGAGTCGAAATCGATCTCGTACTCCATGGCCGGATTTTTACAAAAAGACCTGCAAGACTCAATCTCGTCGGGTGCGAATCCCCCGTTCGGGGAGAAACTCGCCCCGATCAAGTTCAGGGGCAGAGAGCGCTTCTCTTCACCGGCCGCCGCAGGCGCGCTGACTCACACGCCCGGGCACGCCGCCGGAAATCGTAGATCTCCGGCGGTTATAGAGCGTCTGCCCCGGCCACGACTTCCAGGATCTCCTGAGTGATCGCCGCCTGGCGGGCTCGGTTCATGATCAGCGTCAGCAGATCGATCAGCTCCTCGGCGTTCCTCGAGGCGTTGCGCATGGCGCTCATGCGGGCGCCGTGCTCCGAAGCCGCCGACTCGAGCAGCGCCCGGAACAACTCGGTCTCCAGATACGCCGGTATCAGCCGCTCGAGAATCAACCCCGGGTCGGGCTCGTAAAGCACTTCTCCGCGCGCCGGCGCCGGCATCGATCCCTCCTCAAAGCCCTTGAGAACCTGCCTGGGCAGCGGCAAGATCTCCTGCTCGACGACCGTCTGCACGACCGCGGAACCGAAACGGTTGTAGACCAGTAGCACGGCGTCGCTGGCGCCGCTCGCATACAGCGCCGCCAGGTGGTGGGCCATCGCCTGGGCTTCGGCGAACTCCGGCTGGTCGCTGAAACCGGTCCAGGCCGTATCGATATCGCGCTTGCGGAATTTGAGCGAGGAGCGACCGCGCTTGCCGGAAACCAGCCACTTGACCTCGATGCCCTGCGCCTGGAGGTCGTGCTCGAGGACGAACGACCTACGCAGCACCTGGGCGTTGAAGGCGCCGGCCAGCCCGCGGTCTCCGGTCAGCGGCAGCAGCGCGACCGTGTGCGTCTCGCGGTCTTCGAGCAGGGGCAACCCGTGAATCTTTCCCAGCGTCTGAGCGGTGGAGGTGATCAGCTCGAGCATCCGATCGGCGTAGGGACGCATGGCCACGATCCGCTGCTGCGAGCGCCTGAGCTTGGCGGCCGAGACCAGCTCCATCGCCTTGGTGATCTTGTACGTCGAGCGAACGGAGCGAATACGGCGCTTGATGTCTTGTTGTGAAGCCATGAGTCGGAGCCCGCGGCGACTAGATCGCCAGGCCCGATTCCTCTTCGACGTTGAAGCCCTGCCCGAACCTCTGCAGTAGAGCCTCGAGGCGCGCGGCAAGCTCGTCGGAGAGCGCGCCCGTCTCGCGGATCTCCTTCAGGATCGTGCCCTCGCTACGCAGCTGATCGCGCAGCTCGTCCTGGAAGCGTGGCACCTGGCTGGGCGGGATGTCGTCGAGGAAGCCGTGGATACCGGCGTAGATGGCCGTCACCTGCTCCTCCATCGGCCAGGGCTGGTACTGAGGCTGGTTGAGCGTAGCCACCATCCGCTGGCCGCGGGCCAGCGTCTGCAGCGTCGCCGGGTCGAGCTCGGAGCCGAACTGGGCAAAAGCTTCGAGCTCGCGGAAGGAGGCGAGGTCGAGGCGTAGGCGGCCGGCCACTGTCCGCATCGCTTTGGTCTGCGCGTTCGAGCCCACGCGAGAGACCGAGATGCCGACGTTGATCGCCGGGCGCACGCCCGAGTAGAAGAGATCGGACTCGAGGAAGATCTGCCCGTCGGTGATCGAGATGACGTTGGTCGGGATGTAGGCGGAGACGTCGCCGGCCTGGGTCTCGATGATCGGTAGCGCGGTGAGTGAGCCGCCCTTGAGATCGTCGGAGAGCTTGCAGGCGCGCTCCAGCAGCCGCGAGTGCAGGTAGAAGACGTCGCCGGGGAAGGCTTCGCGACCGGGCGGGCGCCGGAGCAGCAGCGAGAGCTGGCGATAGGCGTCGGCGTGCTTGGAGAGGTCGTCGTAGATGCAGAGCGCGTGCCGGCCGGAGTAGAGGAAGTGCTCGCCGATGGCGCAACCGGCGAAGGGCGCCATCCACTTGATCGGGGCGGCCTCGTTGGCGGCGGCGCTGACGATGACCGTGTACTCCATCGCGCCGGCTTCCTTAAGGCGCTCGTAGACCTGGGCGACGGTCGAGGCCTTCTGCCCGATCGCCACGTAGACGCAGATCACGTCCTTGCCGGCTTGATTCAGGATCGTGTCCACAGCGATGGCCGTCTTGCCGGTGCCGCGGTCGCCGATGATCAGCTCGCGCTGACCGCGACCGATCGGGATCATCGCGTCGACCGCCTTGATCCCGGTTTGCAGCGGCTCGGATACCGGCTGGCGGGCGACAACGCCCGGCGCCTTGAGCTCCAGCGGACGACGCTCGGTGGTGGTGATCGAACCGCCGCCGTCGATCGGGTTGCCGAGCGGATCGATGACCCGCCCCAACATCTCGTCCCCGACCTGCACGCTGGCGACGCGGCCCGTGCGGCGAGCGGTCGAGCCTTCGGAGAGCTTCTGCCACTCGCCGAACAGCGCGGCGCCGACGTTGTCCTCCTCCAGGTTGAAGGCCAGGCCGATGACGCCGTGCTCGAACTCCAGCATCTCCGTCGCCACACAGTTCTCGAGCCCGTACACGCGCGCGATGCCGTCAGCAACCTCCAGCACGGTGCCGGTCTCGGAGAGATCGGTCTCGATCTCGAACTGCTCGATCCTCTGCTTGAGGATCGACGTGATCTCTTCGGGTCGCAGCTTCACGGCTCTCGTCAGCTCCTTGTTTCGACAAGCTCTTTACGAAGGTTCTCAATCCGTCTACTGATGCTGGTGTCCATCCGCAACGACCCCGCCTGAACGACCAGGCCGCCGATCAGCGACCGATCGACGCGGCGCTCGACATCGACCGAGCAACCGGTCGCCGCCTCGATCTTGGTGACGATCGAGCCGGCTTCCTCGTCGGAGAGCGCTTGAGCCGTGGTCACGGTCACCTGCAGACGCCTCTCGCCGGCGGCCACCAGCGCCTCGAACTCACGCGCTATCTCCTCCAGCAGGGAGCCTCGGCCTTTCTCTGCCAGAAGGCGCAGGAAGTCGCGCACGAGCGGCTCCGAGCCGACCATCAACTCCACCAGAAGCGCCTCTTTGCTGGCCGAGTCGAGCGTTGGGTTGGCGAGCACCGCGGCCAGTTCGGGCACCTCGTGCTCGACCTTGACGAAGTCGGCCAGGTCACTTCGAACCTCGGCCAGGCGCTCCTTGTCGAGGGCGGCCTCGTACAGCGCCAGAGCGTATTTTTGCTCGACGACGCCCATCAGCGCCCCGTCCGGAGATGCTTCCGAGTTTCCGGGTCGCTGGCAGCAAGCGATGCCAGGACGCAGGGAGCGCTCGTACTTGAAAGGCCGGGCGCGACCGAGGGCAACCCGGCGCGCCGCTTGATAGCGGGCCAGAAGCCGGAATTCATTGCCGGGTGGCGCACTAGTTCCGGCTCTCCAAGGCCGAGAAGTCGAGCTCCTCGACGGCGCTGTCGATCAGCTGACGATGATCTGCGGGGGTGAGCAGCCCGCCGGTCACCTTGGCGGTGGTGATCAGCGTCAGCTCGGCGATCTCGTTCTTGATCTGATCGAGCGCGCGCTCGGTCTCGAACGTGATCTGGCGCTCGGTCTCGGCCAGCCGGTGGGCGCGATCTGCGTCGAGCTCGACACGCGTCCGTTCGCGCTGAGAGTCCGCTACCCGGCGCGCGTCCTCGAGGATCTGCTCAGCCTGGGTGCGGGCCTCGACCAGCATCTTCCGGTGCTCCTCGAGTAGCTTGGTCGCCTCGTCATGAGCCGTCTCGGCCTGCTTGATCGAGTTGGCGATCTGCTCGCGACGCTTGTCGATCATCGCCTGGATCGAAGCGAAGGCGTAGCGCTTGAGGATCCAGAAGGTGATCAGGAAGAAGACGACCGTCCAGATCATCAAGCCCGGGATGACCTTCGTCAGCGGGCTGGAGCTGGACAATATCGGAGCGACGTGTGTCATCACTTGACGAGGACGAAGCCCAGGAACCCGCCGATCAGGCCATAGAAGACGACGGCCTCGGTAAGGGCAAAGCCGAGCCACATGATTCCCTGCAGCTCGCCGCGCAATTCCGGCTGGCGGGCGACCGACTGGATCATCGAGCCGAAGACGACACCGATGCCGATGCCGGCGCCGAGCGAGCCAAGGCCCATGCCGAGGCCGAAGCCAAGCGCCTGGGCCGCCTTGACGACTGAGCCCGAAGTAGCAGCTAAGACTGTTGAGAGCACGAATTCCTCCTTAGTGAGACGGCTCGATCGCCGAGCCGATGTAGATAGCGGTGAGGATGGCGAAGATGAAGGCCTGGATCGAGACCACGATCGCGACCTCGAAGATATAGAAGGTGACTCCGATCAGGAGCGAGAAGGGAACGACGATATAGGCCGTGGCGCCGCTGAGGATGAACATCAGGCCGATCGAGATCAGGATCAACATGTGCCCGGCGAGCATGTTGGCGTAGAGACGGACGGCCAGGCTGACGATGCGGAAGATGTGCGAGATCGTCTCCAGCACGGCCATGATCGGCATCATCGGCTTCGGCACTCCCTCGGGAATGAGGGTCTTCAGGTACTTGGGCCCGTTCCAGCGGAAGCCCTCGATGTGGGTGAAGACGACGCTCATCAGCGCCAGAACGAGCGTGACCGACAGCTGCGAGGTGACGGCGTAGACGCCCCAGGTCGGCAGCGAGACGCCGCCCAGCTCGAACTTCTGGTCGCTGAACGGCAGCGGGATGAAGCCGATCAGGTTGAGGGTGAAGATGAAGAGGAAGAGCGAGGCGACGTAAGGGAACCAGGTGCCCATCGCCTTGGTCGGCAAGCCCTGCTCGGCGATCTGACTCTGAGTGAGCTCGTAGATCGCCTCACCGATCGTCTGACGCTTACCCGGCAGCAGCGCGAGCCGGCTGCGCATCAGGAAGAGACCGAGGAAGATCGTCAGCAGCGAGCCCAGCGCCAGGTAGACAACCGCCTTATTGATCGAGAGGTCGAGCGGGCCGAGGTGAATCGGAACCCAGGTCTTGAGCGTGAACTCCTCTTCGGGCTTGAACGTCTGCGGACTTTTCTGCGTCAGCGAGACGATCGCCGCGATCAGTGCGAGCGCAAGCACAAAGAGGATTGGCCGGGCTTTCTTCACAGTGGCTCGTTCCCGAAGTAGGAGATGAGCGAGAGCCCGAGCTCGGAGGTGTAGGCGAGAGCGAAGACCCCGATCAGCGGCAGCAGGAGGTCACGGTTCGCCTTGGCCACCAGCGCCAGCACGATTGCGATCACAAAGAGGCGAAGCATGCGAATGAAACCGGACAGGCCGGCGGCCCGCAGGCTGTCCTGACGGGAAGCCAGTCGTGTCGCGACGAGGTTGATCGCCTCCAGCACAGCCCAGAGAGCAGCCGCCAGCCCCCAGGCGACGACCGGCCAGCCGGCGATCAGGAAGAAGGGCAGCGCCAGGATGAGTACGAGCGCGGCGGCGAGCGTGGGCCATTTACGGCTCGGCAACGGGCGCGCGACGGTGATCTGGCTTGGCGCTCGTGGGCTCAGCTGAAATACCCCCGGTAACGTCGGTAGACAGCGAATATGCCCGCGGGAATGCCTGCGGCCGCTCCGGCCACCGCTCCAACCCCGGCACTGCCCAGCGCCCAGCCAACAAGCGCGCCGATTGCCAGCAGCACCACGGTCGTTGCAACAAGGAGTCCACCGGCCCCCGCGGGCTCAAACGACGGGCGCGGCGAAGGCTCCATGCCGGCGCCGAGGATACCAGCGTTACCGTGCCGGTGAGCGCTGGATCACGCGCTGCGTCGTTCCTGCGAACCCGCTTCGCGGCGCGCCCGGCGCCGGGCGCGCGGGCTTGTCACCTTGACGATCTCGAGCACGTAGACGATGTAGGCCGAGGCCGCCAGGACCGAGAGCCCGATCGCGCCGTCGGCGATGCTCGACCAGAGCTGCCAGTGGCCGTGCGCGTGCGGCGCCAGAAAGCGCGTCGCCAGCGCCGCTCCGGCCAGCGTCACGCACCACAGATACATGGTCAGCACGGCGCGACGCTGCGAAAAGCCGCGATCGATGAAACGGTGGTGCAGGTGAAAGCGGTCGGCCGAGTAGATCGGCTTGCCGTGCTTGATTCGCTTGACGACGACGAACGAGGTGTCGAGGATCGGGATCGCCAACACGAGCAGGGGAAAGGCCAGCGCGACGGCCGCGGCCGTCTTGAGCAGGCCCTCGATCGAGATCGCCGCCAGCACGAAGCCGAGCAAGAGCGCGCCCGAGTCGCCCATGAAGATGCGCGCCGGATAGAAGTTGTGACGCAGGAAGCCGAGCGCCGCGCCGAAGACGATCGCCGACAAGATCGCCGGCTGGGCGCGGTCGAGCGAGAGCGCGATCAGGCAGAAGGTGACGGCCGAGATGGCGCAGACCCCGGCGGCCAGACCGTCCAGCCCGTCCAGGAAGTTGACCATGTTCATGATCGCCACGATCCAGAGGATGCTGAGCGTAATTCCAAGCCACTTCGGCATCGCACCGACACCGAGGATGGGGAAGGTGAAGTGATTGACGTAGACACCGAGCCCGGCGGTCACGCCGGCGGCGAGCGCCTGACCGCCCAGCTTCTGCCACCAGACGAGATCGCGGGCATCGTCGATCGCGCCCACGACGGTGGCGATGCTCGCCCCGATCAGGATGGCGCGCAGCGGCCGCGAGAGATCAAGGAAGGCCAGCGCCGGCACGAGGATGGCGAAGTAGAGCGCGATCCCGCCCAGCCTGGGGATCGGCAGCTCGTTCAGGCGCCTCTCCCCCGGCTCGTCCACGACACCGATCCGCCGCGCCAGCTGTCCGATAGTCGGCGTCAACGCCAGCACGACCACCAGCGCGAGCAGGAAGCCGAAGATCACTTCGCGGGGCATGTGAATAGCGGCCAGCTGAGGCGCCAGAGTCATCCCCGTAACCGTACTACTGAGGTCAGAGCCTATCCCGCCAGGAAGGAGCAGTAGCCGCGGAAGCCCGGGTAGAGCGGGCGCCTGGCGCAGAGCGCGGCCGAGCGGGCGTGAAGAGAATTGAGATCGGCGTCCGCGCGCAGAGCACCGACGATGATCGCGGCCACCTCGGCCATGTCCTCCTGGTCGAAGCCGCGCATGGTGACGGCGGGCGAGCCGAGCCGCAGGCCCGAGGTCTCATCCGCGGGGCGCTCGTCGTGGGGAATGGCGATCTCGTTCACGGCAACCCCGACTTCGTGCAGGCGCTTCTCGGCGTCAGCGCCCGTCCACTCGGTCGAGCGTAGGTCTACGAGCAGCATGTGGGAGTCGGTACCGCCGCTGAGGATGTCGAGGTCTCGTCCGGCCAGCTCAGCGGCGAGCCGATCGGCGTTCGCGCGCACGCGGCGCTGGTAGCCGGCAAACGCCTCCGAGCCGGCAATCTCGAAGCACGTCGCCTTGGCCGCGATCGTGTCCAGCAGCGGCCCGCCCTGGAGGACGGGGAAGACGGCCTCGTCCAGCGCCCGGGCATGCTCGGCCCTGCAGAGAACGAAGCCTCCGCGGGGCCCGGCCAGCGTCTTGTGCGTGGTCGACGTAACGAAATCGCAGTGGGGCACGGGGTTCGGGTGCAGGCCGGCCGCGACCAGCCCGGCGAAGTGAGCCATGTCGCACATGAGCAGAGCCCCTACCTCGTCGGCGATCTCGCGGAACCTCTCGACCTCGACGATGCGCGGGTAGGCCGAGCCGCCGCAGATGATCAACCTGGGGCGATGCTCGAGCGCCAGCGTGCGCACCTGGTCGTAGTCGATCAGGAAGTTATCGCGCCTGACTCCGTAGGAAACGGTGTTGTAGAGCTTTCCGGAGAGGTTGCTCTCGTCCCCGTGCGTGGGGTGTCCGCCCTGCGCGAACGGGAGCGAGAGGATGGTGTCGCCGGGCTCGAGGCAGGCGAGATAGACGGCCTCGTTGGCTGTCGTACCTGCGTAGGGCTGCACGTTCGCGTGCTCGGCGCCGAACAGCGTCTTGGCCCGGTCGATCGCCAGCTGCTCGATCTCGTCCGCGATCTCGCAGCCTGGGTAGTGACGCTTGCCGGGGTAGCCCGAGGCGTATTTATTGGCGGCGGTCGAGCCGAGCGCCTCCAGCACGCCCGGCCAGCTGAAGCTCTCCGAGGCGATTAGCTCGATTGTCCCGCGCTGGCGCTCGAGCTCGCGCTCGATCAGGGAGGCGATTTCCGGATCGACCTCGGCCAGGCCGGCCGAGCGGTAGAGATCGAGGCTTTCAGCCGTCATGGAAATGCTCCTCTCGCTCGCTTCCGGCCAGAGAGGTCATCGTAGTAGCTAGGTCGCTAGTGAAAGCTGTGAATCCCCGGCAGTGAGTTGCGGACGTCGGCGCCCGCAGATAACCGGCGCGCCAGCGGAACCAGGCTCTCCAGCTCCTCGGCGATGACGTTGATCGTGCCGCCGGAGCGCTGCAGGCGGCCGCGCGCGAGCAGGATCGGCTCGCCGCGCACCAGGGCGCGGTTCCCGGCGTAGAGCTGGGGCATCACGATCACGTTCAGCTGCCCCGTCTCGTCCTCGAGCAGCAGGAAGGTGACGCCGTTTGCCGTCGGCGGGCGCTGGCGCGCGACGACCATCCCGGCCACGGTGACGCGGGAGCCGTCCGGCGCAGCGGGGAGATCGAGCGCGGAGAGGGTGCCGGGCGGAAGCTCGCCGCGGAGCAGCGCGAGCGGGTGGACGCCGGTGGAAAGCCCGGTCGCGCGGTAGTCGGAGAGCAACCGCTCCCAGAGCGATTGCTCTGGTAGCGGCGGCGTGGCCACTGTCGGCGACAGGGGCAGGGCGAGCTGGCGCTCCTTTCCGGCCGTGCCGGGGACGCTCTTGTCGCGCGGCGCCAGGCCGAGCTGCCAGAGCAACGTCCGCCGCGGCTTGCCGAACGAGTCGCAGGCGCCCGCCGCGATCAGTGCGGACAACGTGCGCTCGTCCAATCCGCTTCGCTGCGCCAGTGCGCAGACATCCGCGAAGGCTCCTCCCCGCTCCCGCTCGCTCACGAGCGCCCTGGCGCCCGCTTCCCCGAGCGCGCGCACGAGCAGCAGCCCTATTCGCACCGCTCCCTCCTCTACTCCGCTCGAGGCCTCGACTCCGCTCGAGGCCTCCACCCGGCTCGCGGCGGCACTCGCGTTCACGTCCACGGGCAGCACGGTGAGGCCGCGGCGCTGCGCATCCCGCACCAGCGCGGCGGGCGGATAGAAGCCCATCGGCTGGGCGTTGAGCAGCGAGGCCAGGTACTCGGCCGGGTAGTAGTGGCGTAGCCAGGCCGACTGGTAGCCGAGCAGTGCGAAGGCCGCGGCGTGCGACTTGGGAAAGCCGAAGCCCGAGAAGCTGGCCAGCTTGTCGTAAACGCGGTCGGCCGTCTCGGGGTCGACTCCCTTCGCGGCAGCGCCGCGGGTGAAGCGTTCGCGGTAGGCCTCGAGCGCCTCGGCGCTGCGCTTGCGGCTCATCGCCCGGCGCAGGCCCTCCGCCTCACCCACGCTGAAGCCGGCGAGTGCCATCGCCACCTCCAGCACCTGATCCTGAAAGACGACCACCCCGAGCGTCCCGCGCAGCGGCTCCTCGAGCAGCGGGTGGTCGTAGGGCACCTGGAAGGAGGGGTCGGCACGCAGGCGACGGCGGTGCTCGACGTAGGGATGGATGGCCTTGCCCTGGATCGGGCCGGGGCGCACCAGCGCCACCTGCACGGTCAGATCGTCGAGGTTGGCGGGCAGCGTCTGGGGCAGGCTCTGCATCTGCGCCCGGCTCTCGATCTGGAACGAGCCGACCGTGTCGGCGCGCTGGATCTCGCCGTAGATGGCCGCGTCGTCGAGCGGGATGCGCGAGAGATCGATCGGCTGACCGTGCAGGCGCGCGATTTCCTCGACGCAGGCCTCGACCGCCGAGAGCATGCCCAGCCCGAGCAGATCGATCTTGAGAAAACCGGCGTCGGCGCAGGAGTCCTTGTCCCACTGGCAGATCTGGCGCCCGGCCATCGCGGCGGGCAGCACCGGCACCAGCTCCACCAGCGGGCGCGAGGAGATGATCATGCCGCCCGGGTGCTGGGAGATGTGCCGGGGTAGGCGCGCGATCTCGGCCGTCAGGGCGGCAAAGGCCCGCCAGCGCTTGGAGCCGAGCTTCAGCTCGGCATCGGGCTGGCGCTTCAGCTCCTCCCCTATCTCGCGCGCGTCCCAGCTGTCCGACAGGCGCGCCAGCCGCTCCAGCTCGCCGAAGGGCAGTCCGAGCGCCTTGCCGACATCGCGGATCGCGCCGCGAGTCCGGTAGGTGGAGAAGCTGGCCACCAGCGCCGCGTGCTCCTTCCCGTAGCGCTCGACGATGCGCACGATCAGCTTCTCGCGGATGTCGCGCGGGAAGTCGAGGTCGATGTCGGGCACGCCGGCCATCTCGCGGTTCAGGAAGCGCCCGAGCGAGAGGTCGGCGGCGACCGGGTCGACGTGCGAGAGCCCGGTCAGGTAGCAGACAATCGAGCCGACCGAGCTGCCGCGGCCGCGGCCGGGCGGAAGCACGCTGCGCGGCGAGCCGATTCCGCGCACCTCGATAGCGACCTCGCGCGCCAGCTCGAGCACCTCGTGGTGCAGGCAGAAGAACCCGGCCAGCCCCAGCTCCTCGATCAGGCGCAGCTCCTCGTCCAGACGGGCGCGGGCCTGGCGGCGGAAGCGGGCGCCGGGTGGATAACGCTCGGCGAAGGCGCTCTCGCAGACCCCGGCCAGGCGCGCGATCGCGGGCTCTCCGTCGGAGAAGTCGGGGTAGCGGTAGCCGAGCTCCTCGGTCAGGTCGAACTCGAGCCTTTGCGCCAGCTCGCCCGCACGGGCGACCGCGCCCGGGTCGCTGGGGAAGCGCTCCACCATCTCGCCGGGAGAGAGAAGGACGCTCTCGTGGTTTCCGCGCCGCTCCTGCTCGCAGGCCTCGAGCGAGCTGTTTTGACGGATGGCGACGAGCACGTCCTGGAGCAGGGTGCGGCGGCGCGAGTGGGCGTGCACGTCGCCGCTCACGACAGTCTCGAGGCCGAGATCGGCGGCAAGCTCGCGCAGAGCGGCGTTTCGGCGCTCGTCGCCGCGCTCGTAGGGACGCTGCAGCTCGACGAAGAAGCGTCCGCGGCCGCCGGCACAGCCGGGCCCGAAGGCGCGGGACAGCTCGCGAACAGTGTTCGGCTCGCGCACGGCCAGCCCGTGCCGGGCGCAGCCCGAGAGGCAGACGAGGCCTTCGTTTCGCTCGATCAGATCCGCGAGCGGAAGAGCCGGGGGCTTCAACTCCCGCTCCCTTCCGGGCGGTCGCGTGTGCGCGTGCGAGCGCTCGCGCGTGAGCGCGTGAGCGCGCGTGAGCAAGCGGCAGAGGTTCGAGTAGCCCCGGCGGCTCTCGACCAGCAGCGTCACATGGGAGCCACTCTCCAGCGTCAGCTCGCAGCCGGTGATCGGGCGCAGCCCCAGCGCCTTCGCCGCATGGGCGAACTCGAGCGAGCCGTAGAGACCGTCGTGGTCGGTCAGCGCGAGGGCCTCGTAGCCCAGTTGGGCGGCGCGGACGACCAGCTCCTCGGGCTGCGAGGCCCCGTCCAGAAAGGAGTAGGCAGAGTGAGCGTGGAGCTCGACGTAAGGACTCATGCGCTCTGCCCGAACCAGCCGCCGCGCACGGCGTCGTGGAAGACGACGCGTCGTCCATGCCTTCTACTCACGCCTTCTGCTCCAACCACCCGCCGCGCACCGCGTCGTGAAAAACGACCACGCCCATCCCGCCCGCCAGCACGCAGTCGAAGTAGCGGCGGTAGACGGGCTCCTCCGTCCACCAGCGGTCGACCACGCGCCACTCCTCGCGAATCAGCGCGACTTGCTGGCGGTTGATCACTATCGGCACCCCGGCGGCATTAGTCTCGACCAGCGCCGCGCGGGGCGCGTTCAGGGCTCTGGCCCGACCTGTTTTGGGGCTCGTTCCCGAACGAAGCACTCCGCCCCCTGGCCGCGCTCGGCGGCGCGATACTGCGTCCTCGGTCACGCCCGTAGCCTCCGGCTACGAACGCGACACTGCGTCCTTGCCTCGCATCCACCGATCGCACCCAGTGGGCGGGTCATCATTCGAAACGAGCCCCGAGGGGTCGGAGAGGAATGGCGGTCACCGCCCTCGACGCTCGCCAAGCGAGCCGTGCTCGACATCTTTGCTCCGACTACTCGTCACGCGGGACGAGCAATGCGCGCGCCTCGGGGATGCGCGACCAGGGCGCAACCTCGACGACGCCGCAGACCGACCCCGGCCCCGTGCTCGCCCGCACCTGTTTCAGCCCCTGCGCCAGCTTCGCCTCCAGCTCGCCTCCGGCCGCCAGCTGCAGCTGCTCGCCCGTCTCCTCGGCCAGCGTCTCCAGCTCCAGCCCCAGCTCGACGACCGGCGCCGGGATCTCGGCCAGCTTGGCCGAGAGAGCCGCCACGATGCGGCCGCGCTCGGCGCTGGGCTGGCGCAGAGTGGCCTTGCGGCGCCAGGAGCCGCCGCCGGCGAGCCGGGCCGAAAGGGCGAGCGAGCGAATAAAGCGACCGCCCCGCTCGGGCCGGGCAAGCAGGCGCTCGACCAGCACCGAAAAGGTTCGCCTGAGCGTGATCTCGTTTGCGACCGCCTCGGGAAAGGCGATCGACTCGGCAATCTCGGCGGCGGGAGAGCGGCCGCGCACGCGCCCGGCCAGCTCGCCCTGGGCCAGCTCCCAGGCCCGCTTGACCTCCCTGCCCAGCCGCTCGCCGGCGACGCCGCCCGGAATCACGACCAGCTGCCCGATCGTGCGCAGGCCCAGCTCCTGCAGGCGCTCGCGCTCGGGCGCGGGCAGCGGCAGCAGCTCGAGCGGAAGCGGCGCCAAAAACTCCTCGGTCTGCTCCTCGGGCACGATCAGCGCCTGCCCCGGCCGGGCCACGCTGGCCGCCGCCAGCGCCGCGAAGCGCCGGCCGGCCGCCCCCAGCCTCGACTCCCAGAAGGGCCCGACGGCCAGCAGCGCCCGCTCCAGCACCTGCTCGAGCCCGCGGTAGAGGCGCTCGACGTGGCGCGTCTCGAAGTAGAGGCAGCCCGGCTCCTCGGGCTCGACGGCGATGCCCACGTCCTCCAGCCGCCGCAGCATTCGCTCCCACTCGGCTTCGATAAGGGCCGGATCGGGCTCAACCAGGCAGAGCCTTGGACACACGGAGAGCGCCTCCCCCAGGCGCATCCCCGGCCTAACCCCTGCCTCTGCGGCCTTCGCCGTCACCGGCCCGATCACATTGTTGCTGCCGGGCAATGGCTCAAGTGCAAACGCCTTGTAAAGAAGCTCCTCTCGCCCGGCCAGAACCGCCCGTAGCTCGAACCCTGGGATGAGGAGACAGGCAATCATAGGGAACATATGTTCTACACGAACGAGCGTTCGCCTGCAACCCCACCGACGAAAGTCCGCCCTCCTTTGGAGGGCATGACGACTTTCGTCGGTGGGAGAAGCAGGTGAGGAACGCGCCTTTGGCGATCGTCGCGAGGATGGAAGTAGGGGCCGATGCCTTTCGGGTTTATGCTCAGCCCGGTGAAGCGTGCGAGCTACATCCTCCTCGTGCTGGCAGCAGCGGTCGCAGCTGTACTGCCCGCCTGTGGGGGAAAGCTCAGTCGAGAAACGCCGCCCTTGACGAGATCAAAGCGGCTATTCGCAAGTCACCGCAGACCTACTTCGCCTTCCGTAATCCGCTCTACTGGGGAAGACCCGTCCGTATCACGATCGATCGGATCCGCATCTCGAGCAAGGACGACCACTTCGCCGGGGCGCGAGTTCGCGTTTTCGAAGCGAATGGAAAGTCGATCCCGTTTCCTCAACGAGTGCTACTCAAACGATCAGCGAAGTGGCAGGTCACCGAAGTAGAAAGCGGCGTAGCGGTCTCCTGCCGTGCCGCTCTGCCCGGGATCGTGCGCGATCTGTTCGGCAGCTGTGATGCTTCGTCTGCACGGGATAGTGTCGTCGGCTTGATTGCCGGTCCCCGAACCAACCGGCCTCCAACGATGAAGGAGAGGAACCTGATCATCGCGGCGACACAGGCCTTTCACCCTGGCGTTTTTGACGACTCCTGCACTCGCTTTCACGTTCGAGTCTCGAGAGCCGACGATCGATTCGCCGTGGTCGGATACACCTTCGTTCGCCCGTATACGAAGTGCATACTCGGAAACGGCGAGTCGTGGATGGAACGAACAAGCTCCGGGCACTGGCGAGTCAAAGGCGACGGGAGCGAAGCCCCTGATTGTCGTTGGGTTCCGCCGGGAGTCGCCAGGAGTCTCGACTCGGCCTGCTACATCGACCGTGACTGGGCTGAGCGGAAGCGGACTTAGCTGCGCGGTCGCTAGCGCCTCTTCTTACGCCGCTCCGTCCGCGCCAGATCGCTCAGCTCGACGAGAGCACGGTCGGCTTCGGCCGTGTCGCGGTCGCGGATCGCGGCGTGGACGCTGCGGCCCGCGGTGTCGACGTGGACGGTGGCGAGGCGCAGCCGGCGCTGGAGCGGGCCCTGCACTCGGCGCAGGCTCTGCACCTTCTCGAGCGGCGCCCAGACAGTCACGCGGCGGATGCGCCCGCTGGTCGTGGCGACGCAGGTCTCGCTGCGCCCCCAGGCGAGCATGCGGTAACGAAGCGGGCTCTTCCAGAGCGCTCGCCGCGGCGGCGGCGACTGCACGGGCGGCCGATCGGGGACGATGCGCTCGAGCAGCTCCTCCGCGAGGGCGCGGCTTCCGACGGGGAGCACGGTGCGCAGCGGCCGGCGCTCGGCCTGGCCCTCTCCCTTCGAGCGCTGCTTGCCGGCCAGGTCTACCTCGAGCCGGCACCAGCCGAGCGCCCGCCAGAAGAGCGGCTCGACCATGCGCACGGCCTGCACGCGGCCGGGCCGGATCGTCTCGGCGCTCAGCGCGATCAGACCGGAGCGCAGACGCAGCCCGTCGGGCGCCTCGGCCAGGCTCAACCGGTACTCCTGGTTGAAGCGCCTCCAGACGAGGGTCAGCACGGTAAAGATCCAGGCGGCGCCGACGCCGATCACGCCCGCCGCCGCCGCGGGCGAGAGCACGGCCGTAACGATCAAGGCAGCGAGGACGGCTTCAGCGAGTATTCCGACGTCGCTTATCAGGATCGAGCCGATCAGCCGGCCCGTCGGAACCGTCGTCAGCACGCGTTCTTCCACGACTGTCTCCGGCTGAGGTGCCCCCTCGTGCTCGCGGGCACCCGCGGCGAGGGCGAGCAGCCGGGCGCGCAGCGGCTCCGCCTCGTGCGCGGCCACGTAGTCGAGCCGCGCCGTCGCTCCGCTCGAGCCGCCGGTGCGCAGGCGCAACTCGGCCACGCCGAAGATTCGCGCCAGGCCTGACCTGACGATGTCTATCGCCTGGGTCTGTGAGAGCGGAAAGCGCAGCGACTGCCGCCGCAGCACGCCCGACTCGATGCGCAGGTCGTCGTCTTCGATCCGCCAGCGCGTGACCAACCAGGACACGAAGCCGAGCACGACGACGATGCCGACGATCGCCAGCTCCACGAACGAGTCGCTCGAACCTCGGCTGCCTTGGACGAGCGAGAGCAAGAGCAGGGTGGCGGCGCCGATCGTGGCCCGTCCGCCGCGAACGATCGGCGACAGCGGATGTAAACGCCGCCAGCTGTCCGGCTCGCTCACAGTCCCGCCGCCTGCGCCTCCCCGAGCTCGGCCAGGCGATCGCGCAGCCGTGCCGCCTCCTCGCGGTCGAGCCCCGGGATGCGCGCGTCGCTGGCGGCCGCGGCCGTGTGCATGCGCACCGTCGCCAGACCGAACGAGCGCTCGAGCGGACCGGCGGTGAGGTCGATGAACTGCATGCGCCCGTAGGGCACCACCGACAGGCGCAAGAACATGACTCCTCGCCGCACGAGCAGGTCGTCCTCGCGCTCGGCGTAGCCCCAGGCGTGGAAGCGCCTCGAGACAAAACGCTCCGCTCCGAGCCCGAGCACGAATACTCCGCCCAGGCACGCGAGCCCTACAACCGTGTTTCCGAGCGCGGCGACCACGCCCGCGGCGATCAGCGCAGCGAGCGCGAGCGCCGCCACCTCCAGCCGGCGCAGTACGAGCAGCCGCAACGACGGTCGCCGCCAGCTCTCGTTCATTGCCTCTCCGACGCTCATCGGCGCGGAGTATGCCGGAAGTCGCTTCCTTTTAGCGGTGCGGTTACGGCTAGCGCTTCAGGCCGACAACCGCTCGGGCTCTTCGTACTCGAACGTAGCAAACACTTCCGGCGACGTCGTACGGCAGAGGACTTCCACCGGCGCCAGGCCGTGCGGCGTCTTCTCCCAGTAAAATGGCTTGTGGACGAGTTGGATGAGCGCTCGCCAGGCGGCCCAGGAATGCAGCAGCCAGTAGATCGGCGCGACCAGTGCCCAGAGCGCCAACCAGTAGATCCTGCGCCGGACGACGGCCAGCAGGTTGAGCGCGATCATCAGGACATTGCCGACGATGAAGCCGATCGTGCAGATCATGGCGAAGGGATGGGGGAAGAAGTGCGCGATCTCGGTCCCGCCGGGTAGCCCGAGATACCAGAGCAGCGACAGCAGCCACATGATCGGCACGGCGAGGAAGGTGACGGGCGTCCCGGCGATCAGGAAGAGGAAGCCGAAGACTCCGCGTAAGCCGCCCTCGCGCAGAAGCGAGCGCGGGCGGCGGCTGTGCACGATCGCGGTTTGCATGTAGCCCTTGATCCAGCGCGTTCGCTGGCGGATCCAGGGACGCAGCTTGGAGCAGGCCTCCTCGTAGGTGGTCGAGTCGATCACGCCGACCGTGTAGCCGTGCAGCGAGGCGCGAACGCCCAGGTCGGCGTCCTCGGTGACGTTGAAGGCGTCCCAGCCGCCGAGCTCTCGTAGCCGCGCGGTGTCGAAGTGATTCGAGGTGCCACCGAGCGGAATCGGTAAGCGCAGCCGGTCGAGGCCCGGCAGCATACAGTCGAACCAGTAGGAGTACTCGAGCGTGAACATCCGCGTCAGCAGGTTCTGGTCGGCGTTGAAGTAGTTGAGCCGGGCCTGCAGACAGACGAGCGACTCTTCGCCGTCGCGGAAGGCGGCTACGGCGTCGCGCAGCTGGCCGGGGTCGGGCCGGTCCTCGGCGTCGTAGATGACCAGGTAGTCGCCGCGAGCGAAGAAGAGACCGACGTTGCAAGCGCGCGGCTTGGTCTGCGGCACGCCATCCGGGATCAGCACGAACCTGACCGTGTCGGGCGGATCGGCGGCCTTGGCTGCCTCAATCGTCTCCCTGTCCTCCTCCTCCATTAGGAGCAGGATCTCGAGCTTCTCCTGCGGGTAGTCGAGCCGGCGCAGGTTCTCGATTAGTTCCCCGACGACGTTCGCTTCCTTGAAGAGCGGCACCAGCACCGTGTAGATCGGCAGCTCGTCGTCGGGCACCCGTGCCGGTGTCGCGCGGCGATCGCGCTTGCGGGCGGCGCTCGCGCCCACCAGCGAGGTCACGAACTTGAACAGAACGGCAAAGACGAAGGCGCTGTTGATCGCCACGATCAGGGCGACGAGCAAAGCGCGCAGGTCGAGCAGCGCTCCAATCGCCACCGCTCCGGCAAGCACTTCCAACGAGAGCCTCTGCATGATCGTCAAACCGGCGCGCGCGCCCAGGAGCGGATCGCGCTCGGACAGCCCGAAGGCCGCGTCGCGGCTGATGTCGGTACGGAAGATGCGGCCGAGCGCGACCTGGATATCCCAGTCGGTCGTGGCCAAGAACTCGATCGCCCCGATCTGAGACTGAAGATCCTCGGGGCAGGCGGCGAAGACGCGTGCGGCCAGTTGCTCGCTCGGCGCCTCGGAGGTTGCCACCAGCAGCGCCCTCCCGACGAGCCTGAACGGGATCCAACTTTCGCTCACCATCAGGTTGCGCTCGGGCCCGCCCGCAATATCGGCATCCGGAGGATCGGTGACGAGATCGACGAAATCGCACCCCCAGAGATCGGCCAGAACCTCGTAGAGCCGCTGGCGCCGCACAAGCCCGGCTGCGAGCAGAACTCGTCCCAGCCGCACGCCCGTCCGCGCCTGCGTCTCCAGCGCCCAGCGAAGCTGGAGCTTCGAGATCAGGCCTCGCGCGACAAGCGCCTCGCCGATTGGCAGCGCAGGCTCGGGTGCTGCGTCGGCAAGTGCAAGAGCAAATCGATCGGTGGACAAAGAATCTCCCTGGGCCGCAGTTATTTCCAGGGAATCGACCGGTCGGCGCGCGTTTTGAATCTTTAACCGAAGCGGTTACCAGCGTTTCAGCGGCCGACCGTTCCGAATCGCGCCGCGCGACCGTCTATACGTACTCCTCGCTCTCGGCGTAGGCGTGCCGCCGGTCATGCGGGCGTTCCCGCTCGGCGCCGGGGAGGAACCAGCGCTCGGCGATCGCCGTGGGCACCACGGCCGAGGCGACGACGACTGTAACGAGCAGCGAGAACTGGGTCTTGTCGATGATGCCGGCGTTAAGCCCGTAGAGCGCGGAGATGGTGCCGAAGGTGAGCCCGGTGCTCATCAGGAGCGTCGCGAAAGTGCCGTGGCGCCGGTCGGCGCGTCGCGCGAGCGGATAGACGAGACCGAGCTTGGGCAGCATCTTCGCCGCCAGCAGGATCCCGAGCAGGCCGAGGTTGGCGGCGACGGCGCCGAGCGAGACGTTCATCCCGCCCTTGATGAAGAAGAACGGCGTCAGGAAGGCGAAGGCCACCACGCGCAGGCGCTTCTGCTCCTCGCGGTGCTCGCTGTAGTGGCGGCTCATCACCAGCCCGAGGACGAACGCGGGCAGAACGGCGTGCCCGTTCGAGGCGTTGGCGAGCACCATCAGCAGGAGCAGGCAGACGAAGACCAGCTTGATCTCGGGCTCGATCACGCGGTCGCCGTAGCGCCCGAAGAACCAGGGCGCGACCCGCGGCAATGCGAGGATCAGCGCGAGCGAGACGATCAGGAAGACTGGAAACCAGATATTGGGCTTGATGAAGATCGCCGAGAGCGCGACCGCGGTACAAATGTCCGTGACGAAGGTCGCGCTCATCAGGAGCTTGCCGATATTCGTGTCGGTGAGGCCGCGCTCGACCAGCACGGCATAGACCACCGCCAGCGAGGTCGTGGAAAGGGCGGTACCGGTGATGAGCGAGGCGCGCGTTGTCCAGCCGAGGAGGAGATAGGCGGCGAGTGAGGATACGGCGAAGGGGCCGATGAACGACACCAGCCCGATCGAGACGGACGCTTTCACCCGGCGGCGCATGTAGTCGGGGTCCACTTCCATCCCGGCCAAGAAGGTGAGCACGATCGAGGCGAAGGCGGCAATGAAGTCGAGCCAGCCGGTGCTTTGCAGATGGAAGATATTGCCGGCGACCATGCCGAGGGTCAACTCGACCAGAGCGACCGTCACGCCCAGCTCGACCGAGAGCATGCTCGCAAGAAGAACAACGGCTGCGAGAACCGCCGCTAGCTGTACTGCGTCCAAAGTCCAATCTCCTCTCAACCGACAGCCAGGAACGTGTAGAGGCCATCAGTCCCGAGGGACGGTTAGGCGCGAGCCTCATCGCGCTGGGCGACGACTATACCGGACGTCTCAGTGAGACGCCGAGCTTCGCAGCGGCGAGATCGTGGTACCGCCCGCGGTATTGGCGACGGTGAAGCTGACGGTCTTGGTCGTCTCGTTATCTCGCACGTCGGCCACGGTCACAACCAGCCTGTAGGCGCCGCCCTGGACACGGGTCGTATTCCGCTCCGGCCCGAGCCAGTAGTTGTAATTGCCGACGATAAACGAGCCCCTTTTCATCGCGTTCTTGAACGTTCCCGGCGCGAAGATGTCAGCCGCGCTCTCACGGTAGAGCTTGTGGCTGAAGTCCCGGTGCTTGTGCTCGACTATCCGGCCGCTCGCGTCGATCAGTTGCCATCCGACCCAGGCAGGCGTAACCACCGCCAGGGGCCAGTTCGATTTGAGTTCCGGCGTGTCGTAGGCATCGACGACGATCCTGATATCTCCCGATACAACCGCGTTTCCGAGATCGTGATTGACGCCGGCGTTATCGAAGTACGTGATCGCTTTGATGGTCGGTAGCGTGTGGTCTATATAGGGCGTGAGCCCGCCGCGCCGGAGCGGGTTAACGTAGGTGTTGTTCTCTTTCTGGGCGAAGTGAACGTGCCCGCGACCCATCTCGACGTAGCCTAGGAGCGTGTGCCGCTTGACGAACGATTTGTTATTCACCACCGGAACGATGTGCCAGTATTCGAAGACCACCGGAACCTGCGGGCGGCGAACGGCTATTGCGGTCGGATCTAGGTAGTGAACGCGTCCCGCCGCTACCGCGTAGACCGGCGTACCGTCCGGCGTGGCAATGTCCACGCCGGAGTGGAACGTGAAGCTGGTCGAGGTGTCGACTGAAGCACCGTTCATCCTCGGATCGTTGAGCTGCCCGCGCACCGGGTGTTGCCGGTCGAACGGCTTGATCGGCCAGCCGTAAGCCGCACTCGCATAGCTCGGCAAGATGAGCGCCGCGGCGGCGATGCCGAGAGCTACTGGCAGGATCCGCTTCGCTCTCATCACGTCACCTCCGTTACGAGTTGATGATCCAGCGCGACTTTTGGATTTAACTCGTGGCATGTAAAGACAATGCAAAGAGCATGTAATGGCAATGCAAAGTCTCCCTACGCAGATCTCTTCTCGTTTTGACGCAGTGACTCCGGATCTGCTCGGCTACCGGTGGCCGTAAGGGTTATGCGGTCACGCCGGCCGACGTGACTGAGCGATTGGGGCTGCCGCCAGGTTGGCGACGGTGAAGCTGGCGGTACTGGTCGTCTCGTTGCCGCGGATGTCGGATGCCGTCACAACCAGCTGGTAGGCGCCGTCGGCTACGCGGGTGGTATCCCAGCGCGGGCCGAGCCAGTAGTTGTAGGCACCGGCCCCTTTCGAGCTGTTTTTCAGGGTGCCCGGCGCGAAGACCGTGAGCGGATCGAGAGTGCTGAGCGTGGAGCCTAGATCCCAGCTCCCGGCCGTGATCTTGCGACCGGTAGCGTCGGACAGCTTCCACTCGATCAGGGCGGGCGTGGTCACCGCCCAGGGCCAGTTAGAGACGAGCTGAGGCGTGTCAAAAGCGTTCACGGTAAGACCGACCGTCCCCGACAGCGTGGCGCCCGTGAGATCGTGGTAGGTGCCGTCGTAGTACGAAAGCGAAGCGATGGTCGGCGCCGTGGTGTCGGTGTAGGGCGTGAGCCCGCCGAGCCGAAGCGGGTTGACGTAGTGACCGTTCCGGTTCTCCGCGAAGTGGACGTGCCCGTACCCCGGCAGGATGTAGCCGAGTAGAGCGTGCAGCTTCACGCTCTTTCCGTTCTTCACCACCGGGCGGATGTGCCAGTAAGCGAAGTTCGATCCGCCGCCGCCGCGAACGGCGATGGCGCTCGGGCTCTGGTAATAGACGCGGCCCGGCGCGACGGCGTAGACGGCCGTGCCGTCCGGCGCCGCGATGTCTATCCCGAAATGGAACGTGTGGCTACTCGAGGAGTAGAAATCGAGGCCGTTCATGCGCGGGTCGTTGAGCTGACCGCGCACCGGATGCTCCTGCCCGAACGGCTTGATCGGCCAGCCGTAGCTTGCGCCGGCCAGGCCCGGCAGGGCGAGCGCCACGCCGGTCGCAACGAGAATCGCCGTAAGGATTCTCACTGCGCTCGCTGCGAAGAACCTCTTTCGCCTCGCGGAGACGAACGTGGAGACACGCTCGGACCGACCGAACTTTCCGACCTTCTCAGGCGAGAGCCACATCATCCACCTCCAAGCTCGATGTCCCGGTTACTTGAAGGCGCCCTTCATCTATTTAGACGCGCGCATGCCGGCGTCGGTTCGCGTTTATTGGCTAAGAGTTTGCTAAAAGGCTCGGGGCATCCCGGACAGGAAGGAATGACGGGTTGCGGCAGATGGTCGTCCACGCCGGGGATGGCTCGTGGGATGACGACTCGCGCTCAGCGCGAGCGACATACCTGGAGACGCTCTCCAGGACGTCCTCGGCCAGATCACTGCCGACGGGCTCGCCCGTCAAAGCTCTCGAGCTCGCCAGCGGCTTCCTCGACCGGCGCTCTCGCGTCAGTGGGAGACGCTCACATCAGCGCTGTTCCGCGTTTGCGGCCGGCGCTGCGCAACGAACGCTTGCCAGACGGTCATGTAGAGGAGATGGGCTGCGATGAAGTCACTTAGCTCTTCAATGTCCAGTCCGCCGTAGGCACGAAGAAAGTCCGCGACGTAATCCTCGCTCCCCCCGCGGGCGCGGGCTTCGATGATGAGCCCCGCGACGTCCCAGTGGACTGGACCAACACAGGTGTCCTCGAGGTCGTTCCAGATGAGCCCGTTGTCGGTACGGAAAAGGTTTGATATCGACGCGTCGCCATGAATTGCCTGCGCGGGGAGCGAGCTCTCAAAGACAGAGGGTGTCAGCTCTTGGAGGTGGGAGCGCAGCAAATCTCTGTCCTGCGGGGTGAGCCTCGGCGATGGATGCAACTCGGCAAGAAGCCGGTCGAGCCAGTCGCGCACATCGCTGAGCTGCCCGAGCTGGCCCGGAAAGTCGGCGAGCGCAGCGTGCAGTTCGCGTAGCGAGCCGCCTAGCTCGTGCGCGCGCGGCAGAGGCCGGGAAGCATCGTGCTCGACAAACTCCCAGAACGTCATCCAGAGCCCCTCATACTGGTGAGGCCCCGGTGCAAGCACATCACTGGGTGGAACGGCCAAACCCCGTTCTCCCAAGAAAGTCCCGACCGCGACCTCGCGAGCAAGCCATCTCTCGACGTCACCGTGCAGCACCGCTGTACCGGTCATCACTCGCGCTATAACCGGAGCGGGCTTGAGATGCACAAGCACATTGCTGCCGGCAGCCACCACAACTGCGTCCTCGCAGGCCACGGAATTGGCGAGCGCGACCGCCCGTGCCGCCGCCAAGGCACGCGCGGTACCGGGTTTCTCGGTCATGTCGTAGATGATGGCAGATCGCTGCTGAACAGCACCAAGTCTGCTCACCGAGGCCGAGGGGTCGCCGCGACGAAGTGCAGGCCGCGGCGCTGTACGACCTTTCGAAGCAGTCAAGCCGTAACCGGATGCCACGGGGAATCGGGGTACTCAAGGGGATACCCCACTTTGTGGATTTCCCTGCGTTTACCTGATCGGCCCCGAGGCAGTTCCGAGGTCTCGCCTCGAGCCTTTTTTTTGTTTTCCGTTGACTTCGAACACGAGGTCCCGTCCGGAGGCCGTTCCAACGCCCTCTCGGTCAAGCGAAGCCCTCCGAGAGCCCGAGAAGAACATCCTCGAAGGCACGACTTCAGCCGAAAAGCGAGTTGTGACTCGCCCCCTAGGCGGACCGGTGGGATGGGGGCCAGTGTTCGCGAATACACCCTGAGCGTCGTGAGTCGAAAGGGAGCGGCTGGAGGCGCGTGCTTGCCTTAGCATTGGCCCATGCGTGACAGGTTCACTTTGCACAGCGTCATCTACAGGCTCATCCTTGGCGCTGTCGTTCTGGCGGTCGTGATCCCAGTTTGGGCGAGCGGGCACCAGCCGATCTGGCCGGTTTCGCTCATCACCATCCTTGTCGTGACCGCCGCTGGAATACTGTTGGCGCGCCAACCGCGCCTGCGCGCCTGGTTGCGTCGCTAATGACCGGCGGGACGAACAGTTGGTAGCGGTTTCCTAACTGTCTCAAACGGAGGCCACCGGGTCTAAGGCCTGTTGGCTGCGCCAGCGTGTCGCAGTGGCACCCGACGCTAGAGTCGCCTGGGCGAGCGTGCGGGAATATACCCCGAAGCTTCGACGAGTCCGAACATCCGAGCGTCATCAGTGTGGCCGCCCCGGCTTCAGATACGCGATACCGCCAAACGGGGTCAACAGGAAGATGACCACAGCCCAGTGACCTGACCCCGTTTGTTGGTCCACTTTTTATGGTAGTGAGATAGCCGGCGGCGCGTAGTCTGCGAGATGACGGCGGTTCATCAAGTCAGAACGCCTTCGATAAACTGTCGAACCGGGCTCGATATCCAAACAGGCTACAGCTCCTCAGAAGCTGGATCGCTGACCGGTAGCCAGAGCCCAGCATCAGCAGACGACATAGTCAACTAGAAGATTAAGGGGAGCTGATCGCGAGCATGCTCTACCGGAAGATCGGAAGTAGCGACCTCGAGGTCTCGGAGATCTGTCTTGGCTCGTGGCTCACCTACGGTGGCGCCATCGGGCGCGAGCAAGCCGAAGCATGTGTCGCGAAGGCCTTCGAGCTCGGAATCAACTTCATCGACACCGCGAACGCCTACTCCGGAGGCGAAGCGGAGTCGTTCCTCGGTGAGGTGCTAGCCGATCGGCCGCGCAATTCGTACGTGCTCGCGACAAAGCTGTTCTTCCCCATGACCCCGGAAGATCGGGGCTTGTCGCGAGAGCAGGTCTTCAAGCAGATCGACGCGTCACTCACGCGCCTGCGGATGGACTACGTCGACCTCTACCAGTGTCATCGCTACGACTGGGATACGCCACTCCCCGAGACGATGGAGGCGCTCACCGAGGTCGTCAAGCAGGGCAAGGCGCGCTATATCGGCTTCAGCGAGTGGCCGGCGGACAAGATCCAGGAGGCACTCTCGCTTCCAGATGTCGAGAAGTTCGTCTCGAGCCAGCCCCAATACTCGCTGCTCTGGCGCGGCCCCGAGCTCGACGTGATTCCACTCTGCGCTAACAACGGGATCTCGCAGATCGTGTTCTCGCCGCTGTCACAGGGAGTGCTGACGGGCAAGTATAAGCCGGGATTGCCTCCCCCCTCCGACAGCCGAATGGCCTCGGATGTCATGAACGAATTCATGGTCGATGGGCGCTACAACGACACCCTCCTCGGCCGCGTCCAGCAACTCGAACCCATTGCCGACGAGCTTGGAATCACGATGGCTCAACTCGCCCTCGCCTGGGTGCTACGCGAGCCAAACGTCGCCGCACCGATCATCGGCGCCACCCGTCCCGAGCAGATCGAGGAGAATGCCGCCGCATCAGGCGTCCAACTCGACTCCCAGACGCTCGAGCGGATCGACGAAATCCTCAGCGACAGCGTCAGCTACGAAGGGCCCGAGTCCTAGCGCTTACCACGGACACGGCCAGTCCTCGACAACTTCGAGCGAGATCGCGCAGGCGCTGAGGCTCGCAGATTTGGATTCTCCCAACTAGAGAGGATCCGCCCCCATATGAGGTCGGCAATCAGCACGAGGAGACTATTACGCAGCTGTCGTCGGTTGGTTTCTTCAGAAGCGAGTTTCGCGCTAGAGGTTCTGTAGTGAGCGAGGTAGAGACCGTCGGCCAGCGGGGCGTTCCGTTCCAAACGCCAGCGCGAGTCCGCGTTGTGCGCGTTTCGCCCGGCCTATCTCTTAACCCGGTATCGAGAAAACACGCGCGCAGGTGTGCCGGCTTCATGCCGACCTCGCATCGTTTATCTCGGTGCGCCAGGTGACGCGATCGTCTACTGCCCGTTCCAGGAAAAGTGCTGGTAATCCTGGAGCGAATGCCAGTATCCGCCCCAGTGCCAGCCAACGGCCTCGAAGGCGCTCACGGTCGCGTCGCCCGCGTGAATCATCCCCTTCGCCCGCTTGCTCCGGTTCGTGTACTTGCGCCCGCCCGGCGGCGAGACGACGCCCCGGCGAATCTCGGGATTCTCGAGCGGGTTGATGTCGATCGCTCGGCCGTAGGCGTGCTCCGACCAGGCGCTCGAGCCAGTGACGCCACGGCAGTTGAAGGCCGAGGTGTTGTCGGCCGCCATCGAGCGGTCGTCGCTGGAGCCGTAGGCCTCGACCGGCCGCATGCGCCTGACCGGGAAGCGTTCGGAGTAGAGCGTGCGCAGCGCCTTGATCACAGGGCTCGTGTAGCTGCGGTGCAGGATCAACCGGCCTTGGTGAGCGCGGCCGTCGAAGCCCCAGAAGCTGACGCGAACCAGGCGCAAATCGGAGGCAGAAACCGGGCAGCCCTTGTGCCAGGAGGTCATCTGAGCGCGAAACGCCGCGCTGAGCGGAGAGACCGAGGAGCGGAAGGGCGCCTGCGCCTGCGATTCTGCGGCCGGGACGAAGAGGACGGCGCCAAGCGCAAGCGCTGCGAAGCCGAGAGCGAGCCGTTTCATTGCTTCCTATCTAACACAACATCTCTGACGAAATGGAGAAGAGCTTGCTCGCAGGCCGCCGCTGAGAGAGACTCCGCATAGAAGCGAAAGCTCTCCAGTGGAAGGAGGCGAAGGATGATCGTCGTGGGCGTTGACGGCTCGAAGTGCTCGCACTCGGCACTGAGGTTCGCGCTCGAGGAGGCTCGTATCCGAAAAGCCAAGCTACGCATCGTCGTGGCCTGGCACGTGCCGCTGACGGCCTACGGCGCCGGCTGGGCGCCCCCTCCCCCCAACCTGGCGGAAGATTCCGAAGCCGCCGCGAACGATGTGCTCGAAGAGGCGCTGCGAGCGGTGAAGGAGAGCGCGGGAAACGTGGAGACCGGATCGGTCGTGCGCGAGGGTCAACCGGCGCAGATATTGATCGAGGAGGCGGCGAAGGCGGAGTTGCTCGTGATCGGCTCACGCGGTCGCGGTGGCTTCCGCGATCTCCTACTGGGCTCGGTCAGTCAGCAGTGCGCGCACCATGCCCACTGCCCGACTGTGATCGTCCGCACGGGTTGTGAGCAACCGGCGGCGGCGGAATAGCGGGACAGGAACTCAGTGGTACCAGTCGTGCACCCAGCGGTGCGCGCGCAGGATCTCGATCTGATCGGGCGTTAGCAGGCCCGCGTCGCCGGCGGCGACATTCGACTCGACGTGCGCGATCGAGCGCATCCCGGGGATGACTGTCGAGACAACATCGGGAACGAGGCAGAAGCGAAGGGCGATCTCGGGCAGCCGCTCGAGCGGAATATCCAAATCGGCGGCGATCTTGTGCACGGCCTCCCAGACCTCCGCCTTGCGCTCGTCCTTGAAGTAGTCGGCCCGGAAGTCGCCCTTCTCGAACACCGTATCGGGCGTCACCTTGCCGGTGAGAGCGCCCTCGTCGAAGGGGACGCGGACGATGATGCCGACGTCACGCTGCTCGCAGGCCGGGAAGAGCTTGTCCTCGGGCGCCTGGTCGAAGATGTTGTAGATCACCTGCACGCTGTCGACCTGACCGCTCTCGACCAGCTTCAGCACCGAGTTGGGCTGGGCGTCGTTGACCGAGACGCCGAAGAAACGGATCTTGCCCTCGCGCTTGAGCTGCTCGATTCCCTCGAGCCACGTGCCCTGGCCGACCCAGGCGTCCGACCAGACGTGGAACTGCTGCACGTCGATTACCTCGACGCCGAGGTTGCGCAGGCTCTCCTCGGTGCGCGCGATCACGTGAGCGGCCGAGAAGGCCTCGTCGGCGGGGGTCTTGTCGCTGGCCGGCCACTCCCAGTTGGCGGGGTTGACCTTGCTGGCGATCATGACCTCGGGGTGCTCGCGCTTGATCTGCCCGACCAGCTTCTCGCTGTGGCCGGAGCCGTAGACGATCGCGGTGTCGATGAAGTTGACGCCGAGCTCGATTGCGCGCTGCATCGCGGCGAGCGAGTCGCTATCGGTGCCGCCCTTCCAGGCGTCCGCGCCTACGCCCCAGGTTCCGAAACCGATCTCGGAAACCTCGAGCCCTGTACGACCTAGCCTGCGATAGCGCACGGCGGAAGCCTACAGAATCGTCTCCGGCCCAGAACCACTCATATGCGTGAACCGAAAGGACCAAACGGGGTGGGCGGCCGCAGCGTCCGGCCCCGCCCGATCGCTCAGCACATCGCGTGTAAAAAGCCATTAGCCTGGAGGAGTGCAGCCGGATTCCGCACAGGCCGCGGTATGCGAGCGAATCGAGCTCGCGCTCGGCGACATCACGCGCGAGCACGTCGACGCGATCGTCAACGCGGCCAACAACAGCTTGCGCGGCGGCGGCGGTGTGGACGGGGCGATTCAACGCGCCGGCGGGCCCGAGATCATGGCCGAGTGCCGCAAGATCGGTCACTGCGCAACGGGCGAGGCGGTGATCACCGGCGCCGGCAGGCTTTCGGCGCGCTTCGTCATCCACGCCGTCGGCCCGGTCTGGCAGGGTGGCGGCGCCGGTGAAGAGCTGCTCCTAGCCTCCTGCCACGAGCGCTCGCTCGAGCTGGCCCGCGAGCACGGTTGCCGCACCGTCTCTTTCCCGGCAATCTCCACCGGCGCCTACGGTTACCCGCCACAACTGGCCGCACCGATAGCCCTGGCCGCGGCGATCGAGGCGCTGACCCGGCTACCGCTGATCGAGAAGGTGCGCTTCGTTTTCATAGACGAGGAATTGCATGGTGTCTACGAAAAAGCCCTGGCGCGATTGAAAGCCAGCGCTTAGGACGTTCTCTCTTCCTTGACGATCAGCACCGGCCGGTCGGTCTCGCTCAGCACGTCGCGCGAGACGCTGCCCAGGAACATGCCCGACAGCTTGCCGAGCCCGCGCGAGCCGACGACGATGACGTCCGCGCCACGCAGCCGCGCGGCATCGACGATCTCGTGCGCGGCGCTTCCCTCGACGATCTCGGCCTCTGCGTCGACGCCCGCCCCGACCGCCTTTGCCAGCGCGCGATCAAGCAGCGCGTGCGACTCGTCGGTCTCCTCGCTCAGCGTGCCCGGACGAGCCCGGGAAGGATCGACCTCGGGCTGGACATGCAGAAAGACCAGACGCGCGCCGGTAGCAACAGCCAGGCTGACTCCCTCGTCTTCGGCCCGCTGCCCGCAGGCCGAGCCGTCGGTCGCCACCAAGATCGTCTGCATGCCTAGCGCTCCTTCCCCGATAGCTCGGACTCTCGCCCGTTCGGATCGAGGTCGATTGAGTTTCTCATTCGATGCTAGCGCCTAGATACCCAGCCGCTCGAGCGTGGCCTGGTCGCGGCGCCAGCGCGGCTCGACCTTGACCTTGAGGTCGAGAAAGACCCGGTGCCCGACCAGCTGCTCGATCTCGGGCCGCGCCTTCACGCCGATCTCCTTGACCATTCGGCCGGCCCGCCCGACCAGGATCTGCTTCTGTGACTCGGTCTCGACCATGATGCGGGCCCTGATCACCCGCTCGGTGATCTCCTCCAGCTCCACCGAGAGCGAGTGTGGGACTTCGTCGCGGGTCAGGGCGAGCGCCTTCTCGCGGATCAGCTCGGCCAGGCGCAGCGCCAGCGGCATGTCGGTGATGACGTCGCGCGGGAAGTAGGCGACGCCCTCGGGAAGCAGTCCGAGCAGCTCCTCGCGCAGCTCGGGCACGCCGTCGCCGGTCTTGGCGCTGACCGGATGAAGAGCGTGGAAGTTACCGAGCTCGGCAGCGGTCTTCATCTGCTGGGCGATGTGGCCCGGCCTCTGCTGATCGACCTTGTTCAACACGATCACCACCGGCACGCCGAGCGCGAACACCGTCTGGGCGATGAAGCGGTCGCCGGCGCCGATCCTCTCCTGCGCGGAAAGCATGAACATGACGGCGTCCGCGTCCTCGAACGAGTTGGAGACGGTGCGCTGCATATGCTCGGTCAGCGGGTCGAGCGGGCGCTGGAAGCCCGGCATGTCGACCAGCACGAGCTGGTAGTCCGCTCCGTTGACGATCCCGAAGATGCGCTGCCTCGTGGTTTGCGGCTTGTTCGAGACGATCGCGACCTTGCCGCCGCAGAGTGCGTTGACCAGCGTGGACTTGCCCACATTGGGGCGCCCGGCGACGGCGATGAAGCCGCTCTTCAGCTGCTCTGTCATGTGAATATCTGGAAGAAGGCCAGCGTCACGAGCGCTCCGATCACGGCGCCATAGGTGACCTCGAGGGCAGAGTGGAAGCCGGCTTCGATTCGCGTCTGCGCCACCAGGAACGCCATTACGAGAGCCAGCGACGAGATCAGGAAGCGGTGATCGCCGGCGGGGATCAGGTAGGTGATCGCCATCCAGGCCGCGAAGGCGAGCGCGGAGTGGCCGGAGGGCAGGCCGCCCCGAAGCGGCGTCCCGCGATGAGTCAGTGCCTTGGTCACGATCACGATCAGGACCGTGACGATCAGAGCCACGAGCGTCAGATATACGGGCGCCCGCTCGGCCCGGTTGAGCAGGCGCGTGCTCGGGTTGGCGATGTGATCCTCGAAGATGAGAAAGCCGACTGCAACCGCGGTGACGGTCGAGATCAGAACGGCGCCGGCGGCCATGTCCTTGGCCAGCTTGGCCATCGGGTCGAAACTCGTCGTCGACACGTCGATCGCCGCCTCCAGTGCGCTGTTGACCATCTCGCTGATGAGCACGAAGGCGATCACGAGAATGATCGCGATCAGCTCTATCCGTTGGACTCCGACAACAACCGCGGCGATCAGCACGGCGATCGCGATGAGCAGGTGAATGCGCATGTTGCGCTGCGTCCGGACGGCGTGAATGACGCCCTGGAAGGCGAAGTTGAAGCTATCGATGAGCGAGATTCGTGAACGTGGGCTCATGTCGATTCGTAGCGGTTCTCCCGCTCCTCCATCTCGGGCCCGTGCTCGTAGCCGAGCAGGTGCAAGAGGCCGTGTACGAGTGGTTTTCGCCACTCGGCCCCCACCACCTCGGGGCAGATGACGACATCACCGAGCTGGCGTGGAAGGCCGGCCGGCAGGTCGCCCAGACCGTCGATCGGGAAGGAGAGCACGTCGGTCACCTCGTCGATCGCCAGATGCTCGCGCTTGAGCGCGCGAATCTCCTCGCCACCGACGAAGCTGAGCCCTAGCTCGCCCTCGACGACGCCTTCCGCTTCCAGCACCTTCCGGGCGAGCGAGGCGGCTGCCTGCTCGTCAACGGCGGCGCCGCTTCTGTTCTCGATCTCGATCTCGATCATCACGTTCCAAGCTAGCGGCGGCGCTCGGCGCCCGTGGCCTCGACGTGGCGCTTGTAGGCCTCGACGATTCGCTGCACCAGCTTGTGGCGGACGACGTCCTCGTGCCCGAACTGGACGAAGGCGATGCCTTCGATGTCGGCCAGGACCTGCTGCACCTGGATCAGGCCCGAGGCCTGTTCCTTGGGCAGGTCGACCTGGGTGATGTCACCGGTGACGACGACGCGCGAGCCGAAGCCGAGCCGGGTCAGGAACATCTGCATCTGCTCGGGGGTGGTGTTCTGGGCCTCGTCGAGGATGATGAAGGAGTCGTTGAGCGTGCGCCCGCGCATGAAGGCCAGCGGAGCGACCTCGATCGTGCCGCGCTCGATGTAGGCGCCCAGCCGCTCGGCGTCGAGCATGTCGTAGAGCGCGTCGAAGAGCGGGCGCAGGTAGGGATCGACCTTGGCCAGCAGGTCGCCGGGCAGGAAGCCGAGGCGCTCGCCGGCCTCGACCGCGGGGCGCGTCAGGATGATGCGCCCGACCTGGCCTTCGCTGAGCGCGGCGACCGCGAGGGCCATCGCCAGATAGGTCTTGCCGGTGCCGGCCGGGCCGATGCCGAAGGTGACGGTGCGCGAGCGAATGGCATCGACGTAGCGCTTCTGGTTGACGGTCTTGGGCGTGATCTTCTTGCCGCGGTGGCGCCAGACGATCTCTTCGAACACCTCGCGCACATCCTGCGCCTGGTCGAGCGCCCCGAGCACCGCGTCCACCGAGCTGGGCCCGACCTCCTGGCCGTCCTCGACCAGCCCGACGATCTCCTCGATCACCGTGCGCGCCTGGGCCACCTCGGCCTTGTCGCCGTCGAGCGTAAGCCGGTTACCTCGCAACCTGATCGTGCAAGCGAGGCGTTCGCGCAGGGCCTCGAGCACGCTGTCCGAGACGCCCGCAAGCTCGGCCGCGACTTCGTTGGGAATCGTCAGAACGTCCTGCATCCGGGTGTCAGTGTAGGCGCTGGCCTTCGCGCTCGTTACCGGCCGCCGCGCGAGTTCAACCTTTCGCCGCGTCCGGGTTCCTGGCACCGGCTAGGCGAGTGCCTCGCGCACCAGCTGCGATACGAGCGAGCCGTCGGCGCGGCCCGAGACCTGAGGCATTACATCGGCCATGACGCGGCCAAGATCGCGCACGTTCGTCGCCCCGACCGCGGCGACCGCCTTGTCGACGATCTCCTCCAGCTCTTCCTGCGAGAGCGGCGGCGGCATGTACTCCTCCAGGATCTTCAGCTCCGCCTCCTCGCGCGCAGCCCGCTCGGGGCGATCGCCGGCGCGAAAGGCCTCGGCCGCCTCGACCCGCCGCTTGCGCTCGTGCTGCAGCACCAGCAGCTCCTCGTCGTCCGAGAGCGGCCGCAGCAGCTTCTTCTCGGCCGAGCGCAGCGAGGCGAGCATCAGGCGCAGCGTGTCGCGGCGCAACTCGTCGTGGGCGCGAATTGCGTCGGCGAGCTCTGTCTCGATCCGCTTGATCACGTCACTCCTCCCCCTCGGCCTCGACCAGCGCCAGTGCCGGCAGCCGGCCGCTCAGATCGCGCCCGCCGAGCAGGTGCCAGTGCAGATGGAAGACCGTTTGCCCGGCGCTCGGCCCGACGGTGCAGAGCACACGGTAGTCCTCGAGCGAAAGCGCTTTCGCCGTCTCGGCGATGAACTCGAGCATTCGCAGCGCTTCCTCGGGCGGGAACTCGCCGATCTGGCGGAAGGTATCGATATGCCGCTCGGGCACGATCAGGATGTGCACCTCGGCCTTGGGATTGATGTCCTCGATGGCCACGAAGCCGTCGTCGCGGCGGATGTGGGAGCCGCTGCGTATCAGCTCGCAAAAGAGACAGTCGGTCGGAGTCATCATCTCATTATTCCGATTATCCCCTGCTCCGTCACGTTTTTCGCCTCTGCCTGCACCATCTCACCGATCTGACCGTCGACGAGCCACGGCGTGTAGTCGCTCGCGTAGCCGCGTCCCGGCCTATCGACTAGAACGCTCTCGCTCATACCGATCTTGCCACGCCAGCGGCCTAAGCAGGCTTTTTTCGAAGATTCGCGCAGGCGGGCGGCTCGTTCCTTCTTCACCGCGGCGGGAACATCGTCGCAGCCTTCGCTCGCGGTTCCGGGGCGCGGAGAGTAGGGAAAGACGTGCACTTTCGTTACTCCGGCACGCTCGACCAGATCGAGCGTGCGCCCGAAAGCGGCCTCGTCCTCGCCGGGGAAGCCGACGATCACGTCGCTCGTGAGGTTGAAGTCTTCCAGCCCTTCGAGGCGGCGCAGGAAGGTGGCGGCGTCGTAGTGGCGCTTCATTGCGCGCAGGATCTCGTCGTCGCCGGATTGGAGCGGAACGTGGAGGTGGCGGCAGGCCGTGGGCGTCTCGCGGATCGCCGCGATCAGCTCGGGGCTGACGTGATTGATCTCGATCGAAGAGAGCCGCAGCCGCTCGAGGCCGGGCGTCTTCCCCGCCTCGCGCACCAGCCCGGCGAGCGAGAGGCCCGCGCCGCTGTCGTGGAAGCAGCCGAGATTGATCCCGGAGAGAACGACCTCCTTGTGCCCCTGCCCTACGCGGCGCCCGACCTCCGCCAGCACGGCCCCGGCCGACTTCGAGCGCGCCGGCCCGCGTACCAGCGGCACAACGCAGTAACTACAACCAAAGGAGCAGCCGTCCTGGATCTGGACGAAGGCGCGAACCCGTTCGGGACGGATGGAGACGGCGTCGCCGGCGCGACCGACCAGGCCAGCCAACCGCTGGGGCGCGTCCGCGCTTTGCCCGCTCAGTACCGTCACGTTCTCGGGCAGGCTCGCGAAGGCGCCCTCGAGGTTGGCGCCGCAGCCGGTGACGTAAACGCGCCTGTGCGTGCGCGCCGCCTTCGCCGCCGCCTGGCGCGACTTGCCGAGCGCCTCGCGGGTGACGCAGCAGCTGTTGACGAGCGCGATCTCGGCCTCGCCCGCGCGCGCCTCCTCGTGGCCCTCGGCGAGCAGGCGCTCCCGAAGCGCGTCGGCGTCGGTGTAGGAGACCTTGCAGCCGAGAAAACACACGGAGAAGGTGGTCATGGCTCAAAAACTCCCGCGAACACAGGCTAAGCCCAAGGGAGCTCGTCCCAGTCGGCGGGACGTTCGGCTCGAAACGGTCCGGTATTCGCGTAGGCCTCGACCGACGAGCTCGTTCCCTTGTCGACGCCGGCGTCGTAGCGTCGGGCCAGCCCCGAGACCGGATAGAAGGTGTCCTCATCCGGATCGCGCGACCCGGCCATCAAGATGACGCAGCGGCCCGGACCGGCGCCGACAAAGACGTGCTCGGTGTTCGGTGGGCAGTGCACGAAGTCCCAGGCTTCGAGCTCCCTCTCCTGACCCTCAACCAGGAGCCGGCACTTGCCCGCGAGCACGAGGAAGTCTTCCTGATTCGACTCACGGTGATAAATCGAGCTCGACTGCCCCGGCCCGAGGACTCGCAGATTGAAGCCGATCTCCGGGAAGGGCAGGTTCGTGTTCTCGAACCGGCAACCGGATCCGTGCCGGTCGTTCGTCATCCAGGCGGTGTCGCGGACGTTGACGACGAACCAGCCCTCGTCGGCCGGCAGAAGGCCTGAAGGCGCTGCCTCGAGCTTTGCTTCCCCGATCATTCGCCACCCCTTTCCGGGCGAGCTACGACGGCCGCCCAATCTGCTTGCTCTTGCCTGCGCACCACGCTATACCCGGCCAGGCGTAGATCGTCGGAGGCGAGGAAGCCCGAGGCGACCAGCGTCCCACACTCGAGCCCGGAGGCCAGCTCTTCCAGAGCCTGAAGGCTGATGTTGCAGACCGCGACCTCCACCGGCGGCAGCGATGCGGCAAGCACATCGGCCAGGCGCGCATCGAGCGAGACGCCGTTTGCCTTGGTGTTCGTGAGCGTGGCTTCGATCGCCTCGGGATCGTTGTCGAGGGCGACAACGGAAGAGAAGCCGAGCTTCGCCGCCGCGATCGCCAGCACGCCCGAGCCACAGCCGATGTCCAGGAGGCTCGCCGGCTCGAGCTCCTGCAGCAGCTCGAGGCAGAGGCGAGTCGTCGGATGGGCGCCGGTACCGAAGGCGCCGCCGGGATCGATCACGACCGGCAGAAGTCCTTGCGGGGGCTCTTCCCAGGGCGGGCCGACCCACAGCTTCCCGATCTCGACCGGACGGTGGAAGGCGCGCCAGTTGTCCTCCCAACCGGGCTCCACCAGCTCTGACCTGACAGCCGTGAAGCTCGCGCGCAGGGCCTCTTCGACCTCCGGCCCGCCGTAGACGGCCAGCTCGAGCATTCCGGGAAGATCCCGCTCCTCGAAGCCGTGCGCGGCGAACTCGAGCAGCTCCGCCCGCGCCTCCTCCGCCTGCTCGAGCGGGACGCGAACGGCGATGCGCCGCAGCTCGGTCAGTGGAAGACGCCCTTCAGTCGCTTGAAAACGCCTTCGTCGTGCTCGTAGGTGACGGCGGTGGCGCCCTCCTCGAACTGCTGGAGCAACTTGCGCTGCTCCTCGTCGAGCTTGCGCGGGACGAGCACGCTCAGCAGCAGGCGCAGGTCGCCATGGCCGAAGCCCTGCAGCCGCGGCATGCCCTTGCCCTTGAGCGTGAGCACGGTGCCCGGCTGGCTGCCCGGCTTGATCTCGACCTCGGTCTCGCCGTCGAGAGTCGCCACGGTTCTCCTGCCACCGAGCGCGGCCTGGGTCATCGTCAGCTCCAGCGTCGAGACGAGGTCGTCGCCCTCGCGCACGAAACGCGCGTCGGGGCGCACGCGCACCAGCACGTAGACGTCGCCGGCGCCGCCGCCGCGGGCGCCGGCGTGTCCCTCGCCGGAGATACGGATCGGCTGGCGGTCGTGGATACCGGCCGGAATCTCGACCTCCAGGGTGCGCTCGTCCATCTCGCGCCCGCTGCCCTTGCAGTTTTCGCAGGGGTGCTCGATCACCTTGCCCGCGCCGCCGCAGGTAGCGCAGGCCTGGGTGCGCATCACCTGGCCGAAGATGCTCTGGGAGACCTGCTGGAACATCCCCTGGCCCTTGCAGGTGGGACAGGTAGTCGGCTCGGTTCCGGGCTCCATGCCCGAGCCCTCACAGAGATGGCAAACCGTCTCGGCCTCGAAGGCGACCTCTCGCTTGAGCCCCGTCGCCGCCTCGGTCAGCTCGATCTCGACCTCGGCGGCGATGTCGGCTCCGCGCTGCCTCCCCCGAGATTGCGCCGCGGCGCCGAACATCTCGTCGCCGAAGAAGGCCGAGAAGAGATCGGACAGGCTTCCGAAATCGACGCCCGTCGGCTGGTAGCCGCCGCTGCGCAGACCGGCGTGCCCGAAACGGTCGTAGAGCTCGCGCGTCTCGCTCTTGGACAGCACCTCGTAGGCCTCGACCAGCTGCTTGAAGCGCTCCTCGGCCTCGGGATGGTCGGAGACGTCGGGGTGCAACTCGCGCGCCAGCGCGCGGAAGGCCTTCTTGATCTCGGCCTCGCTGGCGCCGCGCGAGACGCCGAGCAGCTCGTAGTAGTCGCGTTCGGTCGTGGACATCTGGCTCAAGGTTAGTCAGGCGCGCTCAAGTGGAGGCGGGACGGCGGGTGGGTTTGGGCGGGCAGGGGGCTTTCTCGGCGCCCTCGGTGGGGAACCCCAACGTAAACGCTACCCGGGGAAAACACACCCGTCTGTGCCGACTTACCAAAGAATCAGAGTCAGCGTGTGCTCTCAGGGCTCCTCGTAGACGTCCTCGACGAAGCGCGAGAGCTCCTGCGCGGCTGCCCTGACCGCGCCGATCGCCTTCTCGTAGTCCATCCGCATCGGGCCGAGTAGGGAGACCGTGCCGAGCGAGCGGTGCGCCAGGCCGTAGCGAGCGCCGACCAGCGAGACGCCGCTCAGAGCCGGGTTGTCGAGCTCCTCGCCGACGCGGACGTAGGGCCGGCGCTGCTCGATCGAGGCGCGTAGTAGCTCGAGCGTGGCCGCCCGGCGCTCGAGCACCGCGAGCAGGCTGCGGCAGGCGTCCAGCTCGCTGCCGCGGACGGCGTCGAGCAGCATCGCCGCGCCGCCGACGAAGACGCGCTCGTCGCCGCGGCCGGCCTGCTCCTCCAAAGCCGGACGCAGAACCGCGAGGAAATCGCGCTCTCCGGCACTCAACGCGTGATCCTCGAGCGCCTGGCGCAGCAGGCGCGGCCCGAGCGCGCGCCCCTCGAGGCGCTCGTTCAGGTACTCGCGTGCCCAGTTCACCAGCCCCGAGTCGACGGGCGCCTCGAACGCGCAGGCCCGCTTCGAGACCTCGCCCGTCGAGGTGATCAGCACGATCAGGACGACGTGCGGCTGCAGCTGCAGCACCTCGACGTGGCGCACGGCGGTGGTCTCGAGCGACGGCGCCGAAGCGAGCGCAAGCAGATGCGTCATACCCGCCAGCATCTCCGTCGTTGCCTCGAGCGCCTCCTCGACCTCGTTCTGAGCGACGCTCAAGTCGAGCGAGAGCAGCTCGGATTGCGGCGAGCGCTCGGAAAGAAGCGAATCGACGTAGCAGCGGTAGCCGCCGTCGGTGGGAATGCGCCCGGCGGAGGTGTGCGGATGAGTCAGCAGCCCGCGCTCCTCCAGCTCGGCCAATTCGTAGCGCACGGTCGAGGAGGAGATGGAAAGCCCGGAGCTCTCGACCAGGTGCTTGGAGCCGACCGGCTGACCGCTCGTCACGTACTCCTCGACCACCGTGCGCAGAATCCGGCGCTGGCGATCGCTCAGATCAACTGCTAGAGGATCGGGCATTTGCAGGTATTTTAGCGAGGTTTGTGCGTCGGGCGCTTGCAGGCGCCAGCTCATCCGCCCGCCACCAAGCCACCCGCCCGCGGGGTCGTTCGAAGATACCGTCCCACGAAAGCCGAAAACACCCTAGAAAGTGCCGATTCCGTGCCGATTCAATACCGTCGTCGGCTGCGCGCTACGAACACCACCAGCGCGCTCAGGTACGACCTCGGCACTGGGCCTCTAGGTCCCCGCGAGCACGGGCTCCGCGTCCCAGACGATCAGCTCGGCGCTGACCGCTCCCCCGAGCATCCGCCCGCGAGAACTGAGCGTCAGCATTCCGCCCTCGACCAGGACGAGGCCGAGATCGGAGAGTCGAGCGAGCGCGTCGCGATCGAGCGCCGCTTCCACCTCCGCGATTTCCACGGGCTCGTCCAGGCGCAGGCCCAGCATCACGCGCTCGCGCAACTTCGTCGCCTCGTCCAGCGCCTCGGTCTCACGCGGCGGCCTCGCCTTCCGCTCCAGCGCCTCGAGGTAGTGCGGCAGCGAGGGCGCGTTTTTCCAGCGGCATCCGCTCAGCGTCGAGACGGCGCCGATCCCGATCCCGAGATAGTCGTGCCCGCGCCAGTAGCCGAGGTTGTGAAAGCTCCGCAAGTCGCGCCCGGGCTCGCCGCGGGCGAAGTTGGCGGTCTCGTACCAGCGGTAGCCCGAGCCGGTCAGGCGCTCGACGACGTGCTCCAGGTGGTCTTCCAGCGCCTCGGACTGCGCGGCCAGCTCGGCACCGTGCTCGTGGGCGAAGCGCGTTCCCGACTTCGCCTCCAGCTCGTAACAGGAGAGGTGCTCGGGTGCGAGGGTGAGCGCCGCGCCGAGATCGGCGTTGAGGTCGCGGCGGCTCTGCCCGGGGATTCCGTAGAGGAGATCGAGCGAGATGTTCTCCATCCCGGCCTCGCGGAGGAGCCGGAAAGCGCGGCGGACGTCGTCGGGACCGGCGCGGCGACCAAGCAGCTCGAGCAGGCGCGGCTGAAAGCTCTGCGCGCCGAGCGAGACGCGGTTCACGCCCGCCTCCACGAGCGCCCCGGCGAGCTCGGGCGTCACGGTCTCCGGATTGGCTTCCACGGTCAGCTCGGCTGCGGCGGGCAACCCGTCGAGCAGGCAACGTAGAGCAGCGGCTTCGAGCAGGGTCGGCGTACCTCCGCCGAGATAGACCGAGTCCAGCTCGGGCGCCAGCAGCTCTCGCTCCAGCTCCAGCTCGGCCAGCAGCACCTCGACGTAGCGGGCCTGCTGATCGCGCTGCCCCGTCAGCGAGACGAAGTCGCAGTAGTCGCAGCGCGAGACGCAGAAGGGAATATGGACGTATAGATGGCGGGCGCCGCTCACTTCTTCCCTCCGCCCCCATCCAGCTTGAGCACAGCCAGGAACGCCTCCTGCGGCACCTCGACCGAGCCAACTTGCTTCATCCGTTTCTTGCCCTTCTTCTGTTTCTCGAGCAGCTTGCGCTTGCGGCTGATGTCACCGCCGTAGCACTTGGCCAGCACGTCCTTGCGCTTGGCCTTGACCGTCTCGCGCGCGATCACGCGGGAGCCGATCGCGGCCTGAATCGGCACGTCGAACATCTGCCGCGGGATCTCCTTGCGCAGCCGCTCGACCAGCAGGCGCCCCGTATCGTAGGCGCGGTCCTTGTGCAGGATCAGCGAGAGGGCGTCGACCGGCTCGCCGCCGACGAGGATATCCACCCGCACCAGCTCGCCCGGGCGGAAGCCGCTCAGGTCGTAGTCGAAGGAGGCGTAGCCGCGCGTGCGCGACTTGAGCTGGTCGTAGAAGTCGAGCACGATCTCGCCCAGCGGCAACTCGTAGATCAGCATCACCCGCTGCTCGGAGAGGTACTCCATGTGGTCGAAGCGGCCGCGGCGCTCGTTACAGAGCTCCATCACCGAGCCGACGAAATCCTTGGGCACGATCACCGTCGCCTTGATGTAGGGCTCGAGAACCTCCTCGCGCTCGTCCGGCATCTCGGCCGGGTTGTGCACCTCCAGCTCCGCTCCGCCCAGCGTCTTCACCCGGTAGGCGACGTTCGGCGCCGTCACCAATAGATCGAGGTCGAACTCCCGCTCCAGCCGCTCGCGCACGATCTCCATGTGCAAGAGACCCAGGAAGCCGCAGCGGAAGCCGAAGCCGAGCGCCTGCGAGGTCTCGGGCTCGTACAGGAGCGCTGCGTCGTTCAGCTTCAGCTTCTCCAGCGCCTCGCGCAGCTCGGGATAGGCGTCCGACTCGGTCGGGAAGAGCCCGGCGAAGACCATAGGCTTGACTTCCTTGTAGCCCGGAAGCGGCGCCGAGGCAGGACCTGCCACGGTCGTGATCGTGTCGCCGACGCGCAGCCGGGCAACGTCCTTGAGGCCGGTGACGAGATAGCCCACCTCGCCCGCGCCGAGCGTCTCGACCGGCCTCATCCCAGGGCCGAAGAAGCCGATCTCCTCGGGCTCGAACTCGGTGCCGAGCGCCATCGCCTTGAGCGCCTGGCGGCGCGAGAACGAGCCGTCGATCATGCGCACGAAGGCCACCACGCCGCGGTACTGGTCGTAGGAGGAGTCGAATACGAGCGCGCGGGCCGGCGCGTCCAGATCTCCCGTCGGCGCCGGGATCCGCTCGATCACGGCGTCGAGCACCGGCTCGACTCCCTGCCCGGTCTTGGCCGAGATCGCCAGCACTTGCTCGGGCGCACCGCCGAGAAGATGCGAGACCTCGATCGCGGTGCCCTCGGGGTCGGCCTGGGGCAGGTCGATCTTGTTCAGGACGGGAACGATCTCCAGGTCGTTCTCGATCGCCAGGTAGGCGTTGGCCAGCGTCTGGGCCTCGATCCCCTGCGCGGCGTCCACCACCAGCAGGGCTCCCTCACAGGCCTGCAGCGAGCGCGAGACCTCGTAACTGAAGTCGACGTGCCCGGGCGTGTCGATCAGGTTCAGCTCGTGACCCTTCCACTGCACGCGCACCGCCTGAGCCTTGATCGTGATGCCGCGCTCGCGCTCCAGCTCCATCGAATCGAGCACCTGCTCGCGCATCTCGCGCTTGGAGACGGCGTGGGTCAGCTCAAGGATGCGATCGGCCAGCGTCGACTTGCCGTGGTCGATGTGGGCGATGATCGAGAAGTTGCGGATCTTGCTCTGGTCCATGGGATACGCCTCTCGGCGCAGCCTGCTAACTGCGCCGCACTCGGGCTCGCAACGATAGTACGGCTTCGAGCTCCTGCACCCGCAGCAGGCGCGACGCGGCTAGGTAGACGACCAGACCGACGCCAAGCGCGCTACCGAGCGATAGGAGCTGCGCGGGAAAGCTGCGGCCGAGTACGTGGTCGAGACCGAGCCAGATGAAGAACGAGACCGCGGCGAGCAGGGCCGAGGCACAGACGATGCGTAGGGTCGAGCCCAGCACGCGTCTCTCGTCGACGGAACCGATCCGTCGCCGCAGCAATACGAGCAGCGCAACCGTCCCGGCGATGTTCACGATCGAGGTCGAGAGTGCGATGCCCCAGACGCCGAAGCCGGCGAAAGCGACATCCAGCGCGGCGTTGATCACGAGATTCGCGAGCGCGACGACGGTTGGTATCCAGTTCGACTGCAGGCTGAAAAACGCCCTGTTGAGCATCAGCATCGTGCCGTTGAAGGTCAGGCCGGCGGAAAAGGCCGCAAGCGCCGCGGCAACAATGGTGGTCTGGCCGGAATGGAAGGCGAAGCGCTGATAGACAAGACGCGTGATCGGCACGGCTAAAACGGCGCAGATCACGCTCGCGGGAACGAGCAGGAAGGCGATCTGGCGCAGGCCGAGCGAGACGGTCTCTCGGAAGCCCTCCATGTCTTTCCTGGTCGCCAGGCGCGAGAGCCTGGGAAAGAGAACGGTCGCGACCGCGACCGAGAAGATCCCCTGCGGCAGCACATAGAGGCGAAAGGCCGCGGTCAGCGCGCTAGGGGCGAGGTTCTTGTCGATCATGCGAGCGCCGACGAAGGTGTCGATGACGGCGTTGAAGTTGATCAAGCCAAGGCCGAGAGTCACCGGCACCATCAGCACGAACACCCGCCGCACGGCCGGGTCGTGAATGTCGATCAGGACCCGTAACCGGTCGTCGCGACCCCTGAGCCAGGGGAACGGGAGCAAGACCTGGATGACCGTGCCGACCAGGATCGAGAAGGCGTAAACGTAGAGCTTGGCGTCGAGCGTGTGCACGTTCGGCACGCCGAGTGCCAGCCCGGCCAGGATGGCGAGGTTCCAGAACACCGGGCTCAGCGCCGGGACAGTGAAGTGGTCGTAGCTGTTGAGGATGCCCACGACGATTCCGGAGACGCCGAGCAGAGCGACGATCGGGAAGAGGATGCGCGAGAAGCTGACGACCAGGTGCGCCTCGTGACCGTGGTAGCCGAAGGGCGCCATTACCCAGGGCGCCGTGAGAATGAAGAGAGCGGTCAGGCCGCCGAGGCCGAGCAGGAAGAGCCAGAAGAGGCTGGAGGCGACCCGCCAGGCGCGCTTGCGCTCCCCTTTCTCGAGCAGCTCGCTGAACACCGGTACGATCGCCGAGGAGACGGCGGTGTCGGCGACCAGCGCCCGAACGGTATTCGGGATCAGGAACGCGACCTCGAAGGCGTTGATCGGGCCGAAGACGCCAAAGAGAGCGCGGACGATGACCTCGCGCGCGAGACCGAGCACGCGTGAGACCGCCGTCGCCACCGAGAAGATGGCGGTCGACCTGGCGAGTCCGTTACCGCGCGCCGAGCTATCGAGATAACCGGTATCGGCCGCGTCTCGCGCGTCCGAGGCGGCTGCGATTTGGTCGTCCACGCGCCCGAGTATAGGTAGACGCCCGCTCGGGCCGGGGGTCGCGCCGTCACGCAATCGGCAGCGGCGAACCTGCCAAGCCGCCTGACGGGACGTATCGAAACAGAGTCGCACGAGCCCGCTGAGTAAGCTCCCGTCCGTGACGGTCTCGGGAATTCTCAGCGACGCCTGGCGACTCTACCGCATGCTCTTCCGGCGCTCGATCGGCTTCGCCGCAGTCGTGATCGCGGTACTCACGGCTGTCAATGTCGCGCAGTACGCAGTTCCGAGGCACACGGGTCTGTCGGTGCTACTCGGCATCGCGGCGGTCGTACTGGCCCTCGCCGGCCCGGTGATCATCCAGGGAGCGCTGATCGAGCTGGTACGAAATATCCACGAAGGCCGCCGGCCCGCGGACGTCAATGCTCTATTGGAGCGGGTCGGTGAATGCTTCTGGCAGCTGCTCAAGGTGTCGATCATCTACGGCCTGGGCGTTGGCCTGGGGCTCGTCCTCTTCATCGTCCCCGGCTTGATAATCATGGCCCGTTGGTCGTTGATGGCGCCGCTGGTCGTACTGGAGAACGTAACGCGCGGCGCAGCCGCCAGATCGAGCTCGCTCGTACGGGGTAAGGCGCAGACGGTGCTGCTGGCGCTGGTGGTGGGCCTCGCCGTCACCAGCATTCCCGCGTACATCGTCTATCTCGCGCCGATCGCTCTCTACTGGCAACTTCTCTTCTCATTCGTCTGGGGCTCGTTGACGGCGCCGTTCTCGGCCCATCTCCTCACCGTCATCTACTACCGCATCACCGATCCCGAGCGACCCGTGATCGCCGACTCCGCCTCATCTTGGAAGTCGCTCTGAAAGAGTGCTCGACCGCGTAAGTGCTATGGCTACCACTCGCGCCTTAAAACAACCGTTATAACGCGACTACTACATTAAGCAGGATGCGTATCGCGTCGATATCGCCGCTCGTTAATTAGCTGCAAACCAGCGCTGTCACTTGAGCGCGGCAGCACCCTGCAAACATCGTTTCACTACTGGTGACGACCGAACCACCAGGATTAAATATGCGCGTTCTAATAGTGTGAACATCGCAACATAAACGTATCTCGCTATTGCTATAGGAGGGAATAGAATATGCGTCTACGTATTGCAACGCTTCTGGGCGTAGTGTTCGCGCTCGCCGTAATTGGTACGGCTACTGCGACTCCCGCATCGGCAGCGTCATCCATGCTCTACGGAACCTGCAATATCACTGCGGTTCAACCGTGGATCGTGGATAATGTCAGTTACATAGCAGGTGCTGCCACAATAAGCTGCGGTTCCACTACGACAATACCGTATACCGTTTATCTTGGCGTCGGAGATACGTTCGACAGGGGGTATATAAAAGACTCCCGAACAAAAACCGTAACAGGCGGAACCTCTGTTACTGTGCGTACAGATAGTGTAGATCAAAGTAAAGTGATGTACGCGACGCCGGGGGCAGACTACGCCTCGCGAATAACCTTCATGGGATATACTCTTACTAGCAATTGGTACACGTTACACGGAGCTATCCCGTACCTCTACTGGTAAAGCTAGCGAGTTATTCGAGCAGTGTTTGCGACTTTTAATTCATAGAGGTAGTTCTGCTCGATATCTAAACTGAGGGAGATAGCACCGGAACGCCGCGCCGCAGCCGGGTTGTGCGTGGCGTTCCGGACTTCCCCCGTGCACGGATGCAAGGACGCAGCGCAATCGAGAGTATTCCCCGCCCTCTGTCTCCAGTCACCGGGCGCGCTCGTGTAATCGTCTGCTACCATCGCTCGCGCCCGCTCAGCGGGCACTTTCACGCTATGGCGAACATCAAGCAACAGAAGAAGCGCATTGGGATCACGACTCGCGAGCGGGTCGAGAATCTGCGCTACCGCTCGACGGTCAAGACGCTGGTTAGGCGCCTTCGCGCCGCCGTGGACGAGGGCGAGACCACGAAGATCGAGGCCGAACATAAGCTGCTAGTGCAGTGGATCGACCGAGCCACCAGCCGCGGAGCGATGCACAAGAACGCCGCCGCGCGCAAGAAGTCGCAGGCCGACCGCCTCGTCGCAAGCAAGCGCTAGTCTCGGCTTCGCGCTCACTTTCTAGAGTCAGGGCCACTTCCCCGGCTCCGGCGCGGGAAGAGTCGTTCGTGACCGCAATCGCGGCGGCGACGGCTGGCGCTGGCAGCCCGAAGGGCTAGGTTAGGCTGGCGTCTTCGTCAGGTCGATCAGCGCCCGTTCGAACTCCAGCTCCGCCGGCAGGCGACTCCCACCCTTGAGCGCCCGGTCGAGCGCGGCCAGCCTGACCGTCGCTCGGCGCAACTCGATCTCGCTGAAGTTGCGCGCCTGGGCGACCGCCTTCTCGGCCGCGTAGGGGTGCATCCCGAGCCGGGTTGCGGCCTCGCGCGCGCCGAGCCCCTGCTGCAAAAAGCGGTGGCAGGCCGAGACCTTGCCGATGTGCGAGGCAAGCAGTGCCGCCAACCGCGCGAGCAAGGCCGGGCGCGCCTCGCTCGCCCGCTCGAGCAGAAGCTCGTAGGCGGCCAGCGCCGCGGCCGCGTCGCGGCGACCCCAGGCGTCGGTGAGCCCGAACGGAGCCACCTCGCCCCGCGGGCAAACCAGCATCTCCAGCTCCTTCTCACCGATCTTCTCCCCATCGGCCCAGGTGGCCAGCTTGTCGATCTCGCAAGCCAGCTCGCCCATGTTCTCTCCCACCAGCTCGATCAGATCGCGCGCCGTGCGCGGCGAGACATCGACTCTGCGCTCACGCAACTGCGCCCGCACCCAATCGGGCAACTCTTTCTTGGCGATGTCATAGGCCAGGATCTGACCCTTCTTGCCAACCGCCTTGGCCAGCGCCGAGTCGCGGCGGAACTTATCGGCCACCATCGCCAAGATGGTGTCGGGCGCGGGGTCGTCGAGGTAGTGAACGACGGCCTTGACGTCCGCTGCCTTCCAACGCTCGATCCCGTCCACGATCACTGCCCGCCCGCTGCTCGCGAAAAGCCCGCCGGCGTTACAGGCGGCCACCGCCTCCTCCCCGCTCGTCTCGCTCGCCTGCAGGCGCTCGACCGCCTCAGGCGCGAAGCGATCGCGCAGGCGTTTTACCGCCTCCTCGACCTTCGGCCGGTTCGTTCCGAAGATCAGATACGAGGATTTGAGCTCAGCCACAGGGCAAGGATACGGCCTGGGCGTGTTGAGCCTCCACGGTCATCGCGCAGCCGTCCGACTCGAGCGTCACGCGTCCGGCCTGGTCGGTGCGAAAGACGCTGAGCTTGGAGTCCGCGGCCAGCGTGGCGAGCGTCGAGGGCGTCGGGTGGCCGTAGTCGTTGCCGCGACCGACCGAGATGATCGCGATGCCCGGATCGAGGCGCTCGAGCAGCTGCGGCAGGCCCTCGTCGGCGGAGCCGTGGTGGGCCACCTTGTACACCTCGACCGGCTGGGTCGCGAGCGGGAGCGTGAACGGCGACTCCGCGTCGGCCGGAAGCAGGAGATCGACCGAGCCGTAGGAGGCGACGACGACGATCGCCGCCTCGTTGGCGTCGCCGGAAGTATTCGCGGAGTCGTCCGTTGGCGAAAGGATGCGTAGACGCAGGTCTCCGAGATCGAGCTCCTCTCCGGCTCGGCCCAGCTTCAAGGGAACGCGGCGCCGCGCCGCCTCGTCAAGCGCCGCTGTCTCTTCGCTGTCGCCCGACTTAATGCCCGAGTCGACCACCAGCCCGACGTCGAGCTTGCGCAGCACCTCGGCCGCCCCGCCGACGTGATCCCGGTGCGGATGACTGAGCAGGAGCACTTCGAGGCGCCTGACCCCGAGGCGCCGAAGCTGCCCGGCCACGCCCGCCTCCGGCGGGCCGGCGTCGATCAGCACGGCCCCATCCTTGGTCTGAAGCAGCGTCGAGTCCCCCTCCCCGACGTCGAGGAAGCTAACGCGGAGCCCGGCCGGAGGCGGCGGGATCGACACAGGACACGGCCTGTTTTGCCAGCCCCAGAGCGGAATCAACGCCGTCAGCACCAGCACGGCAAGCCGTGGCAGCCGCGGCCTGAGCAGGAAGGGCCAGAGCGCGAGAAAGAAGACGACGAGAAGTAGCCGTAGGAGATGGGCCCGGCCTACCTGGGCGCCGGGAAGCGCGCCAACCAGCCGCGCCCAGAAGGCGATGTAGGCCGCAAGCAAGCCGTTCAGATAAGCCAGCGCCCGCGCGGCCGGAGGGGCGAGCGGCGCCAGCAGCGCGCAGGCCAGGCCGAGGAGGAGAACAAGCGGCACAACCGGCTCGACCGCGACATTCGCCAGCACCCCGTACACGGGCACCTTGCCGAACTGGAAGACCATGATCGGCGTCGTCATCAGAGTGCAGCCGGCCGAGACGGCGATCGGCGCTCGTAGCGCAGGCGGAAGCGGAGTTTTCTCGAGCAGCCGTTCGAGCGGCTTCACCAGCACGAAGATGGCGATCACGGCCGCGAACGAGAGTTGAAAACCGGCGTCGAACACCGAGCGCGGGTTCCAGACCAGCAGCGTGAGCGCTCCCAGGAGCAGGAAGTACCAGCGATCGCGCGGCCGCGCCGCCAGCCAGGCCAGCGAGGCCAATCCTCCGGCCACCGCGGCTCGCACCACCGAGGGCTGCCAGCCGACCACCAACACGTAGGCGACGATCGTCGTCAGCGCCAGCACCTCGCCCAGGCCCCTGGGAATGCCGCACAGCCAGGCGATCCCGAGCACGCCGGCCACGAGGAAGGCGATGTTCTGGCCCGAGACCGCCAACAGGTGGTAAAGGCCCGAACGCCGGAACGATTGGCGCAGCCCGTCCGACAGGCCGTCGTCCTCACCCAGGACGAAGCCCAGGACGAGCCCGCGCCGCTCGCCTTTCAGCCCGGGCACGAGATCGCGCGCGAGCCGCTCGCGCAGGCGGTCGCCGAAACCTCCCAGGCCGCCGCGGCGACTGACGAGGTGCCAGGGACCGCCGCGCAGAACAACGTGGATGCCCTGGCGGGCGAGCCAGGCCCGCTGGTCGAAGCCGCTCGAGCTCGGCCCCTGCGGCAGCTCGAGCTTGACGCTGAGCTCGAGCACCGCTCCGATCGGCGGCTTCTTGCCGGGCGGAAGCCTGAGCCAGATGCGCTCATGCAGAGGCTTGCGGCCGAAGTGCTCGATCTGCCCGACCGCGCTGACCGCGTACGAGCTCACGCGTGGCGGCCCGGTCACGACGACGCGCGCCGGAGCGCTCTCGCCGATGTGCGCAGTGAGAGGGCTGCGATCGAGCGAGCTCAACCTGAGCGATCCGATTGCCAGGCCGAGCAGGGCGAACAGCAAAGCGATCAGGAAGAGGCGGAGGCGCGACCGCCCATACAGAGCCATCCCGGCGACGAGCACGAGCGCGCCGATCGCCGCTGCAGAGACATCGAGCCGAAGCGCGTTGGCCAGCGCCAGGCCAAGGCACAGCGCCGTCACGAGGCAGTGCTGAAGCGGCAACGACCACGAGCGCTCGACGTCCGGCAAGGCGGGCTAGGGAACGACGAGGTCGCGTAACTCGGCCAGCTTGGCCGGCCCGATGCCGCTGACCGAGTCGAGCTCGTCGACTGTCTTGAACGGACCGTTTGCGGTGCGGTAGTCGATGATGCGCGCGGCGGTGGCGGGCCCCACTCCGGGCAACTCGTCGAGCTGCTCGGCCGTGGCGCTGTTCAGGTGAATCGGCGCCGCTTTCGCCGCGAGCGTCGCGGCCGAGCCGCTCGGAGCCGCCGCGGCGCTCGCGGCGCTGACCTTCTCGGGCACCAGCACCTGTTGCCCGTCGGTCAGCGTGGCGGCCCGATTGACCAGCGTGAGATCGGCCTTTCCGGTCGCTCCGCCGGCCTCGATCAGCGCGTCGTTGACGCGCGAGCCAGCCGGTAGCTTGTACACGCCGGGGCGGTGAACCGCGCCCGAGACGTCGACCAGAAGGCGGCTGCTCGAACTGCCCGCGGCGGCCACAAGCTTGACCCGCGCAGCTCGCGTCTGCACTGCCGGCTGCCGCGCTCCGAGCAGCTTGCCCGCGGCGACGAGAACCACCAGTGCCAAGACACAGACGACGATCGCCTGCCGGCGCGAGATCTCGGGAAGCTTCATGCCTCGATCCTGCCGCACGAATCGTCACGAGATTGCGCCGGCGTTGTGCCAAAACAGGCGCTAGGTTTTCCTAATCTTCACTGAGGAGGCGCCGATCTAGTATCTAGAGTGGCTTCCGACTCGAGTCCAGCCAGCGAGGGATTCGTTTCCCCTGCGGAAATCTTCCAGTCCCTCGAGACCGACACCACGGCGGCCGAGGAGTTGGAAGCTCGAGCCGCGGCGATGGCCGACCAGCCGGGGCACGAGCGAGCAGCCGGCCACTTCGTAATCGGGCTCGTCACCGTTTACTTCGAGGTCGTCGACATCAACCACCCCTTTTTCAGCGGCGCCTATCTCGGCCTCCGAAACCGGCTCGTGGCCGGAGGATGCGATCTGCTCTTCTGTGCGACGCCCCCGTCGCAGCTGGGCGCTCCGGTGCGCGCAGCGGCGGTTAAGCGCACGATCGAGCGCGGCGTAGACGGGCTCATCGTCTGGGGCCTCGGCACGAAAGATCCGGAAGTAGCGACAATTCTTGAGTCGGACGTCCCGGCGGTGTTCCTCGACCACGATCCGATCGGCGCCCGCGTCGGCTACGTGATGTCGGCCAACGTCGAGGCGATGGGCAACGTCGTTCGTCATCTGTACGAGAACGGGCGACGGCGGATTGCGCACATCAGCGGCCTAAGCAACACGCGCCCGGGTCCGGACAGGTTGCTCGGCTATCGCTCCGAGCTGGCCAAGCTCGGACTACCGACGCGCCCAGAGTACATCGAGGAAGGCGACTACTTCCACCGCACCGCCCAAGAGTGCAGCAAGCGCCTGCTCGCGCTGCCCGAGCCGCCCGACGCCATCACCTGTGCCAGCGACGTGATGGCGATCGCCGCCATGGTCGCGGTCGCCGACGCCGGGCTTCGCGTTCCCGAAGACATCGCCGTCACCGGCTTCGACGACGCTCCCTTCGCCACCACCGTCAAGCCGAGCCTGACCACCGTGCGCCAGGACGCGATCGGCATGGGGACGGGCACGGCCGAAGCGATCCTGCTCATGCTCGAGCATCCCGACGAGCCGCCGCCGACGGTCGTCATGCCTGCGGAGCTGATAGTTCGGGAATCGAGCGGCCCTCCGGCTTCACACGAGTCCTGAGAAGGCAATCGGGATACCGCGTCGGCAGGCTCGCCGACCTACAGTTCGCAGCAAGAAAACCGATGATTGTGAAGCCAGAGATGAACCATATAAACGATCAACACAGTGCTTCAGAGTCGGGGCGATTCTCGCCTTCGGAGATGTTCGCGATACTGCGCGAGCAAGACGTCGCGGCGCTCGAGCTCAAGGCGCGTTCCGAAGCGATGGCGGAGAAATCGACGCGCGATCCTTCCCACAAGCGCTACCTGATCGGGCTCATCTCCTGCCTGCTCCCGATCTCCGATCTGTCACACCCGGTCTTCGAGAAGATGCTGCTCGGAGTTCGCGGCCGTCTGACCGCGAACGACTGCGATGTGCTTCTCTGCGCGACGCGATCCATCGGCGCCGAAGAGAGCCTGCGCAGAGCCGCAGCCGTGCAGACGATCGAGCGCGGAGTAAACGGGATCATCGCCTGGGGCACCGCTTTTGGCGATCCTGAGTGCGAACCGATCCTGGAAAGCGGCCTGCCGACCATTTTCGTTGACAACGACGTCATCGGCGCGCGCGCCGGCAGTGTGATGTCCGCCAATCTCGACGCGATGAAGGGGATCGTCAATCACCTCTACGAGACCGGGCGGCGGCGGATCGCACACATCAGCGGCCACTACGAGACTCGCCCCGGGCCCGACCGGCTGTTCGGATACCGCTCCGAGCTCAAGCGCCTCGGTTTACCTGATCCGGCGGAATATGTCATCGAGGGTGATTTCTTCCAGGACAGCGGCTTCGAGGGAACGAAGCGTCTGCTCGCTCTGCCCGATCCGCCCGACGCGATCACCTGCGCCAGCGACTCGATGGCAGTCGGTGCGATGGCCGCGATCGAACAGTCCGGGCTCCGCGTTCCCGAGGACATCGCGGTTACCGGTTTCGACGACGCCGACTTCGCTGCGACCGTGGTGCCGGCGCTGACTACCGTGCGCCAGGACCCCGTCCGTATGGGAACAGCCGCCGCCGAAGCGGTGCTGCGGATGCTCGAGAACCCGGACAGCTCGCCGCCGGTCGTGCTGATCGAGACCGAGCTGATCGTGCGCGAGTCGAGCGGGCCCGCGATACCCAGGAAGAACTAGACCGATGGCGCCGTTCCCCGACCACTGCCGTTGCTTCGGCGTTAGGTGCGTTCCCGTGCAGGTGAATCTACGGGGAGGGGCCGCGGGTGTCGACTGAAGAGGCGCCGGACACCGAAGGCTACCTCTCTCCTGCACGCCTCTACGCAGAACTCGACGCCAGCATGGCCGACGCCGAAGTCCTGCGCTCGCGTACCGACGGTATGGCCGACAGACCGGCGCACGAGCGAGCTGCGGGACGCTACCTGGTGGGACTCGTAACGGCGAGTTGGGAGGTGGCCGAGTTCGACCACCCCTTCTTCGGGCCGGTCTTCAGGGGTATTCGCGGCCGTCTGGTCAGCGCCGGCTGCGACCTGCTTCTGTGCGGAAACCGCCCGTTCCGGCGAGGCGATCCGACGCGGGCGGCGGCGCTCGCGCGCACGATCGAGCGCGGAGCCGACGCCCTGATCGTCTGGGGGTTGGGTTGGGACGACCCCGAGGTGGAGCCGATCCTGAGCTCGGAGGTCTCGGTGGTCTTTATCGACCTGGATCCGATCGGGCGTAGAGCCGGTTACGTGATGTCGGACAATGTCGCCGCGATGGCGAGCGTGGTCAGTCACCTCCACGACACAGGCCGGAAGCGGATAGCTCACATCTGCGGCCCCCAGAACACCCGCCCGGGGCCCGACCGCCTGTTTGGATACCGCTCCGAGCTCGACCGGCTCGGGCTGCCGGCGCCGGCCGAGTACATCGAGCAGGGCGACTACTACCACCACAGCGCCTACGAGGCCGCGAAGCGCCTGCTGGCTCTGCCCGGGCGCCCCGACGCCATCACCTGCGCCAGCGACACCATGGCGATCGGAGCGATGGTGGCAATTGCAGAGACCGGCCTCCGCATCCCCGACGACATCGCCGTCACCGGCTTCGACGACGCTTCCTTCGCCGCCGGCATGAAACCGAGCATGACGACAGTACGCCAGGATGCCGCCGGCATGGGGACGGCCGCCGCCGAGGCGATCCTACGCATGCTCGAGAGTCCAGACGAGCCGCCGCCGACATCAGTCGTCTCCGCCGAACTCGTCATCCGCGAGTCGAGCGGGCCGGCGGCTTCCTAACCAACTACCAGGTTGACCAGCTTGCGCGGCACGACGATCGTCTTGCGGATCTGCTTGCCCTCGAGATAGGGCGCGACCCTGGGCGAGGAGCGCGCCAGCTCGACCAGCTGCTCCTCGCTCGCAGCGACCGAGGCTGGCAGGCGATCGCGCACCTTGCCGTTCACCTGCACCACGAGCTCGAACGCCTCCTGCTCGAGCAGGCGCTCGTCGTAGGTCGGCCAGGGCTCGATCCAGAGGCGCTCGTGCCCGAGCCTCTGCCACAGCTCCTCGGCGATGTGCGGCGCGTAGGGTTGAATCAGGCTGACGGCGGTCTCGGCGGCGAAGCGGGCGCCGGGGTCTTGCGGGGCGCGGTTGATCTCGTTGACCAGCTCCATCACCGCCGCGATCGGGGTGTTGAAGACGAAGCGGCGGTCGATGTCGTCCGTGACCTTGGCGATCGTCTGATGAGCCTTGCGCGCCAGCGGCGTCACCTTGGAGCTCATAGGTTTGTCGGCCGCCTCCAGCACCGTGCGCCAGAGCCTGCCAAGGAAGCGGCTCGTACCCTCGATGCCGCTGTCCTGCCACTCCGCATCCTGATCGGCCGGGCCCATGAAGAGGATGTTCAGGCGCACCGCGTCGGCACCGAAGCGCTCGATGTACGGGTTCGGCATCACGACGTTGCCCTTCGACTTCGACATCTTGGCGCCGCGGTAGTGGATCATCCCCTGTGTGAACAGCCGGGCAAAGGGCTCGCGAAAGCCGAGCATGCCCATATCCGCCAGCGCCTTGGTGAAGAAGCGGGCGTACATCAGGTGCAAGATCGCGTGCTCGACGCCGCCGATGTACTGATCGACCGGCATCCAGTGATCGACGATCTGTCTGTCCCAAGGAGCCTCGGCGTTGTGTGGGTCGCAGTAGCGGATGAAGTACCAGGAGGAGTCGACGAAGGTGTCCAGGGTGTCGGTCTCACGCCTGGCCTCGCCGCCGCAGCTCGGGCACTTCACCTGCACCCACTCCTCCGCCGTGGCCAGCGGCGAACGACCCTTGGGCAGGAAGTCGGAGATCTCCGGCAGAAGCACCGGTAGCTCGCTACCTGGCACCGGCACGATGCCGCACTTGTCGCAGTAGACGATCGGGATCGGGCAGCCCCAGTAGCGCTGGCGCGAGATCAGCCAGTCGCGCAGGCGGTAGCTGACCTTCGCATCACCGAGGCCCACGGCACCCAACCAGTTGATGATCGAACGCTTCGCTTCGGGGCTCGGGGATTGCGAGAACTCGCTCGAGTTGACGAGGACGTCGTCCGGCGAGCTGGAGACGTAGGCCTCGACCTGAACGTCGACCTCTCCCTCGCGCGGCGCGATCACCTGCACGATCGGCAGCTCGTACTGCCGGGCGAAGGCGTGGTCGCGCTCGTCGTGGGCGGGCACGGCCATGATCGCGCCGGTTCCGTACTCCATCAAAACGTAGTCGGCGACCCAGATCGGGATCCGCGCGCCGTTGACCGGGTTGACCATATTGCGGCCGGTGAAGACACCGTCCTTGGCCTTTTCCTCGCGCTCGATATTCGAGCGCCCCTGCGCCTGCTTGACGTAGGCGCGCACCGCCTCTTCCTCGGGCCGCCCGGCGACAAGCTCGGCAACGAGCGGGTGCTCGGGCGCCAGCACGAAGAAGGTGGCGCCGAACAACGTGTCCGGGCGCGTGGTGAAGACGGGCACGTCGATCTCCGTGTTCTCGACGCGGAAGACGACCTCGGCGCCCTCCGAGCGGCCGATCCAGTTGCGCTGCATCGTCAGCACCCGCTCGGGCCATTGCTCGAGCAGGCTCATCTCGTCCAGCAGCGCCTCGGCGTAGTCGGTGATGCGGAAGAACCACTGCTCGAGCGAGCGCTTCTCGACCTCGCTGCCACAGCGCTCGCAGCGCCCGTCCACCACCTGCTCGTTGGCCAGCACCGTCTGGTCTTTCGGGCACCAGTTCTGCAGTGACTCCTTGCGATAGGCCAGGCCGCGCTCGAACAGCTTCAGAAAGAGCAGCTGCGTCCAGCGGTAGTACTCGGGCGTGTGGGTCGAGATCTCCCGCTCCCAGTCGATCGCCCAGCCCATGCGCTGCATCTGCTCGCGGATGCGACCGATGTTTCGCTCGGTGATCTCGCGCGGCTGACCGCCCTCCTTGATCGCCGCGTTCTCGGCTGGCAGGCCGAAGGCGTCGTAGCCCATCGGGCGCAGCACCTTCCAGCCGCCTCGGCGGCGGAAGTGGGCCACGACGTCACCCAGCGTGTAGTTCTTGACGTGGCCCATGTGTAACTCGCCCGAGGGGTAGGGCAGCATCTCGAGCACGTAGGTCGAGCGCTCGTTCCACTCCGGCCTGCCCGGCTTCGGGTTCGGCACCGCGAAAGCGCGCTCCTTAGCCCAGAGCGCCTGCCACTTGGGCTCGATCGCCTGCGGATCGTAGGCGTCTTCGATCGTCGTCTTGGCGGGCTCGTCCGTCATGGCCTTGGAAAGCTACCTCAGCCGGCGGGCGACCCGTCCGCGTAGCGCGGCAGCCCATCATCGGAAAGCGGGAACCAGGACGGCGCCGAGCCGGCCCAGACATGTCGGCTCGGGCGTAGGCCCGGGTCGGCGTCGAGAGCGCCCATACGCACCCAGATCGTCGGGCCCTCCGGCTCTCGAGTGCCGAACAGGCTCGAGTCGCAACGACCGTAGAACACCTTGACGGCGAGCCCCGGCGCCGGTTACCAGCGGCCGGGCAACTCCTCGCCCGAGAGGAGCCGCAGCTGCTCGACGGGGACCTCGATCGAAGCCGAGCCGAAGTTACCCGAGTGCTTGCGGCAGTGCTCGCAATGGCACCAACTGGCGAGCTCGAAGGGCGGCTCCAGCTCGAAACGCACGCCGCCGCAGAGGCAGCTACCGGGAACGGAATGCTGTCCGGGCATCTCGACATCCTCCTCTTCCGCGTCTTGGCCCAGATTACGGCAGAGCGGACGAGATTCGTCGCAGCGATGTCGTATCGCTAAGCTCGCGCTGTGTCAGTTCTCGATCTCTTTCCCGACAGCGCCCGCATCGAGCAGGGCGAGCTGGAAGTCGGCGGCCTGCGCGCCTCCGAGCTGGCGCGCGAGTTCGGTACGCCGCTGATCGTCTACTGCGAGCAGACGCTGCGGGCCCGAGCGCGCGCCTACCGCAAGGCGGCGCCGAACGCGCTCGTCGTCTTCGGCTCGAAGGCCTTCCCCAATGTGTCCGTGCTGCGCCTGCTCGCCGAGGAGGGCGTGGGCGCCGACGTCTCGACGCTGGGAGAGCTGAAGGTCGCGCTGAGAGCGGGAATCGGCGGCGGCAAGATCGTCGTCCACGGCAACAACAAGAGCGACGAGGAGCTGCGCGCGGCCGCCGAGGCCGACGTGCTGTATCTCGTTCTCGACGCGCCCGACGAGGTCGAGCGGGCCGCGGCGGCCGGGATCAAGCGGGCGCTCGTCCGCGTCACGCCGGGCATCGAGGTTGACACGCACGAGGCGATCCAGACCGCGAGCCTCGGCTCCAAGTTTGGGCTGACGCCCGAGCAGACGATCGAGGCCGTGCGCCTCGGTACGTCGCTCGGGCTGGAGATGGCCGGACTGCACATTCATCTCGGCTCGCAGCTGCTCGATCTGGCCGCGCCGCGCATGCTGCTCGATTGGCTGGCCGGCTTCGTCGCCGTCTGCCGCACCGAGCTGGCCTGGGCCCCGGCGGTGGTGGACGTCGGCGGTGGTCTCGGCATCCGCTACACCGAGGACGAGCCGGCGCCCTCGATCGCCGAATGGATCGGCGATCTCGAGGCGCGGTTGGCGCGCGACTTCGCCGCGCACGGCCTGCCCCGGCCGGGATTGATTCTCGAGCCTGGACGCTCGCTCGTCGGCGAGGCGGGCTTCACGCTCTACACGGTCGGCGTCGTCAAGGAGCCCGCCGAGGGCCCACCCTGGGTGGCGGTCGACGGCGGCTACTCCGACAACCCGCGCCCACTCTTCTACGGCGCCCGCTACGAGGCGCTGCTCGCCAATCGCGCCGGCGACCCGAGCGACCGTTCCTACACGGTTTGCGGCAAGCACTGCGAGGCCGGCGACGTGCTGGTCAGGCGCGTCGCTCTTCCGGAGCCACGTCGCGGCGACCTGCTGGCCGTTCCCGACACCGGCGCCTACACGCTCAGCATGGCCTCCAACTACAACGTCCTGACACGACCCGCCGCGGTGCTCGTCGCCGACGGAAAGGCGCGCCTGATCCGGCGCCGCGAGACTCTCGAGGAGATTCTCGACCTCGAAACGCTCTAGCGTCCTCGCGGCCCGAAGCGTGAAGCGCACGGTCCTCGTGCACGCTCGTAACAAATGTTCCAGAATAGGCGTGGTGCGTCGCCTTGGAGCCCTCACTCTCGCGCTTGCGCTGGCAGCGATCGTCGTTTTTGCCGCCTACTACGGCTTCGTCCACCGACCCGACAACGGGAGCCGGATCGAGCAGGCTTTCTATGCGGGCGCGCTGCTGATTCCGCCCGCGCTCTTCCTCGTGCTCGCCCTGGTGCTCCTACTCAGAAAGGCGACCGGCACGAACGTTCTCGCTCTGATCGGTATCGCCGCGCTCGTCGGAGCGCCGACGCTCGTTTTCTTCCTGGGTGGAATGATCGGCCTTTCGCTGACCGCAGCGGCGCTGCTCGTGATCGGAATAACAAGTGCCGTGCTGATTCGGCGCTCCGGCGTCGATTGGTCCGACGGCCACTTCGGCTCCGGCTAGCGAGCGTCGACCGCGGGCCGGCCCGCGAAGCGATAGATCATTCCAACCGCGTCGAACCCCAGCTCGCCGTAGAGGTTCTTGGGCCAGTCGTCATGGACGGCGCGCAGGAAGGTGAGCTCGTACCCCAGCGCCCGGCTGCGCTGGACGGCGTGCGAGACGGTGGCCCGCGCCAGGCCGGCGCGTCGGTGAGCCTTCAGGGTCGCGACCGAGCGAACGACGGCAACGCCGCTGTCGTCGCTGTACAGCTCGCAGAAGGAGCGGATCTCACCTTCGGCGACGGCTGCGAAGAAGCGCATCTCACCGGCCGCGGCCAGTCTGCGCGGCACCGCGAGCTCCTGGCGAACGAGCACCTCGTTGCCACCGGAACGTTCGAGCAGATAGCGCTTGCGCACGGGCTCCAGCTCTTCGATCTCGACCTCGCGCACGAAGTCCGCGTCGGCGACGCGATCGGGCCGGCGATGTTGGGCCATCAAGACGACGCGCTCGGCCTGCCAGCGGTCGAGCTGCTCGAAGCCGAGCGCGAGCCTGGCGCCGATCTCCTCGTCGTAGACAATCACGCGCCGAAAGGCGAGCCGGCTCTGGAACTTCTCGGCCTCGTCCGCGATCCGCTCCGCCTCTGACGCCAGCTCGCGCAGCGAGAGACGGTCGGGCAACGACTCCACCCTGAGCAGGTTCATGTTCAGGACGTCCGGCAGCTCGCTGTCCGAGAGCGTCGCCACTCCCCCCGGAAACTTCTCGCGTCGCTCGCAGACGGCGTCGTCGAGCGCGCGCAGAAACTGAACCACTCGTAGGCGCTCGTTCTCGCTCACCCTTGCCGCCTCGCGATCGCCGCCGCTGGCGGATCGAGCCGCCTAAGGGAACGATCCCCGCACAGGCGCCCGCACGCACGCGAATCGAGCAGGATCGCCAAGCCGCTGATGAGAATCTTCACGCGAGTAGCCTACTTCCCCCGGAAATCTCCCCGGAAGATCGGGGCGTTTCGCACGGCGCGTCGCTCCCGGCGCAGTCGCGAGTGATGGTGCGCCGGATCTGAAACGGGGTCTCAGGTAAGAACCCCGAAGGAAATGGAGACCCGCCGGCCGGCTGTGATCGGTGGGTGCGACGCTGGGACACAGCGTCGCTTTCGTAGCCGCAGGCCAAGAGCGAGAGCGAAGACGGCGTAGCGCGCCGCCGAGCGCGGCCAGGCGGTGGAGTGCTTGGTCGTAGCGGGAGCGCCTAGGAGATCAGGCGTGTGCCGAGGCTCATGCCCAGTAAGCTGGGCAGGCGAACAGCCACGGTGGAGTCGTTCGCGGAGGTGCGAGTCCTGATACTGAGGCGCTTCCCGTCGAGTGTTCCCTTGACGCTGGTGATCTTCTTGCCGCGGCGAATGACGAGCTTGCCGCGAGCAGCCTTGCCGCGCACGGTCACCTTGGCCAACCCGCTGACGAGATTCAGGCTCCCGTTCACGACAACGCCGGGCACGTAGACGATCTTCCGCAGCCGAAGACTCGCCACCGAGCCTCTGAAGTAGCCGCCACGCAGTCCCGCGGTCGGTCCCGACCCCGAAAGCTCAGTCATGGTCACATCGCTGAGCGTCCCGAGGACGGCTCCCACAGTCCGGCCGCGAATCCCCGTCAGCTTGACCGGCGCGACCTTGGCCAGCGAGGCGGGATCGATCTTCACCGGTCTGAAGAAGGGGGTGACGTTCGAGCACGAGGCGACGGCGCTGCCGTTGAAGAAGCTCGCGAGCGCCCGCCCGACGCAGGTACTGGCATTCGGCCAAACGTCGGTGATGACACTGTGACCGGTGAAGGGAACGCTGACGACCTTCGCCTGCGGGAACAGTGCGGCTACATGCTTCCCGTCAACGGCGGGGGTCACATCGTCTTCCTGACCGCTCAGGATGAGCACCGGGACGTTTGGTGTCGGCGCCGCCACGGTGGGATCGACGGCCGGCGTCGGCGCAGGCCAGTAAAGGCAGTAGTTGACATCGGAGATGCTGAGCGCGGTGTCCGACGTGAAGGGATCGAAAGTGCTCGCAGCGATCCCGCCGAGCGCGCTCGCCAGCTTGCTCCTACGGGCGACGATGTTGTCGTTGGGCGACCAGGGGAAGGTCTCCTCCGTGCACCTGGTGGCCAGGTAGAGCGTGTCGCTCAGGTCCGTGTTCGAGACCGCCCCCGATGACGACGGCGCGAACAGGCGCCCGAGCGGGTAGGGATCGCCGGCCAGAGCCGAGCGAACCGCGCCCGGCATGCGAGCGCGGACAGTGGCGTCGTAGCTGTAACTCTCGGCCATGAAGAAAAAGAGGTCGGCCTGGTTCACCTCCATGCCGCGCACCTTTCCGGCCTTGTCGACGTAGCGGAGTGCGATGGCGCCCTTGGACCGGGCGCGGGCGACCAGTCGCTTGAGGTCGCTAGAGGGCGTTCTGGTGATGCCGCGACAAAGATTCTTCGCACAGTCTGCGGCCAGCACGCCGGAAATCGAGGTGAAGTTGGAGCGCAGGAAGGCATCGACTCCGGTTGGGGCGACAACCGAATCGAGCACCAGCGCCGCCGTGTGCGTGGGAAAGAGCCTGGCGTAGAGCTGGGCCACGTAGGTGCCGTAGGAAACGCCGAAGATGGTCACCTTGTCGACGCCGACGGCCTCGCGCACCGCGTCCAGGTCGAGGGCGGAGTCCTTGCTCGTGTAGTAGGAACGCGCCGGCCCGAGCTCGGCGGCGCACTGCTGGACGTACTGCGAAAAGCTGACCGCGTTGTCCGCACCCGGGCAGGAAAGAGCGTTGGCGCCGGTGCCTCGTTGATCGAAGACGACCAGATCGCGCGTTTTCAGCGCGGGTGCGAGCGCCGCGGCGAACTCGGCCGCGTACGGGGTGGCCGACTGACCGGGCCCACCGGCGAGCGCGAAGATCGCTCCGCTCGTGTCGGCGACCTCAGCCGGTCGCCACATCACGGGCAGCGAGATCGTGGTGGTGAGTGGAACGCCCAGCCCGCTGCGGTCCACGGGCACGACCACGTGACCGCAGTAGAAACCGCTGGCGCTGGCGCTCGTACAGGCCGTGAAGCCAGCCGGCACCGCGCCCAGCGCAGGCGCCGGCAGCGCGAGCGCGACGCTGGTAGCGAGAAGCGCCAGAACGGCGCCTGCGTAGCCGCGCCTCGCACAAGCTCGCCCGCTCAGCCGATCGCCGACTCTCGCCTCTTCTCTGCGCTCGATGCGGTTTCTCGCCATCACTAACTAAGACGATACCTGCTGCAACTCGTTATCTCCGCGAACCTCAAGGAACGCCGGGCTGGCGCCGAAGCTGGAAACGTGCGCGTGCTTGCGGTTCTCGTCCTTCTCGTCGCGGTGCTCGTCGGCTGGGAAGCTCACCGTGAGCTGAGCCTGGATCACAGGCTCAGCGGCGTGGCAAGCGAGATCGCCGGCCGGCCCGTGAGCGTGGATTGCCCGGGCTTCCTGCGCGGGCTGATCGATCTCGGCGGCAGCGGAGGATCGGTGATGTTCGACGCAAACGGCAAGCCGAGCAACACGACCCATCTCGAGACCTCTGTCTGTCACGATCTCTCCGACTACGGTGCGACGCGCAAGCGCGCCGAGTTCTCGTGCGTCTTCGGCACTACTCCCTGCTCCGACAGGGTCGAGAGGGCCGTGTACGCGGTGCTCGTGCTCAGTCACGAATCCCAACACCTGCGCGGCGTCCAAAGCGAAGCCGACGCTCAGTGCTACGCGATCCAGACAGTGGCGCGTGTCGCCGAGCGCCTGGGCTCTCCGCCCGCCGAGGCGAGAGCCGTGGCCGCCCACTTCCTCGCCGTCGACGAGCCACTCATGCCGACCGACTACAGCCTCCCCGACGGCTGCGTCGACGGCGGCAGCCTCGACCTGGATCCGCAGAGCTCCAGCTGGCCGACGGGCTGAGAGCCGCTCACGAGCGCGGCTCTTCTCAGCCGGTCGCCACCATGCGCTCGATCGCCGTGCGTGCGCGGGCCTGGGTCTCCGGATCGACCGTCACCTCGTAGCGCCAGTCGCGCAGCGAGTCGCGCAGCTTCTCGAGCGTGATCATCTTCATGAAGCGGCAGACGGCCTCGCCGTTGACGGGCTCGAAGCTCTTGCCGGGCAGCTCCTTGTGCAGCCGGTACAGGATTCCAACCTCGGTCGCGACCTTGAAACGATTCCGCTCGCTGCGCGCGGCGAAGGTGAGCATCCCCTCGGTCGAGAGGATGTGCGCACGCTCGCCGGCGAAAGCCATCGCCTGGCTGGCGCAGCCGCATTCGGGATGGACGAGCAACTCGGCATCGGGCGCTTCGGCCAAGACGCGATCGATGTCGTGCGGCCGGATGCCCGCATGCACGTGACACTCACCGAGCCAGAGATGAAGCCGGCGGCCGGTCACCTGCTCGGCCCAAAGACCGAGGTAGAGATCGGGCAGGAAGAGAATCTCCTGCTCGGCCGGAATCGACTCGATCACCGCGCGAACGTTGCCCGAGGTGCAGCAGTAGTCGCTCTCGGCCTTGACCGCCGCGGAGGTGTTGACGTAGGAGACGACCACGGCGCCGGGATGCTTCGCCTTCCAGGCCCGCAGCTGACCGGCGTCGATCGATTCGGCAAGCGAGCAGCCGGCCGCGAGGTCGGGAATCAGGACGGTCTTCTCGGGAGAGAGAATCTTCGCTGTCTCGGCCATGAAGTGAACGCCACAGAACACGATTGCCCGGCCCTCGGCACGAGCCGCTTCGCGCGAGAGCCCGAGCGAGTCGCCCACGAAGTCGGCGACGTCCTGAACCTCGGGCAGCTGGTAGTTGTGGGCGAGGATCACCGCCTCTCGCGCGCGCGCGAGAGACCGAACCTCATCCTGCAACGACTCGATGAGTTCGCTAGTCAAGGCTCCAGCACCTCCAGCGAGACGTCGAGAGAGCGGGCCGAGTGGGTCAGAGCCCCGATCGAGATCGCATTCACACCCGTCTCGGCGTAGGCGCGCACGTTGTCGAGCGTAACTCCGCCCGATACCTCCAGCTGAGCGCGGGCGGCGACCAGCTCTACCGCAGTGGCCACCTCGGACGGGCTCATGTTGTCGAGCAGGATGCGCTCCACGCCGAGCCCCAGCGCCTGCTCGACCTGCTCGTGCGTATCGGCCTCGACCTCCAGCGGCAGCGATGCCGAGCTACGCAGGCGGCGCACGGCCTCCGCCACGCCGCCCGCTAGGCGTAGGTGATTGTCCTTCACGAGCACGGCGTCGAAGAGCCCGAAGCGGTGGTTGACGCCGCCGCCGATCTGAACCGCGTACTTCTCCAAGATCCTCAGCCCGGGCGTCGTCTTGCGCGTGTCGAGAACGGCGACCCCGCTGCCCTCGACCGCCTCGACAAATCTCCGCGTCAAGGTGGCGATCCCCGACAACCGCCCGAGCAGGTTCAGGGCAACGCGCTCGGCGCCGAGAATCGCCCGCGTGCGACCGGTCAGCCGCACCAGCTCTTGCGGCGCCGCGGCCACGAGCTCCCCTTCGCCGGCCAGCCGCTCGAGCTCGATCGCCTGATCGAGCTTGCGGAAGGCGGCGCTCACGACCGGCAGGCCACAGACGACTCCCGCCTCTTTGAGCAGGATCACCGCCTTGCAGCGATCGTCGGCGCCGAAGAGCACCTCACTGGTGAGGTCGCCCGACCCGATGTCCTCGGCCAGCGCTCGCCCGACCACCTCGGCGAAAGCGCGCTCCAATTCGGTCTGTGTCAGTTCCATCGCTCGAACAGCGGCTCTTGCCCTTGGCGAAGAACGGTGTGCGCCGCCAGTTCCGGCTCTTCGATCGGGAAGTCGGCGCGGAAGTGGACGCCGCGGCTCTCACGGCGATGCAGCGCGCACTCGGCAACCAGGCGCGGAACCAGCGCCGAAGCCGCAAGGAGCGGCTCCAGGCCGGCCGCATCGCGCACCAGCCCCGCACCTTGCCACATCTGCGCGCGCAGTTTTCGATCGACCCGATCGACCTCCGTGGAAAGCGCCTCCGGCGGCTCGGGGTCGAAGGCGGAAGGAGCGTCCGCCAGCGCCGCGAGAGCCGCGCGGCGGCCAAAGACGACGCACTCGAGCAACGAGTTCGAGGCCAGTCGGTTCGCGCCGTGGACACCCGTGCAGGCGCACTCGCCGGCCGCATACAGACCGGGCAGAGTCGCGCGGCCGTCGAGATCGGTGATTATTCCTCCGAGCGTGTAGTGCGCCGCAGGAGCAACCGGCACCGGCTCGATGTCGGGATTGAAACCGGCCTCGCGGATGCGATCGATCAGGGCCGGGAAGCGCCCCCGGTCAATCGGGCGAAGGTCGAGCAGGGCGCTGCCGCGCGCGGCGATCGCCCGAGCCACCACGTCACGCGGCGCCAACTCGTCGGTGAAGCGCTCGCCGCTGGAGTCCAGGAGCAGCGCACCGGCGCCGCGAAGAGCCTCGCTCAGCAACATGCCGTTGGCCGACAAAGCGGTCGGGTGGAACTGAACGAACTCGAGATCCGCGACCGCGGCGCCGGCCCGGTAGGCGATGGCGATTCCCTCGCCGAGCGCCCCGCGCGGATTCGTCGTTCGCGACCAGAGCGCCCCGGCTCCGCCGGTCGCCAGTAGCGTGGCCGGCGAAGACAGCGGCCCGTTTTCCGTGATTACACCGGCGCAATCTCCTCGCTCGCGCCAGAGCCCGAGCACGCGCTCGTTCTCGACAACGCGGATGCGCTTGTCTGCGCGCACCTGGCGGGCAAGCGCCAGCTCGATCTCGCGCCCGGTCTCGGCCCCGCGCGACTGGAACACCCGCGAGCGCGAGTGGCCGCCTTCGAGCCCCGGCTCCGCTCCGAAGCGAACGCCCCAGGCGCGCAAATCGTCGATCCGGGCAGGGGCCTCCTCGACCAGCGCCTCGACCGCGCTCGGACGGCACAGTCCCCGGCCGGCGATGATCGTGTCGGCCGCATGCAGCTCTGGGCTGTCGTCCTCGCCGCAGGCTGCCGCGATGCCTCCCTGCGCGTGATACGAAGCCGACGATGAGAGCGTGCCCTTGGAAACGACCATCACGTCGGCGCCGTGCTCGGCCGCGGTCAGGGCAGTGACGAGCCCGGCGATTCCCGACCCGACGACGAGTAGATCGACGCGGTTCTCACTGCTCTCGTTGCCGGTCGGCTTGGTCATTTGCTCGCTGGTCCGCTAGGTTATCGACTATAAGTAGAAAACCTGTTCGGAAGTTTACCAGGTTCTCGCCTCCCCAGACAGGAACGCCCACGCACGAGAAGCCAACCCACGTCGTCCTAGCAGTCGTGCTCCAGGTGCGCGACGGTCGGTTGCAGGTGCTCCTCTGGCAGCGTGCGCTGGCGCCCTTCGCCGCTGCCTTCGCCCTCCCCGGCGGCTATCTGCTGAGCGGCGAGACGCTCGAGGACTCGATCCGCCGCCACCTGGCCGAGAAAGTCGACGTGCGCGAGCTCTCCCACATCGAGCAGCTCGTCACGACCGGCGACCCGGTCCGCCACCCCGACGAATGGCAGGTGGCAACCGCCTACCTCGGGCTCATACCGAGCGACCTCGACCCGGAGCTCCCCGGCGACACCGGCTGGTACCCGGTCGATCAGCTACCCGAGACGGCCTTCGATCACGGCGCCATCATTCTCGCCGGCAGGGAAAGGCTGCGCGCCAAGCTCTCCTACGCGAACATCGGCTTCGCCCTCGCGCCGCGCTCTTTCTCGATCTCCCAGCTGCGCGATCTCTACGCCGCCGCGCTCGGGCACGAAGTCTCGGCGACGAACCTGCAACGAGTGCTGCTACGGCGCGAGTTGCTCGAGCCAACCGGAGAGAGACGTGCCTCGGGCCCCAGCGGCGGCCGCCCGGCGGCGCTCTTCCGCTTCCGCTCGCACAGCCTGGAGATCACCGACCAGTTCGCGGTGCTCCGACCACCTGTTTAGCGACCGGTCCTAGACGGCCTTGAGGGCGCTGGCCTTCTTGTGCGAGGCCTTATCGGTGGCCGCCGGAGCGTCGACCGGCTTGGCCAGCCATTCGACCAGCTCCTGCGGCGGAATCGGCCGAGTCAGGAAGTAACCCTGGACGACATCGCAACCGAACTCGGCGAGCTCGCGCCAGGTGTCCTTCGTCTCGACACCCTCGGCAACAACCTTCAGCCCGAGGCCGCTCGCGAGGTCGATGGTCGAGCGCACGATCTGCTGGTCGTTCTCGCTCTGCGGCATGTTCATCACGAAGGAGCGGTCGATCTTTATCTCTTCTACCGGCAGCTTGCGCAGGTAGGAGAGCGACGAGTAACCGGTGCCGAAGTCGTCGATCGACAGCCCGACGCCGAGATCGCGCAGCTTGGTCAGCACCTCGAGCGCCTTGGGCGGATCGACCATGATCGTGTTCTCGGTAATCTCCAGCTTGAGCAGCGACGGATCCACCTGCCAGGTGTCGAGAAGTTGCGCGACGTCGTCAGGGAGCTCGGAATCGAGCAGGTTTCGCGCCGAGAGGTTGACCGCGATGTTCAGCGTGAGCCCCTGCTCTTGCCACTGATGGCATTGCGCCAGCGCCTCGTTGAGGACGTAGAGAGTGAGCGGACGGATCAAGCCGGTGTGCTCGGCGAGCGGGATGAAGTCGTCGGGGAAGGTCAGACCGTGCTCGGGGTGCTGCCAGCGCAGGAGAGCCTCGACGCTGGTGACCTTGCCGGTCTTGATATCAGCCTTGGGCTGATAGAAGAGCACCAGTTCCTTGTTCTCGAGTCCCCGCCGTAGCTCGCCAAGTAGCGCCAGGCGCTTGGGCGTGTTCTGATCGCGGTCGGCCGCGTAGACCTCGTAGCCGGCGTGCGCCTCCTTGGCCATGTACATCGCCACGTCGGCGCGCTGGATCAGCGTGTCCACGTCGGTTCCATGGTCGGGGAAGAGCGAGATCCCGATCGAGGTCTCAACGTCGAGCGTGAGGCCCTTCAACATGAACGGCCTCGAAAGTGCCGTCGCGATCTTGCTGGCCACGCGCATCGCCGCGTCCGCGCTCGCCGCCCCGGGCAGAAGCACGGCGAACTCGTCGCCGCCGAAGCGAGCGATCGAGTCGACATCGCGAAGCAGGTTGCGCAGGCGAGGTCCGATGGCCTGGAGAATCAGATCGCCGTTGCGATGGCCGAGAGTGTCGTTGATCTCCTTGAACCTGTCGAGGTCCATGACCAGGAGAGAGAAACGGGAGTCCTCGCGCCGCGCCTGCAGGATCGCCTGCTCCATACGGTCGCGAAAGAGCGTTCGGTTGGGAAGTCTGGTCAGAGTGTCGTGGAGAGCCTGATACTCGTTCTCCTCGACCTGAATACGTAACTTGTGAGAAGCGCTCGCTACTAGGGCGAGCTGAAGCAGGTAAAGAACCGCCAGTGTGATCGCGACCCACACCCCGGCGTGGAAGACCACGCCGACGACCACGATCAGTGCCGCACTGAGAACCCCGAACTGAGTTGTTAATGAGAGACGCCGCATAATTGCTTCATCGACCCGCCGCAATCAGAACTAAAGGCCAATCGCTCGATCGCAGGAACACCCTTTAGAGGGATTCGAGCCGATCTCGCCACGAGGGACGGGCATCCCGCTTCCCGCAAAGCTCTCCCTATGGGCGCGGCGGCGGCCCGGGAACGAAGGCTCGGATGCTCGGCAGTGTCGACCGCTCTGCTCTCGACTTCAGTTCAGATCGAGCTCGCGGGCGCGCGCATGTGACTTTCGCGAGCCCGCACTCCGATGCACGGGATGATGCCCGTCGTCACGCTCCGCTGCCGCCGTTCGAGGTCGCTGGCAGGATAAGAGCGTTTTCAGGTTTTCTTAGGAACTTCTTAGACCGAGCGCAAGGTGGCTTGAATCCTCGGCTCTCGGCTCTAGGAGCCTCATTCGGCCGTTTGGGGCCTCTTGACACGCCCCCCGCCACGAAGTATCAAGTCATCGGAGCTGGTCATCTGGCGACCTCTGGTGCAATTACAGTGCTCGCGGTCAAAGGATGCCCAGCAAATATCCGGCTGCGATGACTCAGATCACTTACATGGCCTTGCAAGTAGCTCCAGCGCCCACCTCATTCAGCGCCGAGCTAGCCGTCAACAACGAGTCACAGCCTCTTCCATCGCTTTCGCCGTCCGTCGTTCGGCACCTTCCTTCGGCCGCATTCCGCGGCGAGGCGCCGACCGGACGGCTGACCGGTTTCCGCGAGCGCTCACATCGGGCTCGTGGAAAGAGCCCGTTTTCGGACGGGCGCGTATGTCGCTACTCCTCGGAGAGAGCATCCGGGAACGGCAAGACCGTAACTCGATCCGCTGTTTCTTCTCCGAGATACAACAAACCAATCCGAGCCTCGCGGCTCGGTGGAGGTGAAACACATGGTAAGTCGTAGAAAACTGGCCGTTAGCATCGGCATCGTGGCGGTAGCCGCGGTTTCGCTGCTGGCAGCCAACTGGGCTGGCGCCCAGGGGAAGGCCTCGAGCCTCCCGCGCAACCAGTTGCTCATCACGAGCGGCACCGCGTGGGGAGCCGAGTCAAACTTCAACCCCTTCGGCGGCGGTTGGGCCACAGGCATGGTCGGTCTCGTTAACGAGACCCTCCTGCGCTACGACCCGCTGACGGACAAGTACATTCCCTGGCTCGCCACGAAGGCTGGGTTCAACGGGAAGAACTACGTGATCCAGGTCCGAAACGGAGTCAAGTTCAGCAACGGCAAGAAGCTAACTGCTGGCGTTGTTGTCTCTGACCTCAAGTTCGGGGCCATCAAGACGGCCTACTGGAACACCCTGTACAAGACCGTCAAGAAGCTGAAGGTCAAGGGCAACACGATCACAGTCTCCTTCAAGGGTAAGCCGAGCTACATCCAGTGGCAGAACCTGATGTGGAACCTGCCGATCGTTTGGCCGGGCCAGTTCAGTGGCATCAATGCGACCAACTTCACGACTCTAGGGAGCGCCGCAGGCTGGGCTCCGATCGGGACAGGCCCGTACGTGCTCGATACGTCAGCCTCCGACCCCGCGACGGGTGTCGTGTGGCAGAAGAGGTCGGCGAAGTCATGGTGGGCCGCGGCAAAGAAGGTTGCTTCTTCGCCCGCTCCGACATACATCCAGGACCTCGTCAACACGAGCAACACCAACGCCCTCGAGGGACTTCTGAAGAACATCGAGGATCTGAACAACAACTACCTACCGGGTATTCAGACCCTCGTCTCCAAGGGGCAGGCTCAGACCTACTTCCCAGGCAAGCCGTACGATCTGGCCGCGAACACCGCTTGGCTCGAGGTCAACACGGCCAAGGCGTCGTCACCGGCGCTCGGCGATCCCAAGTTCCGCAGGGCTCTCGCTGAGGCAGTCAACAGCTACAAGATCACTGGTAGCGGTGACTACGACGGAATCACGACGGTCGCGAACCAGACTGGTCTACTGAAAGTCTGGAAGAAGTGGATCGACCAGAAGCAAGTGAACAAGTTGGGCTTCAAGGTAGCTGATGTCACCGCCGCGAAGGCAGATCTCGCGGCAGCCGGCTACAAGGTCGGATCCAACGGGTTCGTCAATAACAAGGACGGAAGCAAGCTCAGCCTCACGATTGAGGTTCCGTCCGGTTGGTCGGACTGGGAAGCTGCACGGTCGATCATCGTGTCCGGTGAAAGAGCTGCCGGTATCGATGTCAACGTCGTGACAGGTTCGCAGGGACAGGTTCAGACGACTGATCGTAACCAGGGTAAGTACGACCTGGAAGTCGACAACGCCTATCAGATCAGCGACAACCCGTGGACGTACTTCAACGGCATCTTCCACCTGCCGATCATCACGACCGGTTCTGGTCAGACGTTCGCCAACTACGGTCGGTACAGCAACCCGACCGCGTGGGCAATGGTCAAGAAGCTCGACCAGACCCCGCCGACTGATGTAAAGGGTCGGAAGACGCTCCTGAGCGCGCTCGAGAAGGTCGAGCTCACTCAGGTTCCGATCATCCCGCTCTGGTACAACGGCATCTGGTCACAGACCCAGTCCAAGTACTGGAAGAACTGGCCGTCGAGTACAAAGAAGGGAATGCACTTCATTCCGTGCATGTGGGGTGGCTACCTGCAGATGACGGGTATCGACACCATCACGCACATCAAGAAGGCGTAGTAAGGAAGAGTTAGTGAATTAGCTCATCCAAGCAATGACCGCCGCCCCTCCTCGCCTTCCTGGCGTAGGAGGGGCGGCGGTTTTCTGTAGAATGCGGTCGTCTTCGGCCTCCTCGCGGCCCTAGCGAGAAGAAAAGGTGGCCTCGGTACTTTCGTTAGAATGATGTGAGTTAGGAGATTACGTGCGACGCTATTTCGCGAGAAAACTGATTACCTACGGTTTCACCTTCTTCGCTGCGGTGACGATCGATTGGGTAATTCCTCACCTCATGCCGGGCGATCCCATTCTGAATCTGATGTCGAAACTTCAGATCAAGGATCAGGCGACTTTCAACGCGATTTACAATACTTACGCAAAGGGTTTCCGATCAAATCTTCCGCTCTGGAAGCAGTATTACTATTTTTGGGTTTCCCTCTTCCATGGCAATCTCGGGATAAGCGTCTCTACCAATTTCCCAACACCGGTGACAACGCTTATTCAGCGAGCTGCCCCCTATACGCTCGGCCTCCTGATTCCGGCGATCTTGCTCAGCTGGTTCGCAGGTAACAAGGTCGGGGCAATGGCGGCGCGCAGGAAGGTCCTCGACAACTCTGTTCTTCCGGTCTCTTATGCGCTGACTGCCACTCCTTATCAGTGGCTCGCGCTGGTGGTCGCCTGGCTACTCGCGTTCATCTTCCCGTTTTTCCCGATCGGCCGCGGCTACGACATCGGCGCCATACCGCAATATTCGTTCACGTTTTTCTTCGATCTTCTCAAGCACTGGTTCCTGCCTTTCTTCAGCCTCTTCCTCGTGTACTTCGGCGGGTGGGCGATCGGAATGAGGAACATGATCATCTACGAGCTCGAGTCGGACTACTCGCACTACCTCGAGGCGCTCGGGGCGCCGAGGCGACTGGTACGTAAGTATGCGTTCAGAAACGCCGTGCTGCCCCAGGTCACGGGACTAGCGCTTCAGCTGGGAGCCGTGCTGGCAGGAGCATTGGTAACAGAGATCGTATTCACGTATCCGGGTCTTGGTTTCCTTCTCTATAACGCGATCCTCAACCAGGACTATTTCATCATTCAGGGAGTCTTCCTCCTCATCATCATCGGAGTTCTGATAGCCAATTTCGTAGTTGACATCGCTTACGTATTAATAGACCCGAGAGCAAGAATCGGAATGCAAGGTGGGCAGGCATGAAAAAACGAGCTAAGCCGGAAGGGAAAGCCGCAGCAATCGGTACAGACGCGGCGTTGCCCGAGAGCGGTATTTCCACCGAGCCGGGCGTAACCCACGTTGAACAAACTCCGCCTGAAAAGAAACCCGTAAAGGCGCCTTCCAAGACGGCGAACATGGGTGCTGTGCGCGAGATGCTCTATTTCGCGTTCAGAAACCCCAAGCTCCTCATAGGGCTCGGCGTAGTCGTGTTCTTCCTCGTGCTCGCGCTCGTCGGGCCGTACCTCGCAATTCACGATCCTCTATACAACATAAACGGCCCGAGCGCCCATGGTCCGATGCTCCATCATCATTACTATCTTGGAACAACACCCGAGGGACTGGACGTCTTTGCGCAATTCGTGGAAGGTCTCAGGCTTGCGTTCGTTGTGGGTCTGATCGGAGGCGGAGTGGCAGCCGTGATCGGCACCGTTGTAGGCTTCACGGCCGGATACAAGGGCGGCATCATTGATGAGGTGCTGAACATGATCACGAATATCGTTCTCTGCATCCCGGTGTTCTGCCTGCTGATCGTCATCGCGGCTTTCGCACGAAACCAAATAAAGGGCGCCGTTCCCGAGGCTCTGATCATCGGCTTCGTCACCTGGCCGTGGGCAGCCAGGGCCCTGAGAAGCCAGACGTTCTCCCTGAGCTCGAGAGAGTTCGTCAGCCTGGCGCGCCTGAGCGGCGAGAGCAGCTGGAAGATCATCTTCAAGGAGATCGCGCCGAATGTGAGCTCGTACCTGTTCATGATGTTCATCCTTCTCTTCGGTGGAGCGATCCTCACGGCGTCGACACTCGACTTCATCGGGCTCGGCCCGGGCAACGTGATCACGTTCGGACAGATGATGCAGAACGCCTTCAACGGCTCCGCTCTGCTTTTGGGATATTGGTGGTGGTTCATACCGCCCGGTCTTGCGATCACGCTCATCGTGGGCGGGGCGTACTTCATGAATGTCGGCCTCGACGAGGTCTTCAATCCGCGGCTGAGAGAGATGTGAGCAAGTGAATCTGGAAGTCGAGAACCTAAGGGTCTACTACCGAACTCTCGCCGGCGACGTCCAGGCTCTGGACGGCGTCACCTTCGGTGTCGGCGACGGCGAGATCATGGGGCTGGCGGGAGAGTCAGGGTGCGGGAAATCTACGCTCGGAAACGCCATCATCTCCCTGACAGGACGTATGAAGTACATCGAGGGGTCGGTCACTCTCGGGTCGGCGGAGCTTCCGATCTGGGATTTCGACGAGATGAATCACCACAGGTTCAATGATCTCTCGATCATTCCGCAGTACGCGATGAGCGCCATGAACCCGACACGGAAGATTGGGAAGATGGTCGGCGAGCTGCTCGATTCGAAGGGTGTCAGGCACAAGGAATACATCCCGGAGCTGAAGCGCCGGTTCGAGCTGGTCGGACTCTCGCAAGACGTGCTCAACATGTACCCGATCGAGCTTTCGGGCGGCATGAAGCAGCGAGCCGTGATGGTCATCTCGACGTTGCTCGATCCCTCTCTCTTGATCGCGGACGAGATCACATCGGCGCTCGATGTCTCGACTCAGAAAGCCGTGGCGGAGATGCTTGTCGAGTTCCGTGAGCGCGGCTTCGTGAAGAGCATGATCGTCATCACGCACGACATCTCGATCCTCTACCAGGTCGCCGACACGATCCTCGTGATGTACGCCGGGAAGCTGGCTGAGAAAGCCTCAGCCGACACGATCATCAACTCTCCCCGGCATCCATACACGCGCCTGCTTATTTCATCATTGCCGGAAGTTGGTGTGACCTACACCGGCAAGAGGTTGACGGGCATAGCCGGTACGCCACCCGCCTTGCTCAACCCGCCGGAGGGCTGTCGCTTCCGCGACCGTTGCCCGTTCGCTTACGAGAAGTGCCTGGAAGAACCGCCTTTCGTCGAGATTGCGCCCGGGCATCAGACCGCCTGCTGGAAGGAAATCTGAGAGATGTCGAAGTGGAGATCGAAACAATGAGTGGGCCTCAAAACGACGCACGAGATAACGGCGAAGCCGGACTGCTCAAGCTAGACCACGTCACCAAGGTTTACAGCACCGGCACCTTCGGTGGCGGGCAGTTGACAGCGGTGCGGGACGTCAGCTTCGAGGTTAAGCCCGGCGAGGTCATGTCGGTCATCGGTGAGAGCGGCAGCGGGAAATCCACCATCGGCAAGATGATCCTGCGCCTTTCCCCGATCTCGAGCGGCACGATTAGCTTCGACGGAACCGACGTCTCGACTCTCAAGAGGAGAGCATTGAAGGAGTACCGCCGTGACGTCCAGGGCGTTTTCCAGGACCCGTTCAGCTCCTACAACCCGATCTTCAAGGCCGACCGCGTCTTCGCGATGGTCAAGAGCGAGTTCTTCCCCGGGACGAGCGGGCCGGAATGGAGGAACAAGATCGGTCTCGCGCTCGAGGCGGTCACCCTCGATCCCACTCAGGTTTTGCACAAGTACCCGCACCAGTTGAGCGGCGGTCAGCTTCAGCGCCTTCTGATCGCTCGCGCTCTCTTGCTCGACATCCGGTTCTTGGTTGCCGACGAGATCATCAGCATGCTCGACGCATCGACCCGGATCGACGTGCTCAATCTGCTCGCCGATCTCAAGGGTAGAGGCCTTGGCATCATGTTCATCACCCACGATCTCTCGCTTGGCAACTACATCAGCGAGAAAACCGTCATCCTCCGCCGCGGCTTGATCGTTGAGATGGGAGAAACCCAGAAGGTCTTTGGCAATCCGACCCACCCGTACACGAAGATGCTTCTTGCCTCCGTACCCCAGCTTCACCACAAGTGGGAAGAGATCGCCGAGGGACTCAAGGTTCCCGACTCGGTGGTCATAGATAAGGAAGCCGCGGCAAAGAAAACGTACGAGACCGTCAGCGAGATCCTGGCGCCCGATGCCGACGACTCGGTGCTCGTCGAGACCGAGCCGAATCACCTCGTTCGCTTCTCACCCGAAGAGGCGCGGGAGATTGAGCCTGCTGCGGTCGCTGGGAAAACCGAATGAGTCAAGTACAGATCCGGGGCCAGGGGAAGATCGAGAATCTCCCCTGGGAGGAACGACCAGAAGGTATTACTGAACCGGTTTGGCGCTACTCGAAGAACCCGGTCATCCCGCGCGACCTCATCCCGAGCTCGAACAGCATCTTCAACAGCGCCGTCGTTCCCTACAAGGGCGAATTCGCCGGCGTCTTTCGTTGTGATGATCGAACTCGCCGGATGGTCATGCATCGCGGCTTCAGCGCCGACGGTGTGAACTGGAAGCTCGATCCGGAAACGATCAAGTTCGAATGCGACGAACCGGAGATCGCCGAGTTTGTCTACGGCTACGACCCCCGCGTCGTCTGGATCGAAGACCGTTACTACATCACGTGGTGCAACTGCTACCACGGCCCTACGATCGGAGTCGGCTGGACGAAGGACTTCGAGAGCTTCCACCAGTACGAGAACGCCTTCTTGCCCTTCAACCGAAACGGCGTCCTCTTCCCGCGCAAAATCAACGGCAACTTCGCGATGCTCTCGCGGCCTTCGGATAACGGCCACACTCCGTTCGGAGAGATCTTTTACAGCGAGAGCCCCGATCTGACCTACTGGGGCAAGCATCGGCACGTGATGGCGCCGGTCGAGAATTCCTGGCAGGCGACCAAGGTCGGCGGCGGGCCGGTCCCGATCGAGACCTCCGAGGGCTGGCTGCTCATCTACCACGGCGTTCTCACTTCCTGCAACGGCTTCGTCTACAGCGCCAGCGTCGCCCTGCTCGACCTGGAAAAGCCGTGGAAGGTGATTGCGCGCGCAACCCCCTACGTCATCTCACCACAGACCCTGTACGAATGTGTCGGCGACGTGCCCAACGTCGTCTTCCCCTGCGCGGCGCTCTGCGACGCGGAGACCGGGCGCCTGGCGATCTACTACGGCGCCGCTGACACGGTGACAGGGCTCGCCTTCGCCTACGTCGACGAGCTCGTAGAGTTCGCCAAGAAGAGCTCGCTTTAGGATCTATGCGCGCGCGGCCCGAGCCGGCCTGCGTATGTCGGTCTTCTCAGTTAGTCTCTTCGCCTATGGAGATGGCGGTGCTTCATCTATCAATGCTTCTCAGGAGTAAGTTGGTCGATCGCGGCGGCGAGAACCTCGGCCGTGTCGAAGACGTGATCGTCAGGCTGTCCGATGGCGCCTATCCGCCGGTAACAGGGCTCAAGGCGCACGTGGCCGGGCGCGATCTCTTCGTCGCCGCCAAGATGATCGCTGTGCTCGAGCCAGGCAGAGTCCAACTCGCCGGAGATCAACTCAACTTTGGCCGTTTCGAGCGCCGCCGCAGCGAGGTGCTCTTGCGCCAGGATGTTCTCGGGCACCGGCTGATCAATGTCGCCGGCGCTCGACTGGCCAGAGCCAGCGATATCGAGTTGGCCTTCAACGAGGGCGCCTGGCGCGTCGTGGGCGTAGACGTCAGCCTGCGCGGCCCTCTGCGCCGACGTCTGCCGCGGCAACTGGGAGGCCGCTCGGCAGCACGCACGCTGCTCGACTGGGAGAGCGTCGAGCCCTTCGTCGGACATGTGCCCTCGTCGAGGCTACGCATGCGCTTCGGCAAGCTGTCGCAGCTCCATCCGGCGCAGATCGCCGACCTGGTCGAGGCCGCCACGCACGATGAGGGCGAAGAGATCATCCGGGCGGTCGGCGCCGACCGCGAGCTCGAGGCCGACGTCTTCGAGGAGCTCGATCTCGAGCACCAGGTCGAGTTCCTGCATCAGCGCTCGGACGCCGAGGCGGCGAACGTGCTGGCCAAGATGGGCGCCGACGACGCCGCCGACTTGTTGGCCGAGCTCGAGCAGGAGCGGCGCGAGCCGGTGCTCTCGCTGCTGCCAAAGACGCAGCAACGCAAGGTGAGAACACTGCTTGGCTTCAACCCCTCGACCGCTGGAGGGTTGATGAACCCCGACTTCCTCTGCCTTTCCGAGCGCATGGCCGTCAAGCGAGCGCTTGAAGAGGTGAAAAGGTCAGCGTTGGAGCCCGAGCAGCTGACCGTCGTCTTCACGCACGACAGCAAGAAGATTCTCTCCGGCGCGCTGGCGATCGCCGCGCTTGTTTGTGCCGACCCTGAAGCGCGGCTTGCGGACATCGTCCAGCGCCGCCCGGTGAGCTTGCACCCCGACGCCGACCTGCCCGAGGTAGCACGCGAGCTGACCGACTTCAATCTCACCGCCCTGCCCGTGGTGGACGAGGAAGAGCACGTAATCGGCGTGATCGCCGTCGATGACGTGCTCGAACTGATTTTCCCGGAGGACTGGCGCCGCCGCTTCAGCGCCTTCAGCAACGAGTAAGCGGCTTCGATCGAGCCCTCAAGGGAGGTCGATTGGATCTACGGCTGGTAGAGTCCGGGCGGCTCTGATAGTTCGCGTGGAGGTATCCGTGGAATCTGATGACCCTTTGAGTAGCAACTCCGCGCGCGCCTCACAGGCACGGTGAGCGAAACAGATCGCTGACCTCCTGGGCGTGCGCGAGATGCACGCATGACCGGCCCGTATGGCCGGAGGAGGTATAGCGATTGTCCAAGAGGAAGACTCCTGCGCGTTCGACTCGGTCGCTGAGCGCTGCTGCCCGGCCTGACGAGGCGCGCTTCGGCGATATCAAGGGCGCCCTGGGCACCATTCGCCACGACGAGGTTCCACCGCGTCATTCCTGGCGCGGCCGGACCAAGGCGCTGCTGGCAATAATGGGCCCGGGCCTGATCGTAATGATCGGGGACAACGACGCCGGCGGCGTATCGACCTATGCCCAGGCCGGGCAGAACTACGGCACCAGTCTGCTCTGGGTGCTCGCGCTACTGATCGTCGTCGTGATCGTCAACCAGGAGATGGTTGTCCGCCTGGGGGCCGTCACGGGCGTCGGGCACGCCCGGCTGATCTTCGAGCGGTTCGGGCGCTTCTGGGGCGCCTACTCGGTTGGAGCACTGTTCGTGCTCAACTTTCTCACCATCGTGACGGAGTTCATCGGGATCACGCTGGCGTTCGAGTACCTCGGCGTGAACCGCTACGCCGTCGTGCCGGTCGCTGCCACCGCGCTGATCGCCATGACCCTCACCGGCAGCTTCCAGAACTGGGAGCGCTTCATGTACGTATTCATCGTCGCCAGCCTGATCGTCATTCCGCTCGCCCTGCTGAGTCATCCGCACGCCGGCCCCGTTTTGCACGGCCTCGTCGTCCCTAACGTGAAGGGAGGGGTCAACTCGACCTCGGCCCTGCTGATCATCGCCATCGTCGGCACCACCGTCGCGCCCTGGCAGCTCTTCTTCCAGCAGTCGAACGTGATCGACAAGCGGATAACGCCGCGCTGGATCAACTACGAGCGCGCCGACACGATCATCGGCGCCGTCTTCGTCGTAGTCGGCGCGGCCGCACTGATGATCACCACAGCCTTCGCCTTCGGGGGGACGTCCCGCTACGGCCATTTCCAGGATGCCCATGCGGTGGCCGCAGGCCTCGCTCACACGATCGGGCGGCCCGCGGCGGTGCTGTTTGCGATCGTGCTGCTCAGCGCTTCGATCATCGGCGCCCAGGCGGTCACGCTGACCACCTCCTATGCGCTCGGCGACGCCTTCGGGATGCGCCACTCGCTAAACCGCTCCTTCCGCGAGGCGAAGCTCTTCTACGTCGCCTTCTCGGGCCTGACGCTACTCGCCGCCGGTATCGTGCTCGTCCCGGGCGCCCCGCTCGGCGTCGTCACCGTCGGCGTTCAAGCGCTGGCCGGCGTGCTGCTGCCGAGCGTAACTGTCTTCCTTGTCATGCTCTGCAACGACGCGCATGTGCTCGGGCCCTGGGTCAACAAGACCTGGCTCAATGTGCTTGCCAGCATCATCGTCGGCGTCCTCTTCGTGCTCTCGGGCATCCTGGTGGCGACGACCGCGGTTCCCTCGGTGAACGTCCTGATCCTCGCGCTTGTGCTGGGCGCCCTGCTGGCAGCGGGCCTTGCTGTTCTTGCTGCCCGAACGCTCCGCTCACGACGGCGAGAAGAGCCCGCAGAGCCCCCCGCGCACGTCGAGCGAGAGAGTTGGACGATGCCTCCGCTGGCCCTGCTCGAGAAGCCGGCCTGGTCGTGGGAGCGGCGACTGGCAATGCGCCTGATGACGGCTTACGTCCTGACCACGATCGTGCTTCTCGTGGTCAAGGCGGTTCAGCTCGGCATCGCTCAGTAGAGCGCTTACCGAGGGCGTCGGAGAGATTCCGGCGCCCCCGGATAAGCCGCGCGCTCAGTCCGCGAGCTCGGCCTTGAGCGCCTTGACCTTCTCGACCAGCGGAGTGAGCTTCTCGTTCGAGATCTCGCCACTATCGACCAGGTCGACGACGAGCTTGCCGATGCTGTCGTACGTCTCCCCCAGCTCGCGCTTGGCCTTCATATCTTCGACACCTTCGCGCGTCTTGGTCGCCGTCTTCTCGGCCACGTTCTTGGCGCGGTCCATGAACCCCATATTTCCTCCTTCGTTTTTGTCCTGTTATCCCTATTGTCGCCGTACTGCTCGATAAAACCAAGCTCTAGCTTCTTTCCCCGGAATTCGGATATCTTCCCGGCTCGTGGCCCACCATCAGTTCGAGCCGGATATCTACCTGGAGTTCGTGCGTAGCCATGTGGCGCATTACGACGAGCTCGAAGACACGGTCGCGGGCGTAACCGAGGCGCTCGCTGCAACAAGGATCCTCGACCTCGGCGCGGGGACGGGCGAGACAGCGCGGCGCGTGCTCGAGAAACATCCCGGCGCCCGCGTGCTGCTCGTCGATGCATCGGCGGAGATGCTCGAGGCGGCTCGCCTGACTTTGCCCGAGGATCGCATCGAGCAGATCGTCGTGCAGCAGCTCGAAGATCCTCTCCCTGAGGGGCCGTTCGACCTCGTCGTCTCGGCGCTGGCCATCCACCATCTCGAAAGCGCCGACAAGCAACTCCTCTTCCATCGGATCGCCGCGGCGCTCGCGCCGGGCGGCAGCTTTATCCTGGCCGATGTCGTAGTTTTGGATGATCCAGGCCAGGCTGTCTTGTCGTTCGGTTCACCCTACGATCGCCCAGACCGGCTCGACTATCAGCTCGGCTGGATGGAAGAGGCCGGCCTGAAGCCGAGCGTGGTCTGGTCGAGCGGCGACCTGGCGGTCGTCAAGGCCGATCGGCCGATCGAATAATCATCCCAAGCCAGGAGAGACCAGATGCCGACCCAGCCCAGAGACGAAGAGAAGTCACGCAAGCGCAAGAACGTCGCACGCGCCACGCTCGATCAGGCGAGCGCCAAGCGCGTCTACGGCGAACCGATCGAGATCGAGGGAGGGAAGATCATTCCGGTCGCCGCGGTGCGCCGTTGCGGGCAGCAAGAAGATGACAGAGCGGACGAGAAGGGCCGCGGCTGTAGCTACGTCAGCATCAGACCGGTCGGCCTCGTCGTGATCCGCGGCGATCAGGTCGAGTGGGAGTCGGTCTTCGATTACAACCGCGCGGCGCTGGCCGTGGCGAGCGTACTCGGTCTTTTTCTACTGTTCCGGCGCCGCTGAGCTCTACGCAGCGCCCGTGCGAGACGCCGCGATCTGGTCGCGGTACCAGAGCGCGCTGCGCTTGGGAATGCGCCGCTGGGTCGGATAGTCGACGTAGTAGAGGCCGAAGCGCTTGTCGTAGCCCTTCTCCCACTCGTAGTTGTCGAGCAGCGACCAGACGCAGTAGCCCTTGACGTGAACGCCGCCGGCGACGGCCTGTGAAAGCGCCTCGAGATGACGGGCGATGAACTCGACCCGTTGGGGGTCCTCGACGATGTCTCCCCCATCCCACTTGTCCGGGTAGGCGGCGCCGTTCTCGGTGATGTAGATGTCGATGTCGCCGTAGTCGCGCTTGATACGGAGCAGCATCTCGGGCAGGCCGTCGGGCGTTACGTCCCAACCCATCTCGGTCAGGGGCAACTGAGTGGGGACGCAAGTCAGGCCCAGATAGGGCGAATTCGGCTCCGTTTTGACCACCGCCCGATGGTAGAAGTTGACGCCGAGAAGATCGACCGGGCTCGAGATCACGGCCAGATCGCCTTCCTCGACCGCCTCTTCGAAGCTGAAGCGCTCGTATTCGGCGAGCATGTCCTCGGGATAGTGGCCCTTGAACACCGGGTCGAGGAACCAGCGGTTCTGGAAACCGTCCCAGGTAAGCGCCGCCTTTACGTCCTCGGGGCTGTCGCTGAACGGCCGAGTCGGGTGCAGGTTGGGCGCCAGCCCGATCTTGGCGGAAGCAGCGCTGGAGGCGCGAAGGGCCTGTACAGCGAGACCGTGCGAGAGCAGTAGGTGGTGCGAGACGCGCAGTGCTTGCGGCCAGTCGTTGTACACGCCCGGCGCCTTTTCGCTACCGATGTAGCCCATGAAGGCCGTCACCCAGGGCTCGTTGTGCGTCAGCCAATGGTCGACGCGGTCGCCGAGACGCTCGAACATCGCCGCGGCGTACTCGGCGAAGCGCTGCGTCGTGTCCCTGTTCACCCAGCCGCCCTCGTCTTCGAGCGCCTGCGGAAGATCCCAGTGGTAGAGAGTCGGGAAGGGCATGATTCCGCGCTCGAGCAGGCCGTCGACCAGGCGCGAGTAGAAGTCGACACCCTCCTCGTTCAGCGGGCCCTTGCCGCTCGGCATGACCCTGGGCCAGGCGATCGAGAAGCGATAGACGCTGACGCCGAGATCGGCCATCAGGTCGAGATCCTCCTGCCAGTGGTGGTAGTGATCGCAGCTGACGTCACCGGTCTCGCCGCGTGCCGTTCGGCCGGGCTCGTGGCTGTAGGTGTCCCAGATCGATTGCCCGCGGCCGCCCTCGTCCACCGCGCCCTCGATCTGGTAGGACGAGGTCGAAACTCCCCATCCGAAATCGGCAGGAAAACCCGGAACTAGTCCACTACTGGCCTGTGCCGCCATCTGCTTTGACTCCCTTTCGCCTTGGCTTCAACTGTGCTGGTCGCCGAGCGACTCGAGCGAGCGCCGGAGGGCGTCCGCAGGAGTTACAGGCGAAGCGACCCGCCCGTACACCTCAGCTTGGGCTCAGTCTATCGTCGCAAACGTTCTCGGGTCTAGTCAACGCAAATCACGAGAGGCAGAGTGCCGCGAAAGCGAGCGTAAACGGCACTAGCACAGGCGAAACGAACTGTTTGCCGGGCTCGACTCGGCGTCGGTCAGCTCCTGCAAACGTTTGCAGGCTCGGGCCATCGCAAGCGCCAAGCGATACCGGAGCGCGTTCCCAGTCAGCCGGTGGATCCCGGGGCGAACCCCTGGCGACGACACGCGGCGGCAATCCCGTCGTTGAGCTTTGCCTGAGCTCGGCAGAAGTTCTGCGCGGCGGTACCGCAGTTTCGAAGTACCGCACCTCCGATTGTCGACGGGACGGTCATGACAACGCAGCCCTTGTTTGACGGCGCGGGCGCGTGACTCGCATATGCGTAGACGCTGACACCGACGCCCAGAACGAGCGCGCAGGTGATGGCCACGAGAAAACGCTTGTCTCGCGGCCCGAGTGGCGAGACCAAGCGCTGCTCATGCCCTTCAACCGGCATGAGCCGAACCTTCGTGGGTTGAGCGCATGCTCACGAGTCCTCCCCGCCCGAGATCAGCTGGACGTCGATAGAACCGTCATGCAAGCGCTCGATCCTGAGCGGCCAGCGACCTTCGCCTATCACCACATCGAGACCCTCCACGCACTGTCCCGGCGAGCGGCCGAGGTCGCGCTGGCCGCGCAACCACTCGCGCTGGCGCACACAGGCGGTCTCGATCGCCGGCAGCAGGTCCTGCTCGCGAAACGGCTTCACGACGTAGGCAAAGACACCGGCTCTGATCGCATCCGTCACGGTGCCCGGATCGGAGTAGGCCGTCAGCATGACGATAGGAATCGAGCGTTCGGCGAGGATGCGCCGAACCGCCTCGATGCCGCTCAGTTCCGGCATGCGAACGTCAATCACGGCCGCCTCCGGCTCGGTCTCCCGAGCCAGTTGTACCGCCTCTGCACCGTTTCGGGCTTCGGCACAAACCTCGTAACCAGCCCGCTCGAGCATTCGACGCAGATCCAGGCGGATGATCGACTCGTCCTCTGCAATCAGAATCCTCATTTCCTACCTCCCGTCAGGCTCGAACCGGTCCGTTCGAGCCGTTAGAAATCCACCCCGATCCCTCTGGGCAGAACGAGCACCGGGCAGTGAACCGTTCCCATCAAGTACAGACCGGCGGCACTCATCGAGACCACACCGTGGCGTGTTCCGATCTTCGATCCGATGACCAAGAGATCGGGCGTGACCTGCGGGCTCGTAGCGACCGTGGCGCCAAGGCGCATCGCGAGCGACTCGGCGGTCGTCTTGACACAGGGGTCGTCTTCCGGAGTGATTGCTCCGATCGTCTTGATCTTCTTATTACCGTTGCGCTCGCGAAAGCCAGCCGGCGCGACGGCGACCGCGAGTCGCCCACCTTCGAGCAGACGCCGAGCCGAGGACTGGGGCTCCACGTGCCCGTCGGCGGTGCGGTATTCGGAGCCGAAGACAATCAAGCTCGCCTGCTCGCTCGTGGCAAGCTGACTCAGACCTTCCGGCGTCGAGGCGCCGAAAACGATGAAACGGGGAGCGTCCGGCTGACCGAGGAGCCTGGCGCCGCCGTCGAGTAGCTCGGCCGCGTCCGCCGCGGCGAGCTGCTCGCGCTCGTCGCCTTCTTCTTTGGCGTGACGCACGTAGGCGAGCGCAAGCGAGTTGCGTTCTCCGGCCAGCACCTGGCCCAGCGCGAGCGCGTCCTGATCCATGTTGCTTGCGTCGTAAGAGACGATGATTTCGATAGGCATGACTTTCTCTCCAAGTTTCGTGGTGGCGAGTCTGCTCCCGCTCGCTGCCTGTATCTGAGGGAACGGCGGGCTTCATCCGAGTCTGTCCGGCGAAGGAGGGAGCGGGCCGCGAGCCGGCTACGGTGAGTGGCGTCCCGACTGCGGTGGGAGCGCCGCGATTCTCGCGACCCGTTCTCCATCCTTGGCTGAGCGGACTACGCCTTTGGAGGCTCGGTATCACCTCCTGCTCCGCTCTTCGACGCCGCGCTCCCCAGAGGTACCGCCACCCAACCGGGGATGCCGGTGGGAAGGGCGAGCGATGGAACGTCGGACGGATAGACCTCGTGACCGTGCACCGCGACGTCGCCGAGCTCCATGTCTTCCTCGCTCATTCGCAGTGAGACGAAGCGGCCGACGATCTTGAGCAACACGAAGGTGCCGATCGCCGACCAGCAGATCACAAACAGCGCCGTGAGTGCCTGCCACTTGAGCAGGATCCAGTTCCCGCTTATCAGGCCGGTGGCTGAGAAGCCGGAGCCCTTACCGATGCCGAGATAGACGAGCATCTTCGGATCGGCGAAGACGGCCACCAACAGCCCACCCACTAGTCCGGCGAAACCGTGCGTGTAGACGACGCCGAGCGTGTCGTCGACGTTACGGAAGGGACGAAGGCGGCTGACGTAGTTGTAGGCGACGTAGACGAGAGTCGAGCCGATCGCGCCCATCGCCAGGGCGCCGTAGCCGTTGACGAAGCCGGCTGCCGGCGTGATCACCACCAGTCCGACGATCATCCCGTTGACGCTGCCGATCATCGACGGCTTGCGGTGAGTGACGTAGTCCCACATGACCCAGACGAGGAACGCGACCGCGGTCGAGAGGTTCGTGTTCAGGATCGCCGCCGACGCGTTTGCGCCCGCGAAGTAGGGATCGCCGCCATTGAAGCCGTTCCAACCGAGCCAGAGCAAGCCTGCTCCAAGCGCGACCATGGCCAAGTTGTTCGGCGCGTCGATCTCGCGATCGCGCGCCAGGCGCGGACCGATCACGGCCGCCGCAACGAAGCCCGAGACGCCGGCGGAGAGGTGAATCACGTAGCCGCCCGAATAGTCGATGGCGCCGTGATGGGCGAAGTAGCCGCCGCCCCAGATCAGGAAGGCATCGATGCAGTAGACGAACGTCATCCAGAGCGCCACGAACGGGATCCAGGCCTTGAAGTTGACCCGGCCGAGCACCGAGCCGAGCATCAGGATCGGCGTGATCGCCGCGAACACGAACTGGAAGTAGATGAGCGAAGACTGCGAGAACCTGAACTTCGGCATTCCGCCGACCAGATTTGGAACATTCGCTCGCGCCGTCTCTCCGGAACTGCTGAGGACACTCCCGGCTTTGCCGACAAAGTTGCCGAAAAAGCCGCTGTCGCTGAGACCGTGCCAGGGCATTCCAAAGCCCATCTTGAAGCCCCAGAGCACCCAGCAAACCAGGATCACGGCAAAGGCGACGAACGAGAGCATCATGCTGTTCACCGACCAGCGCTTCTGCATCACGCCGCCGTAGAGGACGACGAGTCCCGGCACGCTCATCAGCCCGACAAGAGTCGCGGCGGTCATCTGCCAGGCGTTGTCGCCGGGGTTCAACCATGTTGGATAGGGAAGCATCAGACCTCCTTCTGCGAGGACCGCGCCCCGCGTCGAAAATGCCGAAAAATACGAAAAAGCCCCAGCACGCACCATGCGTCCCGAGGCAGCCTTGCCTTCCTATCCCGCCCTCTTCGCCGGGACCAAAAAAAACGCCCCGGCGCGTTTTTACGCTCCGAGGCTCCTTTGCCGTAGTTCCGTCTTCGTAGCCGGAACCGTCTTCAACCTAGCACGGACGTTCGGGAGACGTCAAGTCGCCCCAAAGATGGCGGCGCCCACGAGCTCAGCGCGCCTGGGCGGGCTCGGGCCAACGCAACCGCCGCGCCAACCAAAGCGCCAAGTACACGAGGGAGACGAGCACCGGCACCTCGATCAACGGACCTACGACGCCGGCCAGCGCCTGGCCGGAGGTTGCTCCGAAGACGCCAACAGCCACCGCTATCGCCAACTCGAAGTCGTTGGAGGCGACCGTGAAGGCGAGGCTCGCGGTCTGGGCGTAGGGCAGGCGCATCAGCCGCCCGGCGCCGAAGCCTGCAAACCACATCACGGCGAAGTAGGCAAGAAGGGGCGAGGCGATCCGGACAACGTCGAGCGGACGGGAGGTGATCTTGTCGCCCTGGATGGCGAACAAAAGCACGATCGTGAAGAGGAGCCCGTATAGCGTGATCGGCGCGATGCGCGGGATGAAGCGACGCTCGTACCACTCCCGGCCGCGCCGCTTGAGTCCGATCCGGCGCGTGAGAAAGCCCGCGGCGAGCGGGATGCCCAGGAAGATCAGCACTGTGCGAGCGATCTCCCAGATGCCCGGCTGAAAGCCCTGCGTGTCCAGGCCGAGCCAGCCCGGCAAGACGGTGAGATAGAAGTAGCCGAGTAGCGAGTAGGCGACGACCTGGAAGAGCGCATTGAAGACGACGAGAACGGCCGCCCGCTCCCGATCGCCGCGGGCAATGTCGTTCCAGACCAGCACCATGGCGATGCAGCGCGCCAGGCCGACGATGATGACCCCGGTGCGATAGGCGGGTTGGTCAGCGAGCAGAAGCCAGGCGAGCGCGAACATCAGCGCCGGCCCGACCAGCCAGGAGAGAAAGAGCGAGACGCCGAAGAAACGCCGATCGCTGACTCCGTCGTGGCTCATTCGGCCGAGATCTTCGTAGTGCACCTTGGCCAGCACCGGATACATCATCAAGAGCAAGCCCGCCGCGATCGGCAGACTGACCGTGCCGATCTGGAGCTTGTCGAGCCAGTTGTTCAGGCTCGGTAGCAGTGCTCCCAGCCCTAGCCCGGCGGCCATCGCCAGCCCGATCCAGAGCGGAAGGAAGCGATCGAGGGTCGAGAGCTTCGCCAGCACCGTGGTCTCCCCCGGACTAGATGCCGGTCGCGTGCGATCGGTCGGATCCGTCACTTCTCTGCTTCAGCCTCGAATTCAGCGAATAGCCGCTCGACGCGAGCAGCGATCTCGTCTCGGATCTCGCGGACCCGCTCGATGCCCTTGCCTTTGGGATCCTCGAGGTCCCAGTCGATGTAGCGCTTACCGAGGATGACCGGACAAGCGTCGCCACAGCCCATGGTCACGACCAGATCGGCCCACTCGGCGTCAGCGCGCTCGAGACGGTGCGGGACGCGCGCGGAGAGATCGATGCCGAGCTCGGCCATCGCTTCCACAACCTCCGGGTGAACGGCCGCGGCGGGCTGAGTTCCGGCGGAGCGCGCCTCATGGCGGTCCTGCGCCGCGCGCGTAAAGAACGCTTCAGACATTTGCGAGCGCCCGGCATTACCGATGCAAACGAAGAGAACCTTCATCCGCAGCACGTCCCCTTCGATCGATTACCGGTCAGCGGAAGTGGCTTCGCTACCGGCCTGGCTTGCTCGGCTCTGGCGGCCTTGACGATTGAGGAATGCATGCCGTCCTCGACCTCGTGCGTGAACTCGACCGAGATCTGCTCGAATCCCGCCGCTACGAGACCTTGCTCGTACTCGCTCCTCGAGAGAGCTCCCGCGATGCAGCCCGAATAGCTCCCACGCTCGCCTCGCGCGGCCGGCGAAAGGCGATCCTCGGCGATAACGTCGGCGATTCCGATCCGCCCGCCCGGCTTGAGCACGCGCGCCATTTCCATCAGCACCGCGGGCTTGTCGGTCGAGAGGTTGATCACGCAGTTGGAGATGACGACGTCGACCGACTCGGCCGGAAGTGGGATCTGCTCGATCACGCCCTTGAGGAAGATCGCGTTCGAAACGCCCGCCTGCTTGGCGTTTCGCTGCGCCAGTGCCAACATCTCGTCTGTCATGTCGAGCCCGAAGGCGCGCCCCGTCTCACCCACCCGCCTGGCCGAGAGGATCACGTCGATGCCGCCGCCCGAGCCCAGATCGAGCACCGTCTCCCCCTCGTTCAGGTCGGCGACCGCGATTGGGTTGCCGCAGCCGAGCGAGGCCAGCGTGGCAGCATCGGGAAGCTCGTCGCGCTCACCGGCACTGTAGCTCGCCGCGCCGAAGCCGTCGCTGGCGGCCTTCTCGTCGCCGCAACACGCTTTTCCGCCCTTCTCGCTGACGCTGCGAGCAGCTTCGGCGTAGCGGCGGCGCACTTCCTCTCGCAGCTTTTCCGCGGAATCTGTCATCGGCTCTTTCCTTCCAGATCGATCAGGCCGGCGAGCTTGCTCACGGCCTCGTGGTTGAGAGAGAAGAAGGCCCACTTTCCGCGCTGCTCACGCTCGAGTAACCCAGCTTCGACCAACTTCTTCATGTGGTGGCTCACAGTCGGCTGAGCGAGACCGAGCGGCCCGATGAGATTGCAGATACAGACCGGTTCTGGGCTTGTAGCCAGCAGGTTGACGATCTTCACCCGGTGCGGGTCGCCAAGCGCGGCGAAAAGCCGGGCCGTAGCCTCGGCCTCCTCGTTCGAGAGCGCAGGCGCTGCCAGCGGCACACAGCCGGCCATGGCTGTCGTCGCGCCGGTCATAGCGGCCGGTATCCGTAGCGGAGCAGGTTCTCGAAGATGCGATCGCGCTCGGCTTCGGCGATGCAAGTTGCGTCACAAGCCGTTACGCAGCGGTCGCCGAATTCGATCCTTGGCTCCCTCTTGCTCTTGCCGAGCAGCTTCATTGCAAGTTCCTTCCTGATAAGTCATATCGATTATTGTCGATGTATCGAGTTTTATCAATACATTGCTGCCTCTGTCAAGCGGTCGCCGAACGATGAGATGGATCTGCCGCGGTGTCTCTCGCGCACGTGACAATCGCCGGGTGTCGGACGCCTCCTTGACCACCCGCCACCCCCACCCTCCCACGGGGCAGGACACGGTAGTGAGAAAAAGCGCGATTAGGGCGCGCGAAAATGTGCCGATTCCGTGCCGCCTAGGCAGAATCAAGAAGAACGTGGACAAAGAGGACTGGAACTGCCGTTACCAAGGAGACGATCTCCTCTGGACTGAGCGGCCGAATCGCTTTCTCGTTACGGAGACGGAGGGGCTCGCGACGGGACGGGCGCTCGATCTCGCCTGCGGCGAGGGTCGAAACTCCGTCTGGCTCGCCGAGCAGGGCTGGCAGGTAACCGGTGTGGATTTCGCCGATGTCGCGCTTGAGAAGGCGCGCCACTTGGCCGAGGATCGCGGTGTCCGGGTCGACTGGGTGGGCGCCAACCTGCTCGAGTACGCACCGCCGACCGAGGCGTTCGAGCTCGTGATCGCCTTCTACCTCCAGATGCCAATAAAGCTCCTCCGACCTATTTTCGCTCGCGCGGCGGGAGCCGTCGCCCCCGGCGGTACGTTCCTGATCGTCGCCCACGACCCGAGCAATCTCACGCACGGCTACGGCGGTCCACGCGATCCGGCCGTTCTCTATACGACAGACGATGTTCTACCAGCGCTCGCGGGGCTGGAGATCGAGCGCGCCGAACCGGTCGTGAGGACGGTCGAGACCGCGGAAGGTGCGCGCGAGGCGGTCGATGCGCTCGTGCGGGCACGGCGACCGCGGCGCTAGCGCCTAAAGCCCGAGCGCACTGCAAACCGCGGCGTAGTCCGCGTCAACTACCGGAGGCTTGGGCACGGACTTGATCGTGATGTCCGGATCCTTGAGCCCGTGCCCGGTGAGGATGCAGACGACTTTCGAGCCCTCGGGCACTCCGAACTTGAGCAAGCCGGAGACAGAGGCGGCCGAAGCGGGCTCGCAGTAGACGCCTTCGCTCGTGGCGAGAAGCGACTGGGCGGCGAGGATCTCCTCGTCGGTGACGATGTTGACGGCGCCGCTGGACGCGCTGATCGCCTCTTCGGCGCCCTTCCACGAAGCCGGGTTGCCGATGCGGATGGCCGTGGCGACCGTGGAGGGGTTCTCGATCGGGTGGCCGTGCACGAGCGGCGCGGCTCCCTCGGCCTGGAAGCCGAGCATGCGCGGGGTATGAGTCGAGATGCCCGCCTCCAGATACTCGCGGTAGCCCTTCCAGTAGGCGGTGATGTTGCCGGCGTTGCCGACCGGGATGCAGTGGATGTCGGGCGCGTCTCCGAGCACGTCCACGATCTCGAAGGCGCCCGTCTTCTGCCCTTGGATGCGGAAGGGGTTGATCGAGTTGACTATCTCGAGCCCCGCCTTCTCACCCAGCTCGCGCACGATCTCGAGCGCGCGGTCGAAATTGCCGCGGATCTCGAGCACGCGCGCGCCGTAGGCGAGCGCCTGAGCCATCTTGCCGAGCGCGATCTTGCCCTCCGGCACGAGCACGGCGCAGGTCATGCCGGCGCGACCGGCGTAGGCCGCCGCCGAGGCGGAGGTGTTACCGGTGGAGGCGCAGATGACGGCCGGCGCCTTGCGCTCGAGCGCCTTGGAAATGGCCATCGTCATGCCGCGGTCCTTGAAGGAACAGGTCGGGTTGAGACCCTCGAACTTGAGCCAGACCCGCGCACCGACGCGCTCGGACAGGCGCGGCGCCTCGATCAGCGGCGTGCCGCCCTCGAGCATGGTTATAACGGGGGTTTGCTCGGAGACGGGAAGGAAGCGCCGGTACTCCTCGATGACGCCTCTCCAACCCGCTCTGGCAGCGGTCTCCTGCATCGGTGTCGTAGCCACGCCTCGAAGGTAGCACACGCCCTGCCGGCGGCCCGCGTCCTCGGCAGGAGTCAAGCCCTCTCGGAGCGTGTAGCTCCCTAACCCGATGGCTACCTCCCAGCCACCGACTTCCCCCTAAGCCCCACCACCGCGGCAGCGACTCGCTCGCCGTACTCGGGGTCGGCGGCGCGGAGGTGCGCCACGGAGCGCTCGATGATCTCGTCCTTCGAGACCTGCGCGAGGCTGCCGGCGATGTTGGCGACCAACCGGGCCCGCGCCGCCTCGTCGATGACGCGATACAGAGCGCCGGCCTGCGCGAAATCGTCGCCCTCACGGCTGTCCCATTCATAGCTGCCGCTGGAGCCGTCGCCGGCCAGCGGAGCGTACAGCGGCACCCCGGTCTCGGCGGGCCCGTCGAAGCTGTTCGGCTCGTAGTTCTTGGCCGCACCTGCGTTATCGCCGGGGCGCATGAAGCCGTCACGACCGTAGTTGGCCGCGCTGGCGGCGTGCGGGCTGTTCACCGGAAGCTCGGTGTGGTTGATCCCCAGCCGGTAGCGCTGGGCGTCGCCGTAGGCGAACAGGCGGCCCTGCAGCATCTTGTCGGGTGATGGTCCGATCCCGGGCACGAAATTGGCCGGGTTGAAGGCGCTCTGCTCGACGTCGGCGAAGTAGTTGGCCGGGTTGCGATCGAGCGCAAGCTTCCCGACTTCCTGCAGTGGGTAGTCGGCGTGGGGCCAGACCTTAGTGACATCGAAGGGGTTGAAGCGATAGCTCTTCGCCTCCGCGGCCGGCATGATCTGCACCTTGAGCGTCCAGGAGGGGAACTCACCCCGATGAATAGCCTCGTGCAGATCCATCTGATGCGAGTCGGGGTTCTCGCCGGCGAGCTTCGCCGCCGCCTCGGCCGTCAGGCACTCGATGCCCTGGTCGGTCTTGAAGTGGTACTTGACGAAGAACTGCTCGCCGGCGGCGTTGACCCACTGGAAGGTGTGCGAGCCGAAGCCGTCCATGTGCCGGAAGCTCGCGGGAATGCCGCGGTCGCCGAAGAGCCAGGTGAACATGTGCGTGGCCTCGGGCGAGAGGCTGAAGAAGTCCCAGACGTTGTCGGGCTCCTGTCGATTGGTGTTCGGGTCAGGCTTTTGCGAGTGGATGAAGTCGGGGAACTTGAGCGGGTCGCGGATGAAGAAGATCGGCGTGTCGTTGCCCACCAGGTCGTAGTTGCCGTCCTCGGTGTAGAACTTGACGGCGAAACCGCGCGGGTCGCGTACGGCGTCGGCCGAACCGCGTGCGCCGGCCACGGTCGAGAAGCGCGCGAAGGCCTCGGTCTTCTTGCCGATCTGCGAGAGGAACCGCGCCCGCGTGTAGGGCGTAACGTCCCGCGTGACCTCGAAGTGGCCGTAGGCGCCCGAGCCGCGCGCATGTACGACCCGCTCCGGGATGCGCTCGCGGTTGAAGCTCGCCAGTTTCTCGAGCAGGTGCCCGTCCTGGATGAGCACCGGCCCGCCCGGGCCGGCCGTCTGCGAGTGCTGGTTGTCTGCGACCGGGGCGCCGGACTCGGTTGTAAGTTTCTTCCGCTTGCTCATCTCTTGTCTCCTTCAGGTCGAAAAGGCTCGATGCCGCGACCACGGGTCACGCAAGCTCGATCTAAACCTTATCGCCCAACTAGACCGTTACTAATCGGCGCGGCCCGCGCGTTCTGACAACGCACGACCGTCGCTACGCGGATTCGGACCCGGCACCTTTCCTGACTCAGGCGCGTATCAACGCGCTCGTCGGCCTCTCGACCGGCCGTCGCCATCGACCATATAGGCTAGTTGCATGCATGCCCCCCTTTACAGCACTATCGCGCTGCTGGCCGAGCTTCTCGTGTCCTTGGCGATCTTTTACACTATTTATCAAGGATACAAGCGAGGCAAGCTGCCGGAGAAAGTCGCTATTGGTGCTCTTGTTTACGAAATACTTTTTGACATCAGCTACATGATCTACCGGTTGCCCACCCGCGAGAGCGGTGCCAATAAATCTCTTATTACGGGCCTGGGCATATTCCACGGGACGCTTTCTTTATTCATGCTCTTTGGTCTTATCGCTTTCTTTGTGCTCGCCATCAAGAATTACCGAAGAAACGTCAACTACTTTCTGGTTCATAGGCGCTCGACGTTCGTGTTTCTCTTCTTCTGGTCGCTGTCTGTTGTTTCCGGCGCCGTGTTGTATTTCGTCGCATACTCCTGAGCAGCAACAACGACGTCCCAACGACAACGGATGAGGCCAGGCGTATTCGAACGAGGCGCCCCTCGCATCCTCGCACGGCGACTCCGGAAAGCGGCCTCACCGGCTCTCTGCTGTGGGCGCCCGAGCGAAAACGATCGCTTTCTTGCCTCCAGGGTGTACGCTCGAAGCGTGGATCCCGAGCGAGCACGCAAGCTGCTTTCCCGCGAGCGCGAGCGAATCACGAAAGACATCCGTGATCTTGCGCCGATCGAGAGCGACGAGCCGACGACGACCGACCAACATATGGCCGATCAAGCGTCGGATGTATACGAGGCGGAACTCGATGAAGGCTTCTCCGACGACCTGCGGGTTGAGCTGGCGGCCGTCGAGCGCGCCGAGCAGAGGCTCGCCGCCGGCGCCTACGGGTTGTCGATCGAAAGCGGCGAACCGATCCCCGATGAGCGCCTCGAGGCCGAGCCGACCGCTGAGCGGACAGCCGAAGAGCAGGCTCGTTTCGAGCGCTAGGCCTGACTCAGCGGCGTTTACCCACCTACTGATTCTCCGGCTACGGGGTACGGCGGTCAGAGAAAAACGGGCGACGAGCCGCCACCACCGATGCTTGGTGTCCAGGTGTACCCGCGAGGGTGGATCCTGAGCGAGCGCGCGAGCGATTAGTCGACGACGACCGATCAACATACGGTCGATCGAGTCGCAAGCCTTCTGGAAGACGTTCCCTGACCAGCGCCTCGACAACAGGCCCTACAAGGTTTTCTTCGCTTCCGGCGACTAGACTTGCTCGATCGCGCGTTTCACCGGCACGATGACGGGGCCGATGCAGATGGCGAACGGAACCGAGATCCCGCCCAGCGGCAAGTCGTTCGAGCTGGACTTCTGCACCGTGGCGCGCTGGGACGACGGGCAGATCGTCGAGGAGAACCTCTTCTACGATCTGGTCGGCTTCATGAATCAGATCGGAGTCAGCGGCTAGCTCGCGAGCGCGCAGCGCCGGAGGGGCAGTGCCGTTACACGGCCTCGGAGAGTGATGTGCGGTCAGCGCCACCAGGCGCCGCCGGTTACGGGAATCTGGCGGCCGCAGCGCGCCTCGCGGCGATAGCTCCTCGTGAGAGACCCGTCCAACGAGGTAGAGCGTTACGCCACTAAAGCCGACTTGATTCGGGGAAAAGTGTGAAAATGGCGAGCATGCGCTCGCGAAACCTCTGCCTTATCGCACTACTGGCGTTGCTGATAGTGGCAAGCGCCGGTTGCGGCGGATCGACCAAGAAGACGAACGGAGTCGCCTCGAAACCAGCCGACGCCATCGTCGCAGCGGCGGCCGCGGCCACCAACAGTGCCACGTCGGTGCATGTCTCGGGAACTATTCCGGAAAACGGCCAGCTGCTTTCGATCGACCTCCACATAGCCGGAAGCCGGGGAGGCAGCGGCTGGATGGCCGAGAAGGGCGCCAGGGCCGACATTATCCGTATCGGCTCGAAGGCGTACATGAAAGGATCGGCGGCGTTCTGGCGCAGTTTCGGAGGAAAGGCGGCTGCACAGATCTTCGCCGGACGCTGGATCATGGGATCCGCGACTTCCGGCAACTTCGCCTCACTCACGCCTCTGACCGACCTGCATAGGTTCGTCGGTGGAATGCTCAGTGATCACGGCAAGCTCGTAAAGGGCGCCACTACGACGATCGCCGGACGGTCTGTCGTCGCCATCACCGATACGGCGACGCAAGGCGGCACTCTCTACATCGCCGCGACCGGACAGTCCTACCCGGTACAACTGGTCGCAACCGGGAAGTCGGCCGGGAAGCTGACCTTCGATCAGTGGAACGCCGTAGTGACGCTGACGGCTCCGAAGGGCGCGATCGACTTGAAAAAGCTCGCGCACTGACCAAAGCCGGCGGTTTCGAACCAGATGCCTCTCGCTTTCTCGGGGCGCCGCTGAGCATGCGAGCCCGGAGGGAGCAGTTTCGACTTACACGGACCCGACGAGGATCGTGCGCTCAGCGGGGTCAACGCCGCTTCGAGAGGCCAGTCTCGTTCGGCCGTACGAAGCGGCCGGCCGAGGAAGCGAGAATAGAGCTAAGCGGAGCACGTTCAAACCCCCAAGTCGGGGTTGAGTTTGCCCGCCTAGGCGCGCTCCACGACGAGTTACTCCGCAGAGCCTTGGCTGATCCTCGTGAACCTCGCCCTGCTCCGGCCAGGGCGAGCCATGTCCTTGAAACCGTGACGCTGGTGCTCGAGCGACGGGCGAGCATCCACGCTTTCGAAAGGTGCGCCGTGGCGTTTACCAACTCGCGCGGGACGTCAGGCAGTGCGGCGGTTGAACCGCGCTTTGCCTACTAGAAGCCCGATATGACCTGGGG
>PMNA01000012.1 GCA_003162055.1 Actinomycetota bacterium | reverse complement strand
GCGCTGAGCCCGCAGGATGTAGCGAACCGTTGCTTTCGCCGGCTTGCGCCCGGCCGCCACGAGCGCGATCACGCCCCAGTAGGTCGAGTTCAGAGCCGGGCCGATGCGGCCGCTCGGCTGCCGCAGCCGTTCGATCGCACTTGCCTGGGTGGACGTGTCCTGGGCGAGCGCGTCGAGCGCGAGTAGCCTCAACTCGAGATCGGTGGCCTGCGTCTGCGTTGCTCCGGCCAGGTAGTCGACGGCGCCTTGGGCGTCTGCTGGCGCGCGGCCACCGGCCCTGAGCCCGAGTACGACCCACGACGTCAGGCCGGCGCTCGAGGAGGCGCCCGGCTCGGCGAAGCCGCCGCCCGGCTGCTGACGCGCGAGCAGGTAGGAGGCGCCGCGCCCGAGCGGGCTCGCTGCCGTACAGGTCGAGGCAAGCATGAGCGTTGCCAGGAGAGCCAGGAGGAGAGTGCGCCGACGCCTGTTCACGAGGCGGCGAGGTTAGCAGCGAGCGGAGTCGGAACGGCACCCGGCGCAGCTCAAGACGCGAGTAGTTAGTTTTTGCGAGTCGTTCGCAGTTACGGTGTTAACGGAGGAGATCGAGTTGACGACCACTCACCGCAGTCCGGCGCTTAGCGCCACCAATATCGAGGCCGCCGTCAAGGCTCTGCGCGAGCGCGGGCTGAGAGTCTCGGCCGCGCGCAGGCTCGTGCTCGAGGCGCTCTATGGTGCCGAGGGGCCTCTTTCGGCCGAGCGTATCGCCCAGGGACTGGAAGGGCGGCTGCCGCGCTCCGATCTGGCCTCGGTCTATCGCAACCTCGAGACGCTGGAGGAAGTAGGGCTCGTCCGCCACGTTCATCTCGGCCACGGGCCGGGCCTGTACGCGCTCGCCGCTCCTGAGCACGAGTACCTGGTCTGCGAGTCCTGCCACGCCGTTCGCACCGTTGCCAAGGCGGAGCTTGACGGGATCCGCTCGCAGGTGCTCGATCGCTTCGGCTTCGAGGCTCGCTTCACCCACTTCCCGCTCGTCGGGCTCTGCCCACGCTGCCTCTCTGAAAGTCACGACCACGAGGAGAACGAGCATGCACATCCCTGACGGCTACCTGAGCCCGGCCACCTGTGCCGTCGCCGGCGCCGTAATGGTGCCCGTGATCGGCGTCGCCTGTGCCAAGACGAAGGAGGTCGTCAAGGATCGCCACGCGCCGCTGCTGGCGCTCGGCGCCGCTTACAGCTTCCTGGTGATGATGTTCAACGTACCGATCCCCGGTGGGACGACGGCGCACGCGGTCGGGGCGGTGTTGATTGCGGTCTTGCTCGGGCCCTGGGCGGCCGTGGTCTGCGTCAGCGTCGCGCTCGTGATTCAGGCTCTCTTCTTCGGCGACGGCGGCGTGCTCGCGCTCGGCGCCAATACTTTCAACATGGCGCTCGTGATGCCGTTCGTCGGCTACGGCGTCTACCTCTTGTTGACCCGCAACACCTCGCTGACCTCGAGGCGAAGGGCGATCGCCGCCGGTCTAGGCGGCTACGTCGGCTTGAACGTGGCAGCTCTGTGTGCCGCGACCGAGCTCGGGTTGCAACCGGTTCTCTTCCACTCGGCGAACGGGACACCGCTTTATGCGCCCTACCACCTCTCGACGACGATCCCCGCGATGGCGCTCGCGCACCTCACTGTCGCGGGATTCTCCGAGTTCGTCCTGACCGCCGGCATCGTCGCCTATCTGCAGCGGGCGAACCTACCGTTGCTTCGGATCAATCACTCCGGCATTGTCGACACGGATGCGGAGCTGGCTCCGCAGAGCGGTCGGCCGGCACTACGCTGGGCGCTGATCGGAATCGCGACCATGATTGTTCTCTCGCCGCTCGGGCTGCTCGCGCCCGGAGGTGCCTACGGCGAGGATTCGCCCACCGATCTCAACCTGCACAAGTACGGCCTACACGCAATCCCGAGCGGGCTCCAGCACTACAACGGCTTCTGGAAGCACACGCTGCTCGGCGACTATGGCTTCTCGTCGGGCAGGCACGCGAATATCGGGTACGTGCTCTCGGCGATCGTCGGTGCGCTCGCCGTCGGAGCCGTGATCTTCTTCTTCGTCGGCGGCGTCCGGTTAGCGATGCGGCGACGGCCGGAAGCCCAGGCGGACGCCGCGTGACCGATGGCGCCTCGACGCCGGGCTGGTTGCTTGCCGGGGCGGAAGACGCTCCGCCGCTTCTCTGTAGCGGAAAGCGCCGTCGCGGCGGCGCGATCGAGAAGACGGTTGGAGGCCTGGCCAGGCTGATCCGAGAGGCGCTCGTCAGCGAGGAGATCGCGGCTCGCCGCGGTCTCCTCCAGCGTCTCGACGCCAGGGTAAAGCTGATCGGCATGCTCGGGCTTCTGATCGCGACCGGGCTGGTGCGGCACATACCGGTACTGCTCGGTCTCTACGCGCTCACCCTTGTCCTGGCCGCCGCGTCACGAATCGGACTGGGCTGGTTCGCAAAGCGCGTCTGGTTCTTCATCCCATTGTTCAGCGGGGTGATCGTGGCGCCGGCGATGTTCAGCTTCATCACCCCGGGGGAGGTTGTGCTCCCGCTGGGGCACTGGTTCGGGCACGAGGTCGGGCTGACCCGCCAGGGGCTGACCTCGGCGGCCCTGATCGTCTGTCGCGTCGCCAGCTCCATCTCACTGGTGCTGCTGCTGACGCTGACGACCTCCTGGTCGCGCCTGCTCGCGTCTCTGCGGACTCTCTTCGTGCCACGCCTGCTGGTTCTCGTGCTCGGCATGGCCTATCGCTATCTCTTCGTCCTGCTCGACTCGGTTACCGAGATGGTGACGGCGCGGCGCGCGCGGACGGTCGCCGCGAAGCGGAGCCGGCGCGGGGAGAGGGCGATCGCGAGCTTTTCGGGCGGCGCGCTGTTCGGAAAGGCGCACGCTCTGAGCGAGGAGGTCCACCAGGCGATGCTGGCACGGGGCTTCAGCGGGGAGTTGAGGATGTCGGAGTGGCCGCGTATTCGTGCGATCGACGTAATTTCGGTTCTGACCTGCCTGGCGCTTGCGATTCTTGTCGTCGGAGGCGATCGTGCGCTCGGGCTCTGAGTCGTTGCTGATCGGGGAGGGGCTCTCCTATGCGTATCTCGAGCGTTTTCCGGCACTCGAGAAGGTGTCGCTGGAGGTTTCCCGGGGCGAGCGGCTGGCGCTTCTCGGCGCAAACGGCTGCGGCAAGTCGACGCTACTCAAGATCCTGGCCGGGCTGATCTTCCCCGACCATGGCAGCTACCGCGCCTTCGGCGAGGAGGTGAGCGCCGAGCGCCTCGAGGACGAGCAGTTCTCGGCCGCCTTTCGGACGCGGGTCGGCTTTGTCTTCCAGAACACCGACGCGCAGGTGTTCTCGCCGACGGTGCGCGAGGAGATCGCCTTCGGGCCGCTACAGCTGGGGCTTGCGCCGGCTGAGATCGAAGGCCGGGTCGCCGAGGTGACCCAGATGCTCGAGATCGGCGACCTGATCGAGCGCGCGCCCTATCAGCTCTCCGCGGGGCAGAAGAAGCGCGTAGCGATCGCCTCGGTGCTGGTGATGAGCCCCGAGCTCCTGCTCTTCGACGAGCCGACGGCCGGCCTCGATCCGCGCAGCCGCGGCTGGCTGCTCGAGCTGATCGACGAGCTCGGGCGAGCCGGAAAGACAATCGTCTTCGCCACGCACGAGCTTGCAGAGCTGGAGTGGATCGCCGATCGCTGCCTCGTTCTCTCCGAGGATCATCGCCCGCTCGCAGAGGGCGCGCCGGCCGAGCTCCTCGCCGATCGAGAGCTGCTCCTGCGGGCCAATCTCATCCACGAGCATGCCCACCGGCACGGGGCCGTGCTGCACAGCCACCCGCACGAGCGCGGCCACCACGGCCGAGCGGGCTGATCATTCCCGCGACCGCTGCCCAGCTTCCCCGGAGCGAGTAGCTTTCGCGCCGTGAGTCGTCTCTCTGTCACGAACCGCAGCGAGCAGTTGCGCGAATCGCTGACGGACTCAGTCGTTCGAGAGTCCCTTTTCGCGGCGGCGCTCGCGGGCCTTCTCGCGGCGCTCTTCGCCTGGCTCGGCCCGCCCGGGAATGACCTCGCCGCACACACCTACCTGCGCTGGGAGCTCCTCCGGCACGGGCTCGTTTTCTGGAACAACTACTGGTACTCGGGCCGTTACAGCTACGTCACCTACAGCCCGCTCTACTACCCGCTCGCCGCCCTGGTCGGAATCCGCCTCCTGGCCACGATCACGATCGCCGCCTCGGCCTTCGCCTTCTCGATACTGCTGGGACGGCAGTGGGGCGCCAGGGCGCGTTGGTCGAGTCGCAGCTTCGCCGTGCTCTGGGCGGGCATCGTCTTCTCGGCCGCCTTCCCCTTCGAGCTGGGGGGAATGCTGGCGCTGTTCGCCATCTGGGCGCTACGAGCCCGCCGGCAGAAGAGCTTCTTCGTCCTCTCCTTCCTGGCGATGATTGCCAGCCCGCTCGCCTTCGCGTTTCTGCTGCTCGCGGTCGCGGCATTCGGGTTGGCCGGCGGCGGAAAGAATCTGTCGCGGCTGCGCCGGCCCGCGCTGGCGCTCGCCGTCTGCCTCTTGCTCGGGCTGATCGCCTGGCGCATGTTCCCGAGCACGGGCCGCTACCCCTTCCAGCTCACGATCCTGCTCGAGATCGCGGCCTTCTGCGCGCTCGGCGCGGCGCTCAGCTGGCGCGTCGAGCAGGCGCATCTCCTGCGCTGGATCTTTCCTCTCTATCTGGCCGCGAGTCTGATCGTCTTCGCGGCGTCATCACAGTTGGGCTCGAATATCGGGCGCCTGCGACTTTTCGCCCTACCGCTCATGCTCCTCGTCTTCTCGTTGAGGGGCCACCGCCCGCGCCTGCTCGTTGCGCCGGTGCTCGCTCTCGCGCTTCTCTGGAATCTCGGCCCGATCGTGGACGGCTTTGAAAAGGGGCGAAACGACCCCGGCGACAGCCGACAGTACTGGGCACCGGCGATCGACTTCCTGCACGGGAAGCTGACGCCTTCTTATCGCGTCGAAGCGGTCGACAGCGCCAACCATTGGGCGGCGGTCTACCTGCCGCAGGCCGGCATTCCGATCGTGCGCGGCTGGTTCCGGCAGGACGACTATCCGCAAAACGAGATCCTCTACAAAGACAAAGATCTGAGCTCGCGCTCCTATCTCGGTTGGCTGCGCGGTCTGGGAACGCGCTACGTGATCCTCACCGACGCCCCGAGCGATTACAGCTCACGCGAAGAAGCGAAGCTGATCCGCAGCGGGCAATCGGGTCTCGAAAAGGTCTTCCGCTCGTCGAATCTCACGATCTACGAGGTTCCGCGACCCCGCTCGATGATCACCGGCCCAGGGCGTCCTCGCGTGCTCGCGCTGAGCTCTTCTACGATTCGTCTCGAGCTTCCCAGGCCCGGTCACTATCGCCTTGCCGTGCGCTATTCGCCGTACTTGCGAGCTGCCGACATCTGCGTGGGCAAGCGCAGCGACGGGATGACAGAGCTCATCGCCCGACGTAGCGGAGCGACCGTGCTGGAATTCGATTTCGATCCGGGTCGAGCGCTCGAGGTGCTTGTCGGCGCAGAAAAGAGCAGCTGCTAGCGAGGACTTAGGCCGAAACTTCTCGAGGTCCGGGCGGCTTAACCCACCCACCTCCCCCCACCCGCCCACGGGGCAGAGCACGGTATCGAGAGAGGCCGACCGAGAACGTGACGATTCAGTGTCGGTATTGCTCACCTCCCGCTATCACTCGAGTGCTCAACCATTACGCTTGCCGCAACCGAAGGAGAAGAACGTGCCACGCTCCAGGAGCAAGACACCGCAGCGACGTCCGCTCGAGCTGAAAGACGTCGAGCAGGTGACCGCGATCTACGCTTACTACGTCGCCAGCGGCGTCGCCACCTTCGACGAGATCGCGCCCGATGCCGGAACCTGGTCGGCGAAGGCCGGAAACATCGTGGCGCGGGGATTCCCCTTCCTCGTCGCTGAGGTCGGCGGCGAGGTTGCCGGCTTCGGCTACGCCACCTTGTGGCGATCGAGGCCGGCCTACCGCCACACGGTCGAAGACACGATCTACGTCGCTCCCCATCGGCTGCGCCAGGGCCTGGGCCGGATGCTTCTGGACGGCGTCACAGAGGGCTGCCGCGACGCCGGGGTGGAGCAGGTGATCGCGGTGATCGCCGACACGGGCGACCCGGCTTCCGAGGCGTTACACAAGAGCGCCGGTTTCATCGGGGTTGGTCGCCTGAGCAAGGTCGGCTTCAAGCACGGTCAGTGGATCGACACGGAGCTGATGCAGCTCAGCCTGGCGCCGGGCGAGCGCTAGCGCCGGCTAGCCGAGCGTCGCCGGGCTGAGCGCGTCTCTCAACGCTGTTGACTCTTCGACCACGTCGGCATGCCCTGAGTAGAGCTCGGCGTGCCCGTCCGCGAGGTGCTCGGCAAAGGCTCCGTCGCCGGCCGCCGCGCGCTCGTGGATCAGAGCGGCGAGCCAGCGCAGGCGCTCGACCATCGTCTCGGGGAGGCGCGTCTTCTCCTCGCTACTGAGCCCGTAGGCGTCGGCGAAGGCGAGCACGCGCGCGGCGTCATGCGCTGTGATCTCACGGAGTGGCTCGCGAATAAGGCAGAAGCGGTAGGCGCCATAGGCCACGTCGTTCAGGCGCGGGCCCGGGCGGGCGGTGTCGAAGTCGATCCAGGCCACTGGACGATCGCCGCGGAAGACGCAGTTGTAGGGCGCCGCATCTCCGTGCAGTACCACCTCGACGGGCTGCTCGGCAGGGAACTGCCAGACGAGGCCGCTCGGATCGAACCCGGCCGTCGCATCGTGGTAGCGGCGAAGTAGCCGTGCGGCGGGCCGGAGCGAGTCGTAATCGAGATCTACCGTGCTCCGATCCTCGACCTCACCTTCGATCCAGCCCAGCACCTCGTAGCCGGAGTCGAAGCCGAACGGCTCGGGCGCACCCTCGAACCCGTTTTGCCGAACGTGCGCGAGCAGCTGCAGGACCGATTCCGACCAGAGCCGCGCCGGACGGTAGAGGCGATCGCCGCGGCGAACGACCTCGTTTATCCCTCCGTGAAAAACCTGCTCGTCCACTGGACCCGAATAATCGCAGTCGCGGCGGCTCGATATCTTGCCCTTGTGAACGCCGAAGTCGCCGGCGGGCATATTCGTCAGTCCGTGGAGGGCTGGCGGGACGGCGACGCGGCCGAGATCCTCGCTACCGTGACGGAAGACTGTGCGATCACCGAGTCGCACGGGCTCACCTACCACGGCAAGGATCAAGTGGTGCGCTGGGTCGAGACCTGGTTCGGCGCCGCCGGCGCGCTGCTCGCCTGGGAGATTCGCTCGCTCGAGGCTACGCACGAGGCCACCTCGGTTGTCCGCTTTCGCGACGAGAAGATCGTCTCGATTCGGGAGTACGCGACCACTGCACTTATCTACGACTGGGAAGGCGTCTGGCGCTGAGCGGTAACCGGAGCGGTGGCTTGACCGGTTTCAGAAAGCCGAATCCGGCGATAAACAGGACTCAGTCCTAGTATCGATCTGATTGTGAGAGGCGCCAGAATGACCAAATTGCACAAGAAGCCGAAGAGCGCAGAAGATACGAGCGCCGAGCGCAAGCCGCACACTCACAAATGGAACGATCAGGACAAGTGTGAAATCTGCGGAGCGAGCCCTATCCCCGGCCGGGCCTACAACGATATGTTCCGGCAAGGGAGTCGACCCATCAGTTGACCGGATCAGAAACGGTTCGAATCGGCGCCATCGAAACCGACTCGCCTGAGAACAATTAGCTCCCCGTCACGCCTCCGGCGCGGCGGGCTTCGTGCGGCCGATCAGTCTTAGAAGGAGCTCGAGCGAGCTTTCGGGCCCCGGCCAGTGCTCGCGTAATAGTTGCTGATTGCCGCCGCGCAGGAGGCTGCGCAACACGAGCGCGACGATGATCGCGTCGTCGAGTTGCCCGACCACCGGGATGAAGTCGGGAACGAGGTCGAAGGGAAGCGCCAGGTAACCGGCGGTCAGCGCGAGCAGCAGCTTGCGCCGGCGCGGCACGCGCGGGTCGCGTAGGAGGCGCCCGATCAGGACGACGCAGTCGGGGATCAAGCGGGCAAGCGCTCGCGCCTGGGTGCGACGGCCTGAAAAGAAGAGTAAGGCGACGGCGACGATCCAAGCGAGAGCGAGCCCGCCGAGCAGCGTGAGCGTCCAGAACCGCCAACTCATCAGGTGGACGGTATCGCCGCCGCAGGCGCGAAGAGGCGATGTTTAGGCGCAGAGAGCAGACGGAATAGAGAGAAAAACGATCAGCGAAAGGAGGGAAATGAGAATGCAGAAGAGAGAACGAGAAGTAAGCGATGCGATCTGGGCCGACCGGTTCCGGCTGGTTGATCCGATGCAGCGCGCGGAAGCAGTAAGTCGCGGAGACCTGAGCGCGATGATCCACATCCACATCCGCATCACCGCCTGAGCGCCGGCCGAGCAGGCGAGGAGCCTGTCGAGTCGGCCGTTTCGGGCTGAACTTACTGCCCCTCTACGAGGGGTTTTTCTTAACTCGTTTGACGTCGGGCGGCGCGGGGCAGACTGAAGCAGTGCCGACGAGGATTTCCGCCGCAGCGTTCGCAAGCGTATTTCTCGTAACTGCCGTTGGCCTCATGGCGATCTTGGCCGGATCTGCCGGCGCCGGCGCCGTAGCGAAGTCGGCAGCCGGCCACGACTGGACGCGCTTCAACCTGGATGCGCGGCGGAGCGGCTCGGTGCCGTTCGCAACCGGTATCGGCGCTGCGAACGTCTCGGCTCTGAAGCGGCAGCAGGTGCGGCTGCCGGGCACCGTCGACTCCTCGGCTATCTATCTGCACGGCGTCACGATCCGCGGCGCGACGCACGACGCCTTCTTCGTCACGACCACCTACGGGATCACGCTGGCGGTCAACGCCGCGAACGGATCGATCCTCTGGAAATGGACGCCGCCTGGATATCGTGACTGGGCCGGCTCGTACCGGATCACCACGGCGACCCCGGTCGCCGACCCGAGCCGGCGCTGGATCTACGCCGCTTCGCCCGACGGACGCATCCAGAAGTTGTCCGTCGCGGACGGGCATGCCGCCTGGCGCGTCTCGATCACGAGGCTCCCGCAGCGCGAGAAGATCGCCGCGGCGCTCAACTTCGCAAACGGGCACGTGATCGCCACGACCGGCGGCTACATCGGCGACCAGCCGCCCTACCAGGGTCACGTAGCCATCATCGCCGCTTCGAGCGGCCGGCTGCTCAAGGTGTGGAACTCGCTCTGCTCCAATCGGCACGGTCTGATCGCGCCCAGCTCCTGCGCCTCCAGCGACTCCGCGATCTGGGGTCGCGCCGGCGCCGTGATCGTTCCCGGCAGCGGCAAGATGCTCGTTGCGACGGGAAACGGGAATTGGAACGGCAGCACCGATTGGGGCGATTCGACGCTAATGCTGAATGCGTCAGCGACGAAGCTGGTCGGCAACTACACGCCGACCAACACCGCGCAGCTGAACGCGACCGACCTGGATCTCGGCTCCACGTCGCCCGTGCTGCTCACTTCCAGCCTCGTCGCGCAGGGCGGTAAGGACAGGACGATCCGGCTGCTGAGCATGAAGCGACTGCGGGGCAGCGCGCCGCACAAGGGCGGCGAGCTGCAGACGGTGTCGACTCCCTCCGGTGGAGAGATGTTCACGGCAGCCGCGGTCTGGCGGACGACGGCGGGCACTTGGATGTTCGCCGCCGACGGTGGCGGTACTAAGGCGTGGATGCTGAAGGGCAGTCGGCTGCACGAAGCCTGGAGCAACGCGAACGGCGGCACGAGCCCGATCGTTGCCGGCGGCCTGCTCTGGGTCTACGGCCCGGCCGGCGGTCTTCGCGTTTACGCGGCGAAGAGCGGGAAGCTCGTGACGACGCTCCAGGCCGGGCCCGGTCACTGGAACAGCCCGATCGTCGTGGACGGCCGCGTCGCGCTCCCCGAGGGAAACGCGAACGATCACCTAACCAGCGGCGTGCTGGATATCTGGCGCTGAGAACGCTCGACGGCGCGAGCGAGGCGGCGTTCACGGGTCACCAGCAGCGGCTCAGTCTCTAGCGTTCACGTTGAGCAGGGGATCGCCCGCGACATAGCGGCGCAGCTGCTCGCCGGCGATGCGGTAGGCACGAACTCGCGAGCAGATCACCGCGCCGGCGACGTGGGGGGTGATCACGACGTTCGTCGCGTGCCAAAGCGGGTGTTCGGGCGGGAGTGGCTCGGGATCGGTGACGTCGAGGGCGGCGCGAATACGTCCTGCGCTCAGGGCTTCGATCAGCGCGTCCGTGTCGACGATCGCGCCGCGCGCCGCGTTAATCAGTAGCGCTCCATCCTTCATCCGCGCCAGGAACTGCGCGTCGACCATTCCTTCCGTCTCCGGCGTGAGCGGAACCAGCACTACGACCACGTCGGCCTCGGGAAGTATCCGCGGCAGGGCCTCCGGTGGCTCGGCGTCGGCCCGGGCGTGCCTGGCGACACCGACCACGTGCGCACCGAACGGTGCCAGTCGCGCGGCGAGTGCGCGGCCGATTGAGCCGTGGCCGAGGATGAGGACGGTTGCACCGTCGAGATCGTCGACCGGGCCGACCGACGAAGGGCCGGTTGTGAACCAGTTGCCCGCGTTGCTGTCCCATTCGGCGCGCCGCTGAAGCTCGAGGAACCCGGGCAAGCGCCAGCGCAGCGCGAGCAGCGTCGCCACGATCCATTCCGCAACGGCGATGTCGTAGGCGCCGCTTGCGCCGCAAACGACGACGCCCTTCGGCACGAGCGGGAGCAGCGAGTCGACTCCGGCCGAGATCGACTGCACGACGCGAAGATTCGGCAGCCGCTCGAACAGCGCGGCACCGCCACGTGCGAGCTCCGGCCCGAGCACGACGAACTCCACCTCGGCGTCCGGCTCCGCAACCAGCTCGACTCTCTTCGGCAGCGGCTCGAGCTCGCGGCGGTGGGGCACATCGGCGACGAGAACTTTCACGTGAATCTCCTTGCTCGAACGATCTCCAAGATCGGAAAGAGCCGTGCTGCTCATCCACGGTATACGCACTCGCCGACGTGCTAAACGTGACGCCGGGCGTTCTCGTGCGCCGCCGCTGGTTGCGCGTGCGACCGGATGCGCGTTGGTCGCAGCGACGCCAAGCGCGGTTGTTTGCTACACAGTCGGCTCGTGATAGTGAACGAGCGACGGGGGAAGAGGCGGCGGAGGGGTCACGCGCGCGTCTGGGTATTGACGGCCGCTTCGGTCATCGTGTTGTTCGCTGTGCTGGTGGGGCTGGCCCTTCTTTCCTGGCCGCAACTGCGACTCGGCGCAGACGACGATGCCCTGGCACGGGTCGCGCTTCCGGGCTTCGCCGGGAAGGTCGTTACCGTCGATGTTCGCTCGGCTGCCGGGGCGCGGCTGCCGGTACAGCTGCGGCAGGGGAGACTCTGGCCGCTGCAGAAGCTCGCCGCCGGCGAGCGGCTGACGGCAGTGCTGACGGTGCGGCGGCCGGGTTGGGCGGGCTGGCTGGTCGGGTATAGCGAGCGGCGGCGCTTCACGATTGAGACACCGCGGGCGCATCTCAGCGCCAGTTGGCTGCAGGTGAAGCCGGGCACGGCCGTCACGGCCGCCTTCGAACAGCCCGTCAGCCTTGTCTCGCTGGCCGGAAAGCGTCCGCGGCAGCTGACCAGTCCCCGCGCGGTCGTGCCGCTTGGAATAGTCGCGAGCGGCTCCCACGGCGCCGGCTCGATCGAGATCGCGGCCGCCGCCCGCTCCTGGGAACGCCTGTCGGCTCCGGTGCTGGTGAGCTGGTTCCCGTGGCGGCCCTACCCGCAGCTGCTGACCGACCCGACGCCGGGCGCGACGCTTGCACCGGGCAAGCTGCTCACGCTGACCTTCTCCGATTCGGTCTCTCGCTTGCTCGGTAGCCGCCACCCGCGGCTCTCGCCGGCAACGCCGGGCCGCTGGCGGCTGCTCGACACCCACACGCTCGCCTTTCAGCCGGGCAGGTTCGGCTTCGGTCTCGGCGCGAAGGTGCGCGTCGTGTTGCCTCAGGCCGTCCATATCGCCGGTAGCTCCGGCAGGAAGCTGACCCGCACACTGAACTGGCAGGTACCTGCCGGATCGACACTGCGGCTACAGCAGGTGCTTGCTCAGCTCGGTTGGCTGCCGCTGAGCTGGCGGGCGAAGACTCCTTTCGTGTCGATCACGCCAAAGGTGCAGCTTGCGACCGCTATCTCGCCGCCGGCGGGACGGTTCAGCTGGCGCTACGCCAATATCCCGGCGGAGCTACGGAACCTCTGGCGTCCCGGACAGCCGAACGCGATCACGACCGGAGCCGTGATGATGTTCCAAGAGAGGCACGGTCTTCCTGTAGACGCGCTGCCGGGACCGAGGTTCTGGCGTACGCTGATCGGTGACGCGATCAGGGGCAAGTTCCGAGCCGACGGCTACAGCTACGTCTACGTGCACCGTGACCTGCCTCAGTCACTGAACCTCTGGCACAACGGACGGGTGATCCTCACTTCGCCCGGAAACACCGGCGTGCCCGCCGCGCCGACGGCGCTCGGCACTTTCCCGGTGTTCGAGCACATTCCGGTCGGCACGATGAGCGGCACAAACCCCAACGGCTCGCACTACAAAGATCCGGGCATTCGCTACATCAGCTACTTCCACCACGGCGAAGCGATTCACGCCTTCACCCGCGCCTCCTTCGGTACCCCTCAGAGCCTCGGCTGCGTCGAGCTTCCTCTAGCGTCAGCCGCCAAGGTCTGGCCCTACACGCCGATCGGCACTCTGGTCACGATCGAGAACTGAGCCGCGGAGGCGAAGGCCCGTTGGCGGCCGAAGGCAGAAGGGCGCGGCGGCTTTGGTTTCGTAACTGGCCCGGGTGGCAGAACGATCAGGCGCAATCGCCGAGGCTTCTCGGCCGTCCAAGGAGGAAAACATGCAGACGATCTCTCCCTTCCTGTGGTTCGACGGCCAGGCCGAGGAGGCGGCGGACTTCTACGTCTCCGTCTTCGAAAACTCGAGGATCGTGGGCGTTTCTCGCTACGGCGAAGCGGGGCCGGGGCCGACCGGATCGGTGATGACGGTGACCTTCGAGCTGAATGGAGAAGCGATCACAGCCCTGAACGGTGGTCCCGAGTTCAGCTTCTCAGCGGCGATTTCGCTGTACGTCAGCTGTGACACGCAAGACGAGGTCGACTATCTCTGGGAGAAGCTCACAGAGGATGGGGAGCCTGGGCAGTGCGGTTGGCTGACCGACAGGTACGGGTTGTCATGGCAGGTCGTCCCCAAAGCCCTGGGCGAGCTGCTGGCCAACTCCGACTCCGCCGGGTCGCAGAGGGTAGTGGCCGCGCTGCTCCAGATGAGAAAGATCGACATCGCGACGCTGGAGCGAGCGTACGCGGGCGAGCAAGAGACTCAACGTAAGGCTGTTTGATCTCTCCGCGGCGTTGTGTAGAAACGCCAGGATGGGGCGTCTTCCAGAGCCCTCTCACGGACTCGAACCGTGAACCCCCTCCTTACCATGCGCTCCGAGTGGCAATTGCGGGCGCTCGGAGGCAGGCGATTTGGCTTGATTCAGTGGATTTCGCCGAGAGCGAGTTGCGCCCGATTGCCCGTGTTTGTAACCGCTGAGCTCCAGAAGTGCTCCATAACCTTCGGCCACCTGCCGTGGCTTCGTGCCGTCGACGAAGACGATGGCGCGGGCTCACGAGAACGAGAAGCTGTCGCAGGGATTCACGTTGATGCTGACCGACTTGTAGAAGTTGCCGTTGTAGTCGTAGAAGCTGAGGATGTGCGAGCCGAGCGGGATCGGGGCGTTGAAGAGGCCCGCCTGGCCGAAGAACGCGCCGTCCAGGTAAACGTCGAACTCGTCGTAGAACCCGGAGACGGAGAGGTAACCGTAGTTGACTGTGCAGCTACCACCGCCGCTGCTACCACCGCTGCCGCCACCGCCGCTGCCACCACCGCTGTCACCGCCGCCGCGGTTGATGAACAGCTCGGCCCACGTCCAGAAGGAGGTCAGCTTGGCACTTACGGCCGCCGGCTCCGGGTCTCGTGCCGAGCGCGCGTCGATGTATGCAGTGTCGCTGCCTCCCGACCAGACGGCGGTGCAGCGTTTGATTCGCAGCCGGCCGGGTCCGGCGAGCGTCCAGCGCACGCGCAGTCCGGTTCCGCCCGTCACGAGGAGCTTGAGGGTCACCGGTTGCCCGGCGTTCACGGTCTTGCTGAGGGTGCCGGTCCTGGGGTCCGACCCGGAGTGGGTCGCTCCCTTGAAGATCGCGCGGGTGCCTTTGTTGCCGCGCCCGCACTGGACCACCGCCGATTTCCCCCAGTGCTCCCCTTTCCCAGTGATGGTCGCGCTCCCGCCCGCGACAGCCGAGTGCGCCTGAGGCGACGATGACGCCGTCGACGTGCCGAGCAGGGCCAGCCCGAGTAGCAGGACTGCCACGGAGGCAGGCAGCGAGAGTTTGCTGGAAGGTCGCATGGACGCAGCTCCGAGTCGGAGGACTCTATGACAATCATCGGCGTATCGTGGGAGTTCTTGAGACGACGAGCGGGCAGGCGGAGCGAAGCGAGCGCTCCCTGCGTCCTAGCCTGGCATCCCCCGATCGCACCCGGTCGGCGGGACGTCATTCTGTATCGACCTCCGGTCACCCAGGACACATCACCAGGACGCAGCGCGGGAGCGGAAGCGACGGTTTCCACTGTGCCGGTCTGCGGCTACGGTCAGGTGATCAGAAGCTGAGACGCGATGCGGAGTCCGACCACACGCGAAGGGATCACTCGCAGACTATCTCATTGACATAAATAGTGGACTAGCAAACGGGGTCAGGCTCGCACGCCGATCACGAGCCCGTGTTGCCGACGAAGACCTTACCGATCGAAAACGCAGGGCCGATTGACGCGCCGAGCGCGAAGTACTCTGCCGTCGCATCCCCGAGGGCGAATGCAATCGGGTCGAGCTTGCGGATCTCGATGTTGCCCTCCGCATCCAGGCAACCCTCGTCGACCTTGACGTCCTTGATCTCGCCGATGAACTGGGTGTGCAGACCGAGTTCGTGCACTTGGACGACCGCGCACTCAATGACGAGCGGAAACTCCGCCACGAAGGGCGCGTCGACGAACTCGGCCGCCACGGGCGTCAGTCCGGCGGCGGCGAACTTGTCGGTATCGCGACCCGAGGCCAAACCGAAGGAGTCCGCCTGTGCGGCTTGCTCTCGACCGGGCAGACTGATGGTGAACGCCTTGCGGGCGATGATGTTGCCGTGCGACGCGGTGGCGCTCCGCAGCGACACGGAGATGCAGGGTGGCTTGGAGCAGGCGATGCCGCCCCAGGCCGCCGTCATCACGTTCGGCCGTCCTTCTGCATCGTAGCTGCCGACGGCGAGAACGGGTGTCGGGTAGAGCAGTGCCTTGGCTCCCAGCGACTTCTTCACGTTGCCTCCTAGATCGTGCTGTGAGTTGCCGTGTCAGTACGGCGCAGTCGATTATGCAGACACTGGCTGCATCAAAGGTTCGTTGCTTGGTGACTTTCCTCCGATCGGGCGTAGAAGTTCTGGAGCGAGCTCTTCGGCTGGGAGTTCAGCGACTCGGGGATGCCCGGCGGCGACTACCGGGGCGCCCGCACCGGCGACACCTCCGGCGTCGGGATCGACGGCTCGAATATGGTTCTCACCGGCCACCCGGGGTACTACTTCGCGGTCGACGACATCGAGGCGGCGACCGCGAAGATCCGCTTGCTCGCCGGCGAGGCCGAGGAGAAGCAGACCGTCTCGGGCTAGAGAGTGACGCGGGTGATCGGACCAAGCGCCGAGAGATTAGGCTCGGTGTTACTCAATGAGGTGCCGGTAACGGTGTAAGTCGTATCGACTATCTCGATCTCCACTGCTCCGGGTGCGGAACCAAAGTTGACCCCAAGGGAACTAGAGCAGGTGTGCTCGCACGAGAAGCGGCCGTGGAGTACCACCAGATAAACCCCGGCTTTCCCCTGCCCTGCTGTGCTACCGAACGCCACTCGACTTGCCACGGCTCTTGTCGTGGGCACGATCTCTAAGCTCGTAACCTGGAAATCGGCGCTATCGGTGCTGGCCGCGCCGATTACCTGTTCCAACGCTGACCCGGTAGGAGAAGGAGGCGCACCCGCGGCAAGGGCCCCTCGCGACACCGATACGTTCCTTCCAGCCAGCGAAACAGCCAGGAGCACAGAAGCGATGACGATCGCGAGACCGAGGGCAAGGGCCAACCCAAGGAACAACCGGCGGTGCGCCTGGTTCTCCCCAAGGAGTCGGTCACGGTGGGCTGCTAAGCGACCGGGAGGAAAATCGCGACTATCAGGGAGATCAGCCCTGTACATACGCTCGACAATACTCTCATTCTGTCCCTGTCCTTCGACTTTGTGGAGTTCCCCCAATCGCGCACCTCTGCCCTCGAAACGGCCGAAAAGAGCGGAGTGCGCAGGAGTCGTATTAACGCGCCGAGTTTTCGAGCGAGTTAGTTCCCGCGCCAGCGATCCGCGCGCAGCACAAGCAGAGCCGTGTCGGTTGCAACGGCCGCTACAGACGGGCGGCGGCGTATAAGTAGTGCGATGAAGAACGCAGCGCTCCTCGCAGTGATAATCGCGGCGCTCGTGTTCTCCGCCGCAGCGTGCGGTAGCTCACGGCAGGCAGCGGTCACGCAGTCGACGCCGAAGTGGGTCACGAATGCAGAAGGCCTCGTGTGCGCTTTTGTCGACAACTGGTCGCAAGCGACGGCAACGATTATGGCTTAATTCTGCCGTTTTTGAGGCTTGACCATTTGCCAATGATTGCCAATGATTGCGCCCCTTGGGCTCCATAACTGCTCCACGCTATAGCGATTGCGTGCTGCCGTCTTTCCCTCCATTCGGTCTCTCAAAGTCGGACGCTACGACACACGACTTGGACCAGATAATGGTGGGCCGGACAATGCGCCGCGCGATCCCCCATTCGGGCCATGAACCTCCCCCGAAACGCGACGAACATATGGATTAACGCGCAGCGCCAGCACCAAAAGCGCGTATGCGGCATCACTAGGAGACTTCACACCCAGGTCATCTCGCCTGTCCGCAAGCGCAGGCCGGCGGGCATGCTCTGCCAGCCCGAAGGAGATTGAGCGGAATGCGCCCCAACCGGAAATGGGCGACTGCGGTCGCCGCCCTGGTTCTGATCCTGACCGTAGTGGGCACGGCAAGCGCGGCGACGGTCTCGACCGTCTACAGCAACATCCCGATCATTTTGCCGGGGAACCTCCCGAGCTTCGCCTTCGAGGCGCGCTCGGCATCCGAGTTCGGCGGCCTGGTCGAGCTGGGCACCGGCGCGCGCACGAACCCGGTCGTGACGGTGACGATGAGCAGCTGGGGCTGTCAGAACGGCGGCTGGAATACGGATAACTGCGTCACGACGCCCGGAGCGGTGTTCAGCGAACCGATCACCCTCAACGTCTACGCCGTCAACCCTGTTGACCACTCCGTCGGGGATCTGCTCGCGTCGGACACGCAGACGTTCAAGATCCCGTACCGGCCCTCGGCTGACACGAACTGCACGGGCGCCGACGCCGGGAAGTGGTACGACACAACGGACTCGACCTGTTACAACGGGTTGGCGCACAACATCAGCTGGGACCTGGGCGGGCAGAGCGTGACGCTGCCTGACCAGGTGATCGTCTCGGTCATGTACAACACGAGCGACTGGGGCTACCAGCCGATCGGCTACGGGGCGCCATGCCACTCCAGATCGGGCGGCTGCGGGTACGACGCGCTGAATGTGGCGGTCGTTAACGCTCCCTTCGTGGGTACCGACCCGCTGCCCGACTCTGCCTACCTGAGTTCCTTCTGGACCGGTGCATACTGCTCGGGCACCGCCCTGGGCATCTTCAGGCTCGACTCCGGCTGCTGGGACGTCGCGAACGGCTGGGGACAGCCGGCGATCCAGATCGACACCTACGCCCCGCAAGCTGGTGCTACCGGTCCCACTGGTGCTACCGGCGCCACCGGCGCTACTGGTCCCACCGGCGCTACCGGCGCTACTGGTCCTACCGGTGCTACCGGTGCTACCGGCGCTACTGGTCCCACCGGCGCTACCGGCGCTACTGGTCCCACCGGCGCTACCGGCGCTACCGGTCCCACCGGCGCTACCGGCGCTACCGGNNGGCGCTACCGGCGCTACCGGCGCCACTGGTTCCACCGGCTCCACTGGTTCCACCGGCGCCAGTGGTTCCACCGGCTCCACTGGCTCCACCGGAACTACCGGCGCTGATGGTGCTACCGGTCCCACCGGTGCTGCTGGCCCAGCAGGAACGAACGGAACGAACGGAACCGCCAGTCCAGCCGTCAAGGTTCAGGCAACCCCGCAGACGAAGATCGCCAAGGCGAAGATCCGCGCCAGGAAGCGCACGGCGAGCTTCAGGTTCTCCGGCTCCGGCGGCAAGGGGAAGCTCAGCTTCCAGTGCAGGCTGGACAAGGGCAAGTACAAGACGTGCCGCTCGGGCAAGAGCTACAAGCACCTGAAGCGCGGCAAGCACGTCTTCCGAGTGCGGGCCAAGGACGCCAGCGGCAAGCTCGATCAGACTCCCGCGACGAGGAAGTTCAAGATCTAGCGCAGCGCTGAATCCTGCCGAAACCGGACGAGAACCAACTCTCCAGCCATCGCCAGCGCGTTCCAGAGCGGCAGGAAACGGTCCGGCGTCGAGAGACGAGCGATCACTCCCGACGTCTCTACCACGCCGCCGGAGCCCGACCGAACTGCCTGGCCTAACTCGCTCACAAATCCGGCGAGCCTTCGAACTCGGAGGCGGGAGTGTCCACCCGGCTTGCGATCTTGTCTCTGATCGCGAGCACCTCAGGCAGCCCCTTGCCGGTCGGATCTTCGAAATCCCAGTCCAGGCAGCTCTTCCCGATCGAAGACCATCCTGGCATCTGCCACCGTGCCGGTCCGAAGAACGGAGGTTGGGTCGTCAACCCTCTCTCAGAACTGAAAGCTCCAAAACACGCTCCACACCCACCCCAAGGTGGAGATTCTGCGAGTCGTGCTGAGAGAGAAAGCTACGAATAGCAGGGACTTTAAAAAGCCCTCTCACGGACTCCAACCGTGGACCCCCGCCTTACCATGCGTCTTTGTCGGCATCTAGCGGCAACTCGCGGCAACGGTTTTGGCTTGTTTCTGCCGTTTTCGGGGTTTGAGCATTTGCCACTGGTTGCCACTAGTTGCGCCCCCTTGGCTCCATAGCTGCTCCATGCTTGCTGGCGCGACTGACGGGCGTTGCTGGCCGAGTGCGCGCCTGACGGAACAACTGGTACTGATCCTGGAAGTGGCGGCCGAGGCCGAGCTTACGAACATTTACGCCGTTGTGGGTTCATCGGAAGATTCGGCTCCCGGCCGGAGCAATAGAGAGAGCGGGTGGGACGAGATACTCGTCTCGCCCCACCCTTCCTCGTCACCAGCTTCTACCAGTGCGGGTAGAAGGCGGCGTAGCTGGCGATAAGAGCCGCCATTCCGATCAACGTGATCAGACGCATTCGCATAGTCGTCCTCCTCTCATCAGTGGCGCGTTCGATGGACATTTCCATCGCATCTACCTCCGGGCAAGTGTCTCTCGTTGACTTGCCCGGTGACAAGCCCCAAAATGCGTTAGCGAATGGCGGGGGACGAGAGCAGAGCGAGGCACGGAGACGAGACGGTCGGAGAGCGCGTCCGCCGTCTCCGGGTCGAGAAGGGACTAACTCAAAGCGTTCTGAGCAGCCCAGGACTAACCGCCGCGCAGATCTCTCGAATCGAGTCGGGTAAACGCCAGCCTTCCCTGCGAGCGATCCGCCGCATCGCCCGCAAGCTTGGCGTCTCTCTGGACTATCTGGAAACCGGCGCCGATCTCAGTACTCGAGAAGAACTCGACCTCTCTCTTGCGGACGCCGAGTTGCGCCTTCGGCTCGACCCGAACGACCAAGCCGTGGAGCGCGACCTGCGTACCCTCATTACCCTCTCTGAACGGGAGGGAGAAAGCGAGCTCGTCGCACGAACGCAGGCGACACTCGGGATGGCCATCGCCAGCTGGGGACGCATAGGCGAGGCGGTCGAGCTTCTCGAACGAGCGCTCGAGCACCCGCTCGTGAAACCGGACGTCTTCCCCGATTTATACGCCGCCCTCACACACGCCTACTGTTCGCTCGGCCGGCCCGAGGACGCGCTGGCCCTGTGCGAGCACTCGCTCGCCGAAGCCAAGGACACGGTCTCGAGAACCATCCTCGCCATGGAGATGAGCCAGACGCTCTGCGACATCGGCGACTTCGAGCGAGCCGAGTGTGTCCTCGAGGAGTTCGGCGGTGACTTGGGGAACGCGGATCCATATGCGAGAGCGAGGATCCATTGGTCACTCGCTCGCGTGGCTACCGCACGAGACGATCGCGTGCTTGCCCTCAGACATCTCCGAACAGCGATCTCGATCCTGAAGGACACGGAAGATACTCTGCGACTTGCCCGCGCCCACATGTTCTGCGCCAGCGTTCTTCTTTGGGGCGGAAGGACGAGAGGCGTCGCCAATCATCTGCGGACCGCTCGCGCTCTCTTACCTCCTCATGCCGAAGCGGACGACCGCGGGATCCTAAGAGGTTATGAGGCCCTTCTCGCGGCGCGCCAGATACGAAACGAGGAGGCGGAGGAAGCCGCAGATAAGGCCTTGTCTCTTCTCTCGGAGAAGACGTTCGAACAAGCGGCGGCTCTCTACGCAAAGGCTTTGGTACTCAAGGCGAGATACGAGTACGAGATCGCCGATAAGACGTTCGCGAGAGTGCTCGAGCTGGCGGAAACGAGCAAGCTCTGGCGCGAGGCGGCCGTGGTCGCCCTCGACCGCGCCGAAGCGCTTCGCTGGGCCGGAAAGCCACAGGAATCAGAGCTCGTCAGGCAGCAAGCCCGCGACTACGCCTCGCGTATCGGCAGCAAAGCGCAGACGAGGGCTTAGGCCGGCGACAGCCTCGGGTGGCTAGGGCCCGCTCTCGATGGAACGGTGATGCTGTCGACAAAGGGCCGACCTCGATCGACCCATCCATTCGAATCGGTGCTGCGGAAGGTCGTGTGCCGGCCCCGAGCCGGGCGGCAGGCCCTACCGCACGGCTGTGGACGAGGCGCGGGCAACCGTCGACAGATCGTGTGGCGGCTCGCGAGAAATAAAATGAGGTTCGCGCTTAGTGTGGGT
>PMNA01000024.1 GCA_003162055.1 Actinomycetota bacterium | reverse complement strand
CCGATTTTCGGGGGTCAGGTCAAGAAGCTCCTCCGTCTACCAGCCGTCTACCGGGAGCAGACGGAGCCCAAGGGACTCGGTGCATCTCCACGGACACGATGCCGCGTCCGAGCGGGACGGAGCGGACTGGCGCGTACACCCCGAACGCCGTTCGCCTCACCCGAATCGCTTCCTAACTGTCTCAAACGGAGGCCACCGGGCCTAAGGCCTATTGGCTGCGCCAGCGCGTCGCAGTGGCACCCGAAGCTAGAGTCGCCTGGGCGAAAGCGCGGGAATATACCCCGAAGCTTCGACGAGTCCGAACACCCGAGCGTCATCAGTGTGGCCGCCCCAGCTTCAGATACGCGATACCGCCAAACGGGGTCAACAGGAAGATGACCACAGCCCAGAACTCAGCGGGAAAGCCGAGGACGACGTCGGCACGCGCCAGTTCGCGCAGGCAATAGACGTCAAAAGCGATGGCCAGGATGAGTACGACGATCGGTATGAGCGCACCTTGGGGAGTCATGCAGATTCGGTAGCCCGCCTCATCGCCGTATCGAGCACGTAGAGAGCGTAGCGACCCTCGTGTGGGCCAGTGTTCAGGAATGTCCCTTGGAACCTCGGGCCCTGGCGGCAGTCGAGTCGTTTTCTCTATAACGAGCTTTAGCTGTCTCGCGATTTGACCGACTCCTCCAATGGTCAACCCATGCGCCGCTCTCCTCCCCTGATAGCAGCCGTCGCTCTAGTTCTCGTCCTCTCCGCGCTCGCAGTGGGCTGCGGAGGATCCTCGCAGAAGAACGACAAGCCCGGCCTCGTCACGAGCTGGGGCACGGACGGGGTGGTGAAGCTAGTCGGCTTCGAGGTCAGGCAGACGCTCGAGGACGGCTCGGGGCGGATAGTCGCGATCGGCGACCACGGCGGTCATGCCCAGGTCGTGCGGCTGCTCCCAAACGGCTCCCTCGATCCCTCTTTCGGTGAGAGCGGCCGCGTCCGCTGGCCCTCTCAACCGTTTCAGGGGCGCTTTCCGCCCGGGATGGACTACCTCGGCTGGGACATGGCCGCTCTCCTCCCGGACGGAAGGATCGTCCTCGCCGGGACGAATACCTTCGGAGATATCTACGGCGCGGGGAACGACGAGTCGACGCTGGTCGTTTCGGAGATCGACCAAAGCGGCAGGGTCGTAAAGGCTTTCGGTCAGAACGGCTACTTCACTGCCGACAAGCGACTCTACAGCTGCCCTCCTACTGCTTCTTCGAAGGTAGACGAGGCTTGCCAGCGCCACCTCGTCGCCCTGGCACGAGAGAAGACGACCTGCACGCGCGGCCCCGAGGGCCTCGCCGTCCAGGGAGAGAAGATCGTCATCTCGGCCACTCGCTTCTGCAACGAGTTCGAGCCCCACCACATAGTCGTCCTGCGCCTGAATGCGAACGGGACGCTCGACAAGTCCTTCGGCAAGAAGGGAGAGGTCACCTTTGGAACTGCTTCTTGGACGGACGACGCCCCGCTGCTCGCGCTTCCGAACGGGCGTCTGGCGGTAGCCGGAACGACGCCAAAGGGCGGGATGGTGCGGCTGACCAAACTACTCCCCAACGGAGCGATCGATCGGCGCTTCGGAAACAAAGGGGTCAGCTTCACCCGCGTCGCATCCGACTCGCGGGAAATCCAAAGAATCGACGCGCTTCTGCAAGGCAGGCACGGGAAGATCAACCTCACCGGGGCGACAGACGACGGACCCTTCTTCCTTCGCTTCTACAGCACAGGGGACCCGTACTGCTTCTGGGAAGGTTCCCCCTGGGTCGCTTTCGGCGAGTGCAGCAACTACGAAAACTTCGGCGGCGCCTTCGGTCGCGACTGGCCCGTCTTCGCGCAGCTCGGAAATGGCGAGCTCGCGGGCGCTGGAAACCTCCTCGAGAGGGTCATGACCGACGGCTCGATCGACTACCTATACCCGCCGCAGCGGGTGTACGGAGCTGGCGAGCTGGTAACCACAGGCATCATCGCCGCTTCCGACGGCACCGTGCTCGTCACGCTGCTCAATCCGAACTCCTCGAGCACCGAGACCGTGTTCCTCGCGCGCTACCGCTGAGTCGAGTCGCCAAGATCACGAGCTCGGCGGTGGCAGAAGCACCGCCTCCTGGCCGACACTCGCAACGCTTGACCTGCGTAGCAGAGCTTCTCTTGACCGCACGAATCGAGGACGGGTCCGACGGCCGCCTTAGCTCCCCGTGGATTCACGGGAGGGCTCGGAGAGGCCTCTCCGGCCATGTCGTTGGGGCACGCGTCCGACGCAGTGCCATCGGCGGTCGAGACCGTGACGCTGGAATTCGCGAGGGATGTCAGGCGCTGCAAGAGTTGCGTCGCCTCGCCCAGCGGAAGCCAAGATACAGTGAAGCGAGATCAGGCCGGTACCAGCCCAGCGAGATACGGAGGTAGTGGGAATGGCGAAGAGCGTCTGCCCGTGGTGGCTCGGGTGCTTCCTCACCTCCCCGATACGCCGGCTCTGGCAGAACCCGAAGGAGATCCTCCGCCCCTTCGTCACGGACGGCATGACCGTGCTCGAGCCCGGTTGCGGCATGGGCTTCTTCACGCTCGAACTGGCACGTCTCGTCGGGGATCAGGGAAAGGTCGTGGCTGTGGACATCCAGCCGAGGATGCTCCAGGGGCTGAACAGGAGGGCCCGAAGGGCCGGTCTGGGACAACGAATCGAGACCCGGCTGGCCGAAGAGAAAGGACTCCCTACTCGAGACCTCTCGGGCCAGGTCGACTTTGCGCTCGCCTTCTGGGTCGTTCACGAGCTGCCCGACGTCGAGCGCTTCTTCGCGGATCTGCACGAGTCACTCAGGCCCGGCGGAAAGGTTCTTGTGACCGAGCCGAGGGGCCATGTCAGCCAGAGCTCATTTACCGAGGAGCTCGAGCTGGCCTCTCGCAACGGCCTCCACGTCAGTAGCCGCACGGAAACCAGATCGAGCTTTTCAGTCGTGCTCGAACGGGCCTAGCCGCACTCGCGGCGACCCCGTTCATCGACAGCAGGGTCGTACCTTGCTGGGATCGGTCGCCGCGCCCGACGTACACGGTGGCGAATCCCGGCTCGTTGCTCGTCGCGGCGATCGGGCCTTTCGGGCCGGGCGATCGTTAGCATTGGTCTTCTTGTCCTGCGAGGTGGGGGTTGACGTGGCGACTAAGAAGCAGAAGGCACGGGCAGCGGCTGCGGGGAAGAACGTCCAGGCCAAGCCCAAGCCGAAAAAGAAGATCTCGCGCGGAAAGTGATCGCTCGCCGGCGCCGCCGTGCGCTACGTCTAGGCGACAAACCGCACGCCGCAGCGCCAGCGGGCCGCCCAGCATCGCGCGGCCGCGCCTCTCGCACCTGCGGGGCTAGGCTCTCGTAGGTGCAGGAAAGCGATCCGCAGAACACGCTGCCGGACTTCGAGCGCTTGATCCAAGACGCGCTCGACTCGCTGCCGCCCGATCTTCGCGAACGGATCTCGAACGTCGAAGTCGTGGTCGAAGACGAGCCGCCGCCGGGTCAGCGACTGCTCGGTCTCTACCAGGGCGTGCCGCTCACGCGAAGGGGCAGTAACTACAGCGGGGCGCTGCCGGACAAGATCACGATCTACCGTCGCCCGCTCGAACGCTCCTCCGGACATGACCCGGAACTGCTCAGCCAGCAGATCAGGCACGTTGTGCTGCACGAGGTCGCACACCACTTCGGCATCAGCGACCAGCGGCTGATCGAGATCGACCGCTACTAGCCCGAGCATGTCTTCCCTCCCGTCCGCGGCGGGGTCAGCTGCGGCATCGCCGACGATCCGCATGAT
>PMNA01000023.1 GCA_003162055.1 Actinomycetota bacterium | reverse complement strand
GTGGGTGGGTGGGGGGTGGTGGGTGGGCAACGAGGCGCCCCGGACTCCGGGAAGTTGAAAGAGCGGCTAGCCAAAGGTCCTGCCGATGAGGATCTTCCTGCCCGGTTGGGGCGCAACGAGCGATATCTGGGCGCCGTTCGCACGGCCGGACGACCGGCTCGGCGGCGAGATCGAGCCGGGCGCCGAGATAGTCGCCTGGTCACTCGGGGCAATGCGAGCGCTCGAGGCGGCAACGACGACCGAGCTCGCGTCACTCACGCTGATCGGAGCGAGCGGGCAGTTCACACGTCGGGGCAAGTACCGGCACGGCTGGCCCGAGCGGGCGCTCCTACGCATGCGCGAGCTCCTCGCCGAGAATCCCGACTCCGTCCTGGACGAGTTCTGGGCGCTGGCACTGGCGCCCGGCGAAGAGATTCCGCCGCCGCCGCGCGAGCGCGACGCAGCTACCCTCCAGCGCGGGCTAGCCTTTCTCGCCGACTACTCCATGCTCGACCGCGCCTCCCGCATCTCCTGTCCCGTCCGGCTCCTGCATGGAGGCCGCGACCGCGTCTGCCCGCTCGCCGCCGCCGAGCTGCTCGCCGAGTCGCTCCCCCACGCCGAGCTGACGATCTGGCCCGAGGCCGGGCACGCTCCTTTCCTGAGCCAACCCGACCGCTTCCGCGCATGGCTCTAGCCGTCGCATTCGACAAGCAGGCGATCAGGCGCCGCTTCGAACGTGCCGCCGCCGCTTACGACATCTTCAGCGTCGTCCAGCGTGAAATGGCCGAGCGCCTGGTCGAGCAGATCGAGCGCGAACCCTCCTCGATCCTCGACCTGGGCTGCGGGACCGGCTACCTGACCGCGCTCCTGCTCGAGCGCTTCCCACAGACGCAGATCGACGCCGTCGATTTCGCGCCGGCGATGATCGAGCAGGCCAGGGCGCGCGTCCCGGACGCCAACTTCCTGACCTGCGACATCGAGGAGCTCGAGCTCGAGCCGGCGAGCTACGACCTGATCGCCTCCAACGCCACCATCCAGTGGCTGACCGAGCCCGAGCGGACGATGGCCCACCTGGTCGAATCGCTCTCTGCCCGCGGCGAGCTTCAGCTGGCGACCTTCGGCCCGCGAACCTTCTGGGAGCTGGACGAGGTGCTACGCGAGCTCGGTTGCGAGCGCGGCCTGAATCTGCTCTCGGCCCAGAAATGGGAAACGCTCCTCGCCGGGGCCGGTATCTCTCGGATCCGCGCCCAATCGTGCGAGGAGCGTTTCTCTTACCCGGACTGTGCAGCGTTTCTTCGATCTGTCAAGTCCTCCGGCGCGGGATATACCCCCCACCTTCTGGCGCCGGGAACGCTCGCCGAGGGTATGCGGCGCTACGACAATATGTTCTCAAACGGCTCTGGAGTCACGGTCACTTACGAGATCGTCACTCTTTCGGGTGAGCGCTGAGACGTGACCCGCTAAGGGAAAGAATCGAGAGAGAGCGGGCCTGTTCGGGCGCTCGGCCCTAGACGCTCTTGGCAACGAGTTGTGCAACCTCGGTCGGCGTGGTGCCGACCTCGATGCCGCGGGCCTCGAGCGCTTCCTTCTTGGCCTGCGCCGTACCGGCCGAGCCGGAGATGATCGCGCCGGCGTGGCCCATGGTCTTGCCGGGCGGGGCGGTGAAGCCCGCGATGTAGGCGAAGACGGGCTTCGTCATCTCCTCGGCCACGAACTGGGCCGCCCGCTCCTCCTCGTCGCCGCCGATCTCGCCGACCATTACAACGATCTCGGTCTCGGGATCGGCCTCGAAGCGGCTGAGGATGTCGATGAAGGAAGAGCCGACGACGGCGTCGCCGCCGATGCCGATCACGGTGGTGTTTCCGAGCCCCAGCTGGGCCAGCTCGTAGCCGATCTGGTAGGTCAGCGTGCCCGAGCGGCTGACCAGGCCGACCGAGCCCTGGGCGAAGATCTCGGCCGGGATGATGCCCACGTTGGCCTTCCCCGGCGAGATCACGCCCGGGCAGTTGGGGCCGATCAGCGTCACGCCGCGATCGCGCGCGTACTGGTAGAGCCTGAGCATCTCGTGCACCGGGATGCCCTCGGTGATGCAGACGATCGTCTCCAGGCCGGCGTCGATCGCCTCGTAGAGCGCATCGGCGGCGAAGCGGGCAGGCACGAAGGTGGCCGCGGTATTGGCACCGGTCTCGCGCACGGCTTCGCTCACGGTGTTGAAGACGGGTATTCCTTCGACGTCCTCGCCGCCGTGCCCGGGGGCGGCGCCGGCGACTACCTGAGTGCCGTAGGCGCGGTTACGCAGAGCGTGGAAGGAGCCCTCGCGCCCGGTCAGATTCTGAACGACGAGGCGGGTGGACTTGTCGACGATGATCGCCATCAGCTCGTTTTCACGCCCTCGAGCAGGAAGACGGTGCTCGCGTAGTTGTCGCCGTCGAGGCGGTGCGAGAGCAGCTCGCGCGCTCTCTCGGCCGTCTCGCCCGTGCAGTTGCAACGCTCGAGCCAGGCGCTGAAGGAGGTCTGGCGCTCGATCACCTCGCTCGCCTCGATCGCGAGCCCGGCGGCGGCGAAGAGCGCCCGCCACTCGTCAAGCGAATAACAGCGCATGTGCGAGGGATCACGCAGCTTCTCGGCCTGCTCGACCCGCTCGTCCACGAACAGCAGATCCTCGAGCAGAAACGCGTCAGCGGTCACACGCGCCACCTCGGCCAGGGCGAGCTCGGTGCTCGTGAAGTGATGAAAGGCCAGCCGACTGGCCACGAGATCGAAGGAAGCCCTGGGAAAGGGAAGCTCCTCGGCGCGGCAGATGACGTCCGGGTGCATGCCCGGCGAGGGATCGCAGGTCGTCACGGCATATCCGGCCTCCTGTAGGCGCCTCGCCAGGTGCCCGCCGCCCGAGCCGACGTCGAGCGCCGTTTTGCCCGCGCCCGCTCCGGCCCATTCGACGAGCCGGTCCAGATCCGGCCCGGCCGCGTGCGGAGCGCTGTCGCGGTAGGCCTGCGCCCGCTCGTCCCAGACGTTTCCCTTGTCCATGCTCTCCACCTACCCCGCCAGTTCCACCGCTCGCTTGGCCGCCTCGAGCATCGTCGGCTCGGGATACACGTTCGTCAGCTTGGCCTCACTCAACAGGCGCCGGCCTTCCTCGGCGTTGGTGCCGTCGAAGCGCACCACGATCGGCTGAGCGATCGCGATCGCCTCGAGCGCCTGCAGGATTCCGCGCGCCACCTCGTCGCAGCGGGTGATGCCGCCGAAGATGTTGAAGACGATCGCCTTGACCTGCGGGTCGGCGCTGATCACCTCGAGCGCATCGACCACGCCCTGCGCGGCACCGCCGCCGCCGAGATCGCAGAAGTTGGCCGGGCGACCGCCGGCCAGCGCGACCAGGTCGAGAGTTGACATGACCAAACCGGCGCCGTTACCGAGCACGCCGATCTCCCCGTCGAGCTTGACGTAGGTGACGCCCTTCTCGCGCGCGGCGCGCTCCTCCAGCGGTGCCGCCTCGGGGTCGCGCATCGCCGCGATGTCTTCGTGGCGGAAGAGCGCGTTGTCGTCGACCGTGACCTTGGCGTCCAGCGCCAGCAGCTCGCCGGCTTTGGTCACCACCAACGGGTTGATCTCGCACAGGGTCGCGTCGCAGGAGGTGAAGACCTCGTACAGCTGGGAAGCAAGGCGTTCGATCTGACGTCGTTCGTTCGCATCCGCGATGCCGGCGCCGAAGGTAAGCGCGCGCCCGTGCCAGGGATGGAAGCCCTCGAGCGGATCGACGTGCAGCTTGACCAGCGCCTCGGGATTCGTGGCCGCGACCTGCTCGATCTCCACCCCGCCCTCGGTCGTGAACATGAAGAGCGGCTTCTTGGCGCCGCGGTCGAGCGTTACCGAGAGGTAGTACTCGCGCTCGATCTCGGCGGCGCTCTCGATCCAGAGCCGGCGCACGACATGTCCCTTGATCTCCATGCCGAGAATGGCGGCGGCGCGCGCCTCGGCCTCCTCGGGGCTCGCGGCGACCTTGACGCCGCCGGCCTTACCGCGCCCGCCCACATGCACCTGCGCCTTCACGACGACCGCTGCGCCTAGCTCCTCGGCGGCGGCGCGCGCCTCGGCGGGCGTCTGCGCCAACTTGCCGGCACCCGTGGGAAGGCCGTGCCGGCGGAAGAGCTCCTTGCCCTGATACTCGTAGAGATCCATTCCGAGCAGGAGTCTAGAGACCATTCCGTTAGGAACGCGCGGGTCATCCGTTGAGCAGACCGCTCCGGCACGTATCCTCACGCCATGAGCTTCGCCGATCAGCTCACCGTAGCCCGCATCGCGGCGACTCCGTTCGTGCTCGCGCTGCTGGTCTGGAGCTTCCCGAACCACTACTACTACGCAACGGTTCTCTTCGGGCTGGCGATGATCACCGACTGGTTCGACGGTCGCGTCGCGCGCTCCAGCGGTCGCTCCTCGGCACTCGGCACGTTGCTCGACCCGATCGCCGACAAGGTGCTGGTTCTCTCGACCATGATCGCATTGGTCGAGTACGGGATCTTCCCCGGCTGGCTGGTGGCCTTGATCGTGGCGCGCGAGTTCCTCGTCTCAGGCCTGCGCCTGGCCGCGATCGAGCGGGGCGTCGTGATGCAGGCGCGCGACCTCGGCAAGCTCAAGACCTGGTCTCAAGCGATCGCCGTGGGGCTGGGCGGGCTGCAGGCCGCAGGCGCCTGGTCGGTCGACATCGCGCTCTGGGCCGGCGTCGTGGCGCTGGTCATGACCTGGCTCTCGGGACTCGACTACGCACGCGTGGCGCCCCGGATCCTGCGCGGGCCGAAAACGGCTTCCTCTCAATAGGCAAGCCGTTAATCCCTAAATAGGCGGCCCTTCGTCACTCGTTCGAGCGATTCGGTCCAGCGCCGCGCCATGAAGAATTCGCTCACCCCCGCCCCCTCAGGAGGTGCACGTCCCGCGCATGAATTCTGCGCGCCCATATTTCCGGGTTAGTTGCCTCCCTCTACGCGAGGGGGCCGGAGACTGATGGGCATGGAACGATCGGGGCGGCGACTGCTCGCGCACTGGCGGCGCTGGAGCGGAGCGATGAGACAAGACCGGCACACCGCCCGGCTCAAGACGCTGGTGGTTTGTGCTTGCGCCGCGGGCGTCGTCGTCGGCGCCGTCGCGGCCGTGCGCGTCGCCCAGAGCCCGCCGAGCGCTCGCAGGTGCGCAGCACTGGCCGCATTCCTCGTCTTCATCGCGGTGGCCGAGCGTTACCCGGTCCCGGTCGAGGACACGAGCCTGCGCGGCTACTCGCTGGCCACCGTCTTCAACGTCGCGGGCGTCATCCTGTTCGGCTGGGAGCCGATGGTCTTCGTCTGCATCCTGAGCCTCGCCGGCGGTAGCGCATGGACGAGGCAGCCGCTGATGAAGGTCGTCTACAACGCGGCGGCGCTCGTTCTGGCGGTCGCCTCCGCCGGTCTCCTGCTGGCGATGCTTCCCGGCGCTGGAAGCCTCTGGGAGTTGGTGGCTGCAGTTGGCCTTGCTGCCGTCGCCTACGGCCTTCCGACTCTGATCCTGGTCTCCGCCGCTCTGTCTCTCTCGGAGGGAAAGCGCTACCTGATAACGCTCGAGCGAACCTTCAGCTGGACCAGCCTGCCCTTCCTGTTCGGAGTCTCGGCCTCGCTCACAGCGATCGTGCTCTGGCAGCGCTCGCCCTTCCTGATCGTCGCGCTGGCCGGGCCGCTGGCCGCGATCGACCTCTACGAGCGCCAGCGCTACAAGGCCCGCTCGGCCATGCGACTGGCCAGCACCGACCCGCTCACCGGGCTCGGTAACCCGCGCCGCTTCCACGAGCGGCTGCAGGAGGCGCTGGACCAGGCTGAGAGCTCGGACAGCCCGATCGCGCTCTGCTACTTCGATCTCGACAACCTCAAGCTGGTCAACGACGACTACGGCCACCCCGCCGGCGACCGGGTGCTGGTTACCGTCGCCAGCCGCCTGCGCCACGGCGGTGAGGCCTTCCGGCTGGGCGGAGACGAGTTCGCCGTGATCCTGGCCGGGCGCACGGGCGTCGAGGCGTTCGAGGTCGCGAGCGCGATCCTCGCGCGCATCGCCTCGCTCCAGGTAGACGACCTGCCCCAGCTGACGATGAGTTGCGGGATCGCCGCCTACCCCTCCGAGAGCGTGAACCGCGGCGAGTTACCGCGCCTGGCCGACAGCGCCCTTTACTGGGCCAAGGAGCACGGCAAGAACAGAGCGCGGGTTTATCACCCCGAGGTCTTGAGCGCGCACGCCTTCGAGCGCCTGGGCGCCAACCCGAGCCTGAGCGACCGTCTGCGCGCGGCCGCCAGCCTGGCCGACGCGGTCGACGCGCGCGACGCCAACGCGGGTGCCCATTCGCGCCGCGTCGGCGATCTCGCCGCCTTGATCGGCGAGCACCTGGACGTCGATGGCGAGCAGATCGAGCTGCTGCGCCTGGCCGGCCACCTGCACGACGTCGGCAAGCTGGCCATCCCCGAGGAGCTGTTGCGCAAGGAAGATCCGCTCTCGGGCGCCGAGCTGCTCGTGCTTCAGCGGCATCCGGAGATCGGCTTCCAGATGATCGAGAGCCTCGGCCTGGGAGCGGCCGCCGACTGGGTTCGATATCACCACGAGCGCTGGGACGGACGGGGCTATCCGAAGGGGCTGACCGAGGAGGATATTCCGCTCGGAGCCCGCATTATCTTTGCCGCCGACTCCTGGGATGCGATGACCAGCGACCGCACCTACCGCCGCGGTCTCTCGACCGAGCAGGCACTGGAAGAGATCGAGAGTCTCTCGGGCAGCCAGTTCGACCCCGAGGTCGTTGACGCGCTGACCGAGGCACTCGACCTAGCGCCGGAACGCGAGCAGGCGTCCGAAGCCTAGGGAGAGACGCCAACTTCTCCTATCATCGACGCATGAAGGAGACCGACGGGGACGCGGCGACTCGACTCAGCCTGGAGACGCGATTGGCGGGATTGCGCCAGCCCGCTCTCGATCGCGCGACCACCTGGCCCTACAGCGAAGGCGAGCTCGGTCGCTTCGCCTACCAGCGCTACGACCATCCGCTCGCGGCCGAGGTCGAGCGCGTGCTCGGCGAGCTGGAAGGTGGGCGGGCGCTTCTCTTTTCCTGCGGCATGGCCGCGATCGCGGGTGTCGTGCTCGCCTTCTGCAAGCCGGGTGACGCCGTCGCCGTTCCCCTCGGCGCCTACGTCAGCACTAGCCACCTGATCTCGGAAGAGCTCTCGCGTTTCGGCCTGCGCCTGCTCGAGTTCGACCAGACCGGCCCGCCGCCCGAAGAGGCCGCTCTGGTCTGGCTCGAGCCCTGCTCCAACCCGATGCTCAGCTTCCCCGACCTCGACGATTCGATCGCCCGGGCGCACGAGCACGGTGCCCGCGTCGCTGTCGACGCGACGATGCTGACGCCCGTTCTACTGCGCCCGCTCGAGCACGGCGCCGATTTCTCGGTGCACAGCGCCACCAAGTTGCTCGGCGGGCACCACGACCTGGTGCTCGGGATCGCCAGCTGCGCCCACGACGAAGACGTCGAGCGTCTTCACCAAGTGCGCCGGCTGGTGGGGCTGATCGGCTCGCCCGATCCCGCCTGGCTGCTTCTGCGCAGCCTGAAGACGCTGCCGCTGCGAGTTCGGCGCTGCTCGGCGACCGCGCTCGAGCTGGCGCGACGGCTGCGGGAGCATCCGGCGGTCGAGAGCGTGAACTACCCCGGACTGGGTGACGAAGTCGCGGCGAGGTACGTGAGCGCCTTCGGCCCGCTCGTCTCCTTCGTCGTCCGAGGCGGCGCGGCCGCGGCGCAGGCGCTTGAAAGCTCCTGCGAGCTGATCGAGAACGCGACCAGTTTCGGCGGTGCTCGCAGCACGATCGAATCGCGCTCACGCTGGGAGGGAGAGAGAGTGCCGCTCGGCCTGCTCAGATTGAGCGCCGGGCTCGAGGACGTCGACGACCTCTGGCGCGACCTTGAGCGGGCACTGACTTCGCTCTAGCGCCTGTTCTCGGACAGCTCTTCGACCTTTGGCGCCGGCTCGAGACTGGTCTCCTCGGCGCTATTTGCCTGCGGCTCGAGCGAGATTCTCTCCAGGCTCTTGGAGGCCTCGATGATCGAGTCCAGGAGCTGCTCGCGCTTTGCCTCGTCGCCGCGCTTGGCTCGCAGCGTCCGCGCCGCGCCTCCGATCGTCATCAGCGGGTTGGCGATGCGATGCCGAAGCAGGCGCGCGTAGTCGCGACGGGCGCGTTCGTACTCCTGCGCCCGCAGCTTCGCTTCGTCCACCGTTTGCAGAGCACCACGAACCAGGCGACGAACGTATACGAGCAGCCCGAGCAGCACGGCCATATCGATGACGGTCAACACCGCGTCGAGAATTGCGCTGGATCCGAGCAGTGAATCGGGACGGTTTATCGCAACGAGCCCGTCCACCACGAAGAACGCGACCAAGAGAACCGCGACCCGCGGAATACCGCGCCTGAGTATAGCCAGCTCGAAGATGACCGCGATTGCGATCACGATCTGCGTTACGCCTGCAAACAGGTTGACCCAATCGGCCATCGCCTGCCAGGGTACCTCCGGCACATCGTTTGGAGGCGATTCTTCATCAATTCGTAACGGAATCGAAACGTGACTGGTAGGGCGCGGTAGACCGCCGAGCGCGGACGGCGGGCGTAGTGCCGCGATCCGGAATGGGCTCTAAGCCGGAGGTCGGACTCGAACCGACGACCTAGCGCTTACAAGGCGCTTGCTCTACCAGCTGAGCTACTCCGGCGACCTACAAGCTGGAGAGTAGCTTCCCCCCGGGAATTACGGCCGGCGACGAACGACTTCGAGTGCAGCGGCGATCTCCTCGGCGATCATCTTGCGCTTGCTCTTCTCGATGAAGAAGCTCGGACCGGCCTGTAGATAGGAGGGGGAGACGCGCAGCCCGCGGTTGCGGTACTCGGGGCCGCGCAGCTTGTAGGTCGAGCCGGCGGGAATCACGCGCGGCTCCCCGTTTCGGCGGGCAATCGCATTCAGCGGCTTGATCGCCAGATCGCCCATCAACATCAGCACCCGCGCCTGAGCAAAGAGCGCCAGCTCGTGCTCGAGCAGCTGCGAGCAGGTCTTGACGGTGTCGGTTTTGATCGCGTAGCCGGTCTTGCCGCACTTGACCGCGATGGTCACGTAGGCGCAGCGCTCGAGCTGCTCGCTCAGCGACGAGACCTCCTCGCCGGACGCGTAGAACCAGTCGTCCGGGCTCGCGGGTGCCGCCTCGGAGATCAGCAGAAGCGAGATTCCGGTCGGATCGAGCTCGAGCGCCGGAAGGACGTAGGCCGAGTGATCGACGTCCGCGCAGGGAAAATCGCGGCAGTGCACGCACTCGTCGACGCTCATGTTCGCGTCCCCTCGATAGTGGCTCCGAGTGGAGCGCGCGACCTCGGCGCGTGAGACGCCGATCGTTTTCGAGCGGGAGCTAGAGGAGGACTTCGCGTGAGCGCTGATGGGCGATGATCTTGCGCTTCACACGTTGCAGGGCGTTGTCGATCGTCTTGGTGTCGCAGCCCAGCTCGTCGGCCATCTGCTCGTAGGAAGAGCCCTCGAGGTAGAGCCGAAGCGAATCAGCCTCCAGCTGTGAGAGGCCCGAGCCGAGGCAGAAGACCAGGCTCTGCAGCTCTTCGGTCGAGACGACGCAGACGGACGGATCGTCCACACCGGGCCCGGGCAGAGCGTCGCCGAGTGTGCACTCGCTGTCGGAATCCTGACCGGCGGGAGTCTGGCTGAAGGAGACGTAGGTGTTCAGCGGCGCGTGCTTGAAACGGGTCGCGGTCTTGATCGCGGTGATGATCTGGCGCGTCACGCAAAGCTCGGCGAAGGAGCGGAACGAGGTCTCCTTGTCGGCCCGGAAGTCGCGCACCGCCTTGTACAAACCGATCCGTCCCTCCTGGACGAGATCCTCCGATTCGCCGCCGGCGAGGAAGTACGAGCTGGACTTGAGGCGCACGAAACCGTCGTAGCGGCGAAGAAGGTTGTCCATCGCTTGCGAGCTACCGTTGCGCGCTTTCATAACGAGCTGCAGGTCTTCGAGCTCGCGCTGAGCCCGCTGAGGCTGGTAACTGCGTCGCTCATACCTTGCTGGTTGTGCCGCCATCTCGTCTCGACCCCTGTGTTAGTGCCACTCGTTACAGGACTTATCTAATTTGATGCGATCGACGTTAGCAGTGGTCCCACTGAAATACAAGTCTATTGCGATGGACCCGAAAACCGGACCACTTTGCACTGGACCCGAGCGTTAGCGAACATGTGTTCGCTTTCGTAAATCAGCGACCTCCATTTCAACTCCTGTTACGGGACAGGTCGAGCGCCGAATTTCACAGACGAACGCGTGCCGCGTGGCGACTATTTCTCGCCGCGGCGGATCCGCTCGAGCTTGGCGCGCGTTTTGTCGTCGAGGCGATCCTCGATTGCCATCCGCGGCGGCGGCGGCAGCTCGGTCTCCCCCAGTTCCTGCATGAAGAGTTGCGAGGAACGCTTGTCCACTTCCTTGCCACTCGTTTCGCGAACGGTGAGGTCGGAGGAGACAAGGCAGACACGCTCGCGCTCTCGAAGCTCGGCGGCCAGGCGCTCGAGCGCGTAGTCGGCCACCTCGGCGAAGCGCACCTCGAGCGGTCCGAGCGTGTGCGCGGCGCCCGCGCCGTCGAAGACGACGATGCCACGGGCGCCGCGCAGAGCTACGAAGCTGGCCAATTTGTCTTCTAGCTCGCGCGGATCGCTGAATTTGCCCGCGTAGAGGAGGTTGTAGCCGTCAAAGAGGTAGAAGGTCGGCTCGGGTGCGCTGCGCTTCGATGCTCCCTCCTCCGTGCCCGGCTCCGGCTTACGCGCCACGTTGTCTCCGCGCCTCGTAGAGAAGGAGAGCGGCGGCCACGCCGACGTTGAGCGACTCGACCTCACCGAGCAGAGGAATTGCCAACGCGTCGTCGCAGCGGCGGCGCACGAGCGGGCGCAGTCCCTTCTTCTCGGCCCCGAAGACGAGCGCGACGCCGCCGGAGAGATCGGCCTGCCAGTAGGACATCTCGGCTCGACCGTCGGCGGCGTAGATCCAGAGGTCGTCACGCTTGATCTCCTCGAGGTAGCGGGCCAGGTTGGTGACGACGGCGATCGGGATATGTTCGACCGCACCGGCCGCCGCGCGGGCGACCTCGGCGGTGACCTGCGCCGAGCCGCGCGCCGGAACAACTATGCCGGTGGCGCCCGCGCCCGCCGCCGCGCGGGCCACAGCGCCCAGGTTGCGCGGGTTGGTGACCTGATCGAGACAGGCGAGAAGCGGAGTCTTCGCGGCCGCCAGCTCGTAGGCGTCGGCGTAGCGGTAGGGCTCGACCCAGGCCACGACCCCCTGGTGCTCGCGCGTCTTCGCCTCCTGTGAGAGGTCGCGCTCGGGCTTGATCTGGAGGCGCGGAGCGCCCGGCTCCGAGAGCCAGGGCTCGTGCCCGCCGGCCCGTTCGCTCACCCACAGCTCGAGCACCTGCCGCGGGCCGCGAATCGCCTCGCGCACCGCGTTTCGACCGTAGAGGAGCTCGCGCTGGGCCATCTCAGTCCCCCTTTACGAGCTGGTAGCCGGGGTCGTCGGAAACGTCCCTGACCTCCCAGCCGGCGGCGGCGATCACGTCGCGCAGGCGGTCGGCCTCGGCGAAGTCTTGCGTAGCGCGCGCTGCCTGGCGCTTCTCAGCCCACTCGACGATATCTGGCGGTGCTTCTTCTTCCGGCGCCGCCAATGAATCGAGACCGAAGATGCTTAGTCGCTCCTTGATGAAATCCTGATCCCAGGCCGATCGTGCCTTATGAAGGATTGCGAGCGCGTCAGGCGTGTTGAAATCGTTATCGAGCGCTTCTTCGAATTTCCGCGCCTCGACCTCGGGATCCCAGCCCTGTGGGAACTGCTGAGTGGATCGATCGAACTTCATCCGGAAGAGTTCCCGGAAGGCATCAACCTGCGTACGCGCCTGCATCATCGTCTCGGGCGAGAAGTCGATCGGGCTGCGCCAGTGCGCGGTCATGAAGAAGAGGAGCAGCGTCTCGCGGCCCCACTCGTCCAGCACCCGCTCGAGCGTCTGGATGTTGCCGAGCGACTTCGACATCTTTTCGCCGGTCAGGCGGAGCAGGCCGTTGTGCATCCAGATGTGCGCGAACTCCTGGCCGGCGGCGCGCGACTGGGCCAGCTCGTTCTCGTGGTGCGGGAAGACGAGGTCGAGGCCGCCGCCGTGGATCTCGAAGGCCGGCCCAAGCTCATCGGCCGCCATCGCCGAGCACTCGATATGCCAGCCCGGCCGCCCCTTGCCCCAGGGCGAGTCCCAACTCGTGTCCTCGCCCTCCTTGGTCGCCTTCCAGAGGGCGAAATCGCGTGCATCTTCCTTGAGCGGATTCGGCTCTTGCTCGCTCATCTGGTTCGGCTTTTGGCCGGAGAGCCGGCCGTAATCGCCGTAGCTGCCGACGCGGAAGTAGACGTCGCCACCGGCCTCGTAGGCGTGACCGCTACCCACCAGCTCGGTGATCAGCTGGACGATCTCGACCATCATCTCGGTCGCCTTCGGCTCGGCGTCGGGCCGCCCCAGTCCGAGACGATCGGTGTCGGCCAGATACCAGTCGCTCATCTCCCTGGCCAGGTCGGCGCTGGCTCGCTTCTCACGCTCAGACTCGGCGTAGATCTTGTCGTTGACGTCGGTTATGTTGGACACGAGCTTGACCTCGTAGCCGCGCTGCTGGAGCCAGTTCCTCAGCCAGAGGAAGATGACGTAAGGGCGCCCGTTACCGACGTGGATGCGCTGGTAGACCGTCGGGCCGCAGACGTAGATGCCGACCTTGGCCGGCGGGGGCGGCAACTCGACGAGCTCGTGCTGCAGGGTGCTGTAGAGGCGCATCTGTGTCTCGTTGTATACCGCGCGGCCGGGCTATGCGGCGTGGAGAACAAAGCAAGGTCAACGAAGCGCCGTTCCGCTCGCGACCGCCGATTCGCGACGATCGCCCTGCTCAGGCCGCCGGCGGAGGAGCATAGTGCCGCTCACTGAGCCTTACGGCCACGCCAATGACGCCCCCGAGAACCGCGGTGCCCGCCATGACGATGAGGACGATCGCCCAGGCCGGGAAGCCTGGCGACCTGGCCGGAACGGGATTCCCCGCCAGCGCAGCATTGATCGAGCTGTAGAGGCCCTGGCCGCTCGTGCTGGCCATGACCGTCATGTTCTGCTCGTCGCCCGTCTTCCCGATCATGAGCGTGGGCGTCTGATTGATTCCGTGCTGGTCGGAAAGCGACTTCGCCTGAGCGATGCGTGCCGAGACCGCGCTCGAGCCCATGCGCGCGAACGCCTTCTTGACGTCGAGGCCCGGAACGGCCTTGGCGATGGCCTCTAGATAGGCTTGATTGGCGTAACCGGAGCCCTCGCCTCCCTGGTTCTCATACTCCAGCTCGGCGACGTTCCAGAGCTTGTTCTGCTCGCCGGCGGCCTGCGCGAGCGCGAGCAGGTTCGGGGAGTCCGAGCCGAGGAAGGAGAGGCCTCGGTACTCGAGCCGGACCTTGCCGGGACGGACGTAGCGCGAGACCACGCCCGGAAACTCGTCGCGCGACCAGAACCCACAGCCCGGGCATTGCGGCTCGACAAACTCGACCAGGGTTACCGGCGCGTCCGGCTTTCCAAGCTCGATCCCCTGCTGCGGTAGGCCCCGCAGCATCCTGTTGACCGACCCGGCTCCGGCGATCTTGCCGGCGCCGGGCGCCGCTCCGGCCGCCACGAGTAGCGCGGCGAAGATGAGCGGTACGCTCAGAGCAAACAACAATCTCCTATGCGTCAAGGTTGTCTTCCTTTCGGATTCGAGTGCGCGAACTGAAGCGTAACGGCGGCCGCTCACGACGCAGCGAGCTTAACGGCGTTTTCGGACAAAGGGAATGGCGCGCTATTAACACCAACTCAGACCGCTTTTGTGACTTCCTTGCGCTGTTTTGCAGGTACTTTGAAACGACCCCGCGGGCGGGTGGCTCGGTGGCGGGGGAAAAACGTGGTGCCCGACAGGCCCCGAACGACCATCCGTGCTTGCCTGCGCGGGACGGCGTGAGGTGATGCCGCTCCTGGTATCCAATCGAACCACATCTCGCCACGCTTCGGTAGCGATCGAGAGGTGGGCATGGAACAATCGGATTGTGACTCCCGAGGCTCCGCTCGAATCTGCCGGCGCCGGGCTCGCCCCCGAAGGCGACGGCTGGTTTGTCTTGAGCGCGCGCGACGCGCGCTGGCAAGAGGGCGACTTTGGAGCGTTCACTCGCTTCGAGGGCGACGCGCGTTTTCAGCAGCTCGGGATCAACATCGGTGTGCTCGAGCCCGGCCAGCCCTCTTGCATGTACCACCGCGAGAACGAGCAGGAGGATTTCCTCGTCCTCTCGGGCGAGTGTCTGCTCCTGATCGAGGGCAGAGAACGTTCCTTGAAAGCCTGGGATTTCGTCCACTGTCCACCCTGGGCGGAGCACGTCTTCGTCGGTGCAGGCGCGGGCCCCTGCGCAATCCTGGCAGTGGGTAGTCGCAGCGGCGGGAGCGTGGTTTACCCCGTCAGCGACTTGGCACGGAGTCACGGCGCGGGCGTGGACACCGAGACCGGTGAGCCAGACGAGGCTTATGCCGGCTTCCAGCCCGGCGCCGATATCGAGTATCGCGACTGGCTGCCGGGCTAGACCGAATCGAGCCTAGCTCAGCGGCTCAGATTCGTGCAGCCGCGTAGTCCGCGCCAGCTCGCAAGCGCGGCGTTACGGGCACTCCCGCCCAGCGGCGTGGGCGAGCCGCCGACGATCCGCGCCGGCACCCATTTGTAGCCGTCGATGCGGCGGCCGGTGACGGTCACCTCGAGCACACCGGTGGTCGTGCTCGCGCTGCTCGATTGCGAGTACCAGACGAAGTTTCCGAGCCCATAGTCGACGAAGGCCCGGCCCAGCCGGCCGCCGCCCTGCTGTTGATGGGCGTGAGAGCCGACGACGATGTCGGCGCCGGCGGCGATCAAGCTGTGGGCGATGCTGACCTGCATGCTGTCGGGACAAGGGTGCCGCTCCTCTCCGTAGTGCAGGTAGACGACGACCGTGTCGGCCTTCTTCCTTGCGGCCTTGACCGCGGAAGTGAGGCGCCCGACGTTGTAGGCTGAGGCGAGCCCGGGCTTGCCGGCTCCGGCAGTCCAGGAGGTGATCAGATTGGAGTCGATCACCTGGGTGGCGCCGAGGATCGCGATCCGCTGGCCCTTGATCGTGACCCGGTAGGGCGCATAGGCCTGGGCGGCGTTGCGACCGCCGCCGACGAGCGGGAAGTGGTAGCGCTTGGCGTAACGCAGCGTGTCGAGAAAGGAGGTCAGGCCGTAATCCATGCCGTGGTTGTTGGCGACCGTGGCCAGATCTACGCCACCCGACTTGAGTGCGCGAAAGGCCGAGGGTGGAGCGCGGAAGGTATAGGTCTTACCGGGAATCGGCGAGCCGCGATAGCTGACCGTGGTCTCGAGGTTGACCATGGCCAGATCGGACTTCTCGAGCACGGGCGCGATGGCCGACATGACCGAGCTCGGGCTGGCGTTCAGCTTGCTGCGCACGATGCCCTCGAAATGAACGTCGCCGCCGAAGGCGAGCGTGACGGCTCTGCCGCTTCCCAGCCGTCCGCGCGAGGTCGACTTGGCCTCCCCGATCGTTACCGGAGCGGTCGTCCCGGTCTGGGTCGTCTGCGTCGTCGTCGAACCGGAGAGGACGGGGTCGGCCGCGGCGGCGTCGTGCCCGCCCAGGGCGCCGCTGGAGATGAGCCCGAGGGCGAAGGCAAGCGCAACGAGCGCAAGGAAGGCGAGCGCGCCGATGCGCCGACGGCGAAGAACGAGCCGGCGTTTCGCCTCACGCCTCAGGCGGCGTTCATCCGAGCTCAGCGGTGTCATCGCCAGAGGCTGCCGGTGTGGAGGGAGTGTGGAATCATCAGCAGAGGATCGCGCGCAATAACCGGATCTGCAAACGGTAGTACGTACGGGCGCTTTCCGCCTCCTCCTTCCGTCCGGCTCGATCAGTGATGGCGGGCCGCTGCTGCCCGCCAAAGCGCCTCTTCGCGCCCGGGCGCCGCGGCATTACGCTGTAACGCAGATGACGGTCTCCAGGCACCGGCAGCACAAACTGCTTCGCCCTACGATCGGGATCGCGATCGGCTTGGCCTTCGTCGTTGCGACCTTCGCTTTCGTGCTGCCCCAGATCGCCAACTACGGAGCTGTCTGGCACGTGCTCGAACGCCTCTCCTGGAGCGAGGCCGCGCTCCTGGCGGCGGCGGTCGTCCTCAACCTCAGCACCTACGGGCCGACCTGGATGGTTGCGCTGCCCCATCTTCGCTATCGCCAGGCCTTCGTCGTCAACCAGGCATCGACCGCCTCCACCTACATCGCGCCCGGCGGCCCGACGGTGGGCATAGCCGTCTCGCTGGCGATGCTCAAAGGTTGGGGCTTTAAGCCGCAGGACATCGCCCGAGCTACGACGCTCACCGGGGTCTGGAATCAACTCGCCCTGTTTGGCTTTCCGACCGTCGCGCTCGCCCTTCTCACCCTCGAAGGAGGCGCGAACCCTCTTCTGCAAACGGTCGCCCTGGTCGGGTTGGCCTGTTTCTGCGTCTTCGCCGGCGGATTCGCGCTCGGCCTGGCCAGCAAGCGCATCACGCGAAAGGCCGGCGACCTCGCTGCCCGCGTCGCCACTTTTCTGCTGCGGTTGATCCGGCGCGGACCGTCCCGCTTCAACGGGTCATCCTTCGTCCGCTTCCGCAACGAGACGGTCGGCCTGATCGCCCGGCGCTGGTATCTACTCACCTTCTGGACACTGGCCGGGCAGCTGACCACCTTCTTAGTCCTGCTGGCCAGCCTGCGCGTGCTCGGTGTCAGCGGCGGACAGGTCGATCTGATCGAAGCCTTCGCGGCCTTCTCGATCGTTCGCCTGGCGCAGTCCCTGCCGATCACGCCGGGCGGGGTCGGCGTCGTCGAGCTGGGCCTGATCGCCGTTCTGACCGGTTTCGGCGGCTCGAACGCGGGCGTCGTGGCGGCCGTGCTCCTCTACCGCTTCCTCACGCTCGTGCCGACGCTCGTGCTCGGCCTGATCGCGGGCGCGACCTGGCGCCGTCACCGCCCGAGTACTCCTCCCGGAGAGCCGGCCCTGGCGAGCGAAACGACCGCCCGAGAGGTAACGCGTTAGCCGAGAGCCCTCCACTCCTCGGCTAGCAGCGCGTACTGGTAGGCGTCATGCCAGAGCGGCTCGCTGCCCTCGTCGCGGCGGAAAAACGCAAATCCCCTGAAATCACCCTCTCGTCGCAGCGACAGGCGTTCCAGCAGCTTCCAGGAGGGTGGATACTCGTGCAGATCTCGCCAGTCGTCGGGGCGAAAGCCCCTGACCAGCAACCTGGCCGTCTCGATTGTCCGCGGCTCGGCCCAGTTGCCCGCTGCAGTAGGCGAACGAAGACGGCGTCGCACTGAGGTAAAAGCCGCTCACGAAGCTCTTCGAATAGAACTTGTCTTTCGAGACCGAGGCAAAGAAGACAACGCCTTTGGGCGCCGCCAGGATGAGGTGCGGGCACTTGACATTCCAGCCCGTCCACTTGCCGTGCTCCTGCCTGCGGGCCTGCGATAACGGCGTTCCAACATGAGTCTTCGCGCTGGTGAAGAACCGCGGGCTGGTCGTCTCGACGGTTGCTACGTGCCCGTTTGTGATGCCGTAGAGCGTGCGGCAGCTCGCGCCGAAACTCGTTCTCTGGCCGATACACCCGTACTGCCAGAGCTGGCCCTTGAAATGGAGCGGAGGATTGCCCTTCTGCGTCAACCAGAAGTCGATGCGACCCCTGTCGAAGCTCTGCATCTGCGTCCTCGTCGCCTTGCCGATCTCGAGCGGCCCGACGCCCTTGGCGCTGATCGTGGCGCTACCGGGACCGAACCGACCCAGGGCGATCAGAAGCATTACGCCGAAACCGATCGCCATTACAACTGTCGAGCGCCGCTTGAGAAACTTCGGCATCTCCGGAGGCTCGGGCGGTCGCTCGGGCGGCCTGTAGGCGGGCACTGGTTGATTCGAGATATCCATCTCCCGAAAGTAAAGCGGACAGAGTTATGGACGGGATAAACAAACTCCGAGTTTGGCTTCTCCCGCCTGGGTGAGAGACTGGTAGGGATGAGTTCTTCGCCGAGCTCGAAGCCGCTTACCGAGAAGGCAGTCGCCGCAGAGATCGCCGCCTACCGGCGACTGCGCATCTGGAACGGCTCGCTGGCTGTGCTGCACGCCGCCCAGGCCATCGTCATCCTCGCCCTCTCCAACTCCTTCACGCTGCCGCTGACCCTCAGCCTCCTCAAGGGCCCGCCGGGAACCAAGCCAAGCACCAACAACATCTACAACCTGCGTATCGGGCCGATGGTGGCGCTCTTCCTGCTTCTGGCCGCGCTCGACCACGCCTTGGTGGCGGCGCCGCGCATCCACCGCTGGTACGAGCGCAACCTGGCGATCGAGCGCAGCCCGGCGCGCTGGCTCGAGTACTCGTTCAGCGCCTCACTGATGATCGTGCTGATCGCCATGCTCACCGGCATCAGTGACCTGGCGGCCCTGATCGCGCTCTTCGGGGTGAACGCGGCAATGATCATGTTCGGTGCGGCGACGGAGCGCGCGAACCGATCCGGCCGGCCGGTGATCTGGCTCCCCTTCGTCTTCGGCTCGATCGCCGGCGCGGTGCCCTGGATCGCGATCGCGATCCAGATCGGCTACTGCCAGAACCAGACGAGCAACGTGCCCGGCTTCGTCTTCGCCATCTTCGTCTCGCTGTTCATCCTCTTCAACAGCTTCGCGGCGAACATGCTGCTGCAGTACAAGCGTGTCGGGCCCTGGCGCGACTACCTCTTCGGCGAGCGCGCCTATCTCGTGCTCTCGCTGGTTGCCAAGAGCCTGCTGGCCTGGCAGATCTTCGCCTCCACTCTGACCGGATGACTGGATGACTGGATGACCGCGATCATCGTCTCGTACCTGGTTGCCCTGGGCGTGAATACGGTCTTCTTCGTCATCGCCGCGATTCGCAAGACCGACGTCGTCACCGACCTCTCCTACAGCCTCTCGTTCGCCGTGCTGGCGCTCGTGCTTCCGTTTCTGGGCGCGCACAAGCCCGTGCAGCTGATTGCCGCCCTGATGGTGCTCCTCTGGGCCTTCAGACTGGGCGGCTACCTGTTCGGACGCATCCTGCGGATCAAGATCGACCACCGCTTCGACGAGATGCGCAACCACCCGCTTCGCTTCGCTAACTTCTGGCTTTTGCAGGCCATTTCTGTCGGCGTGATCATGCTTCCGGTCTCCTACTTGCTCGACCAGAACGGCGCTCCGGGCTTCGGGACCTGGGCAATCGCCGGCGTGGCACTCTGGTTTGTCGGGCTCCTGGTCGAGGCTGTCAGCGACTCCCAGAAGTCGGCCTTCAAGGGCAAAGACGAAAACCGCGGGCGCTTCGTCTCGAACGGCCTTTGGCGCTACTCCCGCCACCCCAACTACTTCGGCGAGATGCTCGTCTGGTGGGGGCTGTTCGTCTACGCCGTGCCGTTCCTCGACGGGGCGGCCTTCGTCGTGGCGATCGGGCCCATCTTCATCACCGTGCTCCTGCTCTTCGTGAGCGGTATTCCGCTGCTGGAGAAGAGCGCCGAGGCCAGGTACGGCGCCGATCCCGCCTACCGCGAGTACAAGCGGCGGACGAGTATCTTGGTGCCTCTGCCGCGACGCCGCTAGCGGCCGGCCTGGGCCGGCTACTCCTGCATCGAGACGACCGCGGTGGTTCCGCGGCCGGCATGAAGGGCCAGCACCGGAGCAATCTCCTCGATGAAGAGCGGCGGGAATCCGAGTTCTTTCTCGAGCTTCGCGGCGAGATATTTCCCGGCCTCGAGATCGTGCCCGTGCACGACCGCGTAACAGCGGAGCGGACTTTCGGCATGCCGGCGCGCCACCATGCGGACGATCTTGGCGACGTTCCGTCGCTCGCTGAAGGCTTTGCCAAAGCGGATCGGATTGCCCTCGGCGTCGACGGAGATGATCGGCTTCAGATTGAGCAACTTGCCGAGCGCTCCCGCCATGGGCTTGATCCGTCCGCCCTTTACGAAGTACTCGAGCGTGTGCACGCTGACCAGGAGCTGGGCCTTCCGGATGTAGCTCTCGACCTCGCTGACGACCTCGTCGTGGCTCTTGCCCGCGGCCACCGCCTCCGCGGCGCGCAGCACGATCAGGCCGAGTGAGCCGGAGATATGCCGCGAGTCGATCACCGAGATCTGCTTGGCACCGTCAAGCGACTTAGCCGCCTGCGCGCCCGTGCTGACCGTTCCGCTGATCCCCCCGCCAACATGGATGGCGATGATCGAGTCGTAGTAGGTGGAGAGGTAGGAGAAGATGCGGGTGAAGAGGCCGATCGAGGGCTGCGACGAGGTCGGGAACTGCGGCGAGCGGTCGGCCAGATCGAAGAACTCCTCGGAGTCGATCGTCAGCTTGTCCAGATACTCGTTCTCGCCGGCGATGATGTGCAGCGGCACGACCTGGATCTGGTACTGGTCGATCAGTTCGCGCGGCAGATCGCAGGTCGAGTCGGTGACGATGGCGATCGGATACTTGCGCCGGTGCGCGACCTCGTACTGCAGGAGCATGTCGTCGACCTTCTGCTGCACGACCCGCCCGGTCGAGGTCAGCGAGGCGAACACCTGAGCCGGCTGATCGCTGTGGATGTGGATCCGCACCTGCTCGCCCGTGCCGGCGATGATCAGGCTGTCGCCGAAGGGCTCGAGGCTACTCCGGAGCACCTCGCGATCGATTGCCTGACCCGCGATCAGCGCCTCGGTGCAGTAGCGGAAGCGGACCTCGCCGCTTTCGTGCAGCTCGATCTTGTCGCCCAAGGAGAGCTTGTGCGAGCCCATCCTGCGCGCCAGGAAGGGGGCCTTGACCTTGCCGTTGATGAAGCGCTCGGCCCCGGCGATGAACTCCACGAAACCGCTCGCGCCGGCATCAACGACCCCGGCCGCCTTTAGCTGGGGAAGCATGTCGCGCGTTTTTTCCAGCGAGTCGGCCAGTGCGGGCCCGGCCTTGCGCAGCAGCTCCGCGATCGACTGGGCGGAGTCGGCCTCATGGTGCAGCGCCTCGGCCCAGGCGCGCATGACCGTGAGCATCGTTCCCTCTTTGGGCCTCGTGACGGCCTCGTAGGCGCGGAGGCGGGCATTCTCGGCGGCGTGGACGAAGTGCTCCTTGGCCACATTCTGCGCGTCGCGCATAGCCTCCGAGAGCCCACTCAGAAACTGGGCGAAGATGATGCCCGAGTTGCCGCGCGCACCAACCAGGGCGGCGTCGGCGATCGAGGACATCGTCTCCCCCGCCGAATCCGTCACCTCCGCCGTCTCGAGCGCATAGGACAGTGTCGCGGTGATGTTGGTGCCGGTATCGCCATCCGGTACCGGATAGACGTTGATCTTGTTCAGGTAGTCCTGCTTTCGCTGGACCATGTGCAACCCGGCCAGGAGCGCCTCGAACAGCTGGTGGCCGTCGAGGGTCGTGTTCACTTTGGCGGTCTTACGCATCGTGTGGCGGGGAGCGTACAGCTATGCAGGGGTTTTCGGGGAAAGTTCGGTCGGCAATCGGCCTACGTAGAAGCTACTCCGCCCGAGAAAGTAGCGCGAGCGCCCCGCCCTGGGCTTCCGAGACAAGGCGCCCGCCGTGCCGCAAGAGGCCGCCACCGGCGCTAGATCTTGAACTTCTTGCTTGCGGGAGTGAGATCGAACTTGCCGTTCGAGCCCCTGGCCCGCACCCGGAAGACGTGCTTGCCGCGCTTCAGGTGCCTGTAGGTCTTGCCCGAGCGGCAGGACTTGAACTTCTTCCCGTCCAGCCGGCACTGAAAGATGAGCCTGCCCGTACCACCGGAGCCCTTGAAGGCGAAGGTCGCCTTGTGCTTCGCAGCGCGAATCTTGGCTCTCACGATCTTCGTGTTCGGACGCGCCACCGTGACCGCGGGAGTGGCGCCGTTCGTCCCGTCGCTGACGGTGACCGCGGTTCCGTCGCTACAGGAGATGGTCTTGCTGCCGTCACCGTTGTCGGCGACCGTGCAGGAGGAGCCATCGGTTCCGGCAGGTCCCGTCTGCAGCGGATAGGTCTCGATGCGGATCGCCGGCCGTAGGCCCGTCCAGCCGACCGGGTCGAGCCTGAAGATGCCCAGCGCGGAGCCGCCGTCGTTGTAGGCGCCGCTCCAGGTCGAGCTCGTGTAGGCGGCGTTGGGAAGCGGATCGATTCCCACGAAAGGCGAGTTAGGAACGACCGCCACGTTGAGCGAGTTGTAGCCGCAGCCGCCGGACTTGCTGTAGCAGGGCGCCGCTTCGCCTATCGGCTGGTAGCCGTAGTGGGTCGTGTCGTACATCACCGAAACGATCACCTTGTCGGGCAGGGTCAAGGTGCGCCCGCCGAGATCCCAACTGATGTTGTGCGCGAAACCGTTGTAGCAGTGATTCTCCGCGGAGTCGTACCACCTGCCGCCCGAGCAGTTCGTGTCGTCCTCGGATGGACGATAGGGAATCTTGAACGTCTGCGTGTCGGAGGCAAGCAGGTCGCCGACGGAGTCGTCTGCGTTGACGGCATAGATATTGAGCGTGATCGGCAGGGTGAAAACAGCACCGGGCGTTGTTACGCAATTACCCGTCGTCGAGCCGCCGCTCTGACAGCCCCAGCTGCTCATCGTCACCGTCACGACCGGATTCGTCCGATCGCCGGAGGCCAACTCGACCAGTCCGCCGAACTCGGCCGTCTGGGTCGCCTCGTAGCTCACGCTCGGGTAATTCCCGCCCAGTGGGCTCGGGATGTTGTTGTAAACCGTTGCCGCGCCGGCGCTACCGGCCGCAACAAAGATCGATACCACGACAGCAAACGCGATCGCGCAGTTCCGAATCGGGGGCATTCTGCTTCGTCTCCTTGGGGCTCAAGGACGCGCTCACCGCCCGCGCTCGCGGACAGCCAAGCCGACCTGCTCGTAACTCACTAGTGATGCCGCATTCGCGCGTTTCGGTGCCGCCGCGCGTTAACACACATGTTCGCGGCTGAATCGGGGATGGTCATGACCCGTTCGGGGGAGCCGGGGATGATCCACGAGACCGAGTGCGTCCACGCGATCGGGCTTCTCGACTTTCCCGCCTACAATCACAGCGATCGTCCAATGCGCGCGAGAGGAGAATCATGAAGACCGCCCGAACTGCCGTCGCCGTTTCCATCGCCCTACTCGTCGCACTCTCGTCCGCGCTCGCCGTCGCCTGCAACGGCACGATCGTCGGCGTCGGCTCGGCCCAGAACGGAAAGAGCGTCTCGTTGCACGTCGGCGACCAGCTCCTCGTCTCGCTCAAGGCGAACGTCACCACCGGCTTTGCGTGGAAGATCGGGTCGGTCAAGAGAGAAGTGCTGAAGCCACACTCGATCAAGTACGTTCCCGACCTCAATCCGAAGCACCTCGTCGGCGCAGGCGGCACCTACAAGCTCCGGCTCAAGGCGCTGGCCAAGGGCACGACGACGCTCAGGCTGAAATACCTGCGCAGCGGCGGCGAAGTCGGTAGCTCGTACGCGCTGCGCGTAATCGTGCGCTGAGACGGCGGTCTGCCGTCCCCGACCGGGCGGAAAACCCGCGCTGGAATACGTCCCCGACGGTCATATATTCGCCTGGCGATTCCGCAACAAACTTTTAATTCCAGGAGGTTCCTATGCACGCCTTCACGCGCACGCACGCGGGCTCGAGGCGGCGGATCCGGGTAGTTGCGATTCTCGTCCTGGCCCTGGCCCTCGTCGGCGGCGGCGGCGCGGCGAGCGCGAGCACCACTTACAAGGGCAAGACCAAGCAGAAGGTAAAAGTCAGCTTGCGCGCGACGGCCACGAAGGCGCTGTCGTTCAAGGCCTCGCCCAATGTTCTCTGCGGCTCCGCGGTCACGGGCAACAGCAAGCTGGTTCTCTATGCCGTCTCGCTGAAAACGCCCAGCAAGATAAAGAACGGGCGCTTCACGATGACCTTCACGGGCGAGAGCAGCACCACGATCAGCGTCACCCGGCGTATCCAGGGCAGCTCGGCCAGCGGCAAGCTCAAGATCAAGTTCTCGAAGACGATCGGCACCAGCTCGACCGGGCTGCTGGACATCGCCGCCTGTCAGCTCAAGACGACCTGGACGGCCAAGAAGGGATAACGGCAAGAAACACAGTGCTGTTCTCCGGAGCGCGACGGCCGCTGCCGGGCGCAGGTTCAAGACGCCGTTCTTTCACTGCCGGTTCGCGGCTTAGGCCGCTACGCTCCCCGGCGAGATGACCGGAACCTCCGAGCGAACGTTCCTGACCCGCCTGATGTGGCTGTCGATCGCCGCCGCGCTGGTGACGATCACTATGAAGACGGTGGCCTGGCGGCTGACCGGGTCGGTCGGCCTGCTCTCCGATGCGGTCGAGTCGCTGGTCAACCTGCTGGCGGCGATCGTGGGACTGGTCATGATCCGCTGGGCAACCCGCCCGCCCGACGAGGAGCACGCCTTCGGGCACGAGAAGGCCGAGTACTTCTCGGCCGGCGCCGAGGGGATGTTCATCCTCGGCGCGGCGATGGCGATCGCTTACGTGTCGGTAGGGCGACTGCTCCATCCCCAGGCGCTGGAGTCGGTTGGGCCGGGGCTGGCGATATCGATCGCGGCCTCGCTCGTCAACCTGGGTGTGGCCACGACCATGATCCGCTCCGGGCGCCGGCATCGCTCGATCACCATCGAGGCCGACGGCCGCCACCTGATGACCGACGTGATCACCTCGGCCGGCGTCGTCGTCGGCGTGCTCGCGGCGGCGATCAGCGGCTGGCGCCCGCTCGATCCGATCATCGCCAGCGTGGTCGCGCTCAACATCGTCTTCACCGGCGTGCGCCTGATCCGTCGCTCGGGCGCGGGGCTGATGGACCGTGCGCTGCCGGCCGAGGAACAGGCTCTGGTCGAGACCGCGCTCGCTCCCTACCGCAAAGACGGAATCGCCTTCAGGGCGCTGATGACGCGGCGCTCCGGCCGCCGCTCGTTCGTCTCGCTCGCCGTGCAAGCGCCTTCGGACTGGACGATCGCCCGCGGCCACGAGCTGCTCGAAAAGGTCGAGCGCGACATCGTCGCGGCCCTTCCGCAGGCCACCGTCACCACACATCTGGAACCCTTGACCGAGGAAAGCGAGAAGAAGAGGCCAGCCGGTAGAAGCCGAGCCCGGCGTAGAGGCCCGCGCAAACGCTGACTCCGGCGGCCGAGCACGCCGCTTCGGGCCTTCGCGGATGGTGCCGGTTCTCGTGGCCTTCTTATTGGTTGAAGCGGTCGAGCCGCGACTCCGGGGCTATCATTCCCGCCCAATGCGCGCTCACCGTCGTCCAGTCATTGGCTCGCTGCTCGGCTTACTTCTCCTCTCGACCCTGATCGCCGGACTGTCGGCGGCTTCAGCTCCAGCTGCCGCGCAAGCCGTCAAGATCAGCGCGAGCCTGAGCGAATCGCCCTTCGCGCCGAACGAGATCGGCTCGGTGCGCCTTCTCTATCGCTTCTCGGGCAAGAGCTCGAGCTTCGGCTACCAGCTCTCGCTCAAGAAGGGGACGTCCTGGCGCCTGCTACGGAGCGTCAGCCACAGCGGAAGCTTCAAGGGCAGCCGCAGCATGATCATCGCCAAGGTCAACGGGAAGAGGAAGATCGCGCTCGGTCACTACCGCCTCGTGCTCAGCGCCGGCGCCTCCCGCACCACTCTCTTGTTCGACGTCGTCAAGGCGCTCAAGGCAGCGACCGCCCCGGTCGGCGCCGCGGATACGCACAGTTGCGCCATCATCTCGGGCGGCAGGATCAGGTGCTGGGGGGGCAACGCCTACGGCCAGCTCGGTAACCGCTCGACCACGGGCAGCCTCACTCCAGTCGTAGCCAACGGGCTCAAGAACGCCAAGTCCCTCTCGGTCGGGGGGTTCAACAGCTGCGCTGTCGTCGCGGGCGGATTGATCAAGTGCTGGGGCGACAACGCAAACGGCAAGCTCGGCAGCGGCTTCAAAGTTCCGAGCATTAGCTCGATCCCGATCTCGGTGAGCGGGATAGTGAACGCTGTCGCGGTCAGTTCCGGCGCCGACCATTCCTGTGCTCTGCTCGCCGGCGGCGCGGTCAAGTGCTGGGGTCGCAACAACTCCGGCGACATCGGAGGTAGTAAGAGCTACAGCATGCTCCCGCTCAGCATCAGCGGCATCGCGGCCAAGGCGATCAGCGCCGGCTACCGCCACAGCTGCGCCCTGCTCTCGAGCGGCAAAGTCGCCTGCTGGGGCAACAATCACTTCGGTCAGCTCGGTAACGGCAAGACGGCGAACAGCAGGAAGCCCGTGACGGTCAGCGGGATCAAGACGGCGATCGCAGTGAGCGCCGGTAACGACATCAGCTGCGCCGTCCTCTCCAACCACACCGTCAAGTGCTGGGGCCGCGGCGACATGGGCGCGCTGGGCGACGGAGCGACGAGCCACGGCCGCAAGGACAAGAGCGGCATCGACTACAAGCCCACGCCCGCTACGGTCAAGTCCATCTCGACCGCCACTTCGGTCAGTGCCGGCAGCGGCTTCGGTTGCGCTCGGCTCGCCAACAAGCAGGTCAAGTGCTGGGGCAAGAACTCGAGCGGCCAGCTCGGTAACGGCACCACCGCCGACAGCTCGACCCCCGTCGCGGTGAGCGGTATCAGCGCGGCGACAGCGGTCAGCGCCAGCGCGGGCGCCGGCGCCAGTAGTCACGCCTGCGCGCTCCTGTCGGGCGGCAAGGTCAAGTGCTGGGGCAAGAACGACACCGGCCAGCTCGGTGGCGGTGCTCAGAACTTCAGCGCGACGCCCGTCGCTAGCGTGCTCACGAGCGCCGGCGGAATCGCTGCCGGCGACACACACAACTGCGCTCTTCTCTCGGACGGAACGGTCGAGTGCTGGGGCAGTAACGCCGCCGGTCAGCTCGGCAACGGCTCCACGACGAGCAGCCCGACTCCGGTCGCGGTCAGCGGTCTCACGACTACCGCCAAGAGCATCGCCGCCGGCTCGTCACACAGCTGCGCCCTGCTCACCGATGGAACGGTCGAGTGCTGGGGGGGCAACGCCGCCGGCCAGCTCGGCGACGGAACGAAGACGAACCGCCCGAGCCCGGTCGCGGTCGCCACCATCACGGGCGCGCTCGGTATCAGCGCGGGCTCGTCGCACAGCTGCGCCGTCGCCTCGGGCAAGGTCTACTGCTGGGGCAGCAACTCCAAGGGCCAGCTCGGCAACGGCACGACCACCGATAGCGCGAGCCCGGTCGAGGTCAGCGGTATCACCACCGCGAAGGCCGTTGCTGCCGGCTACGACCACAGCTGCGCGCTGCTCTCCGACGGAACGATCGAGTGCTGGGGCGACAACTCCGCCGGTCAGCTCGGCAACGGCTCCACCACCGACAGTACGACAGCGGTCGCGGTGGGCAGTATCACAGGCGCGAAGGCCGTTGCCGCCGGTTACGACCACAGCTGTGCTCTGCTCTCCGATGGGACGATCAAGTGCTGGGGTAACAACTCGGCCGGCGAGCTGGGAAACGGCTCCACCACTAGCAGCTCGGCGCCGGTAGCTGTGAGCGGCATCAGCGGTGCCCTCACTATCAGCAGCGGCTCGTCGAACAGCTGCGCCGTCCTCTCAACCGGCGTTGTCGACTGCTGGGGCGACAACACGAAAGGCAAGCTTGGCAACGGCTCGACCACGAACAGCTCCAGCCCGGTCGCGGTGAGTGCGATCACGGGCGCGCTCGACGTCAGCGCCGGCGCTTCGCACAGTTGCGCCCTGCTCTCAAGCGGCGGCGCGGTCAAATGCTGGGGCGACAACACCGCCGGCGAGCTGGGGATCGGCGCGCTCGACTACAGCTCGACCCCGGTCGAAGTCGTCAGCCTCCTGAGCTGAGCTAGCCGGCTTCGGGCGACAGCGCGGCCTGCGCCTGCGGATGGCGCGACACCTCAACGCGAGGCAGCCAGCCGAGCCAGAAAGGCAGATACCAACACCTGTCGCCGAGCAGGCTGAGCACGCTCGGAAGCACCACCGAGCGAACGATCGTGGCATCGAGGAAGAGCACGACCGCCACGCCGAAGCCCATCTGCTCGAAGGCCATGGCTCGCACCTCGACGCGCGCTAGCGCCTAGCCCAATTTCGATCGCATTACGAGCGGCTTCGAATTATCATCGCTCTGGTGAAGTACTCGCTCGCCGCCGCCGCTGTCGCTCTAGTCGTTCTGAGCGGATCGGCGTCCGCTTCCTCGCAGTCGGGGCTCAAGGGCTTTCAGACGCCCTCTCATAACATCGTCTGTGGCGCCTACACCGGATCTCAGCCGGCCTGGCTGCGTTGTGACATCACAAGCGGCCTCAAGCCGAAGCCGGCTCGGCCTAAGGGTTGCGAGTTCGACTACGGTGGAACTCTCACGCTCAGCGCCAAGGGACGCGCCAGGATCGGCTGCGTCAGCGATGTTGTGCTGCCTGACCCGACCAAGGCGCCCATGCTTGCCTACGGCAAGACCTGGCGTTACGGCCCGTTCAAATGCCGCGCGACCAGAACGGGCCTCACCTGCCGCAACCTCCGGGGTCACGGTTTCTTCCTCAGCCGTCAGAGCTGGGCACGGCTCTAGTCGGCACCCGACCGTTCGCTAGATCCTTCGGCGCCCGAGCCCGCTCGACGTAGCCCTTAGCGCTGCAGCTACCGTGAAAGAACGTCTGGAAGAGCCAATCTCGACCAGAGCGGACTGCGGGCTTCGAGGGGAACCCTTTCACGCAATGTCTAGCCACCTAAGGCTTCGTTCCACCGTCTTCGGTGTCGTCCTTTTAGGCGCGGCGATGTTGCCCCTCGGCGGCCGAATTGCCTCGTCCCCGGCGGCGAGAACGGCTCCCGGCGCAGGAAGGCTCAGCGCCAGGCTGGCCGCCACGAGACTGGCTCCCACACAGGCAAGCGAGATCGGGCTCGATTACCGCTTCCACCACCCGAGCAGCCGCTTCTCCTACCTGCTGCAGCGCAAGCGGGACGGAAGATGGATCGCACTTCGCTCCGTCAGGCTGAAGGGACGCTTCACAGGTACCCACAGCACGACTGTCAAGCACATCTTCGGTCAGAGGGCGATCAGAGCCGGCGCCTACCGTCTGCGTCTCCGCTCCGACCGTAATCTCGTTTCGCTGAGATTCTCGATCTTCGCCGCCCAGCCGGTCAAGGACGCCACAAGCGTGAGCGCCGGCGGCGCGCAGACCTGCATCCTCGTCCGCGGCGGCGGCGTCAAGTGCTGGGGCTACAACCTCGACGGTGAGCTTGGCGACAACTCTGCGATGAACAGCTCGATGCCCGTCTCCGTGGGCGGAATCTCAGGCGCGATCGCGGTGAACAGCGGCTACAAGCACAGCTGTGTCGTCTCTACCGCCGGCACGATCAGCTGCTGGGGGACCAACTCGGACGGCGAGTTGGGCAACGGCACGTTGACGAACAGCTCGACCCCGATCTCCGTCGGCGGACTGAGCGGCGTCGTCGCCACGAGCTCGGGTGCGGCCCACACCTGCGCCCTGCTCGCGAACGGCTCGCTCTACTGCTGGGGTGACAACGAGACGGGAGAGCTCGGCATCAACAGCCTGAACTGGGCCAAGCCCTACGGAGTCTCGAGCCCGGTGCGGGTCAGCACCGTCTCGAATGCCGTCGCCGTCAGCGCCGGCTTCCTGGACACCTGCGCTCTGATCTCCGGCGGCACGATCGAGTGTTGGGGCTATAACGCAGACGGCCAGATCGGAAACGGCACGGTCAGCCCGACACGACCGCACGCAGTTCCGTCTCCCACCCGCGTCGTTGGGATCACGACTGCGATCGCGATCAGCGCCGGCGCCTTTCACACCTGCGCGCTCATCTCCGGCGGCACGGTCGAGTGCTGGGGTTACATCACCGCCAGCGACCTCTCCTCCAAACCGCTGCTGAACAGCGCGATACCGGTTCAGGTACCGGGTATCACGAACGCTGTTTCGATCAGCTCGGGCGGCTTTCACACCTGCGCTCTGATCGCCGACGGCGCGGTCAAGTGCTGGGGCGCGGATCAGTACGGAGAGCTCGGTAACGGAACGTTCCGGGACAGCGCCGAGCCCGTCACGGTGCTCGGGATCAAGCACGCAGTCTCGATCAGCTCCGGCGCTCTTCACAGCTGTGCGCTGATCGCCGCCGGCGCGGTCAAGTGCTGGGGCGGAAACGACGAGGGTGAGCTCGGGACGGGCACCTTGACCGCCAGCCCGCGTCCGCTCAGCGTGGTTCAACCGACCGGGTAACGACCGGCGGTTGCCAGTACGGCGCTTTCTCACACCTGCGGCTGCGCCGACCGCTAGGATCGTCGGCGATGATTGCCTCCATTTTCTGGCTCCTGACTCCCGTTTGGGTTCTGCTCTTCCTGACTCTACTGCTCGGAGTCTTCGCCATCCTGAGCCGGATCAAGGGCGGCCGTTATGCGCGCCCGATCGTGGCCGGGGTGATGAAGACGCCGCTGCTCGGGCGCGGGCTCAAAAAGCTCTCAGAGTCGGCCCTGGAACGCTCGAACCCGCTACTCGCCAGCGCGATGAAGAAGCTCGAGCGAGCCGGCGCGATGCGCGACCCGCAGCGAATGCAGAAGTCCCTGTCGCTGCTCTCCTCCGCCGAGCGCCGCGCCTGGATGGAAGCCGCCGAACAACAACAAAGCACGGGCTCGGGTGTGTCCAACAGGCAGATTCGGCGCCAGCTCGAGCGCCAAGGCCTGCAGCAGCAGAAGAGCGCCAAGGAAAAGGCAAAGGACAAGCGCAAGGACAAGAAAAAGAAGAAGGGCGAGAAAGAGGAAGAGCGCCGCAATCCTCACGCCCGCAAGCGAAGAAAGCCGAACCGCCGCCGAGGCCGCTCGTGAGCGCCGCGCCCAACTCGCGCGAGCTTATCTTTCCAGCAACGCCACAGCCTGGGCGGCCAAGCCCTCACCACGGCCCGCAAAGCCGAGCCCGTCGGTAGTCGTGGCCCGCACGGCCACGCATCCCGGCTCGACCGACAGCGCTGCGGCCAGCTGCTCCTGCATCTCCTCGCGCCGGGCTGCGATCCGCGGCTCCTCGCCGATGAGAACGCAGTCGGCGTTGACCAGCGCCCAGCCGGCGCCGCGCACCTCGCCGTAGGCACGGGCGAGCAGATCGAGCGAGTCGGCGCCTCGCCAGCGCTCGTCGCTGGAAGGAAAGAGCGAGCCGATGTCGCCCAGTCCGGCCGCACCGAGCAAAGCGTCGATCAGGGCGTGGGCGATCACGTCACCGTCGGAGTGCCCGGCGAGACCGCGCCCGTGCTCAATGGCGACCCCGCCAAGCACAAGCGGCACTCCCGCCGCGAAGGCGTGCGCGTCGATGCCGAGGCCCACCCTGAGCTCGCTCATCTTCTCTCTTTCGTCAGCCAGTTCTCGACCAGAAGCAGATCGTCTGCCGTGGTCACCTTGTGCAGGTGCAGGTCGCCCTCGACCCAGATGACTCGACCGCCGCGCCGCTCGACCAACGTCGAGCAGTCGGTCGCCTCGTCGTGCTCCTCGGCGTAGGCGGCGCGAAGCGCCTCGGCGCAAAAGGCCTGCGGTGTCTGGACGGCGACGAGCGAGCTGCGCTCGGGTGTTTCGACGACACGCTCGCCTGCGACGAGCTTGATGGTGTCGGTCAGCGGCAGCGCCGGCACGACCGCGTCCCAATCCTGGCTCAGCGGGCCGAGCACGCGCCTTATCACCTCGGCGCTCACGAGCGGACGGGCGGCGTCGTGGACGAGCACCTGCTCGACCTCCTCGGGAATCTCCGCCAGGGCCAAGCGAACGCTCTCGCCGCGCTTACGGCCTCCGCGCACCACCGTGCTGACCTTGTCGCAGTCGAGCTCCTCGGAGAGGAGAATTGTGGCCTCCTCCCAGCCCGGCGGCGCGGCGACGACGATACCGTCGATCGCTTCGCAGCTGTCTAGCCGCTCGAGGCTCTCGGCCAACAGCGGACGCCCGGCCAGTGCCGCGAACGCCTTCGGCCGCGTTCCGGCGAGCCGCTTTCCCGCTCCCGCGGCGCAGACGACTGCCCAAACCGACGCGCTCGTCACAGTCGATCCGCCGACCGCTGTCTCCTCGACGGCGAGCACTCCGCCATGACTAGACGGAAGCTACGACCGCCTCTTGCTTGCTCGAGCTGGAGCGCGACGACTTCTTGCCGTTCCTGCTCAGTACGTTCTCCAACCATGCGGCCGCCTCTTCCTCGCTCAGATCGAGCGCATACATCAGCTCGCTGGAGAGAATCTTCTTGGCCTTGACGAACATCTGCTTCTCGCCGGTGGAGAGCCCCTTCTCGAAATCGCGCAGGGACAGGTTCTGCACTACTTCCGACAACTCGAGGATGTCGCCCGTCTTCATCTTGTCGCGGTTGTGCTTGAAGCGGCGGTTCCAGTTCTTAGGCATCTCGGTCTTGCCGGCGGTGAGAGCGACGATGACGCTGTCGATCTCCGCCTCCTCGATCACCGGGCGTAATCCAACTCGCTCGGCGTTCTCACTGGGAACCTGGACGGTCATATCGTTGTGAAGGATCCTGATCGTCAGGTACTCGCGCTTCTGGCCGAGCACCGTTCGCATCTCCTTCTCGACCACCGTCCCCGCACCATGATGCGGGTACACGACTTTCTCGCCAACCTCAAACAAGCGACACTCCCTTTCGAGCTGTGTTCGCGAAAAGGCCGGCGGTCGGTACTAATCCCGCCGGCGGAATACTGTTCCATGATAGCAAAAAACGCTGGAAAACGCACCTTTTCAGGCGTTTTTAGAAAAACCCCTGCTCAGACCGCGTTTCGGATCGAAAGACGGCTTAGAGCCTATTTCGTTAGGGATGTGCGCTCGAGGGGGTCGAGCCGTGGATGCCAGGGGCCGCACGGGCCGCGAAGGCGCACCGGTAGTGCGGTGAGCGGTCCGGTTGGTCACTGGCGCCGTGGGGCGGCCGCATCGAGTTGTGCAGACCTAGCGAAATGGGCGCTTAGAGCTCCGGCTCGGGCTCGCCCCTGCGCGACTCCAGCCCCAACGCCAGCGCCTTCCCGAGCCTCGTCACCTCGATCAGCTCCAATCCGGCCCCGTTCTTGACGCTGCCCTCGCAGACGAGAGCGCACTCGAGCCCGAGCTTGGCGCACTCGCCCGCCCGGCGATCTGCCTGGGTCGCCGCGCGCAAGCGCCCCGTCAAGCCGATCTCGGCGAAGGCCGCGAGCCCCGGGCGCATCGGCGCGCCCCGCGCCGCCGAAGCGATGGCCAGGGCGATCGCCAGGTCGGCGCCGGGCTCCTCAATACGTACGCCGCCGGCGACGTTGACGAACACGTCGGCCTGCCCGAGCGCCAAGCGCGCGTGGCGCGAGAGCACCGCAACGATCATCGCCAGGCGCTTCGGATCGACACCGGTGCCGACTCGGCGCGGCATGGCCAACTCGCTCCGTGCCACGAGCGCCTGGATTTCGAGCAGGATCGGGCGCGAGCCCTCGAGCGTGCAGGCGACCGCGGCGCCGACCTCGCCGGGCTCCGAGCGACCGAACAGCGCCGAGGCATCGGGGATTCCGATCAGACCGGCGGAGGTCATCTCGAAGACGCCGAGCTCGTTGGTCGAGCCGAAGCGGTTCTTGGTCGCGCGCAGGATGCGGTGCTCGTGGTAGCGGTCGCCCTCGAACTGCAGCACGCAGTCGACCAGGTGCTCGAGCACGCGCGGCCCGGCCACAGCGCCGTCCTTGGTCACGTGCCCGACGAGGAACACGGCGATGCCGTTCTCCTTGGCCAGGCGCTGCAGCCGCGAAGCTGCCTCGCGGACCTGCGCCACCGAGCCCGGCGCCGAGCCCAGCTGCGATGAATATAGCGTCTGCACCGAATCGATCACGCAGACCTCGGGGCGCTCGCGCTCCAGCGTCTCGCAGACCACTTCCAGCTCCGTCTCGGCCAGAATCTCGATCTTGCCGGCGCCGCCCAGACGCTCGGCCCTGAGCCCGACCTGGGCCACTGACTCCTCGCCCGAGACGAGCAGGCCGCGGCGCTCTTCGGCGATCGCGCGCAGCGCGGCCAGTAGCAGCGTTGACTTTCCGATTCCCGGCTCGCCGCCGACGAGCACGAGCGAGGCCGGCACCAGCCCTCCCCCGAGCACCCGGTCGAGCTCGGGCACGCCGGTCGGGATGCGGTCGCTCTCGTTGGATTCGACCTCGACCAGGCGTAGCGTCGGCCGCCCCACTCTCGGCGCACTTACGGGGAGCCTCTCTAATACCTCCTCGGTCAGCGTGCCGAAGCTCTCACAGCTCGGGCAGCGCCCGAGCCAGCGCCCGGTCGAGTAGCCGCACTCAGTGCAGGAAAACTGGGTAGCCGTCTTTGCCACCCCGCGAGTCTACGGCGCGGTGCAGACGTATCCGCCAAAAGTCCGCCGGCTGAGCCGGCGAAAACTTTCGGCGGCGAAAAACAGATGCGGCCGGGGGATGGCGTCTTGTAAGCCGCGCCCGTCATGCCGGTCGCGGCGGCCGGATTATTCGTTTGCGCTGCGCCCCGAAGTCGGGCTAACGCCGCGGCTATTCGCTGTTCTGACCGTCGTACTCGGGCGAATCGGCCTCGGCCTCGGCCTTGGTCGCCCGCACGATGCCGTCCTTGTGATGAGCCGGCGAGTAGATCGTGTACATCTTCAGCGCCTCGCTACCCGAGGTGTTGATGACGTTGTGCTCGGCGCCCGACGGAACGATGATCGCCGAGCCGTCCGACACCTCGTACTCGTTGCCGTCGATGACGACACGGCCCTGGCCCGACTCGAAGCGGAAGAACTGGTCGTTGTCCTCGTGGACCTCCGAACCGATGTCCTCGTTCGGCTTCAGGCTCATCAGAACGAGCTGGCTGTGCGTATGGGTGTAGAGGACCTTGCGAAAGTTGTCGTTCTGCAGCGTCAGCTCTTCGATGTCTCCGTTGTATCCCTTCATTCCGTCCTCCAGTCGCTTCTCGCTTGATCAATACGGGCTCGGGCACGAGTTGTAGGCTCGCTCTTCGAGCGTGCTCTCTACGGCCTATTAGCCGTCCTCAGCGCGAGCGAAACAATTCATCTGCTCGTCTCGGGCGGGAAAGCCCGCCGTCGCGAGCTACTTCTCTTCGCTGCTCTTCTCGGACTCTTTGTCGCCCGCGTCGCCGGAGACGGCGACCTTCTCGGGCTCTTCTTCGAGCACGGGCTCGGTACCGGGGATGATCTTGATCTCGACTTCCTCGGTGCCCTTCTTGCGATCGACGACCAGCGTGGCTCCCGGCATCAGCTCGGCGCCGAGCACGAAGTCGGCCAGCGGGTCCTCGATCAGACGCTGAATGGCCCGGCGCAACGGGCGGGCGCCCATGGCCGGATCGAAGCCCTGCTCGACCAGCAGGTCCTTGGCCTCGTCGGTCAGCTCGATCGTCACCTTGTGCACGGCGATCTGCTCGCGCAGACGCCTCAGCATCAGGTCAATGATCTGTTTGATCTCGGTCTTCTCGAGCTTGTGGAAGACGATTACCTCGTCGATGCGGTTCAGGAGCTCGGGCCGGAAGACCTTCTTCAACTCGCCGGTCACGCGTGACTTCATTTCCTCGTAGGAGAGGCCGGCCTCGTCGCTCGAGGAGAAGCCGAGCGACTGGTTCTTGGAGATCTGAGCCGCGCCCAGGTTCGAGGTCATGATCACGATTGTGTTGCGGAAGTCGACCTTGCGTCCCTGCGAGTCGGTCAGCTTTCCGTCCTCGAGAATCTGCAGCAGGATGTTGAAAACGTCGGGGTGAGCCTTCTCGACCTCGTCCATCAGCAGCACCGAATACGGCTTGCGCCGCACCGATTCGGTCAGCTGCCCACCCTCGTCGTAACCGACATAACCCGGAGGCGAGCCGACCAGTCGCGACACGGAGTGCTTCTCCATGTACTCCGACATGTCGACCTGGATCATGGCTTCCTCGTCGCCGAACAGGAATTCGGCCAGGGTGCGCGCCAGCTCGGTCTTGCCGACGCCTGAAGGCCCCAGGAAGATGAACGAGCCGGTCGGGCGCTTTGGATCCTTGATGCCGGCGCGGGCGCGCCTGATCGCCTTGGAGACGGCCTCGATCGCCGGATGCTGGCCGATCACGCGCTTGTGCAGCTCGTCCTCCATGCGGACGAGCTTCTGCGTCTCGGCCTCGGTGAGCTTGAAGACGGGGATGCCCGTCCACATCGAGACGATGTCGGCGATCTCTTCCTCGCCGATCTCGGGCTGCTCGGCCGCGTCCTCCTCGTCGCGCCAGGACTCCTCTAGCTCCTTGCGCTTCTGGCTCAGCTTGCGTTCCTTGTCTCTGAGCGCCGCGGCTTTCTCGAATTCCTGGGCCTCGATCGAGGCCTCCTTCTCCTTGCGCACCGTCTCGATCTCTTCCTCGAGCTCGCGGTAGCGCGGAGGCGCACTCATGGTCTTGATGCGCATGCGCGAGGCGGCCTCGTCGATCAGGTCGATGGCCTTATCGGGCAGGTGACGATCCTGGATGTAGCGGTCGGCCAGCTGCGCGGCGGCGTCGAGCGCGGCGTCGGAGATCTTGCAGCGGTGATGCGCTTCGTAACGGTCACGCAGGCCGCGCAGGATCTGAATCGTGTCGTCGACAGAGGGCTCATCGACGCGAATCTGCTGGAAGCGGCGTTCGAGCGCGGCGTCGCGCTCCAGGTACTTGCGGTACTCGTCGAGCGTAGTGGCACCGATCGTCTGCAGCTCGCCGCGCGACAGCGCCGGCTTGAGAATCGAAGCCGCGTCGATCGCACCCTCGGCCGCGCCCGCGCCGACAAGGTTGTGTATCTCGTCTATGAACAGGATGATGTCGCCGCGCTGGCCGATCTCCTTCATGACCTTCTTCAGCCGCTCCTCGAACTCGCCGCGATACTTGGAGCCGGCCACCAACGCCGCCAGGTCGAGCGTGTAGATCTGCTTGCCCTTGAGCAGCTCGGGAATGTTGCCGCTGGAGATGCGCTGTGCGAGGCCCTCGACGACGGCGGTCTTGCCGACGCCGGGCTCTCCGATCAAGACCGGGTTGTTCTTGGTGCGGCGCGAGAGAATCTGCATCACGCGCTCGATCTCGGTCTGGCGCCCGACCACGGGGTCGAGCTTGCCATCGGTGGCCAGCTTGGTCAGGTTGCGCCCGAACTGGTCGAGCAGCTTGGAGCTCTTCGACCTCTCGCCGCCTGCCGCGCCCGCCGCGGCGCCCTGTTGGCGGCGCCCGGGGCCGGAGAGCATACGGATGATCTCGTTGCGAATCTTCTCGGCGTCGGCGTCGAAATCGAGCAGGATGCGCGCCGCCACGCCTTCGTTCTCGCGCACCAGCCCGAGCAGGATGTGCTCGGTACCGATGTAGTTGTGGCCGAGTGACAGCGCTTCTCTGAGCGCCAGTTCCAGCACCTTCTTGGCGCGCGGAGTGAAGGGAATCTGGCCGGTCGTGACCTCGTCGCCCTGACCGACGATGCGGGCCACCTGCGCCCTGACCTCTTCGACAGTGATGTCGAGCGACTCGAGCACGCGCGCGGCGAGGCCCTCCTCCTCACGAAGGAGCCCGAGCAGGATGTGCTCGGTACCGATGTAGTTGTGCTTGAGAGCACGAGCCTCGTCCTGCGCAAGTACGACTACCTGCCTGGCCCGCTCGGTAAATCGCTCGAACAACCCTCTCGACCCCCTTTCTCCGTCGACTGGCTCACGATCTCAGCCGCGTGGCTCCTGTCAAATCACATTTTAGCTGAGCGTTGCGTGCTCAAATCGGACACCGGTGGGCTCCGATCGTATGGGCATCGGTTTTTCTCCGACTCGACGCTCTGTTGCGTCTCTCGTTTCAGACCTTATCGGCGGGCCGACGTATCCCAGTAGTGGTAGTTGACGTCGGAAACTCAACTGCGCTACCCGCTGCCAAGAGCGTAGGTATCACGACGAAACGCCGGAGTAGCCTTCGAGCGCAGACCAAGTGCGCCCGCCGAGCGCGGGCGCTAGGCCGGATCGAAGCTGGTCGGGATCGTCTGCTTCTCGGACACGCGCTTGCAGCGACCCGAGAGCTTGTCGACGCGATCGGCTCTCACGTAGGCGGGCGTTCTCATCACCCACTTCGTGCAAGCAGGAGTCAGCGCGCTCGCTTTTTGCGGTGGCCGAGGAGCAGAGAGCGAGCACACCAAGCGAAGCGACTACGGCCAGGCCAACGTATCTCCAGCGCCTTGCGGGTCGCGTCGTCGTTGGCGGCGAATCGGAGTGCAGGGAGACGGACCCTTACTTAACTTCGGCGAAGTAGCTGGCGACCGCGAACGCGGTCTTGAGCGCAATCTTGAAGTCGAGCCAGAGCGACCAGTTCTCGATGTAGTAGTTGTCCCACTCGACCCGATCGGAGAGCGAGGTCTTGCCGCGCAGGCCGTTAATCTGCGCCCAGCCGGTGATCCCGGACTTGACGCGCTGGCGATCGTTATAGCGATAGACGCGCGACTCGAACAGCTCGACGTACTCGGGACGCTCGGGCCGCGGCCCGATCAACGACATGTCGCCCTTGAGCACGTTGAAGAGTTGCGGCAACTCGTCGATCGAGGTCTTGCGCAGGAAGGTGCCGATACGGGTGCGGCGATCGCCTCCCTCGACGCCGCCGGGAGCGACGTCATCGGGCAGGTCCACGGCTTCGTTGGCCTGGCCCGGAACCTCCCAGTTCAAGCGCATCGAACGAAACTTGAGCATCTCGAAGGCACGGCCGTCGCGACCCACCCGCAGCTGGCGGAAGAGGATTGGACGCCCGAGCGAGAGCCAGGTTGCCAGCGCGGCGGCAAGCATCAGGGGAGAGAGAAGGATCAGCGCTGTGAGCGCCAGCAGCCGGTCAGACGCGTACTTGATCGCGACCCGCCAGCCGTACGGGTTGGACGGATGCGAGGTGAGCAACGGCAGACCGCCGAGATGATCGATCGTCAACTTATCGGTCACCTTCTCGAACAGGCGCGGCACCAGCGAGACGCCAACGCCCAGCTCCTCGCCGCGCTTGACCATGCGCAGAAGCACGTCGTTGGGAGCCGTCGAGAAAGTGATGATCACCTGGCCAACGCCGTGCTCACGCACAACCTGCTCGAAGTCCCAGCTGGCTCCCAGCACCGGCAGGTGTGAACTCGAAGCGATGTCCTGACGCGGTTCCTTGTCCAGGAAACCGATCGGCTTCAGGCCCAACTCGGGGTGCTCGAGCAACCGCTTAGCAGCCATATGCCCGACGTTGCCCGCACCGATGATGAGCGTTGGGACGGACTCGCCCGCGCGGCGCGCGTGCCGGCGCGAAAGATCCAACCCAATTCTTCCGGCGGCGAGATAGACCGCCGAGAAAACAGCTAGGCGTAGAGTCTCCGCCGCCGTATGCTGCGGCGCCGCGTAGAGCATCACGCGCAGCGTCACGACGATCATCGTCGCCAGTCCGATAGCGATAACGAGAGAGCGCATGTCGTCGAGTAGATCGGTCATCAGACGCCGTGAGTAGGCGCCGCGGCTGGCCAGAACCGCGAGGACAGAGAGCACGAACAGTGCCGGCCAGAGAAACCCGCTCGAAGGCACGTTCGCGGCTGGTGAGGCGAGATTCGAGACGACCGCCGCTGCGCTGAGCAGCACCACATCGAGCCCCAGCCTGGTCAGGCGCCAGAAGCGATCGCTGCGCTTGACGACGCCCGCTCTGGCGCGAGCACGCAACCGCAATCCATCAACGGTTCCGATTGTCGATCCGCGGGCAACTGTCTCGGTCATGAGGTGGCTCGGAGGGAACGAGATCTTGGGAGGCTCATTTGGGGGCTGTTTATTACCGCTCGCGCGGCTGTCGGGGGACACGTCGATCACGTACGGCCGCAGGCCGAGCGTGAGGGGGCAACTCATATTCAGCCGTATTTCGAGCAGAAAAGCAAGTCTTCGAAAGCAACTGATCCGTCTCTGTCCGCATATGAGTGGCCTTTGCGCAGATTACTCGATGTTTTGAAGCAGCTTCGATCTACCCCGGGGGGGCGACCGAGTAAACCCCGGGGGGGCAACGGTGATGCCGCGAGATTGCTGCAAGATCGGCCGCTCGAGCGCGCTCAGGCACCCTCGTCGTCCGGCATCAGCTCTCCGAACAGCTCGTAGATGAGATCCTCGAATTCGGGCGGGATGCAACCGTCGACCGAGGTGTGCTGGCGCAGGTAATAGAGAGTCTGGCGACGCTCCTCCTCGCGCGCGAGATCCTGGCCCGGAGTCTCCTCCACCAGAGCGTCCAGCGCCCAGATGTCCCAGCCGTGAGCAGCGCGCGCGAAGTTGACGCTAACGACGCGTGCGCCCTGCTCGGCGCCGGAATCTGGCGACTCTTTCTCGTTCTCCCGCTCGATTTCCGCCCGCTCTTCGCCCGGCGCCGAATCAACCAGATGGACGACTCGCGCTGGCTCCTGCTCGGCGGACGTGCCTTGCTCTTCAGGCGCGCCTTGCACATCGGGCTTGTTCTCTTGCTCCGGCTCCGGCTCCGGCTCCGGCTCCGGCTCAGCCGGATGCTCCCTTTCGGCCTTCGCCCGAGAGACCGGCTCGTCCTTGGGCTTGGCCCGTTCACCTGCCGCCGGCTCGGAGCGCGGCGGGGACGACTTCCAGGTCCAGGCGGCGCTTTTCTTGGCGCCTTCTCTCGGCGTGGTCGCAGCGACCGGCTCGGCTTTCGTGCCGCTAGGCGAAGCAGGCTCGGCGCTTGACTGAGCCGTCTTTGCCTGTCCGATCGATTCGCTCGCCGCAGCGCCGGCCTGCCCGGCAGCGGACGATTGCTGCCGCTTCCAGTTCCAGCTGGGAACCTGTCCGAAACGGTTGGCCGCTGCCGACGAGGGCGGGCGGACAGGAATCGATACCGGCTCGGAGGCACGCTCGGGCGGCGCCGGCGCCGCGATCGTCACCGTGATCTCCTCGCTGGCCTCGTTCCCGGCCTGATCTTGCGCCCTCGCTCGCAGCCGACAGCTTCCCGGCCGGCACTCGGCGAGCTGCCAGAAACCGCGTACCTGGCCGTTTTCGGGCTCCAGCCGGGCCAGCGTTATCCATTCGCCTCCCTCGTTGTAGCTCAGCTCGACCAGCGCCGGGCCGCTCGCGTCGTCGGCGACCTCGACCAGCAGTTCGGCTCGGTCTTTCAGCATCTCGCCCGCCGCCGGTTTCGTCATCGTGATCACCGGAGGCGTGTTGTCGACGACGTAGGGACCGAAGGGATGCGAGTAGACGGACTTGCCCTCGGCGATAATCGACTCGATGCGAAGCTCGTAGCTGCCGTCGTCTATCTGAGCGGTATCGACGGGCAGGTGAAAGGGGGCCCGCGTCGTGCCGAGAGCGCGCCAGTCGCTCGAGCCGGCCTTCGCCAGCTCGAAAATCATTTGCGTCGAGAGCAGGTCGGGCGTGCGAGCTATCAGGTTGATCCTGCCGCGGAGGAGCTCACCGGGGTCGACCAGCTCGGCGGCGACGGGCACGTTGGCTATCTCGACCTCGAACGGACCGATCAGATTGAGATTGCCGCTTCCGTCGCGGGCGTCAATTCGTAGCCGATAGTCCCCGTCGGGCAGGGCTTCGCTGCTCCAGCGCAGCTCGAAGGGCCGCCCGCGCGTTTCGGCGATTCGCCGCCAATCCTCTCCGCCGCCCGAGATCTCGAGCACTACGACCGAGACGTCCGAGACAGAATCCTCGGCCTCCAGGGCGATCGACACGAATCCCGAGAGCGTCTGGCCCTCGATCGGCTCGCGCAGGTGGATCTCCGGGCCGACGTTGTCGACGAGAACGGAGACCTGCTCGCCAAAAAGCTCGCTTCCATCCGAGAGAACCGCCACCAAGCGCAAGGAGTAGGAACCGTCGTCGAGCGGGCCGGTGTCCCAACTAAGGAGCTCGCCTCGTGCCTCCTCTTGTCGCTTGTCCGCGCCGGCGCGCCGCCAGCTCGACCCGTCGGCCGACCATTCGAACAACACCGACTCGACTGCGGTCTCGCTCGCGGCGACCTGAACCTCGACCACCCCCGAGACGATCTCGCCGGCGACCGGGGCGACTATCGCGCCGGGAGAAGGGTCCTCGTCCGGACGGGCGTTTTCGGGCTCGGGCTCGGTCTCTGAATCGCGCTCTTCCGCGGCTTGGTCAGGCTGCTCGGGCACGTGCTCGTCACGTGCGTCTTTACGCTCTTGCTTACGCCGAAAGAGACTCATCCGAAATCATTTCGACAACGGCTCGGGTCATGCCTCTATCGCATCTCAATATCGAGCTCCTGTGCAATGAAGAATCGCGTGCTCGAGGATCAGATTACCCGCCTTCCCGAGCATCAGCCAGAGCGCGATAGTCTGTTCGTGCCGGGACAGTCCCATGCAGCGGAGGTTGTCGACTCTGGAGGAAGCAGGTAGATGGAATCGCTCGTAGTAACACCGTTCGCTCCCAACAGGCGCAGCGGTCGCGGCAATCGCACCATTGGCATCATCCGCGCCTTGGCGCTGCTCGGCAGGGTTGAGGTCGCTTTCCTGCCGCTCGACGGCGCCGAGCCGGATCCCGCGCTCGTCGCGGATCCGGCGATCGAGTTGCGCAAAGTGTCTTCCTCGCGCGGGGCGAAGCGCGCATTCCTGTATCGGCGGGCGCGGGCGCGGGGCGTGCCCAAGGATTATGCAAGCAACCTGTCCTACGAACTGTTCGCAGCGCTGACCGACGCGAAGGGCAAAGACTTCGATCGGGTCGTGGCCGACAGCCCCTCTGCCGCCTCGGCCCTGCTCCTGTTGGGCAAGAAGCGACCGATCTACTACAACGCGCACAACCTCGAGTCGGCCCTCTATTCGGGGCAGAGGAGCGCGGGTAAGAGCGATCTCTACGAGCTCGCTCAATTCGAGCGCTCGGTGCTCGAGATGGCGCAGGAAACCTGGTTTCCCAGTAGCCGCGATCTGAGCGGCGCGGCCGCGCTGGCGCCCGAGGCTCGACTCCGCCTGGTGCCCAACGTCGTCGACGTGAGCTCGATCGCGCCCGTGCGCACCCCCGCGAGCCAGAGTGCTCTCTTCGTCGCCGACTTCAGCCTGCCGCACAACCGGCGCTCGGGCCGCTTTCTGGTCAGAGAGGTGATGCCGCTGGTCTGGAAGCAGCTGCCACAGGCGCGCCTGGTCTTGGTCGGGCGCAGGATGGCCGTCACCGGTGGGCTCGACCCGCGCATCGAGCTGCATGGTTTCGTCGAGGATCTACCCGGCATCTACGCGGTGAGCGGTTGCGCGCTGGTGCCGCTGCTCGAAAACAGAGGCTCGCCGCTCAAGCTGGTCGAGGCGATGGCCTACGGGCTGCCGATCGTGGCGACGCCGTTTGCCGCGGGCGGCGTGGACGGGCTAGTGAGCGGTGTCCACTATCTCGAGGGCGACGGGGCGGAAGGATTCGCCGAGGCCGTAGTCCGTGCGCTCAGCGGCAGGGCCGGCGACGTCGGCGCCGAGGCGCGCAAGCTGGCCGAGAGCGACTACTCGATCGAGGCGCTTTCGCGGCGGTTGGCCGAAGTCTGACTCATTCGCAAGCAGCGCAGCGCGGGCCGCCTCGACGGTAGCCCGATCGAACGTGAGCTAGATCTTGAATCTCTTCGTCACGAGCGTCAGGTCGGCCAGGCCGGAGGTGTCTCTCGCCCGCACGCGGAAGACGTGCCTGCCGCGCCCGAGATGCTTGTACGTCTTGTAGACACGGCAGCGCGAGAATCTCTGCGTGTCCAGCCGGCACTGGAAGCTGAGCTTTCCCTTGCCGCCGGAGCCCTTGAACCTGAAGATGACGATCCTCTTCGCTGAGCGGATCTTCATCTTGAGCAGCGTCGTCTGCGGGCGCGTGTGCTTCTTGAGGGCGGGCTTCGCGCCCTTCGACACGCCGATTGTGACGCTGTCGGAACTGGTCAGCGAGCCGTCCGACACGGTCAGCTTGAAGATCAGCCTGCCGGCGGCCGGAGCCGTGAAGCTGGGCCTGGCGGCGACAGCGCTGGAGAGGGTGACCCTGGGCCCACCCGTCTGCTCCCACTCGTAGGTGATCGGATCGTGGTCCGGGTCGGAGCTGGCGGAGCCGTCAAGGGTCACACTTACGTTCGAGCGCACTTTTTGATCGGATCCGGCGTTCGCGACCGGCGCATGTTCTGGCTTGACCACCGCGATCTTGACGCTGTCGGAACCGGTCAGCGAGCCGTCCGACACGGTCAGCTTGAAGGTCAGAGTGTTGGCGCCGGCCGGGGCGGTAAAGCTGGGCTTGGCGGCGACGGCGCTAGAGAGGGTGACCGGAGATCCGCCCGTCTGCTCCCACTTATAGCTGAGCGCATCGCCGTCGGGATCGGAGCTCTTCGAGCCGTCCAGTGTCACGGTCGCGCCCGTGCTTACGGACTGATCAAGCCCGGCGTCTGCGACCGGAGCGTGGTTGACGGTGATCGTGACCGACGAGGAGTTGCTCAGCGTCCCGTCACTCACGGTCAGCTTGAAGGTCAGAGTGTTAGCGCTGGCCGGGGCGGTAAAGCTGGGCTTGGCGGGGTTCGTGCTGTCGAGGCTGACGGTGGGAGTTCCGCCGGTCTGCTCCCAGCTGTAGGAGAGCGTGTCGCCGCTGTCTGGATCGGAGCTGGCGGAGCCGTCGAGGGTTGCGGTCGAGCCGGCGTCCACGGTCTGGTTGTGACCTGCGTCTGCGACCGGAGCGTGGTCTGCGGGCGTCCAGACCTCGATCTCGGCCAAGCCGATGTTTTCGGTCGTCGTGCTCACCGAGTCGATCGCCAGCCGCAGACTCGTCGTCGACCTGGCGGAGAAGCTGATCGTGACCGGCGACCCGCCGTTCGCAAGAGCCGGTACGGCGACCGTGCTCCCATCGGAGAAGCTGAGCGTTCCACCGGTTATCTGATCGTTTTCGTTCGGCCGGTCGTAGAGCACGACGCGATCGATCACCCGTGCCGAGGACCAGGTCAGTTTCAGCCAGCTTCCCGCCCGACCGCCGACCGTCGCCCACTCGTGCGTCGCATTGCCAAGCGGATCTCCGTCCGTGAAGCCGTCGACGGCCTTTTCCTTACCCTTCCCCAACGCGGTGTTCTCTGAAGAGGCCTCGAGCGTCGCCTGGTTGGCGATATTCGCGCTGTTCGGCGCAACGGTGACGATGACGCTGTCTGTGCTTGCCAGCGAACCGTCGCTCACCGTCAGGGCGAAGGTCAGGATGGTCGCGGCGGCTGGAGCCGTAAAGGTCGGTGTCGGGCTGGAGGTGTCGGAGAGGGCAACCGCGGACCCGCCCGTCTGAGCCCACGAATAGGTGATCGGAGCGCCGTCGGGGTCACTGCTCGCGCTTCCGTCCAGGTGCACGGTCGCGCCGACCGTCGCGACCGTCTGATCCGGGCCGGCATCCGCTCTCGGAGTGCCGATCTGATATTCGCCCGTCAGCCAGCTCATGTATTCGGTGCTCGAGCACGCCTCGATACTGGCGCAGGCACTCGCATCGAAGGCTGAATAGGAAAAAAAGGCGCTCTCCTTCGCCGCCAGGTCTGTACCTGCGACGTTCTGCGGGTATTGCGATATCCCGTAGCCCATATAGCCGGCAAAGGTGTGAGCCGTCGAGTAATTCAGCTGAGCCAGGTTCACGAAACGGGCAACGGCGTAGTGATCGCTGTGATCGCTGCCGCCGAATGCGCCGACATAGTCCTGAGTGCGGATCGTATCCGGCTGGTATTCATCCATGAGAGCCGTCAACACCTCTACGAGCTCCGGTCTCGTATATGCCGAGGACCCGCCGCCGAGGGAATCGATTTGGTAGGTATACGGCGCCGATGACTCCCACAGCTTCTTCAGGCTCTGATAGCCGGTACTCGCGAACCCGTCGCCGCTGCCGCGGCCGTCTGGAAGCCTCATGAAGACGAGGGATACGTTCGAGTCTCCATCGAGGGTGTACTGCTGCATCAGATGCGAGTTGCCGTCGCCGTCGGTCTTCGTGAGAGTTGTCGCCGTCCACGAGTCGGACGTTCCGGCCATATCGGCGTAGGCGGCTTCCGCACCCATCTCTCTGTCCAACCAGTAGCTCGAGTCCTGCCCGGCGTCGCCGGCCGTCGCATAAACGGTCACAACGCGTCGACCGCACTGAACGTCGTGCAGAACGCTTGGGTTCAAGAAGAGCAGATCATCGTCTTCGTGCGCCACGATGTTGAGGGTCGTGCCAGCGGCGCACGACTCTGTCGCGGCCCGCGCGGATCCGCTCGAAGCACCCAGCACGATGACAAAGCCGACCACGAGAGCGACTGCCGCCGTCCGCCAGCCACAGCGAGGGAGCGCGGTAAGCGGACGAGAGGCTCGTGACGGTCGCCCCGAAACGCAGCTGACGCTAGCGAGCAGCCGGAAACCACCTCTCAGCGTCGCCGAGAGCGCGGAGATGATGAGCGCCGGCCGCCCGGTTTCATGGGGGAAAGCACTCGAGGGGGATGATCGAGCTTTATCTTTCTTCATCGCACCGGGCCCGCTCGGGTAAGAAGTTTCCCCCAGAGTCAGAAAAGGGAACGCAATCCGCCGCGGGCGAGTACGAATAGTAGTGCTTCAACAGGGATGAGCGCATTTAGCGGCCCCTCGCTTCGCATCATTCTCGCCTAGGCGCCGGCGAGTACCGCCACCTTTCTCTCCATTGCATTCGGCCTCACGGCGAAGGCCCGCGAGCGCGCCGCGTAAACGCCTCCCCTAATAGGGGGAGGGCGCTACCCCCGAGAGGGTGAAAACGACCCCTTTACAGGTGCCTTAGTCACTTGATCGTGCTACGCAGCCTCGTTCGCGGCTTGCCGATCTAGCTCTCAGACCGAAAGCAATTTCTTGAGGGGGAGCTTCACGTTGCGCCGCAAAACTACGTTGAGAAAAGTCGGGATATTCTTCGCCACAGTCCTCGTCTTCGGAGCGGGATTGTCTCTTTCATTGGTAGCCGCGCAGGCCGCGAGCCCGGCCGCGACACTCGGCGTCTACCGCGGCGCCGCCAATCCGAGCGGAGTCAGCGCCTTCGCGCAGTGGCTCGGCTCGCCGGTCAGTTACGCCGAGGACTTCCTGCCCGGCGACAGCTGGTCGTCCATCGAGGCGCCCACCTGGACGCTCAACGGCTGGAAGGGAACTTCCTACCGCATGGTCTACGGCGTTCCGATCATCCCCGACACGGGCGGTACGCTCGCCGAGGGCGCATCCGGCACCTATAACGCCTACTTCAAGACGCTGGCCCAGAACCTCCTCGCCGCCGGTCAGGGTAACGCGATTCTCCGCCTGGGCTGGGAGTTCGGCGGCGGTTGGTACCACTGGCACGTTGCGAACACGACCGACGCCGCCAACTACGCCGCCTACTGGCGACAGATCGTCACAACGATGCGCGCAGTCGCACCGAACCTGGCCTTCGACTGGAACCCGGTCTGGGGCTGGCAGTCCGTCGATCCCACGCTCGCCTACCCTGGCGACGCGTATGTCGACTACATAGGCATCGACGTATACGACCAATCCTGGTGTACGAACTACAGCGACCCGGCCGCGCGCTGGAACGACGCTCTCAACGCGCAATGGGGCCTTACCTGGCACCGCGACTTCGCGGCTGCGCATGGTAAGCCGATGTCGTTCCCCGAATGGGGTGTCGCGACTCGCAGCGACGGGCATGGCGGCGGAGATGCTCCCTACTTCGTTCAGAAGATGACGCAGTGGATCGCGCAGAACAACGTTGGCTACCAGGTCTACTTCGACTTCGACGCACCCGACGGAGCGCACGACCTGATGGACGGCAGCTTCCCGAACTCGGCGGCCGCGTTCAAGGCGGCGATCGGCGCCGCGGCAACGACTACGACGCAAACGACGAGCAGTAGCACTACCGGCGCGACGACTACCACCAGCACCACTTCCACAACTACCACCGCGCCCGTGACCACCACCACGGCGACATCGCCTACGACCACGGCAACGCCGACGACGACCAGCACGGTGCCGAAGACGACCACCACGACCAAGACCACCCAGACAACGAAGTCGAAGGTCGTCAAGCGCCGCCAGACTACGCGCACCGTGCGAGGCTGCCTCTTGCTCCGAAGCAGAACCGGGTACAGGCTGTCGAGGGGTTGCCGAGCGTCACTGAGCCTGATGAAGGCCGCCGGGCTCAAGAAGAGCGCGAAGTAAGGCAGCACGCGCGACTGATCGGCAGCGCGGATGTCGGAGATCAGCGGCGCCGCGAGACGGCTATGCCGAGGTGCGGGCTTCGCGCGATAGACAGTCGCCGCTCAGTGACCGGGACGCGCGTAGCGCGCGACGCGAACACCGGCGAACGAGCGTGACCCGGACTCCCGCAGGCCGGCGGCCTTGAGACCGGCGAGCGTGGCCTCGTAGCCCGGATCGGAGGCTCCGTACAACTCCTGGTGACTCGTAACGAGCCAGATCCGCCGGAAGCCGGCCGCCCGCTCGCGCACTAGCCTCGCGCGCATCACGATGTTGCCGTCGAACTTCAGCTCGTTCGCGTTCCAGCCGTCGCCGGGATAGACGGGCCGGGGCGCCCGCCCACTGTCACCTGCGCGCTCGAGATAGAGCGCAAACGGGATGCGCACATAGGGCGCGTAGAAGAGAACGCCGTCACCCGGCCTCGCCGACTCGACGACGTAGTGCTCGGCACCGCGCCAATCCTCGCTCTGCCCGCTTTGGTACCAGCGCACGACGCCCGCAAGAGAGACGAGCGCCAGCAGCGAGACGGCGCCCAGAGCAAGGAGCGGGCGACGGATCCGCGCCAGCGCTAGCGCCAGCAGTGTGACGAGCGGCGGCAAACAAACGATGAAGTAGCGCACGACGAAGAGCGGTTTGTAGACGACCGCCAGAACGCAGACGAGCGCGAAGGGAACGAGCAACCAGAGGACGAGTAGCGCTACGGCCCAGGTCGCGCGCGAGCGCAGGCGCGGGCCGAGCGCCCGCGCGAGCCAGAACCAAGCGAGCGCCACAAAGGCCAGCCCGAATAGAAGAACAGCCACGACGAGCAGCGGGCGGTCGTGGATCCTGGTGGCAATTCTCCCGGGCAGGTTGCCCGACGCCCACTCCACGCCGGAGGCCTGGCTCGAGCCGACGAGGTAGACGAGCGGAACAAGTAGAAGCACGAACAAGCCGGCCGAGCTGAGTCCCTTGCGCCACGGAACCGCCTCCGCGGGAAGGAAAAGGAGCGAAAGGAGAAGCGCCGGTGGAACGAACAGCGCGAAGAAGTGCGCATAGCCGGCCAGCGCAGCGACAGGCGCGAACCCGAGCCAGAAGAGCCAGCGCGGCTGCTCGAGCGCGCGCACGAACAGGTACACCGAAGCGGTGACGAGCAGCAGGCAGAGCGCGTAGCCGCGGGCCTCCTGCGCATAGTGAATCGCCATCGGGTTCAGCGCCAGCAGCAGCCCCGCGAGGAGCGCCGCCTTCTGGCCCAGCAGGCGCCTTGCCAGTAGATAGAGCAGTGGCACGGTCGCAACCACGGCAAGGAGCGAAAGGCTCCGTGCCGCGAACTCCGAATCGCCCGGCCGCAGCCAACCCCAGAGCAGGAGGTGGTAGAGGCTCATATTCCCCTCGCGCACTCGCAGCGAGTGCAGAAGGTCGCCGAAGTGGAGCCGAGCCAGCGTGACGCTCACACTCTCGTCGAGCCAGTAGCTGCGGTGTCCGAGCGCGATCAGGCCGAGCGAGGCGGCAAGCGCCGTCTCCAGACCGACGAGCACGCGCGGGCTCAGGCGCAGGAAGGAACTCGCGCGCGAAAGAGCGGTGCGTAGAGGAGCGTTGGTCATGCGCTGCGGATCACCCAGGATAGGGAACTCTCGAAGACGTCCCCGATATTACGCCAGTCGAATCGCGCCTCGACGACCGCGCGCCCCCGCGCCGCGAGCGAGCGGCAGAGCTCGTCGTCCGAGAGGAGGCGATCGACACAGGCGGCGAATGATTCGGCGTCGTCGGCAACGAGCACCTCGTGCTCGGAGCGCAGGCCGAGCCCCTCGCAGCCGAGACTCGTCGTCACGACCGGAACGCCGCGGGCAAGCGCCTCCAGGATCTTGAGACGCGTGCCACCGCCGACGCGAAGCGGCACGACGAGCGCTCGGGCTCGCTCCCAGTACGGAGTCGTGTCGAGCACGTTCCCGCTCACCGTCATCTTCAGCTTGCTGCGCCTGCCGATCTCGTAGACCTCGTCGCGAGGATGACTGCCGACGACCGAGAACGTCGCGTTGCCGCGCCGGATGAGAGGCGCGACGGAGTCGACGAAATAGGCGAGCGCATCGACGTTCGCGCTGTAGTCGAGACTGCCGAGGAAGAGGATCTCCGCCGTGCCGGGCACGGTCGAGCGCGGCCGGAGAGTCTCGCAATCGACGCCGTTCGGAACGAGATCGATGCGGCCGGGGGCAAAAGGCTCCAGAGTCGCGACCTCCTCTTCGGACACGGCCAGTGTCCGCGCCGCGTGGGCCACGATTCTGCGCTCGAAGCGGACTACGGCCCCGCGCTGCAGTCGAGCGGCGAGGCCGCGGGCCGAGAAGCCCAGTGTCGAGGCCATGGTCGAGATGCGGCGCAGCTCGGAGTTGTGGGAGTCGAAAACCGACCGCGCGAGGAGCTCGGACGGCACGTAAGGAACCATGTAGTGCGTCTCGATCACGACGACGTCGAACGCGTGCTTGCCGAGCCAGCGCCGGCAAGCACGCGCGCAGTCGCGCGAGTAGAAGAAGCTCGATTGAAAGGCGCGGCCCAGCAGTAGATCCTTCGCGACCCGGGCTTTGCGCCCGAACGACGAGACCTCAAGCGGCTCGAGCACGACTTCCTCGCAAATCTCCTCGAGCCTGGCCCGGTCGGCGGCCGAGGGCGCCTTCTCGCTCTGCAGGAGACTGAAGAGCGACACCTCCCAGCCGCGCCTGGCCAGCTCGCGCATCAGGCTCCAGTTGCGGATGCGCTCGCCGCTGACCGGCGGTAGCGGCGGCGTGTGGGTGAGAAAGGCAACGCGCACGATCGATCCCGTCTCTGGGCGAGAGAGGCTCACGGGCCCCAGTTTAGGAGGACGGCGCGGCGGTCGTCGCCGCGATTCAGTCGAAATCCGAGTGTAGCGCCGCTGCCGCCGTCGGAAAGCGGCCGGTCAGGAGCGCGTGCGCGCCGTCGAGCGCGTCGAAGTCGAAGTAGACGTGATACGCGACGTTGTTGGAGGCGATCCAGTTGTGCATCTGCTCGACGAAGTAGGGATCGTCACCGCCGCCGTGCCCGTCTTCGCGCCAGGCCAGGCCCCACTCGGGATAGGACATCGGCTTCTTTCTGGCCCGCGCGAAGCTTCGTTGCCAGATCAGCCCGCCCGCACCGTGCACCGTGTCCTTCCAGCGGGCCACGGGGTCGGTGTAGTTCGACTGCCAGCCCTGGTCGTACACGTCGTACCCGATGAAGTCCACGTAGGAGTTTCCGGGATAGGCCAGCGCGATCCTGAACGGCTTCCAGCCGCGCGCCGGATTCCAGTCGAACTGAAGCTGAGGGCTGACGGCGCGCATCGTCGTGACGATCTGCCTCCAGTAGCGGGCGAAGGTTCGCGCCTGGGAGTTGGAGCCGACCGACCACGGGTACCAGCCGCCCGAAAACTCCCAGCCCAGCCTGAGTATGGCGTTCCCCTGCCCGGCCTTCCGAAGCGCACGGGCGAGACGCCGGAAATGGATGTTGTAAGCGCCGCTGGCGCCTGCGGCGAGCGATCCGCCCGAGTAAGGAATCAGCGGCACTCCGTAGACGAGCCGGAAGCGATCAGACTTGGCGTCCCAGCGCTTCAGTCCATGCGGCCGCTCGATCGTGCGCCAGTTATCGGCGGTTATGAAATCGGCCGCGTAGCTGACGGGCTGGCCCAGCCAGCGCTGGAAACGGAGCACACCGGCGGGGTTACGCGCCCCGCAGTAAAGGCCGAAATTCGCCTCCGTTTTCGAGCTCGCCTGGGCACTGCTCGCGCCGGCGACAACCGCGACGAGCGCCAAGCCGACAAGCGCAAGACGCCGCGCGCCGCGCGCCGACACCACCGGTCGCAAGACGCGCCATAGACGCGTCATCAATCCGCCGCCAAATCCCCCCACCAGGATCAGGGTACCTACAGCAAGAGGTGTGACGGCGCGCACGGGCGATAATGCTTCCTCGTCTCCTCGCGCAATCCGAGCGAACCTGCTTCAGTCTCAACTACGAATGATCTCTCCCACCGATCCCGCCGTTCTCTCGCCCGCGGAATCTGCCTCCGCCGACCCTGCGCTCGATCACCGGGAGGACGTTTTGTGACCGTCTGGCCGATAGTCGCGCCCGAGCCGACAGGGCCCGTCAAGACTCGCGTCGTGGCGCCGAGGTTCACGGTCGTCGTCGCGGCATACCAGGTGGCCGACCTGATCGGCGACGGCATCGAGTCGATCCTCGCGCAATCCACCCCGCCCTTCGAGATCATCGTCGTCGACGACGGCTCGAGCGACGGCCTGGAGAGCACCGTTCGGCGCTTCGGCGACCGGGTTGCGTACCTGAGGCAGCCACATCGCGGCGCCGCGGCGGCAATGAATACCGGCATCGACGCGGCTTCGGGCGACTACGTCGTGTTCATCGGTGCCGACGACGTTTTCTCGCCTCGGCGTCTCGAGGCGCTGACTGCGCTTGCCGTCTCTCGCCCCGACCTCGACATTCTCACGACCGACGCCTATGTCGCGGTCGGCAACACGCCCTTTCGCCGTTTCTACGACGAGACGAACCCGTTCGTCAGTGAGGATCAGCGAGCCGAGATTCTCGAACGGAACTTCGTCTTCGGCCACGCCACCGCTCTCAGGCAGCGTCTGGTCGAGATCGGCGGCTTCGACGAGAGCATTCGCTGGACGAGCGATTGGGAGCTGTGGATCAGGATGATCCTGGGCGGCTCACGAATCGGCCTGGTAAACGAGCCTCTCGCCACCTACCGGCTGTGGGAGCGAAGCCTGTCGTCGCAGCGTCTGAATCAGTCGCGCGGCAAGGTCATGACCCTCGGGAGAACTATCCTCAGCCCGGCGCTGACAGACGCCGAGCGTGAGGTCGTCAGGAGAAATCTGGCTCGCTGTCGCCGCGATGTCACGGCCGGCGAAGCGGAGCTGGCTCTGGTCGAGGGCACCCCCGGCGCTCGCGGGCGGGCGCTGGCGATCGCGAGAGACGGCCGGTTCCCACCGAAGACGCGCGTAAAGGCGTTCGCCGCGGCGCTCTTGCCGCATCTTGCGGCTTCCCTTCTGCGCCGAGGGCAACGCGAGAGCTGGGTCGGAGCCGGCGGAGTGCGCATCCGCAGAGAAGCTGCGGGCGATCCTCCGCCCTCGGAGGGGCAGGGGAGACAACCCGGATGAGCCGGCCCGATCGCCACTCCCGATCAGACTCGTCCGAGCTTGCCGTGACGCCGATCCTCGTCCGGAGCGTGTCGGGACCGCCCGGAACGGCGCTGGGCGCGCTGCTCGATCGCGAGCGCCATTTCCCCGGCGAGTACCTGCGGGCGCTGATTCGTCCCTTCGACTTCATCGTTGCGAATATCTCGGCTTCCTCCAATGGGGTGGAAGAGCTGGTCGCCGATCTGCCCGCCGGCGAAGCGCGGGCGGAAGCTCTGGCGGTACGGCTTCGACGCAAGGGGGCTCGATTGGAGCGGGAAGAGCCCGTGGCTCTTCACTCGGCGCGCCAGCTCGAGTCGCTTTGCTACTCGCGCGGCCGGTCGTCGGCGGCGATCGTCCGGGCCGATCCCTCGCTCGTCAGCGAGATGCAGATCGGCGCCTGGTTCGAGGCGGGATGGCGGGGCCGTCTCGCTCGGCGTGCGCTCAGGCGCATCCCCCGGCTCGCAAGCTGCCTGCGAGCTCTCTTGCCAGGGCCGGGCTCGCTACGAATGGCCGCGGACGCCTGGTTCTGGGCCGGGGTACGACGCGGGACGAGCGCGCAAGAGTGGCGGCGGCTCACTCGCAGCTCCTACGTCGTGCTCTGCTACCACCGCCTCGCGGGGAAGGGCAAAGAGAGCGAGAGAGAGCTGGACATCGCGCCCGGACAGTTCGAGCGCCAGATGCGAGCGTTGCGCCTGCTTCGCTTCCACCCCCTCTCCCCCTCCGAGTTGCTCGCCTTCCACAGCGATCCAGCCGCAGTTCTTCCCAGGCGCCGCTTCGTCGTGACCGCAGACGACGCTTACCTGGACGCGGTCGCCTGCCTGGAGAGAAACGCGCGTCTACAACCGCAGGTCTTCGCTCTGACGGCACTGGTCGACGGAGCGCCACGACCTCCCGACCAGGCGCCACTCGCCGACTGGAAGATGCTCGACAGGGCCGGCGCCGCGGGCGTTGCCGTCGGCTCGCATACTCGTCATCACGTCGCGCTGGCGGGGCTCGGCCCGGACGAGCTGAGCGAAGAGATCGACGGCTCGCTGCGAGACCTCGAGCGCTCGCTACCCCGGGCCATCCCGGTGCTGGCCTATCCATACGGCCGCTGCGACGAGGCGGCGCGCGAGGCGACGATCGCGGCCGGATACCAGGCCGCGTACACGACCAACGCCGGTCGCAACGGAGCCGGCAGCGACCGTTGGTGCCTACGCCGAATCAGCATCCAATCCCGCAATAGCGTGCCGTCCTTTTTGTGGAAGGTGATCAGCGGAGAGGCGCTGCCCGCGAGGTGGGAGCGCCGACTGGTCGCTCGAGAGGCAAGATCCCGGCGCCGCAAAGGTCGGCGCGGGTGAGCGCAACCCTCCTCATCCGTCACCCGCCCGGCTACGAGCCCGAGCGCCGCTACATCTGCGACGTTATTTTCCGGGAGTTCCTGGGCCTCGATTACGACAGCTCGAGCGAAGACCGCTCCGACGTGGAGATCACGGTTGCCGACGGCTCTTCGCCTTCGCGCATCGTGCTGGCGGACACTCTCTTCCAAACCCCCGCGGACGAGTGGCTGAGCGCGGCATCGCTTCCTTCACGTCCTCTGCCGAGGCTGGCGCTCGCCGCGACTGCCGTCGAGGCCGTGACCGTCAGCGACTCGCTCCCGGTGATCTACGGCTCTCCGCTGCCCGACGGCTCATTCCTCTGCGAGCGGGAGGGCGAGATAGAGCTCGGGCTCGACGTGCTCGGGAGCGCGTTCTTCATGCTCAGCCGCTACGAAGAGCTCGTCAGCGCCGTCAGAGACGAGTACGACCGCTTCCCCGCCGCCGCCTCCCTCGCCCAGTCCGAAGGCTTTCTCGATCGCCCGATCGTCAACGAGTACCTGGAGATCCTGCGCTGGGCGCTCTCGCGGCTCTGGCCGCGGCTGCCGCGCGCGAAGCACGAGTTCCGGTTGCGACTGAGCCACGACGTCGACTTCCCTCTGTTTCGCATCGGCCGGGAAGAGTCGTTCCGACTCGCTCTTCGCGCGCTCCGGCGCGAGCACGCTCCCTGGCTGGCGACACGACGGCTGCTCGGATCGCTGGGGCTGCGCTCCCGCTCGCCCGAGCGGGATCTCTACAACAGCTTCGCGTACATCATGGATGCGGACGAGCGGGCCGGCACGCGCAGCGCCTTCAACTTCATCACCGCTCAGACGGCCGGTGCGATCGACGGCTCCTACTCGGTCGACGATCCCTGGATTCGCGGCCTGCTGCGCTCGCTGCACGAACGAGGTCACGAGATCGGTCTCCATCCGAGCTACCGGACATTCCGGGACGGCGAACAGACGCTGCGCGAATTCCAGGCTCTGCGCCGAGCCTGTGAAGAAGAGGACATCGACCAACCGGCCTTCGGCGGCAGGCAGCACTACCTGCGCTGGGAGAACCCGATCACCTGGCAGAACTGGGAAGACGCGGGGCTCGCCTACGATTCGACGCTCTCCTTCGCCGACCGGGCGGGATTCCGCTGCGGCGTCTGCTTCGAGTATCCGGTCTTCAATCTGCGGACGCGCCGGAGCCTGAAGCTGAGGGAGAGCCCGTTAATCGCCATGGACGCGTCGCTGCTCGAGTACCACCGGCTCTCGCTGGAGCAAGCGACCGCGCAGCTGCTCGAGCTCAAGCGACGCTGCCGGCTCTTCGAGGGCGAATTCACGCTGCTCTGGCACAACGACCGCCTGCTGTCGCGTCGCGCCAGGAAAGCGTACGAACTTACACTGCTCGGATGAAGGCCATTCGAATCGGCTTGCGCGGACGAATCGGCCGCCGGCTCCGTCTGCCCAGCCCTACGCGGCGCATCCGCTTCAACCTCGCGACGACCGCGCTCGAGCGCTACGCGCGAGGCGGTCGGCTCAGGCTGCTCGACGCCGGTTGCTCCGAGGCGTTGCTGGCCGAAAGGCTCGGGCTCCGCCATCCCGACTGGTCGATCGACGCCGCCGACAACGACAAGCAGGTGCTGGAAGAGGCGGCCGAATCGCTGCGCAGTGCGAACGTGAACAACGTCCAGCTGCTGGAGCGCGACCTTACCCGGTCGCTCGGCGAGGAGATCTACGATGCCGCGCTCGCGCTCGAATGTCTGACCCTCATTCCCGATGACCAGGCCGCGCTCTGCTCGATGGCGGCCGCGCTCAAGCCGGGCGGTCTCTTTCTCGCCCACGTTCCCGACAAGGGTTGGCGACCCGTCTCGGCTCGCGGGCGGAAGATCTGGCCGGGCGAGATCAGGCACGGCTACACACTCGAGGAGCTGACGGCGAAGCTCGAGCAGGCGGGTCTCACGCACGTCGCCACAACGCCGACCAGCCGCTCGCTGGCCCGACTCGGCAGTGAGATCGCCGACCGCGTGGAGCACGCTCCCGGCCCAATCCGGCTCGCCTGGTATCCGTTCTCCGTCGCGATCGCCGGGTTGGCCCAACACGGCATCAGCTGGGGCGAGGCGACCGGGCTGTTCGTCGAGGCCCGGCGCCGAGAAGCGCCTTCGTAACTTCCGTGTCCGCGAGGGCCGCAGCGATCAGCGGGCGAGGATGGCGTTCCAGGTAGCGAGCAACTCTTCTTCCTCGGCCTCGGGCGAATACTCCGACCTGACGAACTCCGACGCTCGCCGCCCCCGCTCGCGCGCAAGCTCCGGCCGCTCGCGGAAATCGGCCAGCACCTGCTCAACGGCAGCCGCGACCGCGACCACGTCGGCGGTGGGGACGGGATAGGCGAGCTCGGGCAGGAGATACTCACGACCGCCGTTGCCGTCGAATCCGACCACGATCGCACCACACGCCATCGCCTCGACTCCGGGCAGCCCGAAGCCCTCCTGGTAGCCGAGGGTGAGGAAGACGGCCGACCTGCGCAGCACGGCGGCGACTTCCCCCGCCGGCAAGCCGTCGATCGCGACCACCTCGACGCCGTCGAGCGCGTTCCGAGCCGCGAGAATCGCCAGCACGCGCCTCGCGTCTTCGCAGTTTCGGCGCGGCATGTAGGAGATTTGCAGCGCTTTTCCCTTCTCGAGTCGAAATAGCCCAGTATCGATGCTGTTACGGACGCGGAAGACGCGGGCACCGGGAAAGGCGTGCTCCATGAAGCGAACGCTGTCCAGCGAGGGGACGATCGTCGCCACGACTTCGGGGTCACGGTAGGGAAACGGAAAGCCGCGCGGATCGGGCGGGTAGAGGTTGAAAGTGTTGTAGGCGCCCTGGTTGAAGATCACCTTCGGCGCCCCCGGGGCGATCTCGGCGATCCGCGGGCCGTAGATCTCCGGCACGACCACGACATCGTCCTCGGAGATCGAGAAGCTGGCCGGCCCCTTCAGCTGGGCGAAGGGCCGGTCTACCGGCCCCGGCCAGTAGTGAGAGCGGACGCGACGCGCGATCCGCGCGGGCAGCGACGAGGACTTGCGCCGGTAACGCTTGCTCGACCAGCCGAGCACGGGCACTTCGTCCCCGCACCAGCGGTAACGGAAGCCGCTGTGCTCGTGGACGACGTAGGCGTCGAGACCGTGCCGGCGCAGGATGGCGGCGTGCCGGTAGATGGTTCGGATTCCTCCGAAGGGCACTTCGTCGTCGGTGCAGAGAAAGTAGATCGGCATGAGGTCGTGATCTCCGAACGCGCGAGCGCTAAGTTAGCACCGGTAACGTGGACTATCTCTCGCCAGGCACCCTACTCGCCCCCGCATTCGCCGGCTCCTCCAAGGCGCGTTACGCCGGCCTCGCTCAATCTCTCGTGAGGCGCTAACCGTGCGGCTGGCTCTCTTTACTCACTCGGCCGAGGAGAACGGGCTCGGGCGGGCCTTCGCCCTCTGGCTGGTCGCCAAGGAGCTTGGCTGGGAGATTCGCATCGTCGCGCCCGCGACCGACAAGCCGTGGTGGCCGCTGGCCCAGGAGAAGTCCTTCTTGGGCGACTTCGAAACGGACGCTCGCGCGGCCGCGGCCTGGTGCGACCTGCTGCTGGCGCTCAAGCCCTGGCCGGGCTCGCTCGACCTGGCGCTCGAGCTTGGTCGGGCGCAACACAAGCCCGTTGCGCTCGATGTCGACGATCCCGACTGGGAGGACGTATTCGGCGAGAGCCGGCGTCGTCAGGTCGCGACCTTCGTGCAACGCTCGCTGCGCGGACACCCGCCGCTGCACGAGTACCGCCTGCACTTTGCCGCGTCACGCCTGGGCACCGTACTGATCTCGAACCCCGCCCTCGAGCGCTGGTACCCAAACGCCACTGTGATCCCGCACGCTCGCTCGGCGCGAGCGGCCGGCGCTCCGCACCGGCGTTCCGAAGAGATCGAGATCGCCTTCGTCGGCTCGGTCCGACCGCACAAGGGCGTCGAGATCCTGCGCCAGGCCGTCGAGCGCGCCGGCGGGATGCGGTTGACGATTACCGGCACGGAACCGCCCGATGCGCGCCCGAACGAGCACTGGAGCGGTGAGACGTCGCTGGAAGAAGGGCTCCGGATTCTCGATCGCGCAGACGTGGTGGCGATTCCGTCCCAGGACTGGACCTACAGCCGCGGGCAACTGCCCGTGAAGATCATCGACGCCATGATGGCCGGGCGGGCGGTGGTAGGCAGCGACCTTGAGCCCATCCGCTGGGCGCTCGGCGGCAGCGGCATCGTCGTTCCTCCGGCTGACGTGGAGGCGCTGGCGGCGGCGCTCGATTCGCTCCGCTCGCCCGACATCCGGGCCGATCTCGGCGCCCGCGCGCGCGAGCGAGCGCTGGCGACCTTCACGCCAAGCGCGATCGCGCCCGCACTGGCCGCCGCGCTTGCGCTCTAGCCTCGAGCCGACAAGGCGTGTTCAGCGAAGTATCTCGTCGTAGAGCGCCTCGAACTCCGCCGCCATCCGCGTCGCGCTGAAACGCTCGCGGGCAATCTCCTTTCCCCGCCGACCCAGCGTGGCTCGCAGCTCGGAGTCGCCGAGAAGCTTGCCTAACGCGTCGACCAAGGCGTTCGTGTCTTCCGCCGGAATGACGAGCCCCGTCTCGCCGTCTATGACCTCTTCGTCGATGCTTCCGACAGCGCTGGCGACCACCGGCAGCCCGAGGAACATCGCCTCGAGAATCACGAGCGGAAAGCTCTCCCAGCGCGACGGAACGACGAGGACGTCCGCCGGGGCCAGGTACGGCCGCACGTCGTCGACCCAGCCGATCATCCGTACCCGCTCAGCGAGAGCGAGCTCGTCTCTCAACCGCTCCAGATCGTTTCGCTCCGGCCCGTCACCGATCAACAGGAGAGGGACGCCGGGAAGCTCCGCCAGCGCATGGAAAAGAATGTCGAAGCCCTTCTGGCGCGAGAGGCGACCGACCGCGACGACGAGCGGGCCCGGCACGGGTCGCGGAATCGGCTTTGACTCGACCTCGGCGATCCCGTTGTGGATCGTGCGGATCGATCCCGGCTCGAGACCGATCAGGGACTCCAGGGCGCGAGCCGAACGCGTCCCGACTGAGACGTGCGCCGCGAGCCTGCGAGAGGTGGTCCGCTTTAGGCGCCGCTGGATCCAACCGGAGGGAGGGACGGGCAGGTGCTCGACAGCGACGACGCGCGTGCCGGGTGTGAGCAGGGCTGCGGCGATGCCGTACTGGCAGGACCAGGGATGACGGAGGCTCGCCTGGAACACGTCGGGCCTCAGACGCCTGAGAGCGCGCAGATGAGCCAGGATCGGGCGCAGGTCGCACTTGCTGCGCACCGGCGGGACGATCACCGTGGCGCAACCGGGACGGGCCGCGGCAAGCCGCGCGACGACCTCTTCGTCGACGCCGATCAGCGTGAGCTCTATGTCCGGGCGCAGAGCGCCGATCAGAGCGCCAAGCGCACGCTCGGCGCCCCCTATCTCGGTCGCATCCGAGTAGACGGCGAGGCGAAGGGGCTCGGGACGGGAAGCGCTCATGCCCGCTTCGCCAGCAGCTCACGATAGAGAGCGAGATGAGCCCTGCCGACGCTCTCCAGGTTGGACGGCTCGGGAAGAGGAGGAGAGGGAAGCTCGCTGGTGACTGCGGCGCTCCAGGCGTCTACCGTGCGCGGAACGACTACCCCGGTGACCGACGAGGCGACGGCTGCCGCGAGCTGCGGCGCATCGGAGGCGATCACCGGCACGCCAAGCGCACGCGAAAGATGAAGCAGCCCGCTCTCGCTGGCATCCTCGTAGGGAAGGAGAAGTGCGTCCGAGGCCGCGATCGCCAGCTGCATCTCCTCGTCCGAGGCATAGCCGAGCCGCAACGCCACGTGGCCGCCGCGCTCGAGCCGGTCGATCGTGGAGCGCTCCTCGTCCGCCATCAGCTCTCCCATCACGAGGAGCGTGGGCGCCGCGTCGCCGAGCCGCTCCCAGACGTCCGCGAGCAGACCGTAGCCCTTGTAGGGCCGGATGAATCCGAGCGCGGCGAGAACGCGGCCCGACTCGGGCAGTCCCAACCGTCGCCTGGCCTCTGCGCGCGAGACGCGAACCAGATCGTCCGCAACGGGGTGGGCTATCACTACCGGGTCGACGCCGGCGAGCGAGCGGACAGCATCCGCGGCAACCGCCGTGTGCACGACGACACGGTCGACAGTGCGGTAGATCGAGGCGAACCATTCCGGGTCGCGCTCGCTGCGCTCGAACGGGAGAACGTCGTGAGCGGTCCAGACGATGGGGACACGTCGGGTAAGCCGGCGCAGCAGGAAGGCGTCGAGACGGCGGTTGAGCGGCGCCTGGAAGTGAACGAGGTCCGGTCGTCGGCGGCGAACGTAGCTCTTGACGGCGCGGGCCGAGCGGTACCAGGTCAGGATCCGGCGCAGGTAGAAGCTCGGGCCGGCGCGATCGGGCTTGCCCCAGCGATCGGCGGGAAGGCGCCGCTCGAGGCGAATCTCGCCGCCCGCGGGATCGAGTGCGACGCTGGCGAGTATCTCCGGCTCGATGCCGACCAGCCGAAGGGCTCTGGCCACCAACATCGTGTAGATGGCGATCCCGCCCTTCGAAGACGGATCTACGAGGACGACGCGCAGCGCGTCCACAGCCTGTCGTTTATTGGGCGAGCCGGCCACGCTTCCGCTTTCTTAGGTAATCGAGCAGCGCGCGCCGCTCGGCAGCAGAGAGCGCGGTAATGACGGCGATGGCGGCATATGCAACCAAGATCGCGACTCCGGCGAGGATGACGTCAACAATACCGCTGAGGCCCGTCGCCAGCAGTAGTAGCCCGACGCCGAGCGCGAGTGCGGCCGGAAGCAGGAACTGGCGGGCGAGCAGAACGATCAGGGAGTGGAACCTCACGCCTGTTCGACGACAGATGTAGGGCAGAAGGATCATCAGCTGGGTGAGTACCGCGGCGATTAACGTCCCGAGCGCGACGCCCTTGATGCCGATCGTCTTGCAGAGGGCAACACTCAAGCTAAGGTTCACGACTGCCTCGAACAGGTTGATGCGGGCGGGAAACTTGACGTCGCCCAAACCGCGCAGGACGAGAACGCCTGTCTGGGCGACCGCATAGACGAGGGCTGTCGTGGAAAGGAATACGACGACGAGCGCCGCGTCGCCGAAGGACGGGCCGACCCAGGAGCGAATCGCCGGTCGGGCCAGCACGCCCAGCACAATCGTGAGCGGGGTCGCGACCGCGACAGCGATCCGCGTGCCGGCGATCAGCGTGGCGCGAATCGACTCCTTCTCTCCCGAGGTGGAGAGCTCCGAGGCGTGCGGGAAGAACAAGGTTAAGAGGGGAGTCGTGAAACGTTCGGTGAGGGCGGCCAGCTTGGAGCCGACGGCGTAGACGCCGGCCTGTGGCACTCCCGCGATCAGGCCGACGACGATCGGGTCGAGACCGCCGATGACGAACTCGGCGAAGTCGGTCAGCGCTATCCACCCCGACATGCTTACGAGCGGCTTGAACAGCGCGCGATCGACGTAGCGGCGCCTGAGTGGAGGCACGCCGCAAAGGTGGCGAACGATCAGGTAACGAGCGACCTGCGAAAGGAGGCTGAGGCTCACGCCGGCCACGCCGACCGCGATCAGGCCGCCACCGAGTGCGACGATCACGGTCCAGGCGACCGCCTGGGCGAGCGCGGTGGCGGTGAGCGTGGCGTTCAGCAGCTCGAAGCGCTGAAAGCCGCTCAGCGCCGAGCCGAACGTATCGGCAGGGATCGCGACGGCCAGATCGATAACCGAAAGCGCGACGAGAATCATCGCCGCGTGCTTGAGATTCGGGCTGACGTGGAAGAGCATCGGGAACAGGAAGGCGAGGCCCGGCGCCGCCAGCATCAATGCCAAGCCGGGCACCGAGAGCGCGGCGCAGGAGGTGGCGATGGTTCGCCGCACGCGGTCGAGGTCTCCGATCGCGTTTCCCTCCGCGACGTACTTGATCGCGGCCTTGCTGAAGCCGAACTTGAGCAGATCGAAATAGAGCACCAGCGAGGTCACGAGAACCCAGGTTCCGTAGGCCTCCTTGCCGAGCCCGCGAACGAGAATCGGCGTGACGATGAGCGCCAGGGCTAGCGTGACGAACGAGTTCGCGTAATTCGCGAGCGCGTTGCGTCTAAATCGGGTCGGCAGAGTACTCATCGAGCGTGTACCGAGGGCGGTATGAGACCGGATACGGAATAAAGCGAGATCGCGATCATTTCCCTTTCGAGCGCGCCGGATGGCGCCGCGAGTGAAAACGCACAAGTTCTCGACTGGCGCAGCCGATCACAATATATGGAATCGCGATAACGTTCAGACTTCCGCCCCCTTCAGCGAATGACCACCTCATCCTCCAAGGCCTGCCGAGCCGCGACGCTTTCGCTACTGACCGTCGCCGCTATCGGCCCCGTTCTCTATCCGCTCTGGCTCGCCTGGCGAACACGCGGGCTTCCCGACCCCGAGCCGCCCGAACCGACCAGCTGGCCCGATCTCGCCGTCGTAGTCCCGGCCTTCCGCGAGCAGCAGGTGATAGCCGCAAAGGTCGAGAATCTGCTCGAAAACGATTATCCGGGCCAACTCGAAGTGATCGTCGTCGCCGACGACGAGGAGACGGCGGCGGTAGCTCGCACGACAGCGGCGCGGGTGATCGCTCCCCCGCAGCGACTCGGAAAAGCGGCGGCGCTGAACCTGGGCGTGCGCTCGGCCGCAGCCGAGATCGTCGCCATTACGGATGCCAATGCGTTGATTGGGCGCGGCAGCCTCGAAAAACTCGTGCGCTGGTTCGAAGATCCGACCATCAGCGCCGTGGCAGCGGAGAAGCGCATCGACACCACGGGCGGCGAAAGCACTTACTGGATGTTCGAATCCTGGCTCAAGCGCCGCGAGAGCCGAACCGGAACGACGATCGGCTTGATCGGCGAGCTGGCGGCATTTCGCCGCGAAGAGTACGTCGAGCTTCCCGAGGACATCGCCGTTGACGATCTCTGGCTGGCGCTCGACGTGATCGAGCGCGGCGGTCGCATTGCCTACGAGCCCGAAGTGTGCGCGAGCGAGGCGGAGAGTGCGACGACTGCGGACGAGTGGGAGCGCAGGACGCGAATCGTCTCGGGCGCCAACGATGTGCTCTGGCGACGGCGACAGCTCCTCGTGCCGGGGAAAAGCCCCGTCACCGCCCAACTCTGGGGCCACAGGCTGTTTCGCCAATCACTCGGTCCGCTGGCGCACGCGGGCCTTGTCTTGATTGCTCTTCGCTCCGCGAGAAAGAGCCATCTGGCCCGTGGATTCCTTGCGCTGCACGCATTCGCCGTGTCCGCATTCATTCGCCAGCAGCGCGGACGGCCAAACGGGCGCCTGGGCCGTCTGTCCGCTCAGGTGCTCTTCCTGCAGGCGGTCGGAATCGGAGGCCTGGTCAGGTGGGCCCGCGGTGATCGGCCCGCGCGCTGGCCGAAGCCCGAGCGCGTGGTGTGTGCGCGCGACGGCGCAGGTAAGCCGAATTCTCGTTCGAGCTCGAGGTCGACGGCGAGCTGATGTCGCGCGGGACGATCGCGGTCGTCTCCGACAGCGCCGACTTCGGAGGCGCGGAGCTCTATCTGTCCACGCTCCTGTCTCATCTCCGAGACGAGTGGCGTTTCGTTGCCCTGCTCGGCGATCTCGCCGACGATGAAACTCGCCGGCGCCTCGCCGACTCAGGCGTGGAGTTGATCACGATCCCCGGCTTGCGGCGGATTCCGCGCCCGGGCGCTATCGCGCGCACGGTGCGCGCCCTACGCAAGCTCGATCCGAGCCTCGTTCACGTCAACTTGAGTGACCAGGGCGACGGTCTCGGGCCGCTCATCGCGGCCCGTCTCGCCCGCAAGCGCACAGTCGCGACGCTGCATCTCGTCATCCCCGGACGTAAGGGCTGGCGCGAGCGAATCTCGGCCAGAACTCTTCGCTTGCCGGAGACGGTGATCGCCGTGTCGGAATTCGTCATGAACTACGCACGCGCGGCCGGCGCCAACTCTCTCACGGTGCTGAACGGGCTCGAAACGCCCGAGTTCCAGGCGAAGCCGCGCTCCGTCCTCGGACTGAAGCCGGACGAGATCGTCGTCGGCGGTATCGGCCGCCTGCACGATCAAAAAGGGTGGGACGTATTCTGCGCCGCCGCGGTGCTCGTGCACGAGCACCATCCGGAGACCGTTTTCGTCGTCATCGGCGACGGCCCCGATCGGGTCAGGCTCAAGCAAATGGGGGCTGCGAGTGGTGTGCGCTTCCTCGGCTACCACGAGAACGCCTCGACGCTGATACGCGCCTTCGATGTCGTGGTCGCCCCCTCGCGCTACGAAGCCTGCGGACTGGTGGCGATCGAGACCATGTTCGCCGGCGTTCCGATAATCGCCTCCTCCGTCGGCGGACTTCCCGAGGTCGTAGACGACTGCGGCCAACTCGTCGCACCGGAGCGTCCCGATCTCCTCGCCTCGGCGATCATCGAGCTCCTAAGCGATTCGACCGCTCGGACGGTTTACTCCGAGCGAGCCCGGAAACGCGCGGGCTCGGCTTTCAACGCGGAGCGCATGGCGACCGAGACCAACCGTGTGTTTCTCGGTCCGGGGCGCTGAGCGTACTGGCGACAGGGCGGACAATGCCGCTCGGCGCGCTGGAGACGACCTCCGCCCCCGCTTCGTAATGCCCGAGCGATCTGTACTGGGTCTCGGGGATGATTACCATGGGATCGACCACGACCGGTGATGCCTCACCGAGCAACTGCTGAGCGCCCGTGAACTTCAACGACGACACCCGCCGGTGAGCCCGAGATGAAGGTGTTACTTCTCCTTGCCGTCGCGGGCCTCGGCGCGCTCGGCGTCTTCGCGTGGTTCTGTCGACTCGAGCGAGAGGGAAAGCGGATGACCACGGTGCTCGTGATCTTCGGGCTTGTCCTGTTCGAGTCCTGGATCTACCCGAATCAGAGCCTGATGCCTGCCGGCCTCTTCCATCCCGTCTTTGGGAGCGGAGCAGGAACAGGAGCGGGCGGCGTGGAATCCGGGCTCTCTTTCCGCCTTCCTGAGATCCTCGTGCCGATGGCTCTGGTGGCCAGACTATTAGCCGGCCGTCAACACCTTCTCCTGCGGGCGGCGAGCCTTTGGTGGCTGGCGTTCTTGACCTGGCTTACGACAGCCGTAGTGATCGGAGTCGAGAACGGCAATTCGGCCAACCTCGCCCTGTTCGAGGGCAAAGCTGTCGCCTATATCGGTTTCTTCCTACTCGTCGCCGGCGTGCCGGCCGAAGAGTTCGCGCACGGACGCGCTTTCCGTCGCTTCCTCTATGGATCGAGCGTTATAGCGGCAGTCGGAATCGTGCTCAATCAACTTCGAGTGAGAATCTCGCTGCCGATACCGGGCGTTCGGATCAGCGATTTGGGCACTATGGGCGCCGACGCGGCCACGATCTTTCTCGCTTTGGGCCTCATCGCCGCGGCGCTCGCCATCTGCAGCCAGCAGCGGCGCTCGTCGCTGATCGTCACCTCGCTGCCGCTGTTGTTTGCCTCTCTCGTGGCCGAGCAACGCGCGGCGCTACTGGCAATGGCGGTTGCGCTGGCACTCTTCGCGCTGGCGATCGTGGTCGGCTGGAGACGGGTACGCACGACGCCGACCGAGCTGGCTCTCGGCTTCGCGACGTTTCTCGCGCTCCTGATGGTGCCGATACTTACCACGGCGATAATCGGCAAGCGCCAGCCGAGCGTGCCCTTCTCCGGCACCGTCAATGCCGCCTTCGATACTCAGGCCAAGGCCCTCTCTGCACAGGACCGGCTCAACCAATGGGCAACCGCGCGCCGGCTGATTAGAGAGCATCTGGTGATCGGGTCCGGTCTCGGGTTCACCTATCAGCACTATGACCCCGGCTATAAGGTCTTCGTCACGACCGATCTAACTCACAACATCGTGTTCGACCTGCTGATGCGAGTCGGGGCGATCGGGCTCGCCCTGTTCGCGATCGCGTTCGCAACGACGTTCGTCGACGGGATCAAGACCTGGCTCAAACACCTCGACGCCCTGGTGGCGGCTGTTGCCCTCGCCTCGACCTGCGCACTCACGGGCCTTATCGCCAAGGGCATGGTGGAGTCGATCTTCGAGAAGTATCGTCTGGCAATGCTTCTTGGTTTCCTGATCGGCGTCGTCGCGAGCACTAGGCTTTCCCTGGCCGCGCCCGCGCGAGCGAGCTTCCCGGAAACCACCTACGTCGCGAAAGAGAGCCCAGTATGGAACTGAGGGATTTAATAGAAGCACTACGGCGCTTCTGGCCGGTCGCTGCGATCGTGCTGGCGCTCTCGTTGGCACTTGGATTCGCGGCGGCGATCCTTCCCGCCAACCGCTACGAATCGACCGCGACCTTGATCGCCAATCCGGCTTCGAAAAACGCTGACTGGAGCGCGATCAGCGCCGTCCAGTCGATCCTGCCCTCCTTTGCCGACCAGGTTGGCGACGAGACCTTCGCAAACCAGGCCAAGGCTCGCGTCGCGATCAGCCACCCGGAGCTGACCTGGAAAAACGTTTCGCTAAGCGGAAGCTATGTCTCGGGAACGACCCTGCTTCACACCCAGGCGGTGGCGAGCGACCCCGACCTCGCGGCGGCAGCCGCCAACGCCGCGGCCCTGAATCTCGTCAACTCGCGCGTCTCGAGCTTCGTGCAGATGACGGTCATCGACCAGGCGCGTCCTGCCAGCGTGCCGGTGAGCCCCAGGCGCAAACTGATCCTGTTCGCGGCGACCGTGATCGGCCTGATCTGCGCCGTGCTCGCCGCCATCGGAGCCAACGCCATCTGGCCGCGAGTTCGCTCCGCCACTGAGATCTGGCAGCGTTTCGGGCTCGAGATCATCGCCGAGATCCCGAATATCCGCCACTTCCCGACCAGCCCGAAGCGCCTCTTCAATCCCAAGACCGGTAATCCCAAGCTGATAGAGGCGTATCGGCGCCTTTATTCGAACTTCGAGATCGTCGCCGGCGACCGTGCGATGGTCGGCATCGTGTCGTGCACCGCCGGCGAGGGCAAGTCTTCGGTCACAGCCAACCTTGCCTGGGCGGCCGCTCTGATGGGCAAGCAGGTCGTCGCGATCGACACCGACCTGCGTCGGCCCGCTCTCCACGGGTTCTTCGGGGTCGACCTGGAGCCTGGAATCGCCGACGTGCCCGTCGGCGCAAATATCAAGCGGCTGGTGCGGAAAACAGATCTTCCGACACTCCACGTGATTCCGGCGGGAAACGCGGCTCAGCACCCGACATCGATCGTCTACGCGGCACTCCCGCAGATCACGAGCAGCTTCAAGGGCGCCCTGCTTCTCGTCGACATGCCGCCGCTTCTCGGAACCGCCGAGGCGACGCTCATTGCAACCGCGGTCGGAGCCGTAATTCTCGTCGTCGACGCCCACCACGGGCATCCGCACGAGCTCGAGCAGACGCTACACGAGCTCGAGCGGGCCAAGGTCCAGCTTCTCGGCGTCGTCGTCAACCGCGCACGTTCCACGCGTTCCAAGCGCATCGACAGCTACTACGCGACAGCCGGCCGCTGAGCAAACATGCGCTGCGGCTACTGAAAGACAGCGACCGCACCGATCAAGCCCCAGCTCGGGCCGCAGCTCGATCTGAAGTCGCTTGGCGGCTGGCTGCTCGCGCCTAGCCAGCGAGACAGGTCGGGCGAGTTCAGCCCTCGCGCTCTCTGAGCGCCGGAAACAGCACCACGTCGCGAATCGTCTCGCGCCCGCTCAGCACCATTGCCAGGCGATCGATCCCGAGCCCCAGCCCACCCGTGGGCGGCATGCCGTAGGAGAGCGCCTCGACGAAGTCCGGGTCTCCCTCTTCGGCCAGCGCATCGCCGGCCTCGCGCTCGGACTGCTGCATGCTGAAGCGCTCGGCCTGATCGACGGCGTCGTTGATCTCACTGAAGGCGTTGCCGAGCTCCATGCCGCCGACGAAGTACTCGAAGCGCTCGACGAGCGTCGGGTCGTCGTCGGTCGCCCGGGCGAAGGGAGAGAGCTCGATCGGATAGTCGTGCAGGATCGTCGGCTGGACAAGCGTGGGCTCGACGAAGGCCGAGAGGGAGTGATCGATCAGCTGCGCCCAGGTGTGGTCGTGGCCAACATCGACACCGCGCGCTTCGAGCCGGCTACGTAGCTCGGCCTCGTCGCGCGTCCACAACCCCTCGGCCTCGAGTGCGTCGGGCAGCCTGAGCCGGCGCCAGGGCGCGGCAAGGTCGATCTCGGTTCCGCGGAAGCTCACCTTGCTGCCGCCGATCACCTCCAGCGCCACCGTCTCGATCAGTTTCTCGACCCGAGCCATGGCATCGCGATAGTCCGCGTAGGCCTCGTACCACTCGAGCATGGTGAACTCGGGCTGGTGCTTGTAGGAGACGCCTTCGTTGCGGAAGTCCTTGCCGATCTCGTAGACGCGCTCCAGCCCGCCCACGATCAGCCGCTTCAGATACAGCTCGGTGGCGATGCGCAGGTAGAAGTCCTGATCGAGCTCGTTGTGGTGAGTGACGAAGGGGCGGGCGAAGGCGCCGCCGTAGCGCGGCTGCAACACGGGCGTCTCGACCTCGACGAAGCCCTCGTCGTCGAGATGGCGCCTGATACTCGAGACCATGCGCGCACGTAGAAGCGCGTCCCGCCGCGTCTCCTCGTTCACGAGCAGATCGAGGTAGCGCTTGCGATAACGGGTCTCGACGTCGGTCAGGCCGTGATAAACGTCGGGCAGGGGCAGGCGGATCTTGGCCAAGAGCTCCAGCTTCCCAACCCTTAGTGAGGGCTCGCCGCGGCGCGTTTTCATCGGGCGCCCACTCGCGCCGACGATGTCGCCGAGATCGAGGTCGAGCCCCTCAAGCACGCTCTGCTCGCAAAAGAGCTGAATCCGGCCCGAGCGATCGACGAGGTCGAGGAAGGTCAGTTTGCCCATCTCGCGCCGCGCGAGCACGCGCCCAGCGAGACGGAGCTCGTTCTCACCGTCCTGCCCCGGCTCGAGCGCCTCGGTCTCGGCGCGTGCGGTAGATATCTCGGCGCGGTCGGGAAAACGTTTGGGCAGGGATGTCATCGCGCTGGAGTCTAAGGGCAACCGCTGGCGGACGGCGCGGATCAGCCGTAGCCGAGCTCGCCCAGGCGCTCCTCGTCAATTCCGAAGTAGTGCGCCAACTCGTGCAGAACGGTGATTCGGATCTGCTCCCTGAGCTCTTCCGGCTCGGGATAGAGCCGCTCGAGCGGCGCTCTGTAGATGGTGATCCTGTCGGGCTGGATCGGATCGCCGGAGCGGCGCTCAGGCAGAGGAACACCCTCGTAGAGGCCGAGCAGGTTCGGCTCGTCGGCGCGCTCGTCCCCGATCAGCACGGCAACGTTGCGGAGTCCCTTGGCGAGCTCCGGCGGAAGCTCGTCCAGCGCCTTGGCTACTTCGTCCTCAAAGGCCACGCGAGCACGCGCGCGTAGCGACCGCTACGCGGCCTTGATCGCCATTATCTTGAACTTCAACGTCCCGCGCGGAGCGACGACCTCGACCGTCTCGCCCTTCTTGTGACCCATGATCGCCCGGCCCACCGGCGATTCATTCGAGAGCTTGTTCTCGGCCGGATTGGCTTCGGCGGAGCCTACGATGTGGTACTCGATCGTCTTTCCCGCCTCGAGGTCGCGCAGGCGCACGAGCGTGCCGACCGAGACAGCGGCGGTCGAAATCTCGCTCACATCGATGACGCGCGCGTCACGCATCCGGTGCTCCAGCAGCGCGATCCTGTGCTCGAGCATCGCCTGCTCGTTCTTGGCGTCGTCGTACTCGGCGTTCTCCATGATGTCGCCGAACTCGCGTGCAACCTTGATCCGCTCGGCGACATCGCGCCGCTTCTCGTTTGAGAGATACTCGACCTCGGTTTTGAGCTTCTCGTACCCCTCGGGAGTGAGAATAACTTCCTTCACCGCCGCCTCCTGCGCGTCATAAAGAAAAAGCGTGGCATTTCGCCAGCGCGGGCGCGCATGGTACCCCTACCGGCGTCGCTAGTCAAGAATGTATTTCTAGAGTAGGTATAGACGTGATGAGCGACCTTCACCAAAGCTGGCAGATCGGGGCCGTGAGGATCCCCTCGCGGCTCGTTCTCGCGCCGATGGCCGGAGTCAGCGTACGCGCCTACCGACGCCAGGCGAGGCGTTTCGGGGCCGGGCTCGTCTGGTCGGAGATGGTCAGCGCGGCCGGCCTAGGGCATGGGAGCCGGCGTACGCGCGACTACCTCCGGATCGACCCCGACGAACATCCGATTGCGCTACAGATCTTTGGGTCCGAGCCGGCGGAGGCGGCGGAGGCGGCGCGCATGGCCGAGGCGGCCGGCGCCGACATCGTCGATCTCAATCTTGGCTGTCCGGTGCGCAAGGTGATGAAGAGCGGAGCCGGGTCGGCGCTGCTCGGGCAACCAGAGCTCGCCTGCCGGATCGTCGAGGAGATGGCGGCGGCGGTCTCCGTTCCGGTCACGGTCAAGCTACGTAGTGGGATCGAGCCAGGCTCGAGAACGTGCATCGAGCTTGGGCCGAGGCTCGTCGCGGCCGGGGCGCAGGCGCTCGTTCTTCACCCCCGCTCTCAGCGCCAGATGTACGGCGGCAGCGCCGATCACTCGCTCACCGTCGAGCTTGCCTCGCTGGTCAAGGTTCCCGTCGTCGCCTCGGGCGATATTCGCTCCGGCGAGCAGGCACGCGCGCTGATCGCCGGCGGCGCGGCCGCGGTGATGATCGGGCGGGCGGCGCAGGGTAACCCCTGGCTCCTGAGCGAAATCCTGAGCGGAGAAGAGAAGGAGCCGGCGCCCGACGAGGTAGCCGCCGAGCTGATCCACTTCATGCGCGAAGTCGAGCGCGAGCTCGGCGAGCGGCGCGCCCAGAGCTTTCTCAAGAAGTTTTACGGCTGGTATCTGAGGCGGGGGCGGTTCCCCCGGCAGCTGCGGCGAGAGCTCGTGGAGGCCGGGACGCTCTCCTCGACCGAGAGACTACTGCTGGCGGCGGCGCCACAAGCCGAGCCGCTCGTGGTCGGGCTCGAAGACGCGAGCCGCCGCTAGCCCGCTTCAATTATCGAGACAGCGGGCAGACCTTCGAACGACTAGAACCGGCAGATAGATTGGACAACGTGGTCGATCTCCACTCCCACATCCTCCCCGGCGTCGACGACGGCTCGCGTTCTTTCGAGGAGAGCATCGAGGTCGCGGTCGCCGCCGTTCGCGACGGCACCACGATCATGGCCGCCACCCCGCACGTGCGCGACGACTACCCGACCGACGTAGAGACGATGGAGCGGCTCGTCTCCGAATTGAACGAGATTCTGCGGCAGCGGCGGATCGATCTGCAGATACTCGGCGGAGCGGAAATCGCTATCCCGAGCCTCCTGATTCTCAACGATGACGAGCTGCACCGCCTTGGTCTGGCAGGCAACCCCCGCTACCTACTGGTCGAGTTCCCCTATCTCAGCTGGCCGTTTGGGCTCGAGAACGAGATCTGGAACTTCGGGCAGCGCGGAATCACAATCGTTCTCGCCCACCCCGAGCGCAACCCCCATATCCAAGAAGATCCGACACTGATCGAGCCGCTGGTGGAGGCCGGGGCGCTGGTGCAACTAACCGCGGCCTCCGTCGACGGTCGGCTCGGGCGCGTATGCCGCAAAACCGCACGCGAGCTGATCGGCGCCGGGCACGCGCACGTGATCGCCAGCGACGCGCACTGGCCGGGACTTCGCAGGGCCGGCACGAGCAGTGCCGCGGCCGCGCTCCACAACCCCGAGCTGGCGCGCTGGCTGACTCACGACGTGCCCGCGGCGATCGTGGATGACCTGCCGATTCCCGCTCGCCCCCGTGGCCGGTCGCGAGCACGTAGGCGTCTCTTCCGGATCTAGCCGGAAACCAGCGAGGCCCTAGCCGTCCGCGGCCGTCCGAGGTGCCCCCGACACCTCGAAGCGGCCGAAAGACGAACTAAGCAGATGCGTGCGGGCGCGAGACTAGATACAGCGCGATACCCGTGAGCAGGAGAAGCATCCCGCCACCCACGAGTAGCATCAAGTCGAGACCTGTGAAGGGCAGCGATCCCGACGACGAAACTGTTGCAACCTGATTTGCGGCCTGAACCTGCGCATGTGCGACGCCCGCTTCCCCCCCGTACACGGACTGAGCCGATCCTACGGCCAGCGCCGACGGTGCCGCCACCAGAGCCGTAATCAGCACTCCGAATGTCGCCTTCAACTTCACTTGAACCATCCTCCGTTTGATAGGGGAATCACTCGAACGGGTACCCTCAGACTAGTGTCGCAGTCGCTTCCCGTCAATCGGGTACACGTAGATCCAACCCTTCCCCCGAGATGAAGAGCCGAAACTACTACGACTTGCCCAGAGCATACAAGAGTGCGCGATCGAGAAATGCCTTGTCTATCGAAGCAAGGCCTATCACCTTGTGCGCACGTACGCTGTGCAGCACGAGGCGAGTTATCGGCTCGCGTGGGTTGAGGCTCTTGGCCCGTTCCAGCTGAGCGAGCGCGGCCGACCGGTTCCCCGTCTCGTACTCGGCGATACCGAGCTCGAGCCAGGCGTACCAGTCGGAGTGATTGCGCGTAAGCGCGCGGCTGAAGGCGATCTTCATGCGCGTGTAGTCGTGTCGGCGCTCGGCGATGGTGCCCGCGATCACATCGGGCGCCTCGCTCAAGGGATCGAGCGCGCGAGCCCGATTCAGCATCCGATAAGCCTCTGACGGCGACGCGCGCCAGCTCTGTGAGGCGCTGTCGACGTAACGTGCCGAAAACCAGGGCGCGCAGTAGCTGACCGACACAACAAGCGCAACCAGCACGAGAGCCGGAGCGAGCAGCCGGCGATCGAGGCGGCGCTCGACCGCCTCTTCGCGGTTTGTATCGACCGTTACAGCCGCAGCAAGCCCGAGGAAGGCGATCGCCGCAGCGGTGATAGCCGGTATCTCCCAGAACCATTCGACCGAGCCGTGAACGAGCCAGTAAGCGAACCCGACCACGAGCGAGGCCGCCAGGCCTCGCCTGAAAGAATCGACACCGCGCCTGCGCACGGCGACCAGAGCGCCGGCGAGGAAGCCGAAGAAGAGCACGAATCCGATAACGCCCGTCTGCACCAGGACTTTCATCTCGATCGAGTGAGGATCGCTCGGCTCCTCGTTACTCCGCCGCGCCCGCAGATACTCGGGCGCGAAGTTGTTAGCTCCTATCCCGACCAGCGGATGGGCGCGGAACTCGTTCGCGGCGACGCGCCAGAAGTCGTAGCGATTGGTGCCGTAGAGCGACGTGAAGTGGCTCGAGCCCGAGCCACCGGAGGCTCCCGTCGTGAAGTTGTGCCAGGCGTTGTGGACGCTGTGGGTGGGGTTGTTGGTCGAGATCAGGCCGACAGTGCCTACGAGCACGAGCGCCAGAGCGAAAGCGGCGAGAGCTCCGCGGTCGAGTCGGCGCGCAGTTCGCTCGGCCAGCGACACGCGCCGGTCGAGCAGCGCCGCCAGCGTCCCCAGGACAAAAAGGCAGGCGCAGACGACGATCATCCCGTTCCGCGCCTGCGTCATCGCCGGCGCGATCGCGTCGCCGCGGTCTCCGGCCCGGTAAACGCCGAGTAGGGCGCTCAGATTGATTGCCGAGGCCGCGAGGACGACGAGCGCGGTGACCAGCGCTCGACCGCGGCCGCTCGTGAGCAAGACGAAGATGAGGAAGACAACCGGGAACGAGTACATCGAGCCGCGGCTCTGGGCCAGCACGGCGATCTGAACGAGCAGGCTAGCGGTGGCCGCGAGCAATCCCCGCGCAAGCGGCGGCACCTCCTTGCGCGAGACGAGATACAGGACCGGCCAGAGAGGAATGAGAAAGAGTGCCGCCTCGCCGTTTTGGTAACCGATCGGCGCCGCCAGCCGCCAGCCCAGGAGAACCGAGACCGGATGCCCACCGTGGAGCGCGCTCTCGATAGTCACAAAACCGACGATTGCAACTCCGATCGCGTAGAGCGAGACAAACAGGCTCGCGATCCTGACGTTGCTCGACCAGCGCGAGAAGAGCGCGTAGATCGTGAAGTAGAGAAGCGTTTGGTTGGCGCCGTCCCAGGCGTCGCCCTTCACCGTCGCCCAGATGATCGAGAGGAAGCTCAAGAGCGCGAAAAGAGCGAAAAACGCGAGCGCCGCGGTTCTCCATTCACGCCGCTTGAGCGAGAACATCGGGTTGGCAGAGCAGATTACGAGCAGCCAGACGACGACCAGGGCGCCCGGATACCACAGCGCCGGCCGAAACCCGCCCTCATCCGACGCCCAGTAGAGCAGGAGCGCCAGCATGATCGGCAGCGGCAGTACGCGGGCCAGATCGTCGCGACCGCCCGGAAAGAGCGGTCGTAGAAGATCGCCGCAGCGCCTGCGCCAGTTCGTCCGCCCGGGGGCCTCCGTCGACGGACGCGGCTGGTGCGGATCTCGGGTCGGCATCCGTTCTTTATATCTCGCCCGCGAGCGCGCCGCTCGGCGTTATTCGGGGCGGTTGCGCTCCCAGACGATGCGCAGGCCCTCGAGAGTTAGGAATTCGTCAACCGTTTCGATCGTGTGACAGTGCGGCACGATCAATTCGGCGAGCCCGCCGGTGGCGATCACCTTGACCGTTCCCTCGAGCTCGGCGCGCATCCGCTCGACGATGCCGTCCACCTGGCCGGCGAAACCGAAGACGAGGCCCGACTGGAGCGCCGCGATGGTGCTCTTGCCGATCACGTTCGGCGGCTCGGCGAAATCCACCTGACGCAGCCGCGCCGCGCGGGCAAAGAGCGCCTCCATCGAGATCTCGATCCCGGGCGCCAGAACGCCGCCGACGTACTCGCCGTCCGCCGAGATGGCATCGAAATTCGTGGCCGTACCGAAATCGACCGCGATGCAGGGAGCACCGTGCCGCTCGAGGGCCGCGATCGCGTTGGCGATGCGGTCGGGACCGACCTCGCGTGGATCGTCGAAGCGAATGGCGATGCCCGTGCGCGTGCCGGGGCCGAGCACGATCAGCTCGCGCTTGAGCCAGCGCTCGGCGAGCTCCTGATAGCTGTGCACGAGCGCCGGAACGGTCGAGGACAGGCAGAGGCCCGAAACGGACTCGAAATCGATCAGGTTGCAGAAGAGCGAGGCGAGCTCGTCGCCGGTTCGGTGTGCTTCGGTGGCGATCCGCCAGTGCTGCTCGAGCCGCTCGCCCTCGAAGAGCCCGAGAACGGTCTGCGTATTTCCGACGTCTACGGCGAGCAGCATCCCGGAGAGCCTAACGACTCAGAGCTCGTCGTCGGACTGAAGCTGCTCTCCGATCCGTTCGGCCAGTGCGGCGGCGGTCAGCTGCGAGCCCTCGCCGCTGTTCAGCTCCTCGATGGTCACGTCGCCCGAGGTGAAGACCTCGGCCCGCGGGATGATGCGAGTGGGCCGATTCTTGTCCCAGACCCAGACGTCTTCCATGCGCAGGTGCAGGTAGGGATAGCTCGGCTGGCTGGCCTGCTCGACCTCGAGCCGGTTACAGAGGTAGGTCACGTCTGGAGTGAGAATGCAGTAGCGGAAGAGACCGAAGACGGCCGTGTACTCCCGTTTCAACTGGAGCTCGAGCTCGGCCTCGTACTCGTCTAAATCGTCGAGGTGTGACATCGCACTGTCAGTCTAGCCCCGCGAGCAAGGCACTCACCGGCCCCTTGCCCGGGACCTCCAGCTCGGGGTCGAGCTCGGCCAGCGGCTCGAGCGCGAAGCGGCGCAGATGCAGGCGAGGATGGGGTATCTCGATCTCCGGCTCGCTCACGGTCAGGGAGCCGTAGAGAAGCAGGTCGAGATCGATTACGCGCGGTCCGAAGCGTGGGCCGGCGCGGCGCCGACCGAGCTCGCACTCGATCAGTTGAAGGCGCGCGAGCAGCTGCCTCGGCGACAGATCGGTCTCGACGACCGCGGCGCCGTTCAGAAAAAGAGGCTGGTCGAGTAAGTCCTCGGGCTCGGTCTCGCGCAGCGTCGACGATGCCACCAGCTCGATGCTCGGCTCGGCGGCGAGGCGCTCGAGCGCCAGACGCAGCATCTGCTCCCGATCGCCAAGATTGGCTCCCAGCCCCACGTACGCCTTGGTCATGAGGCGATCCTAACCTCGCCCGCGCCGATCGCGCGCTGAGCACCTCTGTTTTGCCGTCGTTCAGCCACGCTCGATCGCGGCCGCGATCGTCAGCGCCTCGACGTGCTCGCGCACATCGTGCACGCGGAAGATGTCGGCACCACGGTCAAAGGCCGCGAGCGCCGCCCCGATCGACGCCGCCGTCGTTCCACTCGTCGCTTCAGGATCGCCCAGCAGGCGCCCGAGCGAGCGCTTGCGCGAAAAGCCGACCAGTAGCGGCCGGCCGAGCGCGAGCAGAACATCCAGCCGCCGCACGAGCGCCAGATTGTGCTCGACCGTCTTGCCGAAGCCGAATCCGGGATCGAGGCAGATTCGATCCTCGCGCACTCCGTGCGAGGTGGCGAAAGCGAGCCGCTCTTCGAGAAAAGCCGCCACCTCCGAGACAACGTCCTTGTAGCTCGGCTCGTTCTGCATCGTGCGCGGCTCGCCCAGCATGTGCATCAGACAGAGATAGGCGCCCGCTTCGGCCACCACTTCGACCATCTCCGGATCGCCGCGTAGCGCCGTCACGTCGTTGACCAGCTCGGCGCCGAGATCCAGCGCGCGGCGAGCGACAACCGCTTTGCTCGTATCGATCGAGAGCGGCGCGCCGGACAGCGCTTCGAGCACCGGCACTACGCGGCGCAGCTCCTCGTCAACCTTCACGGCGTCTGCTCCCGGCCGAGTCGATTCCGCGCCGAGATCGACGATCGCCGCCCCCTCGGCGAGCATGCGCCGGGCCGAGGCGACCGCCGCCTCGGGCTCCAAGTTGACGCCGCCGTCCGAGAAGCTGTCGGGGGTGACGTTGACGATCCCCATCACCGAGGGACGCGGGAACCTCTGCTCGATCGGAAGCCCGGGCACGCCAACAGCGTACGCGACGCGGCCGGCTTGTCAGCCCTTGGCGGCTTCCGGCGGAGGCGGCTTCGAGAGCGCGCCGGGCACCGGATAGGGCTTCGTCTTGGGGCGCGGCTTACGTGCCTTCTTGCCCGCGCCGCCCGGCTGAGCCGGAGGCGTGGAATCGGCGAAGACGGCCTGCGCGGACTCACCCGCCAGCAGGCGTTCGAACTGCTCCTTATCGATCGTCTCCCGCTCCACCAGCAGATCGGCCAGGCGCTGGAGATCGTCTTTGTGCTCGCGCAGCACCGAGAGAGCGGTCTGATGCGCCTCTTCGATGATGTTCCTGATCTCGTCGTCGATCTCGCGCGCGATCTCGTTCGAGTAGTCCGGCTCGTGGCCCAGTTCGCGCCCGAGGAACGGCATCTCGGCCGAGTGACCGAGCACGCGCGGGCCGAGCTTTTCGCTCATGCCGTAGCGCATCACCATCTGCTTGGCGGTCGCGGTGACCTTCTCGAGATCGTTGGCGTCGCCGGTAGTGACCTCCTCGAAGGTGAGCTCCTCGGCGGCGCGGCCGCCGAGCGACATCGCCAGCTGATCCATCAGCGCGGCGCGCGTGGTCAGGTAGCGATCCTCGCGCGGCAGCGAGATCGTGTAGCCGAGCGCCTGCCCGCGACTGATGATCGAGATCTTGTGGATCTCGTCGGTGTGCTTGAGGAAGAAGCCGACGATCGCGTGCCCCATCTCGTGATAGGCGGTGATCTTGCGCTCGTCCTCGGAAAGCAGCCGTGTTCGCTTCTCGGGGCCGGCGATCACGCGCATGATCCCTTCCTCGAGCTCCTCCTGCCCGATCTGCTTACGGCCGCGCCGCGCTGAGAGCAGCGCCGCTTCGTTGACCAGGTTGGCGAGGTCGGCGCCGGTGAAGCCGGGCGTTCCGGCGGCGAGCGTGTCGAGGTCGATCTCCGCCGCCAGCGGCTTGCCCTTGGAGTGCACCTCGAGGATCTTGCGGCGACCGATTCGGTCGGGCCGGTCGACGACGATCTGGCGATCGAAGCGGCCGGGACGGAGCAAGGCCGGATCGAGAATGTCGGGCCGGTTGGTGGCCGCGATCAGAATGATGTTGTCCTTCAGCTCGAAGCCGTCCATCTCGACCAGCAGCTGGTTCAGCGTCTGCTC